>NZ_JBIBZI010000007.1:116891-182719 GCF_043084105.1 Streptomyces sp. NPDC014676 | reverse complement strand
GCCCCTGGCCGCGTTCTCAACGCCGCCCTCGGACCCTCAATCAATCAAGAACACCCGCTAATTAGGTCGCTCCACCGACCGGGGTCGGGGGGGGGGCGGCCCCCGCCCCTCGGGGCGGCCGGTACGGCGGTTGCCGCGGAGTCGTCTACCGCGGGGTCATCCGCTCCACCATGTCCGGGTGCTCCTCCAGCCAGGCGGCGACGGCCTCCTCCTCGTGGCCCTGGCCGCGGTTCTTGATCTCGGCCTCCAGGCTGCCCAGCTCGTCCTCGCTCATGTGCCAGCCCTTGATCCACTTCGTGAGCTCGGGGTACTGCTCGGGGAACTTCCTGCTCGCGATGGTGCGGATCGTGTTGCCCTCGCCGAAGGCCTTCTCGGGGTCCTTCAGCTTGGTCAGCTCGTACTCGCTGTAGGCCCAGTGCGGCGACCACAGGGTGACCGCGACCGGCTCCTTCTTGGCGAGGGCCCGCTTGAGCTCGGCCAGCATCGCCGGCGTGGAGCCGTCGACGACCTCGTACTCGTCCTCCAGGCCGTAGCCCGGCAGGACCTCGTTCTTGAGCAGCCGCATCTCCCCGGTGCCGGGCTCGATGCCGATGATCCGCCCGTCGAACAGGTCGGCCTTGCCCTTGAGGTCCGCCAGGGACGTGACGTCCTTGACGTACGAGGGGACGGCGATCTCCAGCGAGGTGGGCTCGTACCAGGTGCCCAGGTCGGTGAGGTCGTCCTTGCTCTTGTCCCAGTAGTTCTTCTGCGCGTACGGCAGCCAGGCGTCGAAGTTGAGGTCGAGGTCACCGGAGGCGAGGCCGGTGTAGACCGGGCCGACCTCCATCTGCTTGAGGTTCAGCGTGTAGCCGCGACGCTCCAGGACGTTCTTCCACAGGTAGGTGACGGCGATGTCCTCGTCCCAGGGGAACCAGGCCACGTCCAGCGGCCGCTTCGCCTCGGCGGGGGTGTCGCCGGAACCGGACTCGACCGGGGCCAGCTTGTCGACCACGCCCGGGTTGGCCTTCAGCCAGGTGCGGACGGCGTCCTGCTGCTCGCCCTTGCCGGCCTTGTTGATCTCGGCCTCCAGGCCGGTCAGCTCCTCCTCGGTCATCGAGAAGTCCTTCAGCCACTTCCCGACGAGCGGGTTGTCGCCGGCGAAGCCCTTGCGCGACACCGTGTGCACGCCGTCGCCCTTGCCCCAGCTTCCCTTGGGGTCCTTCAGCTTCTTCAGGTCGTAGTCGCTGTACGCCCAGTGCGGCGACCAGAGCGTGACGACGACCGGTTCCTTCTTGCTGTAGGCCCGCTTGAGCTCGGCCAGCATCGCCGGGGTGGAGCTGTCGACGACCTCGTACTCCTCGTCCAGGCCGTACTCCTTGAGGACCTTGCTCTTCAGCAGGCCCATCATGCCGGCGCTGGACTCGATGCCGGTGATCTCCCCGTCGAAGAGGCCGGCCTTGCCCTTGAGGTCCTCCAGGCTGTCGACGTCCTCCATGTACGACGGGACGGTCAGCTCCAGCGACGTCTCGCCGTACCAGGAGCCGAGGTCGTCGAGCCGCTCGCCGTACTTCTTCCAGTACGCCTCGTGGGTGGTGGGCAGCCAGGCGTCCGTCTGGAAGTCGACGTCGCCCTGTGCGAGGGCGGTGTAGAGCGGGCCGGCCTCGAACTGCTTGGCCTCGACCTCGAAACCGCGCCGCTCCAGGATCTCCTTCCACAGGAAGGTGGAGGCGACGCCCTCGTCCCAGGGGATGTAGCCGATGGTGACCTTCCTGCCGTCGCCGACCTTCTCGCCGCCGGCGGTGGTGGTCGTGGAGCCGCTGCCGCCGAAGATCCCCATGCCGCCCGCGACCAGGGCGAGGACGACGACACCGATCACGGCGACCTGCGGGCGGGGCCGGTAGGACCAGATCCTCAGTCCCTGCGCGGAGCGTGCCTTGGCGGCGGCGCGCCGGCCGAGCGGGGAGACCTGGGTGCCCAGGGCGCTGGTCATGCGGTCCAGGTAGATCGCCAGGATGACGATGGCGATGCCGGCCTCGGCGCCGAGGCCGATGTTGAGCTGTCCGATGGCCTCGATGACCGCGCCGCCGAGTCCGCCGGTGCCGACCATGCCGGCGATCGCGGCCATGGACAGGCCGAGCATGATGACCTGGTTGACGCCCGCCATCACCGTGGGCAGCGCCAGCGGGAGCTGCACCCGCAGCAGGGTGTCGCGGGGTGTGGTGCCGAACGCCTCGGCCGCCTCGACCAGTTCCTTGTCGACCTGGCGGATGCCCAGCTCGGTCATGCGCACGCCCGGGGCGAGCGCGAAGATCAGGGTGGCGACGATGCCCGGGGCGGAGCCGGTCCCGAAGAACAGGATCGCCGGGATGAGGTAGATCATCGCGGGCAGTGTCTGCATGAAGTCCAGGACCGGCCGGACCACGGCGCTGACCCGGTCCGAGCGGGCCGCCCAGATGCCCACCGGCACCGATACGACCAGCGCGATCACCGTGGCGACGATGACCAGCGCCAGCGTCACCATCGAGTCCTCCCACAACTCCATGGAGTCGAGGAAGGCGAAACCGAGGAAGGTGAGGACACCGGCGAGGGTGCCGCGCAGCCAGAAGGCGATGACCGCGAAGATGCCGCAGAGGATCAGCGGTTCGGGGGCCTGGAGGACGGCGTTGACACCGTCGTAGGCGCCGGTGAAGGCGGCCTTGAAGAAGTCGAACAGCCAGCTGACGTGGGCGAGCAGCCAGTCGACGGCGCTGTTGACCCAGTCGCCGAGCGGAATCCTAGGCACGGGCCATCACCTTCTCGCCGCCCTTGTCGCGCGGGGTGTCGCAGACCCCGGGGTCGGACTCCTCGTCGCCGAGGAAGCCGACGAGGCGCTGCCGGGGCACGACCCCGACGAGCGCGCCCTCCTGGTCCAGCACCGCCACCGGGTGCGGTACGCGGGCACTGATCGCGCACAGGTCGGTGAACGGCGTGCCGGGCGTCGCGGTCTCGCAGCCGCAGTCGGCCTCGTCGCCGCGGACCTCGCGGTCCATCACGGCGCCGGCGGTGAGCACGCGGGAGCGGTCGACGTCCTGGGTGAAGGAGGCGACGTAGTCGTTGGCGGGGCGGATCAGGATGTCCTGCGCGGTGCCGATCTGCACGATGCGGCCGTCGCGCATCACCGCGATCCGGTCGCCCAGGCGCATGGCCTCGTTGAGGTCGTGGGTGATGAAGACGATCGTCTTCTTCAGGGTCTTCTGCAGTTCGAGGAGCTGGTCCTGCATGTCGCGGCGGATCAGCGGGTCGAGGGCGCTGAAGGACTCGTCCATCAGCAGCAGGTCGGCGTCGGTGGCGAGCGCGCGGGCGAGACCCACGCGCTGCTGCATGCCGCCCGACAACTCGTCCGGCCACGACTTCTCCCAGCCGGCCAGGCCGCACAGGGCGAGCGCCTCGTCGGCGCGGCGTTCGCGCTCGGCGCGGGGCACGCCCTGCACTTCAAGACCGTAGGCGGCGTTGTCACGGACGCTGCGGTGCGGGAACAGCGCGAAGTGCTGGAAGACCATGCTGATCTTCCGGGAGCGGACCCGGCGCAGTTCCCGGTCGGGCAGCGCGGTCAGGTCCTGGCCGCCGAAGCGCACCTGTCCGGCGGTGGGCTCCAGCAGTCCGTTCAGCATCCGCAGCAGGGTGGACTTGCCGGACCCCGACAGGCCCATGACGACGAAGATCTCGCCCGGCTCCACCGTGAACGAGGCGTCGATGACGGCGGCGGTGGTGCCGTCGGAACGCAGCTCCTCCCGGTCGGTCTTCTTCTGGCGCAGTCGTTCGACCGCCTGGTCCGGTCGTCTGCCGAACACCTTGAACAGATGCTCGGCCTCAAGCCTGGATGACACGCGTACCTCTTGTCTCGACGGCAAAGGACAGGAGCGACGCCCGGCGGACGGCTCACGCGGCCCACAACAGTTGAATCTGTAACCGGCATCGCTCCGGGGCCGCGCCTCCCCGGTTTTGCACAGGGCAAACGTTTTCGTGTGACGCCTCACACAGGTCGCGCAAAGGGCAAGCTGTTGCGCCTTACGCAACTGGGGCAGTCACGCGCAGGGCGATGGAGCCCCGCTCGAAGGGGAGCCGGGAGTGGGGGAAAGCGGGCGCGGCGGCACCCCCGCGAACGCCGGGCCGCGGGAACCCACCCCGGCCCGCGCCGGCGCACCCGCACTGTCAGCGGTGTGCGGCATGATGCGGTGCGTGACCGGACGACTCATGCTTCTCGACACCGCTTCCCTGTACTTCCGCGCCTACTTCGGCGTCCCGGACTCCGTCAGGGCCCCGGACGGCACCCCGGTGAACGCCGTGCGCGGACTGCTCGACTTCATCGACCGCCTGGTCAAGGACCACCGCCCCGACCACCTGGTCGCCTGCATGGACGCCGACTGGCGCCCGAAGTGGCGGGTGGAGCTGATCCCCTCCTACAAGGCCCACCGCGTCGCCGAGGAGCGCCCGGCGGGCCCGGACGAGGAGGAGGTGCCCGACACGCTCTCCCCGCAGGTGCCGGTCATCGAGAGCGTGCTCGACGCGGTGGGCATCGCGCGGGTGGGGGTCGCCGGGTACGAGGCGGACGACGTGATCGGCACGTTCACCGGCCGCGCCGGCGGACCGGTCGACATCGTCACCGGTGACCGCGATCTCTACCAGTTGGTGGACGACGCGCGCGGGGTGCGCGTGCTGTATCCGCTGAAGGGCGTCGGAACGCTCCAGGTCACCGACGAGGCCGTGCTGCGCGAGAAGTATGGGGTGGACGGCAGGGGGTACGCGGATCTGGCGCTGCTGCGCGGTGATCCGAGCGACGGTCTGCCGGGCGTGCCGGGCATCGGGGAGAAGACGGCGGCCAAGCTGCTGGCCGAGTTCGGCGACCTGGCCGGGATCCTGGCGGCCGTGGACGACCCGCGGGCCAGGCTCACGCCGTCGCAGCGCAAGCGTCTGGACGAGGCGCGGCCGTATCTCGCGGTCGCCCCGAAGGTCGTCCGGGTAGCGGACGACGTCCCGCTCCCGGACGTCGACACGGCGCTGCCGCACGGGCCGCGTGACCCGGCCGGGGTGGAGTCCCTGGCCGCCCGCTGGGGCCTGGGCGGCTCGCTGCAGCGCCTGCTGACGACCCTCTCGGCGTGAGGCGCACCCATGGCCGAACCGGACGGAGTGTCCGCCGACGAGGCGTCGACCGGGACCGAGGTGCTAACTTAGGTAACCCTAACTGTGACAGCTGGGAGGCTCCTCATGGCAGAGCGACCGGTACGCGCCCCGCGCGCGCCGCACACCGCCGAGGTCGTCCGCACCGAGCGGCTGACCCCGCACATGCAGCGCGTGGTGCTCGGTGGTGAGGGGCTCTCCGATTTCTCGGCGGACACCTGCACGGATCACTACGTCAAGCTCCTGTTCCCGGCCGCGGGGGCGGCGTATCCGGAGCCCTTCGACCTCCAGCGCGTCCGTGAGGAGTTCCCGCGCGAGCAGTGGCCGGTGACCCGGACGTACACGGTGCGCCAGTGGGACGCCGAGCACCGTGAGCTGACCCTGGACTTCGTGGTCCACGGCGACGAGGGCCTGGCCGGCCCCTGGGCGGCGAACGCCCGGCCGGGCGAGGTCGTCCGGTTCCTGGGTCCCGGCGGCGCTTACGCGCCCGACCCGGCCGCCGACTGGCACCTGCTCGCCGGTGACGAGAGCGCGCTGCCCGCGATCGCCCGCTCGCTGGAGGCGCTGCCCCACGGCGCCAGGGCGTTCGCCTTCGTGGAGGTCTCCGGCCCCGACGAGGAGCAGAAGATCGACTCCGATGTGGAGGTCCGCTGGCTGCACCGCGGTGCCCGGCCCGTCGGCGAGGTCCTGGTGGAGGCCGTCCGGGGCCTCGACTTCCCGGAGGGCCGGGTGCACGCCTTCGTCCACGGCGAGGCCCACTTCGTGAAGGAGCTGCGCCGTCTGCTGCGGGTCGAGCGCGGCATTCCGCGCGAGGATCTGTCGATCTCCGGTTACTGGCGCCTCGGCCACAACGAGGACGGCTGGCAGGCCTCCAAGCGCGACTGGAACGCCCGCGTCGAGGCGGAGCAGGAAGGCACGGAGACCTCCGCCTGACCTTCTCCGGCCACGGTGCCGGTTCGACGGGCTTGCTGTGTGACCCCGCCGGCGCGGGGCACCCCACAAAGCACCGGGACGCCCCGTACGTCCGCCGGGGCGGGCCGATCAGGTGAACCGTGGCCCGCCGGGCCGCGCCCGGCGGCGTGGCGGGCCGGCCGGAGGCGGGGCGCTGCCCCAGGATCCGGCCGCGTGGCACACACCTTCGACGAGCTCGTGGCCAAGCAGCGCGCGGCGGACGAGGCGCACTCCCGGGTCCGGCACCTGCGGGACGCCTACGGCCCGCCCGCCCGGACCAAGTGGAGCGCGCGCCAGACCGCCACCTGGGAGACCGCCTGGCGGGCCTGGCGCGACCTCGCCCGTGACGTCCGCCTCGCGGTGACCGAGTACGCCCGGGCCGAGGGCAGACCGCTCCACGAGGTCGAGGCGGAGCTGAGACGGGCGACCGGGAACCACGGCTGAGCGGCCCCGTACGCTTGCCCGGTGTGAGACGCAGACGGCCGACCCCGCCCTCCCCCCTGCCGCAGCGCGACGGTGTGGACCCGGTACGGGTCCGGCTGCCCGCCGGGGACCAGTGGGCCACGGTACGGGAGCACCTGGCGCAGCGGCTCTCGGCCGCCGGTCCCGGGGTCGTGGACGGGATGTTCGCCGCGGGCCTGATCGTCGGGGCGGACGGACGGTCCGTACCGGCGGACACCCCGTACGCACCCGGCATGTGCGTGTGGTTCCACCGTGAGCCGCCCGCCGAGGTGCCGGTGCCGTTCCCGCTGGAGGTCGTCCACCGGGACGAGCACATCGTCGTCGTCGACAAGCCCCACTTCCTGGCCACCACCCCGCGCGGCGGCCACGTCACCCAGACCGCGCTCGCCCGGCTCCGCCGTGAGCTGGGCGTCCCGGAGCTGGGCGCCGCGCACCGCCTGGACCGGCTCACCGCTGGCCTGGTGCTGTTCACGGTGCGGCCCGGGGAGCGCGGGGCCTACCAGACGCTGTTCCGCGACCGGCTGGTGCGCAAGGAGTACGAGGCCGTCGCCCCGTACGACCCGGCCCTGGACCTGCCCCGGACCGTGCGCAGCCGGATCGTGAAGGAGCGGGGGGTGCTGACCGCCGAGGAGGTCGAGGGCGAGCCGAACGCGGTGACCCGTGTCGAACTCGCCGCCCACCGGGCCGACGGCCTCGGCCGGTACCGGCTGGTGCCCGGCACCGGACAGACCCATCAGCTACGGGTGCACATGAACGCCCTGGGCGTGCCGATCCTCGGCGATCCGCTGTACCCCGAGGTGGCCGCCCCCGTCCCGGCCGGTGACTTCCGGCGCCCGCTGCAACTGCTGGCGCGGAAGCTGGAGTTCACCGATCCGGTGACGGGTGCGGAGCACCGGTTCACCAGCGGCCGGATGCTCGCGGCATGGTCCTCGTACGAGGACTGGGCGGCCGGTCAGTAACCGCGCCACCAGCGCAGGAAGCGCTGCCAGGCGCCCTGCGGCGGGGCGGGTTCCGTCACCGGCGACGGCGCCGGCGCGGGGGGCGGCACCGGGTGCGGCACCGGGTGCGGCACCGGCGGCTCGACGCTCGGCTCGGGCAGCACAGAAGACACAGGGGACACAGGGGCCGTCGGCCGGGTCACGCCGATGTGCCAGTCCTGCTGCGGGATCGCGTCGTTCTCGTGGCTGGGCCGCAGCAGCACGTCCTGCTGCGGCCGGGGCGTGAAGTGGACGGGCAGCTCCACGAGATGCCGCGAGGCGATGGACTCGGTGAAGGCCAGCTGCTCCTCACCGATGCTCAGTTCGACGTCGGGCAGCCGCATGAGCAGCGCGTCGACGCCGACTTCGGCGATCACGCGGCCGAGGTCCTGGCCGGGGCACTCGTGCGGACCGCCGCCGAAGGCGAGGTGCGAGCGGTTGCCCTGCATGTCGGCGGTCGGGTCGGGGCGCACGCGGGGGTCGACGTTGGCCGGTGCGGGCGCGAAGATCAGTCCGTCGCCCTTGCGGATGCGTTGTCCGCCGAGCTCCGTGTCCTGCTTGGCGAAGTAGGCGAAGATGGTGCTGAACGGCGGTTCGTCCCAGAGCAGTTGCTCCACCGCCTGGGGCACGGTCATCTGGCCGCCGTTGAGCTGGGAGCGGAAGCGCGGGTCGATCAGCACCTGGCGCAGCACATTGGCGAGGAGGTTGGCGATCGCCTCGTAGGCGCCGATCAGCACCACCCTGAGCTGCTGGCTGATCTCCTCGTCGGTCAACTGAGCCGGGTGGGTGACGAGGTGGCTGGTGAAGTCCCCCGCCGGCTCGACGCGGCGGCGGGCGGTGAGCCGGCCCAGGGCCTCCATGATGTACGCGTTGCTGGCGATGGCGGTCTCGGTGCCCCTGATCATGTCGCGGGCGGCCTCGACGATCCGGTCGTTGTACTCGTCGGGCATGCCGAGGACGTGGCACATCACGACCATCGGCAGGTGCTCGGCGTACTGGCCGACCAGTTCGGCCTCGCCCGCCTCGCAGAACCGGTTGACGACGCGCTGGACGCTGCGGTTGACGTGCCGGCGCAGACCGCGGAAGTCGGTGGCCGCCACGGCGGCGTCGATGGCGCCGCGCAGCCGCCGGTGCTCGTCGCCCTCGGTGTGGGCGCACATCGGCTGCCAGGCGATGTGCGGCATCAGCGGGTGGTCGGGCTTGACCAGTCCTTCTGCGAGCGCGGACCAGATGCGGCTGTCCTTGCAGTACTGCGCGGGGCTGCGTACCAGTTGCTGGCTCTCGGCGTGGCCGAGGACCACCCACACCGGTACGTCGTCGTGGACCAGCGCGGGCGCCACCGGACCGTGTTCGGCCCGCAGTTCCTCGTACAGCTTCTTCAGGTCCTCCGACTCGTGCAGCCGGCTCAGTCCGCCGGGGCCCTTGCCGTGCGCGGGGCAGCCGGGGGGCGGGCCGGGCCGGGCGTCGTCCGTTCCGGTCGGGGAGTCTCCCGTCAGGGAGGTGGGTTCAGGCGTCACAGTGGTCGCTCCGAGGGGAAAGCGGGATCAGGGGCGGGAGGGATCCCGGGGTCAGGTGAGCGAGCCCGTCATGGCGAGCGAGTGCAGGAACCGCATCAGGGTCATCAGCACGTCGCGGCTGGAGGCGCGGCGCCGCACATCACAGTCCACGATGGGGATCTGCTCGGACAGGTCGAGGGCGGACCGCAGGTCCTCGACGGGGTAACGCGGGGCGTCCGGGAAGGAGTTGACCGCGACGACGAACGGCACACCGCGCTCCTCCAGCCGTCCCATGACGTCGAAGCTGACTTCGAGGCGGCGGGTGTCGACCAGCACGACCGCGCCGAGCGCCCCCTCGAACAGCCCGTTCCACAGGAACCAGAAGCGCTCCTGGCCGGGGGTGCCGAACAGGTACAGCACCAGCTGGTCCGTGATCTTGATGCGGCCGAAGTCCATGGCGACCGTGGTGGCCGTCTTGGACGCGGAACCGAAGTTGTCGTCGACCCCGATGCCGGCCTGTGTCATGGTCTCCTCGGTGGTCAGCGGTTTGATCTCGCTGACCGAGCCGACCATGGTCGTCTTGCCGACCCCGAATCCGCCCACGATCACGATCTTCACCGCGGCCTGTGCCGTGTGCGGCAACTGGTCCTCGGCGCGGGGGCCCGGGATGGTCTCAGAGCCTTTGAAGTCCATGCATCACCGCTTCGAGAAGGGAACGGTCGGGCAGCGCCTTGCGGACGATCGGGAAGCGTGCCTGGACCAGTTCCGCCGCCAGCATCTCGGTGAGCAGCCTGGTCACCACGCTGAACGGCAGATTGAGATAGGCCGACAGTTCGGCCACGGACAGGGGGGCGGCACAGAGCCGGAGCAGCGCCGCCTGCTCGGGGGTGGCGGAGGGCGGGGGGTCCGGGGAGCCGGCCACGATCAGCGTGACGAGATCGATGTCGGCACGTTCGCCGTCCGGTCCGGTGACGACGTACAGCCGCTCCGGGTTGCCGCCCTGGCCCCCCTTCCCGGCCTGTTCGGCCGGCTGCGGAGGGGGGCCGTCCTGGGGGAAGCGCCTCTGGCGTTGCGGAGGAGTCATACGGTCTGCCCGTTCCGTCGGGGCGGACTGGTCAGATGGGCGCCGATGCGGACGACGAGGTCGCGCATCATGCCGCCCATACGGCCCGGCTCGCAGGTCATGTCGGAGAGCACCGCGAGATAGGCGTTGGCGCCGGCCGCCATCAGGTAGAAGTAGCCCTCGTCGATCTCGATGAGCACCATCTTCATCTCGCCGTTGCCGTAAGGGAGTTCCTGGGCGACGGCCCCGGCGAGGCTCTGTACGCCCGCACAGGCCGCGGCGACCCGGTCGGCGGCGTCCGGCTCGCCGCCGTAGCGGGCGATGCGCAGGCCGTCGGCGGAGAGCACCACGATCATCTCGACGCCGGGTACGCCGTCGGCGAGCTCCTTGAGCATCCAGTCGAAGTTGGCTCGTTGCTGGATCACTTGAGGTCCCCCTCGTCATCGGCCTCGGTGCGGGCCGGTTCGTTGATGAGATGCAGGTAGGCGGTCGGGTTCCGGGTGAAGTCGGTGGTGGGGACGCCCGGGTCGAGGCCCTTGCGCATGCCCTCCCAGAAGGCGTCGACCCACAGCCCGGGTTCGCGGTCGTCCTGCTTCTTCTCGGGCTCGGGCCTGGCCCAGATGTCGTGGTACTCCTCGCCCCGCTCCTTGGCCTCCCGCTCGGCCCGTTCGGCGGCCGCCTGTTCGGCGTACCGCTGGGTGATCGGGGTCTTCACCCGGCTGCGGCGCTGGGGCAGTCCGCCCGCGGTCCACTCGGTGACCTCGGGGACGTCGTCCTCCATGGAGACGGTGGCGGGGATGCGGGGGCTGGTGGGGCGGCGTTTCTTGGGGGTGCGCTCGGGGCCGGGCAGGGCGTCGACCGGGCGGGGCACGGAGGTCGCCCCGATGCCGTGGGCGAGGCCCACGCCGGGCTCGTCGGTGATCATCTCGCTGGGTACGACGAGGACGGCGCGGACGCCGCCGTAGGCGGAGGCGCGCAGCGAGACCTGCATGTTGAACGCGGTGCAGAGGCGGCCGACGACGGCGAGGCCGAGGCGCGGGTTGCCGCCGATCTCCTGGAGGTCGGTGCCCTTCTGGGCCTGTTCGAGGATGCCCTCGATGCGGGCACGGGCCTGCTCGTCGAGGCTGACGCCGGCGTCCTCGATCTCGATGGCGACGCCGGTCTGCACCTCGGTGGCGGTGACGCTCACCTTGGAGGTCGGCGGCGAGTAGCGGGTGGCGTTGTCGAGGATCTCGGCGGCGGCGTGGATGACCGGCTCGACGTAGATGCCCTTGATGTTGATCTTGGCGATCGACTTCAGGTCGATGCGGCGGTACTCGAGGATGCGGGACATGGCACCGCGCAGCACGCTGTAGAGCGCGACGGGCTTGGGCCACTGGCGTCCGGGACGGCCGCCGCCGAGGACGGAGATGGAGTCGGCGAGGCGGCCGATCAGCGCGGTGCCGTGGTCGATGCGCAGCAGGTCGTCGAAGACCTCGGGGTTGCGGCCGTGGTCCTCCTCCATCTCGCGGAGTTCCTTGGCCTGCTGGTGGACGATCGCCTGGACGCGGCGGGCGATGCTGACGAAGGAGCGCTGGGCGGAGTCGCGCAGGTTCTCCTCGTCGTCGATGATCTTGAGCATCGTCCGCAGCATCCGGAGCTGGTACTCCGGCAGGTCGCGCCAGGCCGGGTCGAGCCGGGGCAGGTCGCGCAGCACCTCATGGGGGTCGTTCCCGCTGTGCAGGTGGTTCAGGGCCGCGGGGACGACCTGGTTGATGAAGTACTCCGTCTCCGTGTTGTGGGCGGCGATCCGGGACTCCAGGTACGCACGGTGACGGTCGTGCTCGGCCCGCGCCTCCCGCAGGATCCGGCCGCGGCGCACCGCCTCGGCCGCGGCGGCGGTCACCAGCAGGGTCGCGACGGCGCCGCACACGCCGACGGCGATCCGGGCGGGCTCCGTCACCAGGGCGACGGCGGCTCCGGTCGCCGCGGCCATCACTATGGCCGGCAACAACAGCACGCGTGTGTGGGGAAGTTGGACACTCGCCATATGAGCCCTCTGAAACGAATCGACTGACGGCCGGGAAACGTGCACATAGGGGAACAAGCGCACGAATTCATCTCAACTCGGTGCGCTGCGGGCGAGCTTAGTCCGACAGGATCATCGCCATGTCATATTCGGCGAGTGCCGGAAATGACCCCTGGGACAGGAGTACGCTCAGGTCGTTTACACGCTGCGCGGCCGTTCGAACACCATCCGTCACCGCGTCCAGGCGTACGAAAACCACTCACCGTAAGGGGTGAGGGAGCGCCTCGGGCTCCTTGATCCTGCCCACGGAACCGGGCGGTGACGCCCTTCGATGAGGGCGCGCGCAAGGCAGAAGCCCGGCGCGCACGGGGCGCACCGGGCTTCTCCAGGACTCCTGGACCGGGCCGTTCAGCCCACGGACGAGTAGGCGACCACACCGCGCAGCAGTCCGTCGACCGCCTTGCGGGCGTTCCTGCCGACCGTCGACCCCTCGACGGACGGCGCGGCGGCGGAGATCTGACCGAGCACGTCGATGACCTGCTTGCACCAGCGCACGAAGTCACCGGCCGGCATCTCCACCTCGCGCAGCACCTCGTCCAGGCCCTTGCCGGACGCCCACATGTAGGCGGCCCAGGCGAAGCCGAGGTCGGGCTCGCGCTGGCCCACGCCCTCCGTCTGGCTGATCCGGAAGTCCTCCTCCAGGGCGTCCAGCCGGCCCCAGATGCGGACCATCTCGCCGAGCGCCGCCTTCGCCCTGCCCGACGGCAGCTTGGGCGCCATCGCGTCGTCGGCGACCCGGGCCTCGTACACCAGCGCCGACACGCACGCGGCGAGCTCGGCGGGGGCGAGCCCCTCCCAGACGCCCTCGCGCAGGCATTCACTGGCCAGCAGGTCCAGTTCGCCGTACAGCCGGGCCAGCCGCTTGCCGTGCTCGGTGACCTCGTCGCCGCGCAGGTAGTCCATCTCGGTCAGCAGCGCGACGATCCGGTCGAAGGTACGGGCGATGGTGTTCGTCCGGCCCTCGATACGGCGCTCGAGCTGCGAGGTGTCGCGCAGCAGCCGGTGGTAGCGCTCGGCCCAGCGGGCGTGGTCCTCGCGGTCCTGGCAGCCGTGGCACGGGTGCGCCCGCAGCGCCTTGCGCAGCCGCGCGATCTCCCGGTCGTCGGCCGCCTGGGAACCCTTCTTGCGGTGCCGGTCCGGGACGATGTGCCCGGCCTTGGTGCGCAGCGCGGAGGCGAGGTCCCGGCGGGACTGCGGGGAACGCGCGTTGAAGGACTTCGGGATCCGCATCCGTTCCAGCGCCTCCACCGGCACCGGGAAGTCGATCAACGCCAGCCGCTTGACCTGGCGCTCGGCGGTCAGCACCAGCGGGCGCGGGCCGTCGGCGTACTCATAGCCGCGGTGGCCGTTGGAACGGCCCGCCGGCAGCCCCGGGTCGAGCACCAGCGCCAGCCCCGCGTACTTTCCGGTGGGTACGTGGATGACGTCACCGGGCTTCAGCTTCTCCAGCGCGGCGGCGGCCTCCGCGCGCCGCTGCACCGCGCCCTGCCGGGCCAGTTCGTTCTCCCGGTCCTTCAGCTCCCGGCGCAGCCGCGCGTACTCCTCGAAGTCGCCGAGGTGGCAGGTCATGGACTCCTTGTAGCCCTCAAGACCCTCCTCGTTGCGCTGCACCTGACGCGAGATGCCCACGACCGACTTGTCCGCCTGGAACTGCGCGAAGGACGTCTCGAGGAGCTCGCGCGAGCGGTGCCGGCCGAACTGCTCGACCAGGTTGACCGCCATGTTGTACGACGGCCGGAAACTGGAGCGCAGCGGATACGTGCGCGTGCCGGCCAGCCCCGCCAGGTGCTCGGGGTTCATGGCGCGCTGCCACAGCACGACCGCGTGGCCCTCGACATCGATGCCGCGCCGGCCGGCCCGGCCGGTCAGCTGGGTGTACTCGCCGGGGGTGATGTCGGCGTGCTGCTCGCCGTTCCACTTGACGAGCTTCTCCAGCACCACCGAGCGGGCGGGCATGTTGATGCCGAGCGCGAGGGTCTCGGTCGCGAACACGGCCTTCACCAGACCGCGCACGAACAGCTCCTCGACGACCTCCTTGAACGTCGGCAGCATGCCCGCGTGATGGGCCGCGATACCGCGCTCCAGGCCCTCCAGCCACTCGTAGTAGCCCAGGACGTGCAGGTCCTCGGCCGGGATGGAGGCCGTGCGCTCCTCGACCAGGGCGCGGACCTTGGCCCGCGCCTCCTCGTCGTTGAGCCTGAGGCCCGCGTACAGGCACTGCTGGACGGCGGCCTCGCAGGCGGCACGGCTGAAGATGAAGGTGATGGCGGGCAGCAGGCCCTCGGCGTCGAGCCGCTCGATGACCTCCGGCCGGCTCGGCGTCCACACCCGCGAGCGCTGCCGGCGCTCCCGCTCCCGGTCGGCCTCGCGCGTATTGCCCCGCCCGCGCTTGCGGTCGCCCCAGGACGGGCGGCTCGCCTCCAGGCGGGCCATGCGCGTGAGGTCCGGGTTGACGGCCTTCTTGCCGCCCTCCCCCTCCTCGAACAGGTCGTATATCCGGCGTCCCGCCAGCACGTGCTGGAACAGCGGCACGGGCCGGTGCTCGGAGACGATCACCTGGGTGTCACCGCGGACGGTGTCCAGCCAGTCGCCGAACTCCTCCGCGTTCGACACCGTCGCCGAGAGCGACACCAGGGTCACCGACTCGGGGAGGTGGATGATCACTTCCTCCCAGACGGCACCGCGGAAGCGGTCCGAGAGGTAGTGCACCTCGTCCATCACCACGTAGCCGAGGCCGAGCAGGGTCTGCGACCCGGCGTACAGCATGTTCCGCAGCACCTCGGTGGTCATCACGACCACCGGGGCGTCGGAGTTGACGCTGTTGTCGCCGGTGAGCAGGCCCACCTTCTCCGTGCCGTAGCGGCGGCACAGGTCGGCGTACTTCTGGTTCGACAGCGCCTTGATGGGTGTCGTGTAGAAGCACTTCTTGCCCTGCCGGAGGGCGAGGTGGACGGCGAACTCGCCGACGATCGTCTTGCCGGAGCCGGTGGGCGCGGCGACCAGCACGCCCTTCCCCGCTTCGAGCGCCTGGCAGGCCTCGATCTGGAAGGGGTCGAGGCCGAAGTCGTACATCTCGCGGAAGGAGGCGAGCGCGGTGGCCTGCTCGGCAGCGCGCCTGCGCGCCGCCGCGTACCGCTCGGCCGGTGAGAGGTCCTCTGTCATCGTGCTTTCGAGCGTACCGGGCCGCACCGACAACAGGACGATCATTATCCGGAACCGTCCCTGTGAGCAGCGGGGCCACCCGGTTCAGGGGCCGACGACCCGCAGCGCGCCCGGCACGCAGCGCGCGGTCAGCGGCAGCGGGCCCACCGGCTCCCCGTCCGCGTACCCGGTGACCTCCTCGGCGGCCAGTTCCACGCTCGCCGCCCGCAGCACGGTGATCGCGGGATGGCCGATGTGCGTGCCCCGGTACACCCTGGGGAAGACCCGTAGCAGCGTGGCCCGGCTGCACTCGCCGACCACCGTGATGTCGAACAGCCCGTCGGTCAGGTCCGCGCCGGGGCAGATCCGCATGCCGCCGCCGTACGACGGCCCGTTGCCGACGGCGACCAGCGTCGCCTCGACCTCGCGGACCTCGCCGCCGTCGAGGGTGATCCGGTAGGGCAGCGGACGGAAGGCGGCCAGCTCGGCGACCATCGCGACGTCGTACTTGACGCGGCCGAGGGGCAGCCGCATCCGGTTGCCGCGGTCGTTGACCCGGGAGTCGAAGCCGGAGGCGAGTACGGCGCCGAACCAGCGGTCGCCGACCCGGCCGAGGTCGATGTCGCGGACCCGGCCGCACTTGAGGGCGTCGGCGATCATCCGGCCGGCCGCGGCCGGTTCCCGCAGGGGCATGCCGAGGGCGCGGGCGAAGTCGTTGCCGGTCCCGGCGGCGACCAGGCCGAAGGGGGTGCCGGTGCCGACGACGGCCTGCAGGGCGAGGTTCGCCATGCCGTCGCCGCCGACGGCGATCAGGGCGCCGGTGCCCTCCTCGACGGCGGCGCGCGCCCGGTCCAGGGCGTCCCGCGGGTCGTCGCCGAGCACGGTCCGCACCGAGAAACCGGCGTCCCGGAACGCGGAAGCGGCCGGCCGCGCCGCGCGGGCGCCCCGGCCGCGGCCCGCGGTGGGGTTGACGAAGAGGGTGATCTCGCTGGTCACGGGGATGACCCTATGAGCTGCGGGGCGGTCCTCAGGTCACGTCGTCATAACCGTTGACCCGGTCCCTGGTCGCCTGCTCGGGCAGGGCGGCCACGGGCTCCACCGGATCGATGGACTCCGGGGTGAGGTCCAGCTCGGACGCCTCGTCGTCGGCGGGGCCCTGGGATTCCCTGCGGGCACGCCGTTTGTCGTTGAGCAGCGAGAACGCCACGGCGACGAAGTAGAGGACGACGATGGGTCCGGAGAGGGCGATCATCCCCACCGGGTCCGTGGTGGGCGTCGCGACCGCGCCGAAGACGAAGACGCCCATGACGACACCGCGCCACCAGCCGGCCATGCGGCGGCCGGAGACGATGCCGACCAGGTTCAGCATGATGAGCAGCAGGGGGAGCTCGAAGGCCAGGCCGAAGACCAGCACCATCCTGATGGTGAAGTCGAGGACCTCGTCGAGCGAGAGGATGTTGGCCGATCCCCCGGGGGTGAGGCTGAGCAGCACCTTGATGCTGACGGGGAGGATGACGTACGACAGGTAGGCGCCGCCGGCGAACAACGGAACCGCGGCCGAGACGAAGTAGTAGGTGTACTTCTTCTCGTGCTTGTGCAGCCCGGGGGCGACGAAGGCCCAGAGCTGGTAGAGCCACACAGGGCTGGAGACGATCAGGCCGGCCATGAGGCTCACCTTGATCGTCGTGGTGAACGGCGACGTCAGCGTGTTGAAGGAGACGATGGCGCAGTTACCACCGTCACTGTTCGCCAGGTCCTCGCATTTGGGCACCGGCTCCGCGAGGAACTGCATGAGCTGCTCGCTGTAGAACGCGGCCACGATCATCACCACGACGATCGCGACGACGGCCTTGGCGAGCCGGTTGCGCAACTCACGCAGGTGTTCCACGAGGGGCATCCGCCCCTCGGGATCCCTCTCCTGCTTGCGGGCAGACTTGAGCAACCCACGTTCCCATCTCGTGCGGCGGGCCGGAGTTCACCGGCCCTGCGTCAGCGCTTGGTCGTGTCCGTCGGCTCCGTGACCGGGCGGGAGCTGGTCACGTCGCCGGGGGCGGCCTGGATGGTGCGCTGCGCCGGGGGCTGCTCGCCGGTGGCCGGCGGGTCGGCGGGGGCGGCGGACTTGTTGTCGTCCTTCATCGCCTTCGCCTCGCTCTTGAGGATGCGGGCGGACTTGCCGAGCGACCGCGCCATGTCCGGGAGCTTCTTCGCGCCGAACAGCAGGATGATGACGACGAGGATCAGAATGATCTCGGTGGGGCCGAGCCGTCCCATAAGTCTTTACCTTCTCACCGAGGCGGGTGGGTGGGTGGCTGTCCGACCGGTCGGACAGGCGTCCGAACGACGGTGCTGACAGCGATCGTAACGCTCAGGGGTGAACGTCCGGCAATCCCTGTGCGTACTCCCGTCCGCGGTCCGGGCCTCGTTCTCCGGTCCGCGATCAGCAGCGTACCTGCCGGGACCCGCACGGTGACAGGGGCGAAGCCGCGCCGGGAGCCGGCCGGAACCGCTCAGAGGGACTCGGCGGAGCGGGCCGCTCCGGCCGCCGCGCGCTCCAGGTCCTCCGCGGCACGGCCGATACGGCGGGCCGAGTCCGTGACCTGCCTGCCGAGCCGTTCCGCCTCGACGAAGACCTTGACGGCGAACACCCCGAGCACCAGCAGACCCAGGAACCCCACCGCAACCGCGAACATCGGCCAGAACATGAGGGCGAGCCTAGACGGTCGAGTGCAGCCGCAGTGTCCGGACCCCGCCGCCGGTGAGCAGCTCCACGATCCGCTCCCCCGCCGGCTTGCGGACGGCCGCCCCGCACTCGGGGCAGGTGAAGGAGTAGAACGTGGTGCGGCTGCTGGCGCCGATGGCCAGGCGCAGCGCGCTCGCGGCGAGCTCGAAGCGCTCCCGGCAGTCCGGGCAGCCCGCCCGGAACATCACCGGGGCCACGCTCCTCATCCCCGCGAACGCGGACGCCGCCGTCATGGTCCGCGCTCCGGACATCGCCGACTCGCTCAAAGCCCTCGCTCCTGCCTGTCGTCCTGTCCGTCCCGCACCGTGCGCGGGCCCGGTCATCCGGCCGCCTCGACCCCGTCGTACGCCGCCAGCGCCTCGCGGGCCGCCTGCCGGGCGCTGTCGGCCAGCGCGCGCGGCTCCACGATGCGGCCGTCGCGGCCGAGCCGCAGGGCCAGCCGTCTGAGCGAGGCCGGGTCGGGCGTGCGCAGGGTGATACGCAGCCCGCCGTCGGGAAGCTCGTCCGCGCTGTCGTGCGGGTAGTACTCGGCGACCCAGCGGCCGCCCGGTCCGACCTCGACCACGACCTCGGGGTCCTCGGCCGCGGGCTGCACCAGCGCTTCCGACAGGTCCCGCAGCTCGACCTCGGGCGGCGCGGACGGCTCGTCGAGGATCCTGATCTCGGCGACCCGGTCGAGCCGGAAGGTGCGGCGCGCCTCGGAGCGCCGGCACCACGCCTCGACGTACGTGTGCCCGACGCTGACCAGGCGGATGGGGTCGATCTCCCGCTCGGTGACCTCGTCGCGCGCGGGCGAGTAGTAGCGGATCCAGAGTCTGCGGCGCTCGGCGATGGCCCGGTCGACGTCCGCGAAGACGCCGCCCTCGGACTCGAAGGTCACCGAGAGCCGGGAGCTGGCGCCGGCCGCCTCGCCGGCCGCGGTCTCCACCTTCGCGGTGGCCCGCAGCAGCGCCTGCCGGTCGCCCTCGCGCAGCCCCGGCAGAGTGGCCACGGCACGGGCGGCGACCAGCAGCGCGGTGGCCTCGTCGGCGGCGAGCCGCAGCGGCTCGGCCGCCTCCGCGCCGAGGGCGGCCGGGTTGTGCCACCAGATGCGCTCACCGTCGGTGTCGATGTCCAGCAGATCGCCGCCGCGGAAGCTGGTGCCGCACATGGGCAGCACGTCGAGGTCGGAGACCAGCTCGTCCTCGGTGATCCCGAAGGCACGCGCCACGTCCTCGATCCGCGCGCCGGGACGCTCCCGCAGATACGTCACCAGGGAGAGCATCCGCCGGGTCTGGTCGATGGCGTTCACGGGCCTGACCGGTTTGCCTGCCACGTCTTTCTCCGCTCCCCCTCAGCCCTTGGCCACGGCACGCAGCCGGTCCATCACGTCGGCCCGCAGCTCGGCGGGCTCCAGAACCACCACGTCCGGTCCGAACTCCACCAGCCAGGCGTCCAGGCCGTGCCCGTACGGAATCTCCAACTCGTCCCAGCCGTCGCCGAGTTCCCGCACCACGGTGGCCTTCGCCCGAAGGGGGTAACCGGCGTCGGAGCGCAGCCGGATCCGCGCCGAACGGTCCGCGCTCTCCCCCGCCCAGCTCGCCACGGTCTCCCGCACGGTGACGACGTCCGGCACCGGGACGGTGAACCGGCCGCCGCGCGAGCGCACCTTCCCGGTGATCCGGGAGAGCCGGAAGACCCGCTCGGCGCCCCGGTCGCGGTCCCAGCCGGCCAGGTACCAGTGGCCGCGCCAGCACTCCAGCGCCCACGGTTCGACGTGCCGCTGTCCGGGCTGGGCGGCGTTGGCCTTGCGGTAGTCGAAGACGACCGGCCGGCGGTCGCGGCAGGCCAGCATCAGCGGCTCGAACGCGGCCTCGTGCACCGGGATGCGCGGCTCCAGCGCGCCATGGGCACCGTACGGGTCGACGTCCTCGGGCAGACCGGCCGCGCGCAGCTTCTGCAGGGCGCCGCTGGCCGCTCCGGCGAGCCGGGCCTGCTGCCACACCTTGGCGGCGAGCCCGAGGGCGGCGGCCTCCTCGGCGTCCAGGGTGATGGGCGGCAGCCGGTTGCTGTCGCGGCGGGCCAGATAACCGACCTCGCCGTCGAGGTTCTCCACGGTCTCGATGACCAGTCCGAGTTCCCGCAGATCGTCCTTGTCGCGCTCGAACATGCGATTGAAGGAGTCGTCGGAGCCCGCTTCGAGATAGGCCTCGATCGACTCGCGCAGCTCACGCTTGCTGAGGGGCCGGCGTGTCCCGAGCAGACACAGCGCCAGATTCATCAGCCGCTCGGCCTTGGCAATGGCCATCGACCCGCTTCGCCTCCCTATGGTGCTTACGAGCGACGACCGTACCGCCCCGAGGCGGCGCGGTAAAAGCCGGAGGCCCATGCCCGGACAGGCATGGGCCCCGGATGATCGGCTCCGGTCGGATCAGACGCCGAGCAGGTCGACCACGAAGATCAGGGTCTCACCGGGCTTGATCGCCGGGGTGGGGCTCTGGTTGCCGTAGGCGAGGTGGGCGGGGATGGTCAGCTGACGACGGCCGCCGACCTTCATGCCCTGCACGCCCTGGTCCCAGCCCTTGATGACCCGGCCGCCGCCCAGCGGGAAGCGGAAGGGGGTGCCGCGGTTCCAGCTGGCGTCGAACTCCTCGCCCGTGCTGAAGGCCACACCGACGTAGTGCACGGTGACGGTCTGGCCCGCCTTCGCCACCTCGCCGTCGCCCTCCCAGATGTCCTTGATCTCGAGGTCCGCCGGGGGCTCGCCGCCCGGGAAGTCGATCTCGGGCTTGTCGATGCTCACTTGTTCTCTCCTTGTTGCGTGACCTGCGTCAGGAACAGTCTCACAGACTTTCCGGGTCAGACGGTGCCGAGGATGTCCACCACGAAGACCAGGGTGTTCTTGGCCAGCTCGCTGTCGGGGCTGGAGCCGTAACCGAGGGAGGGAGGGATCACCAGCAGGACCCGGTCGCCCACGTTCTTGCCGACGAGGCCCTGGTCCCAGCCCGCCACCACGGCACCGGTGCCGATCTGGAACGCGGTGGCGCCCCCGTGGTCCCAGGAGGAGTCGAACTTCTCGCCGTCCTCCCACTTGACACCGGTGTACTGGGCGATGAGCCCCTGACCGGCCTCGACCTTCTTGCCGTCGCCCTTGATCAGCACCTGCTGCGTGAGCTTCTCGGGGGCCTTGGCGCCCTTGGGGACGGTGATGGTCGCCGCCTTCTGCGACGGGGCCTTCACCTCCGGCATCCCCTCCTCGGAGGCCGCCTGCTCGCCCTTGACCTCGGCCTTGGCGTCGACGGCGGCGGCCCCGACCGGGTCGACCACCCAGATCAGCACGTCCTTCGCGGCGATGCCGGACGAGGGGTTCAGACTCTCGCCGATCAACTCACCCGCGGTGCCCTGCACAAGGATCCGGCTGCCCGGCTTCTTGCCCTTCAGGGCGTCGAGGACCTTGGGGGGCAGTTGGCGGCTCTGCTTGCCCACCTGCTCCACGGACTGCTGGTGGGGCGCCTTGCCGTCCGCGGCGGGCGCGGCCCAGGTGCCGCCGAGTTCCTGGTCGCCGCCCCACTTCTCCACCGTCCAGTCCAGCCGGACGTAGTCGGAGGCCTTGATCGCGGTGCCGCTGCCCTCCGAGACCGTCTCGACGACGGTCTTCTCGGACGGCTTGCCGTCCTCGGGAACGGAGATCTCGGGCTTCTCCCCGGCCTTCCCGTCGACCTGTGCGACGCCTCCCGTCTTGTCGCCGTTGCTGTCGTCGTCCGACCCGCACGCGGCGGTGAGCAGCAGTGCGGGAACGGCCAGCAGCGCCGCGACGCGTCGTTTCATATTGTAGTTCATCAGTCCCACTGGAATCGGGGGTGGGGGGCAATGGCCGCCACTCTACGACGTACCTGCCCCGCACGCGGCTCACGCCGGGACACGTCGCGGCCATGAGCGCCGTGCGGGCCCACGATCAGCACCCGCCGCCTTCCCTCCGGAAAAACGCCCGAATGCCCGGAGACCGAGAGGCCTCCGGGCATTCGGGCGTCGCACCTGATCACATACCGGCGATCAGCTTCTCCACCCGCTCGTCCACCGAACGGAACGGGTCCTTGCACAACACCGTGCGCTGGGCCTGGTCGTTCAGCTTGAGGTGCACCCAGTCGACGGTGAAGTCGCGGCGCTGCTCCTGGGCCCGCCGGATGAAGTCGCCCCGCAGCCGGGCCCGAGTCGTCTGCGGCGGAACGGACTTGCCCTCGAAGATCTTCAAATCGTTGCAGATCCGGGCCGCTTGTCCCTTTTTCTCCAGCAGGTAGTACAGGCCCCGCCGACGGTGGATGTCGTGGTAGGCGAGGTCTATCTGCGCGACCCTCGGGTGCGACATCGTCATGTTGTGCTTGGCCCGGTACCGCTCCAGGAGCTTGTACTTCATGACCCAGTCGATCTCGGTGCCGATACGGTCGAGGTCCTCGGCCTCGATCGCGTCCAGCGTACGGCCCCACAGCTCCAGCACCTGCTCGACGGTGCCCGTGCGGATACCCCGGCGCTCGCAGAAGTCCAGCGCCTTCTCGTAGTACTCGCGCTGCACCTCCAGCGCGGAGGCCTCCCGGCCACTGGCCAGACGCACCTTCCTGCGCCCGGTGATGTCGTGGCTGACCTCGCGGATCGCCCGGATCGGGTTCTCCAGGGTGAGGTCGCGCATCACGGTGCCCGCCTCGATCATGCGCAGCACCAGGTCGGTGGCGCCGACCTTGAGCAGCATGGTCGTCTCGGACATGTTCGAGTCGCCCACGATGACGTGCAGCCGGCGGTAGCGCTCGGCGTCCGCGTGCGGCTCGTCGCGCGTGTTGATGATGGGCCGCGAGCGGGTCGTCGCCGAGGAGACGCCCTCCCAGATGTGCTCGGCCCGCTGGCTGACGCAGTACACGGCGCCGCGCGGCGTCTGCAGCACCTTGCCGGCGCCGCACAGGAGCTGCCTTGTCACCAGGAACGGAATGAGGATGTCCGCGAGCCGCGAGAACTCCCCGTGCCGGGCCACCAGATAATTCTCGTGACAACCGTACGAGTTGCCCGCGGAGTCGGTGTTGTTCTTGAAGAGGTAGACGTCGCCCGCGATTCCCTCCTCGTGCAGGCGTCGTTCGGCGTCCACCAGGAGTCCCTCGAGAATGCGCTCGCCGGCCTTGTCGTGGGTGACCAGTTCGGTCACGTTGTCACATTCCGGCGTTGCGTATTCCGGATGTGACCCCACGTCGAGATAGAGGCGGGCACCGTTCCGCAGAAAGACATTGCTGCTGCGGCCCCATGACACGACACGGCGGAAGAGGTACCGCGCCACCTCGTCAGGCGACAGGCGGCGCTGTCCCCTGAACGTGCACGTGACGCCGTACTCGTTCTCCAGCCCGAAAATGCGGCGGTCCATGAGGGAACATTACGCCCGATCCCCCGACCTGAAACGAGGTTCGACGGCACGATTCGGATCATTTTCCGAACGGGCCGCGACCACCGCTCTCCCGGCGGGAACTGCCAGTACCCGCCCCGTGGCGATCAAAACCAGCAGCGACACACCACCCGCGACCCCCGGCACGGCGAACCCCCACAGCGCCCCGCCCGCCTCGACGACCGGACCGGTGAGGCCCGTTCCGACCGACGCGCCGACGGTGAAGGTGGTCACCAGCCAGGAGAACGCCTCCGTGACCGTCCCGCGCGGCGCGTGCCGGTCCACGAGCACAAAGGCACAAGCGATGGCCGGTGCCAGGAAGAGCCCGGCGACCACCATGAGCAACGTCATGGCCACCGCGCCCGGCATCAGCATCAGCGGCAGGTAACACACCGCCAGAAGGGCCACCAGCCCCTGGAGTCGCCGCGCGGGCTCACCGGTCCACTGCCGCGCCCCGTACGCCATACCGCCGACGAGCGCACCCAGCCCGATCCCGGCCATCAGCCAGCCGTACACCTGGTCGCCGCCGTGCTCGTCCGCGTACGACACCGCCGCCACGGTGATGGACCCCAGCGCCATCCCCACGGCCAGGAAGGCACCCAGCAGCGCGAGCAGCCCCGGCGAGCGCAGCGCGCCCAGCCAGTGCGCCTCGCGCGGCGCCGACCGCCAGGCCCGCGAGGGCGGCGAGACGACCACGGAGAGGGCGCCCAGCACCCCGATGACGTTCAGCACCAGCAGCGCGGCCTGCGCCGACCACAACGAGGCGCACACCGTCACCAGCAGCGGCCCGACGGTGAACATCACCTCCTGCGCCACGGCGTCCATGGCGTACGCCCGGTGCACATGGTCCTCCTCGGGCAGCACGGAGGACCACAGGGCGCGCAGCCCGCCCTCCAGGGGCGGGGTGAAGAGCCCCGCCGCGGCCACCGCGCCGTACGCCACCGCGGGCGACCCGGTCCCCGCGAAGGCGAACACGGCCATCGCCAGCGCCGACAGCACCGCGGCCGGCAACTGCACCCTCGGCTGCCCGCGCAGATCCACCAGCCGCCCCAGCACCGGCTGCCCCACGGCGTTGGCGACGCCGTACACCGCCGCCAGCGCGCCGGCCAGGCTGTACGTACCGCCCTCCGCGCGCACGAACAGCACGATCGCGATGGCGGCGGTCGCGTTGGGCAGCCGTCCCACGAGCGTCCCCACGAGCAGCCGGGTGGCGTGCCGCGCCCGGAGGATCTCCAGGTATCCCGTGGCCATGCGGGCCCCTTCACTGGAAGTTTTACGTATAACTAAGCTCTCCATACGTACCATGTCCGCTGTTCACCAGTCCAGACGAAGGAGCGGCCCGACGATGCCCCGAGCCGGCACCCGCCCCACGAGCCGGGACGTCGCCCGGGCCGCCGGCGTCTCCCAGGCCGCCGTCTCCCTGGTCCTCGGCGACAAGTGGCGCGGCCGGGTCTCCGAGACCACCGCGGAACGCGTCCGGGAGGCCGCACGCACCCTGGGCTACCGCCCCAACCTGGCCGCCCGCAACCTCCGCCTGGGCCGCACCCGCACCGTCCTCCTGGTCGTCCCCGCCCTCACCACGGAGTTCTTCGCCGGCGTCTACACCGGGGCCGCCCGGGTGGCCTCCCGGCACGGCTTCGGCGTGGTCCTCTACCCCTCCCCCGAGGGCATCGGCCCCGCCCGCGACCCCTTCGCGTCCGCACAGGCGGCCCTGGACGGCGTCATCGCCTCCTCCATGGCCGCGGAAGCCCTCACCGCGATCCGCGGCGAGGCACTGCCCCTGGTGATGCTGGACAGCGACCCCGAGGGCAGCGTGGGCGCGGCCACGGTCAACCTCGACATCGCCGACGGCGTCCGCCGGCTCACCGACCACCTCCTGGCACTGGGCCACCGCCACTTCCTCCACCTGGCGGCGGATGTGCCGTCCTGGACCTTCGAGGTGCGCGCACGGGAGCTGGCGGCACGACTGCGGGAGGTTCCCGGAGCGTCGTTGCGTACGGCGCGGGCACCGATCTCGATCAAGGGGGCGGAGGCGGCGGCGGAGGCCGCACTCCGCGGGGCGGCGACGACACCGGACCGCCCCACCGCCGTGGTCTGCGACGACGACCACCTGGCGGCCGGCACGTACAAGGCCGCACGACGACTGGGGTTGCGTGTTCCCGAGGACCTGTCCGTCACCGGCCTGGACGATCTGGCCCTCGCGAGCGCGATCGATCCGGAGCTGACCACGGTGCGGTTGGACGCGGAGCTTTTCGGCGAGCGGGGGATGGAAGCGCTGCTGGCGGTCCTGGAGGGCCGCGCCCCCGCCGCGGGCGACATCCCGGTCGAACTGGTGGTACGGGGTTCCACGGCCCCGGCGCCCCGCTGAGGGCCACGGCGGCCCTCCGCGCCGGTGCTGAGCGGGGCGGGCTCGCAGCCCGGCGGCTTACCGGGTGCCCCGCGCTGGTGCCGGCCGGGCGGGTTCGCGCGGCCCGGCGCCGTGTGGGTGCCCCGGTGTTCGGTGTGGGCCGGGGGTTGCACGGCCCGGCGCCTTGCGGGTGCCCCGGCGTTGGTGCGGGCCGGGGGTGTTCGCGCCGCCCGGCGCTTGCGGGGTGCCTCCCCCACTCTCGGCTGCGCTCGAGCGGGAGGTACCCCCACCGCCCACCCGTGCCGCCCTGGGGGTACCTCCCAGGCCCTCAAGGCACTGGGGGAGGCACGACTGCCCGCGGATCGCGGGGCATGCGGCGCGGCTGCCCGCGACTGACGCGGCACGCGACTGCCCGCGGGAGCGGCGGCATGCGGCAGCGACTGTCCGCGGATCGCGAGAGGCGAGGGCAGGTAGTCGCGTACGGCGGGAAGGGGACGGGGCGGGGGTGGCCGCCCGCAGTGGCTGGCGCGTCCGCACCCCGCGCCCTCCGAGAAACGTGATCCGCGCCAGTCCGAGGACGGACACCCCCGACGCGGCCCCGACCCACCCACCGGCCGTGGGCGCTACGCACACCCCCACCGAAGCCGCACAGGCGCCGCAGGCATCCCACCCACCGGGCCGAAAGCCGCACCACGGGCATCCCGCCCACCGGACCGAACGCCACGCCGCAGGCGCTGCCCCGGCCCCACCGGACCGAACGCCACGCCGCAGGCACCCCGCAGGCGTCAGACGCGCACCCCCACTACTCGACGTCCCCGCCGGAGTCCGTCTCGGCCTCCGCCTCGGAGGCCGTCTCCGCACCGCCCGCCTCCAGCAGACGGGACAACTGACGCCCCCCGATCCGCTTGAACTTCCGCTTCTGCGGCCGCGTACGGTCCAGCACCGCCACCTCCAGCCGCTCCGCGGGAATCTCCCGCTCACTGCCATTGGTGTCCCGCGACAACGCCTGCACCGCCAGCCGCAGCGCCTCCGCCAGCGTCATCCCGTCCCGGTGCCGCTGATCCAGATACCCGCTGATCTGCTCCGCGTTACCCCCTACCGCCACCGAGCCGTGCTCGTCCACGATGGACCCGTCATGCGGCAACCGGTAGATCTGGTCGAACTCCGGGGTCTCCCCGACCTCGGCCACCACCAGCTCCACCTCGTACGGCTTCTCCCCCACACTCGAGAAGATCGTCCCCAGCGTCTGCGCGTACACGTTCGCCAGACCCCGGGCCGTCACATCGCCCCGGTCATAGGTGTAACCCCGCAGATCGGCGTACCGCACGCCCCCGATCCGCAGATTCTCGTACTCGTTGTACTTACCGGCCGCGGCGAACCCGATCCGGTCATAGATCTCGCTGAACTTGTGCAGCGCACGGGACGGGTTCTCACCGACGAACACGATCCCATCGGCATACTGCAGCACCACAAGGCTGCGACCACGGGCGATCCCCTTCCGGGCATACTCCGCCCGGTCCGCCATCGCCTGCTGAGGTGAGACATAGAACGGCGTCGACACCGGTTATCCGTCCCTTTCTGTCGAAGTCACTGGACCACCAAACAACCGAACAACCCTCCCGCGCGGCCTACAGCAGCGAGGCCCGCGGCCCGTCCGGCTGCTCCAGCCGCCGCTCCAGCACCGACCGGGCGATGTCGGACGCCTCGTCCTCGGTGAGCCGGCGGAAGCCGTCATCGGTGATCACGGTGACGATCGGGTAGATCCGGCGGGCGACATCGGGACCACCGGTCGCCGAGTCGTCGTCTGCCGCGTCATACAGCGCCTGCACCACCAACGTGGTGGCCTCGGCCTCACTCAGGTCGTCCCGGAACAGCTTCTTCATCGCACCGCGCGCGAAGATCGACCCGGAACCCGTCGCGGCGTACCCCTGCTCCTCCGAACGCCCGCCCGTGACGTCGTAGGAGAAGATCCGCCCCTTCTCCCGGTCCACGTCGTACCCCGCGAACAGCGGGACGACGGCCAGCCCCTGCATCGCCATGCCCAAATTCGAACGGATCATCGTCGACAGCCGGTTCGCCTTGCCCTCCAGCGACAGCTGCGCGCCCTCGACCTTCTCGAAGTGCTCCAGCTCCAGCTGGAACAGCTTCACCATCTCCACGGCGAGACCCGCCGTACCGGCGATCCCCACCGCCGAGTACTCGTCGGCAGGGAACACCTTCTCGATGTCCCGCTGCGCGATGACGTTCCCCATGGTGGCCCGCCGGTCACCGGCGAGCACGACCCCGCCGGGGAACGTCACCGCCACGATCGTCGTCCCGTGCGGTGCCTCGATCACACCCTTCACGGGCGGCAACGACCTCTTGCCCGGCAGCAGCTCCGGCTGGTGCTCGGAGAGGAAGTCCATGAAGGAGGAGGACCCCGGCGTCAGGAAGGCAGCCGGTAGACGCCCGGTGCTACGAGTGTTGGCTTCCACGCGATTCCTTCCACGTATGCGGCAGCCCGCCTTATGGCATCGGGCCGATCCTTGAACTGCCCCAGCGCCGCGTTGCAGCTGAAGCACAGTACGCCACGGACCCTACCCGTCTCATGGCAGTGATCCACATGTGCGGCAGGCGCCGCCAGACATATGCAGCAGACGCCTCCCTGGGAGGCGACCAACTCGTCACGCTCGGCTTCGGTGATGCCGTACTGGCGCTTCAGATAACCTGCGCGCCCCTCGGCGGCTCGGCAAGCCTTGCAACGCGTCGACAGCCCATCCGACGCTGTTGCATTGCGGTGCCACTCGCTCCACGGCTTGACCTCGTCGCACTTAAGGCAGAGCTTGTGCCCCTCGGGCACCTCTGCCTTGGGGCGGACTTTCCGCCCCAAGGCTTGCTGACGCATCCGGTGATAGCGCGACGCGCAATCTCGACAGTGTGGCTGCAGGCCGTCCAGGTTTGACCGCTTGCGGGCGAAGGCTGCGCGCGGTTTGTCCTCACCGCACCGCGCGCAGCGCTTCAGATCCTCTTTCAACGCCAACCCCGAAGCCCCCCAAACCTTCGATTCGAAGGTTACTCGCCGCCCTTTTGGACGAATGAACGAACGAAGTCCTCGGCATTAGCCTCCAGGACATCGTCGATCTCGTCCAGGACGTCGTCCACGTCCTCGCTCAGCTTTTCCTGACGCTCCTTGAGGTCCTCCGAAGCCTGCGCCTCAGCCGCCTGCTCCTCGACCTCCTCCGTGGACCGGGTGGCCTTCTGCTGTCCGCCGCCGGTGTCCTTGGTCGCCATCACCCTCACCCCGCTCGGTTCGCCCGACACACTTGCTCGGTCAAGATCAGACCCTACTCGCCGGGTCCGACAATGCCCCCGCAGTTGCTCCAACGTACGGGGACCATCTCGATGATTCCCGGACCCGGCGTTTTCCACCCTGTCCGGCCGGTCCTTCCCGGGTGTCCCCGGTACCCGCTCAATTTCCCGACAACACCCTGACCAGGTCTTCTGCCGTGCGGCAGCGGTCCAGGAGCTCCTTGACGTGATTACGCGTTCCGCGAAGCGGTTCCAGGGTTGGGACCCGCTGGAGCGAGTCCCGGCCCGGCAGATCGAAGATCACCGAGTCCCAGGAGGCCGCCGCGACGTCGTCCGCGTACTGCTCCAGACAGCGCCCGCGGAAGTACGCGCGGGTGTCCTCCGGAGGCTTCGTACGGGCCCGCTCGACCTCTCCCTCGTCCAGCAGCCGCTTCATCCGCCCCCGGGCCACCAGGCGGTTGTAGAGGCCCTTCTCGGGGCGTACGTCGGCGTACTGCAGGTCCACCAGGTGCAGCCGGGCGGCGTCCCAGTCCAGGCCGTCCCTGCGCCGGTAGCCCTCCATGAGCTCCCGCTTGGCGACCCAGTCCAGCTCGCCGGCCAGGCTCATCGGGTCGTTCTCCAGCCGTGTGAGCGTGTCCTCCCAGCGGAGCAGTACGTCCTTGGTCTGTTCGTCGGCGTCCGCCCCGAATCGCTCCTCGACGTACTTGCGGGCCAGCTCGAAGTACTCCATCTGGAGCTGTACCGCGGTCAGGGTCCGTCCGCTGCGCAGCGTGACGAGTCGTTTCAGGGAGGGATCGTGCGATACCTGGTGCAGTGTCCGTACCGGCTGGTCGACCGCCAGGTCCACCGCGATGAACCCGTCCTCGATCATGGACAGGACCAGCGCCGTCGTACCCAGTTTCAGGTAGGTGGAGATCTCGGACAGGTTCGCGTCGCCGATGATCACGTGGAGTCGCCGGTACTTCTCGGCGTCGGCGTGCGGTTCGTCGCGTGTGTTGATGATGGGCCGTTTGAGGGTGGTCTCCAGGCCTACTTCGACCTCGAAGTAGTCCGCGCGCTGGCTGAGCTGGAAGCCGTGCTCGTGGCCGTCCTGGCCGATGCCGACGCGGCCGGCACCCGCGAAGACCTGTCGGGAGACGAAGAAGGGCGTCAGGTGGCGCACGATGTCCGAGAAGGGGGTCTCCCGCTTCATCAGGTAGTTCTCGTGTGTGCCGTAGGAGGCGCCCTTGTTGTCGGTGTTGTTCTTGTAGAGGTGGATGGGCTGGGCGCCGGGGAGCTGTCCGGCGCGTTCTGCCGCTTCGGCCATGATCCGTTCGCCGGCCTTGTCCCAGAGGACGGCGTCGCGGGGGTTGGTGACTTCGGGGGCGCTGTACTCCGGATGGGCGTGGTCGACGTAGAGCCGTGCGCCGTTGGTGAGGATGACGTTGGCCAGGCCGATGTCCTCGTCGGTGAGCTGGCTGGTGTCGGCGGCCTCACGGGCGAGGTCGAAGCCTCGTGCGTCCCGCAGCGGGTTCTCCTCCTCGAAGTCCCAGCGGGCCCGGCGGGCCCGGTGCATCGCCGCCGCGTAGGCGTTCACGATCTGGGACGAGGTGAGCATGGCATTGGCGTTGGGGTGGCCGGGGACGGAGATGCCGTACTCCGTCTCGATGCCCATTACTCGCCGTACGGTCATGCGGCCCTCCTTGCCCGGCGGCGTCCCCGGTCGGGGGCGCTGCTGTACCGCCGGCGCTCCGGTGCGTGTGCGGTGCCCGTCCCCGCACTGCGCGACTCGGCGGTATGGAAGAGCCTAGAACGCCTTTGCGCTGGTGGGGAGATCATTTGCGTCATTGCTGTGCTCCAGCCGTGGCCCGAAAAGCAGTCGGCTGCGGGTACCCGTCGAGGGGCACCCGCAGCCGCCCTGGCTTTTACAGGTACTGTCCGGTGTTCGCCACCGTGTCGATGGAGCGTCCGGTGTCGGCGCCCTGCTTTCCGGTGATGAGGGTGCGGATGTAGACGATCCGCTCGCCCTTCTTTCCGGAGATGCGGGCCCAGTCGTCCGGGTTGGTGGTGTTGGGCAGGTCCTCGTTCTCCTTGAACTCGTCCACGCAGGCCTGGAGCAGGTGGGAGACGCGGAGGCCCTTCTGGTTCTTCTCCAGGAAGTCCTTGATCGCCATCTTCTTGGCGCGGCCCACGATGTTCTCGATCATGGCGCCGGAATTGAAGTCCTTGAAGTAGAGGACTTCCTTGTCGCCGTTGGCGTAGGTGACTTCCAGGAAGCGGTTTTCCTCGGATTCGGCGTACATCTGTTCCACGGCGGTCTGGATCATGCTCTGGACCGTCATGGCCTTGTCGCCGCCGTGCTCGGCGAGGTCGTCGCCGTGCAGCGGGAGGCGTTCGGTGAGATATTTGCCGAAGATGTCCTGGGCCGCTTCGGCGTCCGGACGCTCGATCTTGATCTTCACGTCCAGCCGGCCGGGCCGCAGGATGGCGGGGTCGATCATGTCCTCGCGGTTGGAGGCGCCGATGACGACCACGTTCTGCAGGCCTTCCACGCCGTCGATCTCGGCGAGGAGCTGGGGGACGATGGTGTTCTCCACGTCCGAGCTGACACCGGAGCCGCGGGTGCGGAAGAGGGATTCCATCTCGTCGAAGAAGACGATGACGGGGGTGCCCTCGCTGGCCTTCTCCCGGGCTCGCTGGAAGACCAGGCGGATCTGCCGCTCGGTCTCGCCGACGTACTTGTTCAGCAGCTCGGGGCCCTTGATGTTGAGGAAGAAGCTCTTGCCGGCGGCCTGGCCGGTGACCTCGGCGACCTTCTTGGCCAGCGAGTTGGCGACGGCCTTGGCGATGAGCGTCTTGCCGCATCCGGGGGGCCCGTACAGCAGCACGCCCTTGGGCGGCCGCAGTTCGTGCTCCTTGAACAGGTCGGGGTAGAGGTACGGCAGCTCGACCGCGTCGCGGATGGCTTCGATCTGGCCGCCGAGGCCGCCGATCTGCTCGTAGCCGATGTCGGGGACTTCCTCGAGGACGAGTTCCTCGACCTCGCTCTTGGGGACGACCTCGTAGACGTATCCGGAGCGGGGCTCCATGAGCAGGGCGTCGCCGGGGCGGATGGTGACGTCCAGCAGCGGCTCGGCGAGCCGCACCACCCGTTCCTCGTCGGTGTGCCCGAGCACGAGTGCCCGCTCGCCGTCCTCGAGGATCTCCTTGAGGGTGACGATGTCACCGACGCGCTCGAATTCCATGGCCTCGACCACGTTGAGCGCTTCGTTGAGCATCACTTCCTGGCCGCGTCGGAGCTCTTCCAGTTCGACGCTGGGGCTGACGTTCACCCGGAGCTTGCGGCCGCCGGTGAAGATGTCGGCGGTGCCGTCCTCGTTCGCCGTGAGGAAGACCCCGAAGCCGGCCGGGGGCTGTGCGAGTCGGTCGACCTCCTCCTTGAGGGCCACGATCTGGTCGCGGGCCTCACGGAGCGTGCCGGCGAGTCGTTCGTTCTGGGCGGACACGCCGGCCAGGTTGGTCTGCAGCTCGACGATCCGCTCTTCGAGAATCCTCGTGTGTCGCGGAGAGTCGGCGAGCTTGCGTCGCAGGACGGCGATCTCCTGCTCAAGGTAGGCAATCTGCCCGGCCGGGTCGTCGGACCCGCGTCCCGGGCGGATGCCGCGGTTCATGTCGTCGTCGTGGGCTGCCACGGTCCTCACCTCCTCCAAGGGGAGCTGGACGCTTCCAGACCCTACCTGGGCGGGTGTCGATTGAAACCCCTAGATCACAAAGACGGTCGGGGTGTGTCCGATCTTCACCCTTGCGCTCTCCCTCACGCCAGGGGAATACCCACCGAAGATGATTGGAACCCAGGCGGGGGTAGGGTCGAAGTGTTCAACACCCGTCGGAGCTGGCCGGATTCCCGTTCGGTTCGACGCAGGAAACGGCAGGAGAGATGAGCGTGCGGCAGGAGACCGGAGTCGGTGGCGAGGCCCTGGAGGTCTGGATCGACCAGGATCTGTGTACCGGTGACGGCATCTGCGCCCAGTACGCGCCGGAGGTGTTCGAGCTGGACATCGACGGTCTGGCCTATGTGAAGAGTCCGCAGGACGAGTTGTTGCAGGACAGGGGGGCGGCAACGCCCGTGCCGCTGCCGCTTCTCACGGATGTGGTCGACTCGGCGAAGGAGTGTCCGGGCGAGTGCATCCATGTCCGTCGGGTTTCGGACGGCGTCGAGGTGTACGGGCCGGACACCGAGTGACCGGTGTGATGCGACGTGTCACGACTGTCTGATTTATCACACGTCGGGGTGTGTGCCCTGCCGTACGCCCGCGCGCGGGTCACACACTCCTGGCGTCGGACGGGGCGGACCGTACGAACGCGCCGTCCTGCCACCGCCATTTCACGTTCTCGCGCACATCGGGGCAGCAACTGGGCACGTCGGCGGAGGAGTAGCCGAAGAGCACGGCGGTGACTTCGCCGTCACGTACGGCGAAGTCGCCGACGTTGGTGCGGTCCTCGGGGCCGGCGAGGGTGGCCACCACGCGCGGTGCCGTGCCGCTCGCGCTCCGGGTGAGGACGTACACGCTGTCGGGTGGGGTGCCCATCGGGGTGTCGCAGTGGACCACGGCCACCGTTTCCGGGCGGCCGTCGCCGTCGAGGTCGCCGGACGCCTTCTTCTTCACCACGGCCTTCACCCTGCCGCAGTCGAGGGGGAACTCGACGGTCGCGGGGTCCGGCGGGGTGATGTGCGCCGGGGCGCTCTTCGTGTGCGGTCCGGGCGTCGGGGCCGCGGTGGCGGCGTCGGGCCCCAGGGCCGGGGAGAGGGCCACGACACCGGCGAGGGCCGTGGCGGTGGCGACCCAGTGGATGGGCCGGGTGTGCGTGTGGGCGAGCTCCGGGACGGCGGATGGCTGCACTAGGAGTGTCTCCTGTGAGGGCTGTGCCGGTGGGGGTGGCCAGCATCGTGCCACACGTCACAGTACGGAGGGAACGGCGGGGGTGTGCGGTTCCGGTGCGGGGGGACCGGGAAGGGTTTCGCCCTCCGTGCCGTCGGTCGGGTCAACGTGAGGACGCCGTGGCGCAGTTCCGAGCGGTTGCCGGGAACTGCGCCACGGCGCCTGTTCGTTGCGGGGGTGGCGGTCCGCGTCAGCGGGCGGTGCCTCCGTCGGCGTTGGGGCCGGCGTAGTCCTCGCCGTAGGCGCCCTTGGCGGGGCGGCGGCGGCGCATGGGCGGCTCGACGCCGTCGGCGAGGCGGCGGGCGGTGAGGAGGAAGCCGGTGTGGCCGATCATCCGGTGGTCCGGGCGGACGGCCAGGCCCTCGATGTGCCAGTTGCGGATCATCGTCTCCCAGGAGGTCGGCTCGTTGAAGCAGCCGATCTCGCGGATGGACTCGACGGTCCGGGCGAGCTGGGTGGTGGTGGCGACGTAGCAGCACAGGATGCCGCCGGGGACGAGCGCCTTGGAGACGGCCTCCAGGCACTCCCAGGGGGCGAGCATGTCGAGGATGACGCGGTCGACGTCGGTGTCGGACAGGTTGTCCTGGAGGTCGCCGACGGTGAGCTGCCAGGCGGGGTGCGGGCCGCCGAAGTAGCGCTCGACGTTCTGCCGGGCGATGTCGGCGAAGTCCTCGCGGCGCTCGTAGGAGTGCAGCATGCCCTGGTCGCCGATGGCGCGCAGCAGGAAGCTGCTGAGCGAGCCGGAGCCGACGCCGGCCTCGACGACGCGCGCGCCGGGGAAGATGTCGGCGAAGGCGAGGATCTGCCCCGCGTCCTTGGGGTAGACGACGGCTGCCCCGCGGGGCATGGACAGGACGTAGTCGGGGAGCAGGGGGCGCAGCGCGAGGTAGGCGACGTTCCCGGTGGTGCGGACAACGCTGCCCTCGGGAGCGCCGATCAGTTCGTCGTGGGGGAAGGAACCCTTGTGGGTGTGGAAGTTCTTCCCGGCCTCGAGCGTGAACGTGTAGTGGCGGCCCTTGGGGTCGGTCAGCTGAACCTGGTCCCCGACCTTGAAGGGCCCGCGCCTGCGGGCGGCACCGGTCGGTTCGGACATGTGAACAGCCTACCCGTCCCGGGAGGGGGCGCCGACCACGGCGGGGTGCGGGCGGGGGGTCAGCTGGGCCGTGCCATCGCCTTCACGAAGGCCCGCTCGACGTCCGCGGCGGACAGGACGCCGTAGATCTCGCCGCTGTCCTCGACCACCAGGTACTCGGTGGCGGGGGTGGCGCGCAGGGCGTCCAGGAGGTCCTCTCCGGCGAGCTCGGCGGAGACGTGCATGCCGTCGGTGAGGTCCTGGGCGAGTCCGCCGACGGGTACCCAGGGGCGGCGGTGTTCGGGTACGCCGACGATGGCGGCCTCGCGGACCAGGGAGAGGGGGACGCCGTCGGGGTCGACGACGACCAGGGCGCGGGCACCGGCGGCGTTGGCCCGGCGGAGGGCCTCGGAGAGGGGGGTGTCGGTCTCGACGGGCACCGCGCGGCGGGTGAGGTTGCGGGCGCGCAGTTCGGGGAGGTGTTCGCGCAGCCGGGCCATGCGCAGGCTGTTGCCGGCGCCGGTCCAGATGATCGCGGCGAGGATGGCGGCGAGCAGGGCGTCCAGGACGGTGTCCATGCCCACGTTGTCCACGGCGTCGGAGCCGAGGGCGCCGGACTGGGTGAGCAGGGGGAGGCCGATCAGGACGGCGACGGCGAGGGCGCGGCCGACCCAGGCGGCGGCGATGGTGCCGGTCATGGGGGTGCCGCTGATCGCCCAGACGACGGCGCGGAGCATGCGGCCGCCGTCCAGGGGGAGGCCGGGCAGGAGGTTGAAGACGGCGACGATGAGGTTGGAGACCATCAGGCCGGCCAGCAGGACGCCGGGGACGCTGCTGGGGTCGACGGCCAGCAGTCCGAGGTAGAAGAGGCCGGACAGGACGAGGGAGAGCAGGGGGCCGACGAAGGCCAGCACGAACTCGCGGCCGGGGGTCTCGGCCTCCTTCTCGATCTCTGAGACGCCGCCGAAGAATTGGAGCTGGATGCGGCGCACCGGGAGTTCGAAGCGGAGGGCGGCGAGGGTGTGGGCGAGTTCGTGGACCAGGACGGAGGCGTAGAAGGCGACCGCGAAGAACAGGGAGACGAGGTAGCTGGCGGCGCCGAGCTCGGGCAGCACGCGGTCGATCTGTCCGCCGAACACCCAGGTGATGAGGATGGCGACGAGGAACCAGCTGGGTGCCACGTACACGGGCACTCCGAACGGGCGCCCCATCAGCAGCCCGCCCCGCTGCTTCTCCCGCGGCCGCTGCGGCGGCCCCGCCTGCCCGGCACCGGAGTGAGCCGGCGTCCGCCCTCCGCCGCGTTCGTCGCCGGGCCCGCCCGTGGGCGCGGGGGGTTCGCCGGACCCGGCGCCCGGGGACCCCGGCCGCGCGGGAGCGGCGGCAGGCGCCTGGGGACCGGTACCGGTGGCGGGGGTGCCGGGGCGACGGTCGGGCTGTTCGCCGGTGGGGTTGCCCGCGGGCGTCGGGGGCTCGCCGGACCCGGCTCCCGGGGACCTCGGCTCCACGGGAGCGGCGGCAGGCGCCTGGGGACCGGTGCCGGGGCGGCGGTCGGGCTGTTCGCCGGGGGGGTTGCCCGCGGACGTGGTGTCCGGGGGGCGTGGGTGTTCGTCGGCGGGGCGGTCCGCGGGCGTGGAGTCCGCGGCCGGGGGCCCGGGGTGCTCGGGCCCGTGGACGGAGGGCTCGGGGGCCGGGGGCCGAGGGCCCGTGTGGTCGGGCGACCCGTCGTTGCCGGGTCGCGGCTGTCCGCGCCCGCCGCTTACGTCCACCGGTGTCCCCTCGTTCGCTGCGTCTCCCGCGCCTGCCGGCCGGGAGGGTCTCGTGTCGATGGTATGCGGCCTGTGCCGCGCGTTCCGCCCCGGCACCCTGTCTCTTCCCCTCCTTCCCCTTCCCTCCCCGTCGTCACGCACGGCGCCCGCGGCCGTCGGCGTACGCGCTGTCGGTGGCGGGCCGTAAGGTCTGTGGGCATGGAGACGAGCATCGAGGGCGAGGGGCGGGCCGGTGGCGGTCCGGGGACCGTGGGCGTACGAGCGGACACGGCCGCCGCCATACCGCCCGCGTCGCTGTCCCCCTCGCGTGCGAGTGACTTCATGCAGTGCCCGCTGCTGTACCGGTTCCGGGTGATCGACCGGCTGCCGGAGAAGCCGAGCGAGGCGGCGACCAGGGGCACGCTGGTGCACGCGGTGCTGGAGCGGCTCTTCGACGCCCCGGCCGCCGACCGCACCGCGCCCCGGGCGAAGTCGCTGGTCCCGGGTCAGTGGGACCGGCTGCGCGAGAGCAGGCCGGAGGTCATGGAGCTGTTCGCCGACGATCCGGGGGGCGAGCGGCTGGCGCGCTGGCTGGCGGAGGCGGAGAGGCTGGTCGAGCGGTGGTTCTCGCTGGAGGATCCGAGCCGGCTGGAGCCCGCCGAACGGGAGCTGTTCGTCGAGGCGGAGCTGGACTCCGGGCTGAGGCTGCGCGGCATCATCGACCGGGTGGATGTGGCGCCCACCGGTGAGGTGCGGATCGTCGACTACAAGACGGGCAAGGCGCCCCGGCCGGAGTACGCCGAGGGCGCGCTGTTCCAGATGAAGTTCTACGCCCTGGTGGTGTGGCGGCTGAAGAAGGTGATCCCGCGTCGGCTCCAGCTGGTGTACCTCGGCAGTGGTGACGTGGTGACCTACGATCCCGTGCTCGCGGATCTGGAGCGGGTGGAGCGCAAGCTGCTCGCGCTGTGGGACGCGATCCGGCTGGCGACCGAGACGGGTGTCTGGCGTCCGCGTCCCACGAAGCTGTGCGGCTGGTGCGACCACCAGGCGCACTGTCCGGAGTTCGGCGGCACTCCCCCGCCGTACCCCCTGCCGGTGAGGGCGCCCGAGTCCGGCGGGGGCCGGCAGGGCAGAATGGGGCCGGACTAGCGAAGGAGACTTACGTGGCCATCCGCGTCCTACTGGTCGACGACCAGCCGCTGCTGCGCACCGGGTTCCGGATGATTCTGGAGGCCGAGCAGGACATCGCGGTCGTCGGCGAGGCCGGAGACGGCCTCCAGGCCCTGGACCAGGTGCGGGCGCTGCAGCCCGATGTGGTGCTGATGGACATCCGCATGCCGCGGATGGACGGGGTGGAGGCGACCCGGCAGATCACCGGGCCCGAGCGGGACGGGCCGGCGAAGGTGCTGGTGCTGACGACGTTCGATCTCGACGAGTACGTGGTGGAGGCGCTGAGGGCGGGGGCCAGCGGCTTCCTGCTGAAGGACGCCCCGGCCAACGAGCTGGTGCAGGCGATCCGTGTGGTGGCCGCCGGAGAGGCGATGCTCGCGCCGAGCATCACGCGCCGACTGCTGGACAAGTACGCCACGCATCTGCCGTCCGGTGACGAGCCGGTGCCGGACACGCTGCACACGCTGACCGAGCGTGAGGTCGAGGTGTTGAAGCTGGTGGCGCGCGGGCTGTCCAACGCGGAGATCGCCGCGGATCTGTTCGTCAGCGAGACCACCGTCAAGACGCACGTCGGTCACGTCCTGACCAAGCTGGGGCTGCGTGACCGGGTGCAGGCGGCGGTGTACGCCTACGAGAGCGGGCTGGTGCGCCCCGGCGCGCAGTAGCGCGGCAGTCGCGCCGTACGACGAGGGCGCCCTTCCTGTCGGGGAGGGCGCCCTCGTCGTACGGGTACGGCGTCAGTTCTTGCTCAGTTCCCAGAACCGGAACACGGTGGAGGCGTCGAGGCAGTACTCCAGGCCGTACACGCCGTCCCGGACGACCGCGTACTGCTTGGCCTGCCAGAGCGGGAGGACGGGGATGTCCTCGGCGACGATGTCCTGGATCCGGCCGAACTCCTCGTCGGTGGCGGAGCGGTCGCTCTGGGCGGCCGTGCGCGGGAGGAGCGAGTCGGTGATCGGGCCGGCGTCGTAGTTGTTGTGCAGTACGTTGCCCTTACCGAAGAAGGGGCCGGTGAAGTTGTCGGCGTCCGGGTAGTCGGGCACCCAGCCCTTGACGTAGACGCCGTACTTGCCGGCCGCGATGTCCTGCTCGTACTGGGCGAAGGGGACCGATTCGACGTCGGCGTCGAACAGTCCGCTGGCGTTGAGCTGTCCGGCGATCGTCTTCAGTTCCTGGTCGGTGGCCGGGCCGTAGCGGGACGGGGTGGACCACGGGGTCAGCCTCACCTTGCCGGTGATGCCCTCCTCCTCCAGTGCGGCGGCGGCCTTGGCCCGGGAGGGGCGGGCGCCGTAGGTGTCGAAGAAGGCGGTGTTGTGGCCGCCGATGCCGGCCGGGACGACCGAGTACAGCGGGCTGGCCGTGCCCTGGTGGACGTCCCGGACGAGGGCGTCACGGTCGATCAGATGGGCGATGGCCCGGCGCACGCCGGGTTTCCCGGCGACCGGGTCGTCCATGTTGAAGACCAGGTGCTGGACCTCGGCGCTGCTGCCCTCGACGATCTCGACGCCGCCGGTGCCGTCGTCGGCCCGGTCGATGTCGTTGATGGCCCCGGCGGTGAGGCCGCGGTAGGCGATGTCGACCTGGGCGTCCTATACGGCCTTCTTCAGGGCGTTCTGGTCGCCGTGGAAGAACTCCAGGGTCACGCCGGAGTTCTTGGTCCCGGCGCTGCCCCGGTAGTGCTCGTTGACGGAGAAGACGGCGCGGTCGTTGGCGAACGAGTCCAGCCGGTACGGGCCGGAGCCGACCGCCTCCCCGTCCTCGCGCAGTCCGTCGGCGTCGTACTCGCGGTGGTCGACGATGGAACCGGCGCCGGACGCGATCTTGCTGGGGAAGGTGGCGTCGGGTGTGTTGAGTTCGAAGACGACCGTCTTCTCGTCGGGGGTGCTGACCTTCTCCAGTGTGGGGAACATGATCGCGGGCCCGTCGGGGTCGTTGATCTTCAGCATGCGGTCGAAGGAGAACTTCACGTCCTGCGAGGTGAGCGGGTCGCCGTTGCTGAACTTCAGTCCGTCCCGCAGTGTGCAGCGGTAGACGGTGGTGCCGGTGTCCGCGAAGCCGCAGCTCTCGGCGGCGTCCGGCTGCGGCTCGGTGGCTCCCTTGGGGAAGCCGAGCAGCGACTGGAAGACGTTGTTGAACAGCAGCCAGGAGCCGGGGTCGTAGCCGGAGGCGGGGTCGGTGGCCAGGATGTCCCCGGACATCCCCACCACGATGCCTGAGCCGTCGGCCCCCGTGTCGCCGCTCTCGGCGCCACAACCGGTCAACAGGCCGGAGGCCAGCCCCGCCACGATGGGCAGGACTGGCCACGGGTTACGCACATTCTCGTGCTGTGCCTTGTCGTTCTTGCTGCCCGGATCGCGTCGGCGCTCCGGGGTCGTGCGGTTTCGTCACTCGGTGACGCCGCGCTCGAGCTCCCAGAGCTGGAGAGACGAGGAGGAGTTGATCGCGTAAGCGGTGCCGGTGACGCCGTCGCGTGCGGCGATGTACTGCTTACCCTGCCACAGCGGGATCAGCGGGACGTCCTCGGCGACGATGTTCTGGATCTCCGCGAGGCTGTCGGAGGCGGACAGCCGGTCGGCCTGGCGGCGCGACTCCGGGATCAGATCGTTGATGATCTCGGGGTTGGCGTAGGGGGAGCTGAGGAAGTTGTCCTCACCGAGGAAGGGGGCGGTGAAGGCGTCGGCGTCCGGGTAGTCGGGGAACCAGCCCATGCCGTAGACGTCGTACTTCTCGTTCTGAGCGGCGGTCTTGAACTTGTTCCAGGTCTCGCTCTTGATGTCGGTGTCGAACAGACCGCTGGCGTTGAGCTGCTTGCTCAGCTGCTCGAACTCCGTCTTGGCGGCGGGGCCGTAGTGGTCGTTCGTGTAGTGCAGCGTCAGCTTCACCGGGGTGCTGACGCCGGCCTCCTCCAGCGCCTTGCGGGCCTTGGCCACACTCGGGTCGCCGTACGTGTTGAAGAACGCGTTGGTGTGTCCGGTGACGCCGGCGGGGACCAGCGAGAACAGCGGCTCGGCCTGGGAGCCGTAGACGTTGCCGATCAGCTCGCTGCGGTTGACGACCTGGGCCATCGCCTGGCGGACGGCCTTGTCCTTCACGGTGGGGGCCTCGGTGTTGAACGCCAGGTACCGGATCTCCAGACCGGGCGACTCGATCAGCTCGATCTCGTCGTCGGTGGCGTTGCCGAGTTCCTCGATCTGCTCCGGCGACATGGTGCGGGTCGCCATGTCGATGTCGCCCTTCTTCAGCGCCTCGACCATGGCCTCGGAGCTGTCGTAGGAGACCATCTCGACCTTGTCGTTCTTCACCTCCAGCGCGCCCTTGTAGGAGGGGTTCTTGGTGAAGGTGGCGCTGACCAGCGTGTCGCCCTCGACCTTGCCCTCGAAGGTGTACGGGCCGGAGCCGTCGATCTCGAAGCCCTCGCGCAGCGCGCCCTTGTCGTAGGCGTCCGCGTTGACGATGCCGGCGACCGGGGTGGACAGCTTGTACGGGAAGGTGGCGTCGGCGCTCTTGAGGTGGAAGATCACCTCACGGTCGCCCTGCGTCTCGACGGTGTCGATGATGGACAGCAGCGCGAAGACACCACTGTCGCCCTCGAGGGAGAGGGCGCGCTCGATGGAGAACTTCACGTCCTCCGCGGTGATCGCCTCGCCGTTCGAGAACTTCAGACCGTCGCGCAGGGTGCAGCTGTAGCGCTCGTTGCCGGCGTCGGTGAACCCGCAGGACTCGGCCGCATCGGGCACCGGCTCGCCGTCGCCCCGGGGCTGGACCATCAGGGTCTGCACGGTCTGCCGCAGGATGTTCCAGCTGCCGACGTCATAGGCCCAGGCCGGGTCGAGGGGCGCGGGGCCGTCCTCCTTGGATGCGGTGAACCGGTCCGTGGTGCCCACGAAGATCGCTTCGCCGTCTCCGCTCCCGCCCTCGCTGTCGCCACAGGCGGCGAGCACCGGGGCGAGCAGGCCCATCGCGGCCGCCAGCACCAAAGTCTTGCGGTTCATGCTCGAGTTTCTCCAGGACTGTCGACTCCGTGTATCCGGCATACGGGGGTTGTCGCAGCGGAACACGGGGATGGGGGCGAGGTTCTCGCGATGACATTAGTCCGCGCCCGCAGGAGGGTTCACAGCCGCCGGAGTTGGGGGCACATCACGCAGTGGAACCGGGTGTGAACGCACCGGTAAAGGCGACCGGGGAATGATTGGTGCAGCTTCTCATGAATCAGGACACAAGGGCGTAGCGGTGACCTCCGAAATGGTGCGGAAGGCACGGGAGGACATCGTTGTCGACCCCCCTCCATGTGGCGAACCTCACATGTGAAAACGGGCTCGGCGGTACCGGAATTCAGCCACCGGCAAGCGGGGCGAATTCTTCGGGCGCGGATGTCCGGGCCCGGGAAGCCGAGTGGCGGGAATTCCGGCGGTAACACCGCTGCGCTGGGTGAACACCTAGCGCATTTCCGTCATCAGCCCGCGCAGGAATGTCAGGTCCACGACTTCCAGGGAGGGTACGACCGTCCGCCGGGCGGCAGGCATGATCGGGCCCACCGAGGGCACCGCGACGACCTGGCAGCCCGCCGCCTCCGCGGCGGCGACACCGGTCACGGTGTCCTCGACGACGGCGCACCGCACGGGGTCCACGCCGAGCCCGGCGGCGGCCGCGAGATACGGGTCGGGGTGCGGCTTGGTGCGCGGGACCTCGTCGCCGGCGACCGACAGCGCGAAGTGCTGGGGGCCCAGCGTCTTCAGCACCCGGTCGATGATGCGCCGGTGGGAGGCGGAGACCAGCGCCGTGGGGATCTCGTGCTCGGACAGCTCGGCGAGCAGCCGCGCGGCGCCCGGCATCAGCGGCAGGGCGTGGTCGATACGGTCCTCGAAGCCGTCGTTGAGCAGCACCGTCAGCTCGGGCAGGCCGATGTCGGCGCCGGTGGCCTCGATGAGGAACCCCGCGCTGCGGGTCATGGGGCCGCCGACCACGACATGGCGCCAGGAGTCGTCCAGGGTGTGGCCGAGGGAGGCGAAGACCTCGACCTCGACGTCCCACCAGAAGCCCTCGGTGTCCACCAGGGTGCCGTCCATGTCGAGGAGGACGGCCTGCAGGGCCGAACCCTCGGCCGTCCGGGTTCCGAGCGCGGGGACCGTACTGGTCATCCGCGTACCTCCTTCACAGGGACGACCAGGCCGGTTCCCACGGGGGGAACCGGCCTGCGGTGGATCGACCAGTGTACGTCGTGTGTGCTCGAAACGCCCGGTGCGGCTCCTGGTGCCTCAGCGGGCGTTGAAGTACTTGGCCTCCGGGTGGTGGATGACGATGGCGTCCGTGGACTGCTCGGGGTGGAGCTGGAACTCCTCGGACAGGTGCACGCCGATGCGCTCGGGTTCGAGCAGGGCGGCGATCTTGGCGCGGTCCTCCAGGTCGGGGCAGGCGCCGTAGCCGAGGGAGAAGCGGGCGCCCCGGTACTTCAGGGCGAACATGTCCTCCATCGCGGCCGGGTCCTCGTCCGCGAAGCCGAGTTCGGAGCGCACGCGCGCGTGCCAGTACTCGGCGAGGGCCTCCGCGAGCTGCACGGAGAGCCCGTGCAGCTCCAGGTAGTCGCGGTAGGCGTTGGCCTCGAACATCCGGGCGGTCTCTTCGCCGATCCTCGATCCGACGGTGACCACCTGCAGGCCGACGACGTCGGTCTCGCCGGACTCCTCCGGGCGGAAGAAGTCCGCCAGGCACAGCCGGCGGCCGCGGCGCTGGCGCGGGAAGGTGAAGCGGGTGCGCTCGTTGCCCTGCTCGTCCAGGATGATCAGGTCGTCGTCCTTGGAGACGCAGGGGAAGTAGCCGTAGACCACGGCCGCTTCCAGCAGGTTCTCCGTCTGGAGCCGGTCGAGCAGTCCGCGCAGCCTGGGCCGGCCCTCGGTCTCGGCCAGCTCCTCGTAGGTCGGCCCGTCGCCGGTGCGGGCCTGCTTCAGACCCCACTGGCCCTTGAACAGGGCGCCCTCGTCGAGCCAGCTCGCGTACTCCTTGAGCTGGATGCCCTTGACGACGCGGGTGCCCTTGAAGGGCGGTGTGGGGACCGGGTTGTCGGTGGCGACGTCGGAGCGGACGTGCCCCTCCTCGGGCCGTTCCTCGATCTCCACGGTGGCCGCGCGGACCCGGCGTTGCTTCAGCTCGGGCAGCTTCGCACCGGGCACACCGCGCTTGATGCCGATGAGGGCGTCCATCAGGCGCAGGCCCTCGAAGGCGTCGCGGGCGTAGCGGACCTCGCCCTGGTAGATCTCGTGCAGGTCCTGTTCGACGTAGGCGCGGGTGAGGGCGGCGCCGCCGAGGATCACCGGGTAGTCGGTGGCCAGGCCGCGCTGGTTGAGCTCCTCCAGGTTCTCCTTCATGATCACCGTGGACTTCACCAGCAGCCCGGACATGCCGATGACGTCGGCCTTGTGCTCGTCGGCGGCGTCCAGGATCGCGGAGACCGGCTGCTTGATGCCCAGGTTGACCACGTTGTAGCCGTTGTTCGACAGGATGATGTCGACCAGGTTCTTGCCGATGTCGTGCACGTCGCCGCGGACGGTGGCCAGCACGATGGTGCCCTTGCCGGCCTCGTCGGTCTTCTCCATGTGCGGCTCGAGGTGCGCGACGGCGTTCTTCATCACCTCGGCGGACTGGAGCACGAACGGCAGCTGCATCTGGCCGGAGCCGAACAGCTCGCCGACCACCTTCATGCCGTCCAGGAGGGTGTCGTTGACGATGTCGAGCGCGGGCCGCTCCCGCAGGGCCTCGTCCAGGTCGGCCTCGAGCCCGTTGCGCTCGCCGTCGATGATGCGGCGCTTGAGGCGCTCCTCCAGGGGCAGCGCGGCCAGTTCCCCGGCCTTGTCGGCCTTGAGGGACTTGGCGGTGGCGCCCTCGAAGAGCGCCATCAGCTTCTGGAGCGGGTCGTAGCCCTCGCGGCGCCGGTCGTAGATGAGGTCGAGGGCCGTGGTGACCTCTTCCTCGCTGAAGCGGGCGATGGGCAGGATCTTCGACGCGTGGACGATCGCCGAGTCCAGGCCGGCCTTGACGCACTCGTCGAGGAAGACCGAGTTCAGCAGGATGCGGGCGGCCGGGTTGAGGCCGAAGGAGATGTTCGACAGGCCCAGCGTGGTCTGCACCTCGGGGTGGCGCCTCTTCAGCTCGCGGATTCCCTCGATGGTGGCCAGGCCGTCCTTGCGGGACTCCTCCTGGCCGGTGCAGATGGTGAAGGTCAGACAGTCGACGAGGATGTCCTCCTCGCGGATGCCCCAGTTGCCGGTCAGGTCGTCGATCAGCCGCTCGGCGATCTCGACCTTCTTCTCGGCGGTACGGGCCTGGCCCTCCTCGTCGATGGTGAGCGCGATCAGCGCGGCGCCGTGCTCCTGCGCCAGCCGCGTGACCTTGGCGAACCGCGACTCGGGCCCGTCGCCGTCCTCGTAGTTCACCGAGTTGATCACCGCGCGGCCGCCGAGCTTCTCCAGGCCGGCCCGGATGACGTCGACCTCGGTGGAGTCCAGGACGATGGGGAGGGTGGAGGCGGTGGCGAAGCGTCCGGCCAGTTCCTCCATGTCGGCGACGCCGTCGCGGCCCACGTAGTCCACGCACAGGTCCAGCATGTGCGCGCCCTCGCGGATCTGTTCGCGGGCCATCTCCACGCAGTTGTCCCAGCGGCCCTCGAGCATCGCCTCGCGGAACTTCTTCGATCCGTTGGCGTTCGTCCGCTCGCCGATCGCCAGGTAGGAGGTGTCCTGGCGGAAGGGGACGGTCTGGTAGAGGGAGGCCGCGCCGGGCTCCGGGCGCGGGTCGCGTTCCGCCGGGGCCAGGCCGTGCACGCGCTCCACGAGCTGTCGCAGGTGCTCGGGCGTGGTGCCGCAGCAGCCGCCCACCAGGGACAGGCCGTAGTCGCGGACGAAGTTCTCCTGGGCGTCCGCCAGCTCCTCCGGGGACAGCGGGTAGCGGGCGCCGTCCTTGGTGAGTTCCGGCAGGCCGGCGTTGGGCATGCAGGACAGCCGGGCGCGGGAGTGGCGGGCCAGGTGGCGCAGGTGCTCGCTCATCTCGGCCGGGCCGGTGGCGCAGTTCAGGCCGATCATGTCGATGCCCAGCGGTTCCAGCGCGGTGAGGGCGGCGCCGATCTCGGAGCCGAGCAGCATGGTGCCGGTGGTCTCGACCGTGACCGACACGATCAGCGGGACCTCGAACCCGGCGGTCTCCATCGCGCGGCGGGCGGCGATCACGGAGGCCTTGGTCTGCAGCAGGTCCTGGGTCGTCTCCACCAGCAGTGCGTCCGCGCCGCCCGCGAGGAGGCCCTCGGCGTTGCGCTGGTAGGCGTCCCGGATGGCGGTGAAGGTGGTGTGGCCGAGGGTGGGCAGCTTGGTGCCGGGTCCCATGGAGCCCAGGACCCAGCGGGTGCGGCCGTCCCGCGCGGCGTACTCGTCGGCCGTCTCGCGGGCGATGCGGGCGCCGGCCTCGGACAGTTCGGTGACGCGCTCCGGGATGTCGTACTCGCCGAGGGCGGTGAGGTTGGCGCCGAAGGTGTTCGTCTCGACGCAGTCGACCCCGGCGGCGAAGTACTCGGAGTGGACCGAGCGGACGATGTCCGGGCGCGTCAGGTTCAGGATCTCGTTGCAGCCCTCGAGGTTCTGGAAGTCCTCGAGTGTGGGGTCCTGGGCCTGGAGCATGGTGCCCATGGCTCCGTCGGCGACCACCACCCGGGTGGCGAGCGCCTCGCGGAGGGCGGACACACGGGTCCGGCTGTCGGCGGAAGGGGTCTGCGGCAACGAGGCCATGAAAGGGGCTCCCTCTGGGTGCGACGGCTGTCGGCTTTGCGGCTGCCCGGGAATCCCCTCACGGAGCGTCCCCGGCTGAGCGCACCACGCCAGGGTATCCGGGACCGCTCCCTGATGTTCAGGGCGTCCACGGGGCGGACGATGATGGCCGACAACCGACGCACGGGGTACGGGTGGCGGAACCGATCACGACCGACCATTGGCGAGAGGTCGGCATCGACCGGTAGTGTTCGACAATGCCGAACAGCGGCAGCGGCGCGTCGTGGGTAGACGGCCGAAGGGGACGGAGGCAGTACGGCGATGGCACGGAACATCCAGTCGCTCGAACGGGCGGCGGCGATGCTGCGCCTGCTGGCGGGCGGCGAGCGGCGGCTCGGCCTGTCGGACATCGCCTCGTCGCTGGGCCTCGCCAAGGGCACCGCCCACGGCATCCTGCGCACCCTCCAGCAGGAGGGGTTCGTCGAGCAGGACGACGCCTCCGGGCGTTACCAGCTGGGCGCCGAGCTGCTGCGCCTGGGCACCACCTATCTCGACGTGCACGAGCTGCGGGCGCGCGCCCTGGTGTGGACGGACGACCTGGCCCGCTCCAGCGGCGAGAGCGTCTACCTCGGCGTGCTGCACCAGCAGGGCGTGCTGATCGTGCACCACGTCTTCCGGCCGGACGACAGCCGGCAGGTCCTGGAGATAGGGGCCATGCAGCCGCTGCACTCCACGGCCCTGGGGAAGGTGCTGTCGGCCTACGACCCGGTGGCGCACAGCGAGGCCCTGGAGGCCGACCGCAAGGCCTTCACCGACCGCACGGTGTGCGACCCGGACGACTTCGAGCGCGTCCTGGACCTCACCCGCGCGCGCGGCTACGCGGCGGACGTGGAGGAGACCTGGGAGGGCGTCGCCGCCGTCGCCGCCCCCATCCACGACCGGCGGCGCATGCCGGTGGGCGCGGTGGGCATCACGGGGGCGGTGGAGCGGCTGCGCCGGGACGGCGAGCTGCGGCCCGAGCTGATCGCGGCGGTACGGGACTGTGCCCGCGCGGTGTCGCGGGACCTGGGCGCCGGGCGGTTCTGAGCGGAACACACGGGAGGCCGGGACGCCGTACGGCGTCCCGGCCTCCCGTCGTGCCCCGGGGCGGACAGACCGGGCGCGAGTCGGCGCAACCGCCGCGAAGATCGATAACTCGGGACGCTCCATAACGATCGCGTTTTCGATAACCAAACTCTTGACGCCCGCGAGGTGCCGGGAAAGACTCCCGTCCATCGGTCGGCATTGTCGAACACCTACCGGCAATACGAGTTAGAGTGTGACAACGCCAAGGGCCGGCATCGCTCTCATCCCTGAGGGCGCCAATCCCCGGTGGGACCCGGGGGTCGGCTTCCCTGGACGAAGGACAAAGGAGTCGCGGGTGTCCAGCTCCGACATCTTCATCGGCGAGACCATCGGTACCGCCATACTCATCCTGCTCGGCGGCGGTGTGTGCGCCGCCGTGACGCTGAAGGCCTCCAAGGCCCGTAACGCCGGCTGGCTCGCCATCGCCTTCGGGTGGGGTTTCGCCGTCATGACGGCGGTCTACATCGCCGGACCGCTCTCCGGCGCCCACCTCAACCCGGCCGTCACCGTGGCACTCGCCATCAAGGACGGCGAGTGGAGCAATGTTCCGGTCTACTTCGCCGGAGAGTTCCTCGGCGCGATGATCGGCGCGGCCCTGGTCTGGGTGGCCTACTACGGCCAGTTCCTGGCCCACCTCACCGACAAGGAGATCGTCGGCGGTCCGGGCGCGCAGACCACCGCCGCCAAGGCGGTCGAGGCGCAGGAGAAGGGCGCGGGCCCGGTGCTCGGCGTCTTCTCCACCGGCCCGGAGATCCGGAACCCGGTGCAGAACCTCGCCACGGAGATCATCGGCACCGTCGTGCTGCTGCTGGCCGTGCTCACCCAGGGCCTGAACGACGCGGGCAACGGCCTGGGCGTGCTGGGCGGTCTGATCACGGCGCTCGTCGTCGTCTCGATCGGTCTGTCGCTGGGCGGCCCGACCGGTTACGCCATCAACCCGGCCCGTGACCTCGGCCCGCGCGTCGTGCACGCCCTGCTGCCGCTGCCGAACAAGGGTGGTTCCGACTGGTCCTACGCCTGGATCCCGGTGGTCGGCCCGCTGATCGGCGGTGCCCTCGCGGCCGGCCTCTACAACGTCGCCTTCGCGTAGGCCCCGGCATCTTCGACAGCGCCGTACGTACCGCCCCGTAACCAAGGAACCCAGGAGCACACAGTGACCGACGCCCACACCGCCGGCCCGTTCATCGCCGCCATCGACCAGGGCACCACCTCCTCCCGCTGCATCGTCTTCGACCGCGACGGGCGCATCGTCTCCGTCGACCAGAAGGAGCACGAGCAGATCTTCCCCAAGCCCGGCTGGGTCGAGCACGACGCCACCGAGATCTGGACCAACGTCCAGGAGGTCGTCGCCGGAGCCGTCGAGAAGGCCGGCATCACCCGCGACGACATCAAGGCCATCGGCATCACCAACCAGCGCGAGACCACCGTGCTGTGGGACCGGAACACCGGTGAGCCGGTCCACAACGCCATCGTCTGGCAGGACACCCGCACCGACGCCCTCTGCCGCGAGCTCGGCCGCAACGTCGGCCAGGACCGCTTCCGCCGCGAGACCGGCCTGCCCCTGGCCTCCTACTTCGCCGGTCCCAAGGCCCGCTGGCTGCTCGACAACGTCGACGGCCTCAAGGAGCGCGCCGAGGCGGGCGACATCCTCTTCGGCACCATGGACACCTGGGTCATCTGGAACCTGACCGGCGGTGTGAACGGCGGCCGCCACGTCACCGACGTCACCAACGCCTCCCGCACGCTGCTGATGAACCTGCACACCATGCGGTGGGACGAGAAGATCGCCGAGTCCATCGGCGTCCCGTTGACGATGCTGCCGGAGATCCGCTCCTCCGCCGAGGTCTACGGCGAGATCACGGGCGGCCGGCTGGGCGAGCTGCTCGGCGGCATCCCGGTCGCCTCCGCGCTGGGCGACCAGCAGGCGGCCCTGTTCGGCCAGACCTGCTTCGCCGAGGGCGAGACCAAGTCGACGTACGGCACCGGCACCTTCATGGTGATGAACACCGGCGACAAGATCATCAACTCCTACAGCGGCCTGCTGACCACGGTCGGCTATCAGATCGGCGACCAGAAGCCGGTCTACGCCCTGGAGGGCTCGATCGCCGTCACCGGCTCGCTGGTGCAGTGGATGCGCGACCAGATGGGCCTGATCTCCACCGCCGCCGAGATCGAGACCCTCGCGCTGACCGTCGAGGACAACGGCGGCGCCTACTTCGTGCCGGCCTTCTCCGGCCTGTTCGCCCCGTACTGGCGCTCCGACGCCCGCGGTGTGATCGCCGGCCTGACCCGGTACGTCACCAAGGCGCACCTCGCGCGCGCCGTCCTGGAGGCCACCGCCTGGCAGACCCGTGAGATCGCGGACGCCATGACGAAGGACTCCGGTGTGGAGCTGACCGCCCTCAAGGTCGACGGCGGCATGACCTCCAACAACCTGCTGATGCAGACGCTCTCGGACTTCCTGGACGCCCCCGTGGTGCGCCCCATGGTCGCCGAGACCACCTGCCTCGGCGCCGCCTACGCCGCCGGCCTCGCCGTCGGCTTCTGGAACAGCACCGACGACCTGCGCGCCAACTGGCGGCGGGCCGCCGAGTGGACCCCCCGCATGGACGCGGAGACCCGCGACCGTGAGTACAAGAGCTGGCTCAAGGCCGTCGAGCGGACCATGGGCTGGCTCGAGGACGAGGAGTAAGAACCGCCATGACCAGCCAGTCCACCCTGCAGTCCGTGCCTGCCCTGGGGACGCACCCGGCGTCCGGCTCGAACCCGAGCCGCGCCGAGACCCGGGAGCAGCTCTCCAAGGCGTCGTACGACCTTCTCGTGATCGGCGGCGGCATCCTGGGCATCTCCACCGCCTGGCACGCCGCGCAGTCCGGCCTCAGGGTGGCCCTGGTGGACGCAGGCGACTTCGCCGGCGCCACCTCCTCCGCCTCCTCCAAGCTCCTCCACGGCGGTCTGCGCTACCTGCAGACCGGCGCGGTGAAGCTGGTGGCGGAGAACCACTTCGAGCGCCGTGCGGTCTCCCGCCAGGTGGCCCCCCACCTGGCGAACCCGCTCACGTTCTACCTCCCCGTGTACAAGGGCGGGCCGCACGGCGCGGCGAAGCTCGGCGCCGGTGTCTTCGCGTACTCGGCGCTGTCCGCCTTCGGCGACGGCGTCGGGCATCTGCTCTCGCCGGCCAAGGCCGCGCAGGACGTGCCGGAGCTGCGCACCGACAACCTCAAGGCCGTGGCCGTGTACGGCGACGACCAGATGAACGACGCGCGCATGGCGCTGATGACGGTCCGCGCGGCGGCCGAGTCCGGTGCGGTCGTCCTCAACCACGCCGAGGTGACGGGCCTGCGCTTCACCCGGGGCCGGGTCACCGGCGCCGAGCTGCGCGACCGGCTCTCCGGCGACGAGTTCGGCGTGAACGCCCGGCTCGTGCTCAACGCGACCGGCCCGTGGGTCGACCACCTGCGCCGCATGGAGGACCCGGAGGCCGCGCCGTCCATCCGGCTGTCGAAGGGCGCGCACCTGGTCCTGAAGCGGACCTCCCCGTGGAAGGCCGCGCTGGCCACGCCGATCGACAAGTACCGGATCACCTTCGCCCTCCCCTGGGAGGACATGCTGCTGCTCGGCACGACCGACGAGGAGTTCGAGGGCGACCCGGCGGACGTCGCGGTCACCGAGAAGGACACCGCGCAGATACTCGACGAGGCCGCGTTCTCCATCCGCGACCAGCAGCTCGACCGTGACCTGATCACGTACGCCTTCGCCGGTCTGCGGGTGCTGCCGGGCGGCCCCGGGGACACGGCCAAGGCCAAGCGGGAGACCGTCGTCACCGAGGGCCGGGGCGGGATGCTGTCCGTCGCGGGCGGCAAGTGGACCACCTTCCGCCACATCGGCCGTACGGTGATGCGCAAGCTCCAGGAGCTGCCCGGCCACCCGCTGGGCGACGACTTCGAGCCGGTCGCCTCGCTGCCGAAGAAGCTGCCGCTGCCGGGCGTGGCCAACCCCCGCGCGGTGGCCCACCGGCTGCTGGTCGACGGTCCGGCGCCCGGCCCGCGCATGGCGGCGGACACCGCCAGGCACCTGGCCACCCACTACGGTTCGCTGGCCTTCGACATCGCCCGCCTGGCCAACGAGGACCCGGCGCTCGCCCGGCGCGTCCACCCGGACGCCCCGGAGATCTGGGCGCAGGTCGTCTGGGCCCGGGACCACGAGTGGGCCGAGACGGTGGACGACGTGCTGCGCCGCCGTACGACGCTGACGATCCGGGGCCTGGCCACGGACGAGGTCCGCGCCGATGTGCAGGAGATCCTCGACAAGAAGTGACCCGCCGTCCCCGGCTCCCCCGCACGGGAGCCGGCCCACGGGCCGGGGGGCGGCTCCGCGCCGGCGGAGCCGCCCCCCGGCCCGTACATAATGGGCTGGATACATCGGAGGTCTGGCCCGCAGGGAGGCGCGGTATGGCAGTGACCGACGAGGCGATCGAGAAGATCAAGGGGATGATCGTCTCGGGTGCGCTGCGTCCCGGCGCCCGGCTGCCCAAGGAGAGCGAGCTGGCCGCCGAGCTGGGGCTGTCCCGCAACTCGCTGCGCGAGGCGGTGCGCGCGCTGTCGCTGATCCGCATCCTGGACGTACGGCAGGGCGACGGCACCTACGTCACCAGTCTCGACCCGCAACTCCTGCTGGAGGCGCTGAGTTTCGTCGTCGACTTCCACCGCGACGACACGGTGCTGGAGTTCCTCGCCGTACGCCGCATCCTGGAGCCGGCCGCGACGGCCCTCGCGGCCACCCGGATCGGCGAGGAGCAACTGGACGCGCTGTCGGAGCAGTTGGACAGGCTCGGCGACGAGCCGTCGGTGGAGGACCTGGTCGCCGCCGACCTGGAGTTCCACCGGGGCATCGTGCGCGGCTGCGGCAACTCCGTGCTGTGCTCCCTGCTCGACGGTCTGTCCGGTCCCACCACCCGGGCCCGGATCTGGCGCGGGCTCACCCAGAAGGACTCGGTCGGCCGCACCCTGCGCGAGCACCGGGCCATCCTCGCCGCCCTGCGGGACCGGGACGCGGAGGCGGCGCGGTCCTGGGCGACGGTGCACATCGCGAGCGTGGAGCAGTGGCTGCGGTCCACGCTGTGAGGGGTGTTTCCCGGCGCCCCGCGGGGCAGTGATGGGGGCACTCCCCCTGTGAGGGGGCTGCGGGCGCCCCGCGGGCACGCCGTAAGGTTGGGGCGTACGCGAGGGCACGTCGGAAGGAGGCGCTGGGTGATCGAGCTCGAGGGGGTTCCCGAGCTGATCGACCCGGTCATGGTGGCCGCGTTCGAGGGCTGGAACGATGCCGGTGACGCCGCCTCCGCCGCGGTCGCTCATCTGGAGCGGGAGTGGAAGGGCGAGGTGTTCGCGGCGCTGGACGCCGAGGACTACTACGACTTCCAGGTGAACCGCCCCACGGTGTTCATGGACGGCGGGATCCGCAGGATCACCTGGCCGACGACGCGGTTGTCGGTGGTCCGGGTCGGCGGCGAGAAGCCGCGCGACCTGGTGCTGGTCCGCGGTATCGAACCGTCCATGCGGTGGCGTTCGTTCTGCAACGAGATCCTCGGCTTCGCGCACGAACTCGGCGTGGAGCTGGTGGTCGTGCTGGGCGCGCTGCTCGGGGACACCCCGCACACCCGGCCGGTCCCGGTCAGCGGGACCACGTCCGACCCGGACCTGGCCCGCCGCATGGATCTGGAGGAGACCAAGTACGAGGGCCCCACGGGCATCGTCGGCATCCTCCAGGAGGCGTGCACGCACGCGGGCGTGCCCGCGGTGTCGCTGTGGGCGGCGGTCCCGCACTATGTGTCGCAGCCGCCCAACCCGAAGGCCACGCTGGCCCTCCTGAACCGTCTGGAGGACCTGATCGACGTGCGGATCCCGCTGGGCGAGCTGCCCGAGGACGCGCGTGCCTGGCAGGTGGGTGTGGACCAACTGGCCGCGGAGGACAGCGAGGTGGCCGAGTACGTCCAGACGCTGGAGGAGGCCCGGGACACCGCCGAGCTGCCGGAGGCGTCGGGCGAGGCGATCGCCCGCGAGTTCGAGCGCTATCTGCGGCGCCGTGACGGGGCGTCGGGTCCGCCCGGCGGGCACGCCACGGCCGACGGCTCGGACGGCACGTCGTACCGGCGGGAGGGTCCGGGCGGGCGCAACCGTCCGCCGAGGCCGCCGAAGCCGGAGACGGACCCCGATCCGGGCTCGGGGCCGGACTCGGGTGGCGACGAGTCGTCGGAGGACTGAGCGAAGGGGCGCCCCGTGGTGAACGGGGCGCCCCTTCGTCGTCGCGTCCGGTTACAGCGCCACGCCGAGCAGCGCGTCCACCGCGCGGGAGACGACGCCGGGCGCACCGGTGTCCGTGCCGCCGCCCTCCTCCTGGAGGACGGTCCAGCGGTCGACGGCGGCCAGCGCGGCCGGGGCGTCCAGATCGTTGGCCAGCGCCTCGCGGATCTCCTCGACCAGCGCCTCGGCGGGCGGGCCGTCGGGGCGGGAGACCGCGGCACGCCAGTGGCCGAGGCGGGTCACGGCGTCCTGGAGGACCTGGTCGGTCCACTCCCAGTCGGCGCGGTAGTGGTGGGCGAGCAGCGCCAGCCGGATCGCCGCCGGGTCCACGCCGTCGCGCCGCAACCGGGACACGAAGACCAGGTTGCCCTTGGACTTGGACATCTTCTCGCCGTGCAGGGCGACCATGCCGGCGTGGACGTACGCCTTCGCCATGGGGAACTCGCCGGTGAGCGCCTGGGCGTGCGAGGCGCCCATCTCGTGGTGCGGGAAGACCAGGTCGGAGCCGCCGCCCTGGACGTCGAAGCCCATGCCGAGGTGGTCGAGGGCGATGGCCACGCACTCGATGTGCCAGCCGGGGCGGCCCCGGCCGAGGGAGCCGCCGTCCCAGCTCGGCTCGCCCTCGCGGGCGGCCATCCAGAGCATCGGGTCGACGGGGTTCTTCTTGCCCGGACGGTCCGGGTCGCCGCCGCGCTCGGCGGACAGCAGCCGCATGGCGGCGGCGTCGAGGTTCGAGACCTGGCCGAAGTGCGGGTCGGACTCGACGGAGAAGTAGACGTCGCCGTCGATCTCGTAGGTCGCGCCGAGGTCACGCAGCCGTTCGACGAGGGGGACGATGCCGGGTATCGCCTCCACGGCGCCTATGTACTGGCGCGGGGGCAGCATCCGCAGGGCCGTCATGTCCTCACGGAACAGCGCGGTCTCGCGCTCGGCGAGCTCGGCCCAGTCGAGGCCGTCCCGGTCGGCCCGCTCCAGCAGCGGGTCGTCGACGTCGGTGACGTTCTGGACGTAGTGAACCTGCCGCTTGGTGTCGAGCCACACGCGCTGCACGAGGTCGAACGCGTTGTAGGTCGCCGCGTGTCCGATGTGGGTGGCGTCGTAGGGGGTGATGCCGCAGACGTAGATACGGGCGACGGGACCGGGAGCCGAGGTGATCAGGCCGCCGGTCGCGGTGTCGTGGATCCTCAGGTCGCGGCCCTGACCAGGCAGGGCGGGGACCTCGGAAGCGGGCCAGGCATGCATGTCATGAGCCTAACCGGACCGCGGTTCGGAAAACGAACGGGAGCAGGCCGGATGACCGGGAAGGCGCTCTTGCGCCGCGGCGTCCGGCGTGCTGCCGGTCTTGTTCCGGAGGGGTGGCCGTCCCGTTCCGGAGGGACCGCCTCCCGTGCGGGCCGGGCTGCCCTCCGTTCCGGACGGACCGCCGTCCCGCTCCGGACGGACCGCCGTCCCGTTCAGACCCAGGCCCAGGGATGACCGGCCAGCCGCCGCCCGGCTCCGGACGAGCCGCCGTCCCGCTCCGGACGGACCGCCGCCCCGTTCAGACCGGGGGCCAGGGGATGGCCGGCCAGTCGCCGCCCGGTTGTGGGTGGGTGCCGGTGGTGAGGAGGGTCTCGACGCGCGCGCGGGTGGCGTCGATCTCCGCGCGGGTGATGAGGGGGGTCAGGGCGGCGGTGAGGGGGCCGGTGTCGGTGAGGGCCGTTCTGAGGCCCTCGAGGACGTCCAGCGCCTCCGCGGTCAGGGGCTCCCCGGCCCAGCCCCACAGCAGGGTGCGGAGCTTGTCCTCGGCGTTGAAGGTGACCCCGTGGTCGATGCCGTACAGCAGGCCCTCGGCGGTGGGCAGCAGATGGCCGCCCTTGCGGTCGGCATTGTTGATCACCGCGTCGAGGACCGCCAGCCTGCGCAGCCGCTCGTCGTCGGCGTGCACGAGCAGCGCGGTGCGGCCCTCGCCGACCTCGGCGAAGCCGATCGCCTTCCAGCCGGGTTCCGGCTCCTCGCCGTCGACCAGGGCGAGGAGTTCCGCGCCGGGCGCCGTCTCGATCCACAGCTGGCACATGCCCTCGCCGTAGGGGCCGTCACGGAGCACGGTGGGCGGGACGAGGCCCCAGCCGGTCGCCTCGGAGACCGCGTAGGCGGCGACCTCCCGCCCGGCGAGCGTGCCGTCGGGGAAGTCCCACAGGGGCCGCTCCCCGGCGACCGGCTTGTAGACGCAGGCGGCCTCGCGCCCCTCGTGGGTGACGGTGCAGTACAGCGCCGCGTTCGACGCCTCACGGATGCGCCCGCGCACGGTCAGCTCGCCCTCGGCGAGCAGCACGGCGGCGGCCGGGTCGGCGGCCGTCACGCTCCGCGGCGGTATCCGTTCTGGCGCGGACATACGTGTCCTTCCGGGTCGAGCGGGAGGCTGCACAGCGGGCACGGCGGCCGCCCGGCGTTGACGATGTCGAGGGCGCGCTTGGCGAAGGCCCGGGCCTGCGCGCCGGTGAGCCGGACGCGGAGCATCGGGGGTCCGTTCTCCTCGTCCTGGAGCAGCCGCTCCTCGGCCTCGGCGAGGTCCTCCTCGGAGTCGGCGTCCAGTTCGACGAGCGCCTGCGCCTCGACGATCATGCGCTGCTCCTCGCCGTCCCAGGCGAGCGCCATGGTGCCGACGCGGAACTCCTCCTCCACGGGGGTGTCCAGCGGGGCGCTGTCGGTGGTCTCGGCCGGCGTCATCGCGGGCACCGCGGCGCTGCCGCCGCTGCGGCGCACGACTTCGTCGAGCAGTTCGTCCATCCGCTCGGCGAGCGCCGCGACCTGGGTCTTCTCCAGAGCCACGCTGGTCACCCGGGAGCCGGCGGAGGCCTGGAGGAAGAACGTACGGCGCCCTGGCAGTCCGACCGTGCCGGCCACGAAACGTTCCGGTTGGTCGTAGAGGAACACCTGACGGGACACGTCCTGTCTCCATTGAGAGTCGTGGGTAGGGGCGGCTGTGTGCACGGGGACGCACTCCTGCGGACGCTTCACCCTACTGCGCCCGACGATCACGGTGCGCCCGCGTCGCCCCCGACCGTGGCGTCGTCGGCCGGCGATTCCTCGCGCGGCGCCAGGGACGCGAAGTCGCCGGTGTCGCCGAGGCGGACGAGAAAGGGGCGCAACCGTGTGTAACGGATCGCGGTGATGGAACACGGTTCAACGGAAATCCGCTGGAAGAGGTCGAGATGAAGTCCGAGTGCGTCCGCGACGAGAGACTTGATGATGTCGCCGTGCGAGCACATGAGGTACACGGCGTCGGCACCGTGATCGCGTTCCACGCGCGCGTTCCACTCGCGCACCGCCTCGGCGGCGCGCGTCTGCATCGCGCGCATGGACTCCCCGCCGGGGAAGGCCGCCGCCGACGGGTGTGCCTGCACCACCTCCATCAGGGGCTCGTCCTTGAGCTCGACGAGTTTGCGGCCCGACCAGTCGCCGTAGTGGCACTCGCCGATGCGGTCGTCGGTGTGCGGGGTGAGACCGGGGCGTTCCTCCAGCAGCGGCCGGATCGTCTCCCGGCAGCGCTGGAGCGGGCTGGTGACGATCTCGGCCAGCGGCAGCCCGGCGAGCCGTCCGGGCAGTGCGGCGGCCTGGGCGGCGCCGCGGTCGTCGAGGGCGACGCCGGGCGTCCACCCGGCGAGCAGTCCCTCGGTGTTGGCGGTGGAGCGTCCGTGCCGGACCAGGAGCAACGTGGGCATGCGGCCCAGGGTAGGCGTACGCGCGGATGTGGTGTCCGCCGAGAGAGAGGAGAGTGCGTTTCGTGATCGTCGACTGTGCCATCTACCGGGAGGGGCATCGGTCGGAGGGGCCCCAGGACTTCTCCGACGCGCTGGACGAGGCGCGGTCGGCCGGGGGGTTCGTCTGGATCGGGCTGCACGAACCGACGGCGGACGAGTTCGACCTGGTCACGCAGGAGTTCGGCCTGCATCCGCTGGCGGTCGAGGACGCCCTCAAGGCTCATCAGCGGCCCAAGCTGGAGGTGTACGACGACTCGCTCTTCGTGGTGCTGAAACCGGTCGTGTACGAGCCGCGGAGCGACACGGTCTCCTCCGGCGAGGTCATGATCTTCCTCGGTGACTCCTTCGCGGTGACCGTACGCCACGGCGAGGGCGCGCCGCTCAAAGCCGTACGGCGGCGGCTGGAGCGGGAGCCCGAGCTGCTGGGCGAGGGGCCCACGTCGGTGCTGTACGCGATCGCCGACGCCGTCGTCGACCACTACCTGGACGTGGCGACCGAGCTGCAGACCGACCTGGAGGAGCTGGAGGCGGAGGTCTTCACCCCCGACGGCGGGGGGTCGCGGCACACCGCGTCCAAGATCTACAACTTCAAGCGGCAGATCCTGGAGTTCCGCCGCGCGACCGGGCCGCTGGCGCTGCCGATGACGCGGCTGGCGGGGGTGGGCTCGTACGGGGCGGGGGTGCCGTTCGTGGAGGACAGGGCGCGGCCCTTCTTCCGTGACGTGCACGACCACCTCACCCGGGTGAACGAGTCCGTGGAGGGGCTGGACCGGCTGGTCTCGGACATCCTCTCGGCGCATCTGGCGCAGATGAGCGTGCGGCAGAACGACGACATGCGGAAGATCTCCGCGTGGGCGGCCATGGCCGCGATCCCCACGATGCTCGCGGGGATCTACGGGATGAACTTCGAGCACATGCCGGAGCTGCGGTGGGAGTGGTCGTATCCGGTGGTGATCGTGGTGATGGTGGCGCTGGAGGTGCTGTTGTTCCGGCTGTTCAAGCGGCGGGGGTGGATGTGAAGGGCTGTGCCGGTGGCCGGTGGCCGACGACCGGCAGCCGGTGGCCGGTGGTCCGTGACCGGTCACGCGAACTCCGGTTCCGGGGTCGCGGGGCCGCCGAGCGCGTCGCGGCGGTCGGGCGTCCTGAGGGAGACCATGCGGCGCCAGCCGCCCAGGCGTTCGTACGCGTACACCGCGTGGATGCCCGCCGCGAGGACCGCCGCCTTGGGTCCGGACCAGCCGAGGATACGGCCCATGTGGGCCATCACCGCCAGGCTGACGTCCCGGTGGACGCGGATCTCCGCGAGCGCGCACGCGCGCAGGGTGCGCTGGATCTCGCGGCCGTGTCCGGCGTACGCGAAGCGCAGCAGTTCCTCGTGGCAGTAGGCGAGGTGGTTGTCCTCGTCGTCGGAGATCATCCTGACCGCGCGGCCGAGGTCGGGGTGGTCGGCGAAGTGCCTGCGGAGCAGGTCCATCTGCTCGGAGGCGCGTTGTTCGGTGACCCTGCTGTGGGCGAGGTAGGTGACGATGTCCCGCACGGTGAGCGGTTCGTCGCGCTTCAGCCGGCCGTGGGCCAGGCCGATGCCCTTGTTCTCGAGGAGCATCGTGTAGTCGGTCTCCGGGGGGACCGGGACGGGTTTCAGGCCGCGCTTCCTCATCAGGGCGTTGAAGATGCGGCCGTGCTTGTCCTCGTCGGCGCCGTGCCTGGTGATCTTGGGGGCGAGTTCGCGCTGGGTCCCGGGGACCAGCGCGGCGATCCGGGCGTTCTCCCAGCCGCCCTGGGACTCGCCGCTCGCGGCGATGGAGCAGAACAGGGCGAAGGACTCGTCGTTGTCGAGGATCTCCTGGAACAGACTCTTGGCCGAAAGCATGGTGGGCCACCTCTCCGCGGGCTTTCACGGTTCCGAAGTTCCGCAGAGGAAGAGTCAAGTGCGCGGGGGCCGGGGCGGCAACAGGTGCGTCGGGCGACTCCGCCGAAAGGAGTACGGGGCGGGAGCGTGACCGGGTAGGCCGGCGGGCGTTGGTGTGGGTGACGGCCGTGGCGGGGTGGACCCCGAGCCCCCACCACGGCCGTGAGGACTACGCGAGGCCCGCGCGTTCCAGGGCCTCGGTGCCGGCGCGGAGCGATGCCAGGCGCTCGTCGAGCGTGAAGCCGGCCGGGGCGAGGGTGAGGGTGGTGACCCCGGCGGCGGCGTAGGCCTTCATCCGGTCGGCGATGCGGTCGACGGAGCCGAGGAGGGTCGTCCGGTCGATCAGGTCGTGGGGGACGGCCGCTGCCGCGCCCTGCTTGTCGCCGGACAGGTACTTGTCCTGGATCTCGGCGGCCTCCTGCTCGTAGCCCATGCGCCGGGCGAGCTGGTTGTAGAAGTTCTGCTTGCGGCTGCCCATGCCGCCGACGTACAGCGCGGTGTAGGGGCGGAAGGTGTCGGCGAGGGTGGTGACGTCCTTGTCGTCGCCCACGGCGAGGGGGACGGTGGGGCAGATGTCGAAGCCGTCGAGGGTCTTGCCGGCCTTCTCGCGGCCCGCGCGGAGGTGCTTGACGGCGGTGTCCTCGAGGTGGTCGGCGGAGGGGAAGATCAGCAGGGCGCCGTCGGCGATCTCGCCGGTCTGTTCGAGGTTCTTCGGGCCGATGGCGGCGATGTAGAGGGGGATGTGCTCGCGCTGGGGGTGCACGGTGAGCTTGAGGGGCTTGCCGGGGCCGCCGGGGAGGGGGAGGGTCCAGTGCTCGCCGTCGTGGGTGAGACGTTCGCGGGTCATGGCCTTGCGGATGATCTCGACGTACTCGCGGGTGCGGGCGAGGGGCTTGTCGAACTTGACGCCGTACCAGCCCTCGGAGACCTGGGGGCCGGAGACGCCGAGGCCGAGGCGGAAGCGGCCCTGGGAGAGGGAGTCCAGGGTGGCGGCCGTCATCGCGGTCATCGCGGGCTGGCGGGCGGGGATCTGGAAGATGGCCGAGCCGACGTCGATGCGGTGGGTCCGGGCGGCGACCCAGGTGAGTACGGTGGCGGCGTCGGAACCGTAGGCCTCCGCGGCCCAGCAGACGGCGTATCCGAGGCGGTCCGCCTCCTGGGCCACGGCGAGGTTGTCCGCGTCCATTCCGGCACCCCAGTAGCCGAGGTTGATCCCTAGCTGCATGGCGGCTTTCCCCTTACCGATGAGTAACGTCGTTGGTGCGGAGACCATATACCTCCGGTGGGCGGGCGGGAGGCCCGCGGCGCGGCTTTCGGTCCGGTGGGGGCGAGGGTCTTGCGCCCGCGGCCCGGAAATCCGTTGTCCACAGGCCCTCACACCCAACGCTCCGGCCAGTAATCTCGGCGTTCATGGAGCAGAGGCATCTCGGCCGTACCGGCCTGCGTGTGTCCCGGATCGGACTCGGGACCCTGACCTGGGGTCGGGACACCGACGAGCACGACGCCGCGGACCTCCTGAAGACCTTCTGGGAAGCCGGCGGGACCCTCGTCGACACCGCCGACGTGTACGGCGACGGAGAGTCCGAGTACCTGCTCGGCAGGCTGATGGAGGGACTCGTCCCCCGCCGGGACCTCGTCATCTCGACGAAGGCCGGGAGCGTGCCCGACCCGGACCGCCGGTTCGACGGCTCGCGCGGTCATCTGCTCTCCGCCCTGGACGCCTCGCTCGCCCGCCTCGGCACCGACTACGTCGACGTGTGGCACGTCCACGCCTACGACCCCGCCACCCCGCTGGACGAGACGCTGGAGGCGCTCGACATCGCCGTCGGCAGCGGGCGCGTGCGCTACGCCGGTGTCTCCAACTTCTGCGGCTGGCAGCTGGCCAAGGCGGCGACCTGGCAGCTCGCCGCGCCGGGCGCGCGGACCCGGCTGGCGAGCACCCAGATGGAGTACTCGCTGCTCCAGCGGGGCGTGGAGCGAGAGGTCCTTCCCGCCGCGCTCGATCTGGGCATCGGGCTGCTGCCGTCCTCGCCGCTCGGCCGGGGCGTGCTCACCGGCAAGTACCGCAACGACGCCGCGCCGGTGGACTCCCGGGGTGCCTCGGAGCATCTCGCCCCGTTCGTCGCGCCGTATCTCGACGACACGGCGAGCCGGATCGTGGACGCCGTGACCACGGCGGCGGACGGGCTCGCCGTGACCGCGCTGCAGGTGGCCCTCGCCTGGGTCCGTGACCGTCCCGGTGTGGCCGCCCCCATCGTCGGCGCGCGCACCGCGCAGCAGCTCACGGCGGCGTTGTCAGTGGAGGCGCTTAGTCTTCCTGACGAGATCTGCCGGGCGCTCGACGATGTGTCGGCGCCCGTGCACCGCTATCCCGATCACGACTGGAGCACGCTGTGAGCACGGAGCCGCCCGAGACCGCGGAGGACGCCGAGGAGCCGGGGACGCCCGCCGAGGCCGCGCAGGTGTCCGAGGCCGCGCAGGTGTCCGAGGCCGAGGCGGAGCTGGCCGCGCAGCGCCTGGAGCGGGAGCGGATCGAGCGGCGGAAGGCGGAGCGGGAGGGCCCGATCGAGGCCGGCGGCAAGCTGAGCGGCACGGCCGCGGATCTGCTGGCCGCCGTGCGGGCCGTGGAGAGCGGTGAGAAGCCGGCCGCCACCGTGTTCGAGGAGGCCGGGACCGCGCCGCGGCGGCCCGCTCCCGAACCCGTGCGGCGGGCACCGGAGGCGGCCCCCGGCCCGGTGGTTCCGGCCGCCGGTGCCGTCGAGGACGTGCGGGGGGTGCTGGTCCAGGGGGGTGCGCCGGAAGGGCTTGCCGTCCAGGCCGCCGGTGTGTTCGGGGACGGGGGCGCCGATGTGCTGCGCGCCGATCCCTGGCAGTTGCTGCGGGTTCCCGGGGTGCGGCCCGAGCAGGCGGACGGGTTCGCCCGTGCGCTGCTCGGCGCCGAGGCCGGGCCGGACGACGAGCGGCGGGGGCGGGCGGTCACCGTGTGGCTGCTGGAGCAGGCCGCGCTCGCCGGGCATACCGTGCTGGAGATGGCCGCGCTGGTCACCGCGCTGGGGCGGCAGGGGGTGCCGGAGCCCGAGGAGGCCGTGCAGGACGCCGCCTCGGAGGGGGACGTGCTCGTTTTCCAGGACGCCGTCGGCGAAGCCGGTGACACCGGGGAGGACGAGGAGCGGCCGGTCCGGGTGCTGGTGGGGCTGGAGCGGTATGCGATGGCCGAGGAGAGTCTGGCCGACGGGCTGGCCCGACTGGTCAACTCCGTGACCGAGCGGGACGGTGCGGGTGAGGAGTGGGAGCGTGCGGCGGCCTCGGCGGAGGGTTCCGCGGGTGAGCTGATCCGGGCGGTCGCCGGGCACGGGCTGGTGCTGCACACCGGTGGGGAGGCCTCGCTGGCCGATCCTGCGGCGCTGGTGAGCGCCGCGCGGGGTCTGGGGCTGCGGGTCTGGGCCGCCGCCCACGGTCCGGTGGGGCGTACCCGGTTCGCGGGACTGGTCGAGGGGACCGGGGTCGCCACCGTCGCGGGGCTGCTGTCCGGTGCCGAGGGGCCCGGGCGGGACGCCGACGGGGCGCTGGACGTGGATCTGCTGGTGGTGCTCGACGCCCCGCAGCTGGACGTGGAGACCGCCGCGCTGGTGACGGAGTCGCTGCCGGACGGGGCGCGGCTGGTGCTGGCCGGTGATCCGGGAGTGCTGTGGTCGGTGGGGCCCGGGCGGGTGTTCGCGGATCTGCTGGCGGCGCGGGTCTGCCCGCAGATCGCCTCACGGCGGCCGGATCCCGGCCCGCTGGGCGAGCTGGTCTCGGGCATCGGTGTCGGTGAGCTGAACCAGGTGGCGGCGCCCGGCAAGGAGGTCGTGATCGTGCCGGTGCGGGACGCGGGAGAGGCCGTGCACCGGACCGTGCAGCTGGTGGCGGACTCGGTGCCGCGCGCGATCGGGGTACCGGCCGAGGAGACCCGGGTGATCACCCCGGGGCACGGGGGCGCGGTGGGGACGCGTGCGCTGAACGCGGCGCTGAAGGAGCGGCTGAACCCGGGGCCGGGGCGCTTCGGCGGGTTCGATCCGGGTGACCGGGTCGCCTACTCCCCCGCTCCGGGACGTACGCTGCCGGGCCGCGTGGTGCGGGCCGACGGCGAGGGGCTGCACCTGGAGTGCGGGGGTGAGGAGATCGTCGTACCGAGGGAGCGGGTGGAGTCGTCCGTGCGGCACGGGTGGGCGCTGACCGCGCACCAGGCGGTGGGCTGCCGGTGGCCCGCGGTGGTCGCGGTGCTGCCCGGTGACGCCGTGCAGGCGCTGAGCCGTCCCTGGGTGTACACGGCGTTCAGCAGGGCCGACCGGCATCTGTCCGTGGTGCACGGCGTGGAGCAGGCGCTGCCGCGCGCCGTGGCCGAGGTGACGGCGAAGCCGCGGACCACCCGGCTGCCGGAGCTGCTGGCCCCGCAGGTGCCGGTGGCGGAGGGCTGATCCCGGCCCGTGCGCGGGCGGCGGCACCGGGGGTGCCGCCGCCGTGCGGGGCGGGTGCGGTCAGCGGTCCGCGTCGAGGGGTTCCAGGTCCCCGTCCTCGTCCAGGATCGGATCCAGCTCGTCCTCCAGGTCCTCCTCGTCGTCGAGGTCCTCGTCGTCGTCGAAGACCGCACTGACGTCGAAGCGGCACACCACCTGCTGCGGGTCCACCCGCTCGAACGGCGCCTCCAGCCACTCGCCGGGTTCCGCGAGGTCGTCCGATGCCGTCACCCAGAGCGTGGAGTCGCCTTCCTCCAGGCCGAACTCCTTGTGCCGGGAGGCGATCTCGTCCGGCTCGAACTCGCCGAACAGCAGGCCGAGCGCACCGTGGACGGTGCCCGACGCCTCCGAGGTCTCGTCGTCCGCCGCCTCGATCCGCTGGGCGTGCGCGCGCAGCCGCTGGGGTTCCACGACGGCGTAGTCGCGGCGGATCAGCACGCTGAGCGCCGCCGGTTCCTCGGGACCGGTGTAGGGCGGCGCGTCCTCCGCGCCGGGAATCTCGAAGGGGGTGACCTCGTCGTAACGGTCGTAGAGCAGTTCGTCGTACGTCTCCGCGGCCGCGGCCAGCTGGTTGAACGCCTCGTAGACGGCCGGGTCGTCCTCCCCCGACCGGCGTTCGACCGCGGCCAGGTGGCGGTCGAGCGCGGTCTTGACCGCCTCGGCGGCGGCGCGTACCTCGGCAGCGGTGGGCTGCGCAGCATCAGACATAGTGCAGACGCTATCCGTACCGGGGCCCGGCCCGCACAATAGATGCGATGCCGGAATACGAATTTGTCGACGTGCACGTACCGCGCGGGGTCTCCCGCAAGGAGACGGCACGTCTGCTGACGGACCATGCAGAGTACGGTCACTGGGAGTTGTACCGCCTGACGCTGATGCGTGACGGCAGTCGCAGGGTGCGGCTGCGGAGGCGGATCATCCGCCAGGTGCGCGCCACCTGGTGATCTTCGACACCCGACCGGAATCACACGACGGAGCGGACCCCGCGGTCGCGGGGTCCGCTCCGTGTGTCCGGTGTCACGCGGCGGTCCGTGCCCTGCGGTAGAGGACCGCGCCGGCGAGCAGCGCGCCCGCGCCGACGGGCAGGACGAGACCCATCGGCAGCTCGCTGCCGGTCTGCGCGAGCTGCGCGTCGTGCCGGGGCTGGGTGAGGGAGTGGACGCCCGGCCGGTCGCCGGCCGACGGGCGGTCCGGGGTGCCCGGCTCGTCACCGGGGTACCCGGGGTCGCCGGGGTCACCCGGGTCGCCGGGCTGTCCCGGGGTGTCGTGGCCCGGGCCGCCGTTCGCGCAGTCGTTGCCCTCGGTGGCGTTTCCGGCGCCGAGAACGTTGACACTGTCGCCGCAGACGTTCACCGGCACGTGGATCGGTACCTGGACGTGGTTGCCGGAACCCACACCGGGCGAGCCCTCGGCATACCCGTCGGCGTGCGCACCGCCGTGACCGCCGGAGTCGCCGTACCCGTCCGAGGAGGAGCCGCCCTGGTTCGCACAGTCGTTGCCCACGGCCACGTTTCCGGCGCCGAGAACGTTGACGCT
>NZ_JBIBZI010000007.1:0-116791 GCF_043084105.1 Streptomyces sp. NPDC014676 | reverse complement strand
CACACCGGGCGAGCCCTCGGCATACCCGTCGGCGTGCGCACCGCCGTGGCCGCCGGAGTCGCCGTACCCGTCCGAGGAGGAGCCGCCCTGGTTCGCACAGTCGTTGCCCACGGCCACGTTTCCGGCGCCGAGAACGTTGACGCTGTTGCCGCAGACGTTCACCGGCACGTGCACCGGCGCCTGCACCACGTTCCCGGAGAGCACACCGGGCGAGCCCTCGGCATACCCGTCGGCGTGCGCACCGCCGTGGCCGTGCGAGGAGGGGCCACTCTGGTTGGCGCAGGAGTTCCCCACGGACGGATTGAGAAGACCGACGACGTCGACCGTGTTGCCGCAGACGTTCACCGGGACGTCCACCGGCGCCTGCACCGTGTTCCCGGAGAGCACGCCGGGTGAGCCGGCGGAGTGGCCCGTCGCGCCGGAGTCGGCGTGGGCGGCCCCGCTCGCGGCGGCGAGCACGCCCGTGGCGGCCGCCATCGTCATCAGGCCCTTGCGGGTGACCTGTCGCATTGCTGAAATCCCTGCCTTCGACCTGGTGCCGGGAATCGGCGTTCGACGGATTCCCGGTGTTCCGACGTTCGGTGAGACCGGTCGGCCCCGGAGCGCATGGCGCGCGCTCCGGGGCCGACGGGCTCGAGCCCTCAGCGGGCATGCCCTAGAGGGCGAGGCACAACGTCACTTGTTGATGCAGACGTTGCCGAAGGCGGGGTTCAGCAGCCCGATCACGGAGATCGTGTTGCCGCAGACGTTCACGGGGACGTGGATCGGGGCCTGCACGACGTTGCCGGAAAGGACACCCGGGGAGTGCACGGCGGCACCCTGGGCACCGGAGTCGGCGGCGGCCATGCCCGCGCCCGCGAGAACCAGACCACCGGTGGCGGCGGCGACGGCGACGACCTTCTTCAGCATTATTCCTCCTTGTTGGCAAAGCGATCCAAAGTCGCGGATCACATCACGGCTAACGAGGACGGAGTAATGAGGCTACGAGCTTATCGTCGCATTCACTCTTTTCAGTCAACTCCGCACGTCTGGACGATTATTGAGGTCATCGGGTAACCGTCTCAGCTCGCGTCGAGGAAGCGGTCGAGCACCCGCACACCGAACTTCAGGCCGTCCACCGGCACCCGCTCGTCGACCCCGTGGAACATGCCGGCGAAGTCCAGCTCCGGGGGCAGCTTGAGGGGCGCGAAGCCGAAGCCCCGGATGCCGAGGTCGTCGAAGGACTTGGCGTCCGTCCCGCCGGAGAGCATGTACGGGACGGCCTTGGCGGCCGGGTCCTCGGCCACCAGCGCGGACTGCATCGCGTCCACGAGGGCTCCGTCGAACGTGGTCTCGACGGCCTTGTCGGAGTGGACGTCCTCGCGCCGCACCTTCGGACCGAGGATCCGGTCGAGGTCGGCGAGGAACTCCTCCTCGTGTCCGGGCAGGAAACGGCCGTCCACGTGCGCGGTCGCCTCGCCCGGGATGACGTTGACCTTGTAGCCCGCGCCCAGCTGGGTGGGGTTGGCGGTGTTGCTCAGCGTCGCGCCGATGAGCTTGGCGATGCCGCCGAGCCTGGCGAGGGTCCCCTCCATGTTCTCCGGGTCGAGCTCGGTCCCGAGGGCGTCGCCGAGTTCGTCGAGGAAGGCCCGGGTCGTCTTCGTGACGCGGACCGGGAACGTGTGCCGGCCGAGGCGCGCGACGGCCTCCGACAGCTCGGTGATGGCGTTGTCGCGGTGGATCATCGACCCGTGCCCGGCGGTGCCGGCCACGGTCAGCTTCATCCAGTGCATGCCCTTCTCGGCCGTCTGGATCAGATACAGCCGGCGCTGCTCGCTGACGGTGAACGAGAAGCCGCCCACCTCGCTGATCGCCTCGGTGACGCCCTCGAAGAGGTGCGGATGGTGGTCGACCAGGTGGCGGGCGCCGTACGTCCCTCCGGCCTCCTCGTCGGCGAGGAAGGCGAGGACGACGTCGCGCGGGGGCTTGCGTCCGCTGCGCATCCGGTCGCGGACGACCGCGAGGGTCATCGCGTCCATGTCCTTCATGTCGACGGCCCCGCGCCCCCACACGCATCCGTCGGCGATCTCGCCGGAGAAGGGGTGGTGGGTCCAGTCGTCGGCGTTGGCCGGTACGACGTCGGTGTGGCCGTGGATGAGCAGCGCGGGCCGGGACGGGTCCTCGCCCTCGATCCGGGCCACCGTGGAGGCGCGCCCCGGGTGCGACTCGAAGATCTGCGGCTCCAGGCCCACCTCGGCGAGCTTCTCGGCGACGTACTCGGCCGCCTTGCGCTCGCCGGGGCCCGAGTGGTCGCCGTAGTTGCTGGTGTCGATCCGGATCAGCTCGCGGCAGAGGTCCACGACCTCGTCCTCACCGGTGACGCTCCTGGCCGTGTCCGTCTCGCTCACGTGCTTCCTCCCGCTGCTGGTGTTCCCGCTGGTGGCTCGTCCCCTCATCCTCTCTCCCCCGCGGTCGCGCCCCAAGACCCGGTCCGGCCCGTCACACGCCGTTCACGCGACGGCGCGGCCGGGCGGGGGTGATCGGCCACCCCGGAACACCTGGTAATGTTTACGTCGTCGCCACGGGGGAAACCCCGCGCGACAGACACCTTGTCCGGGTGGCGGAATGGCAGACGCGCTAGCTTGAGGTGCTAGTGCCCTTTATCGGGCGTGGGGGTTCAAGTCCCCCCTCGGACACCAGCGAGATTGATGAAGGACCCTTGGTCACCAAGGGTCCTTCATCATTTCCCGTCGAGTCGACAGCTTCCCGCAAGCCGACGTGGCCCAGGTCAGGCCCCGGACAGAAGAGCTGTACGAACGTCCGGGTCCTGCAGCAGAGTAAGGGCTTCGGACTCGTCCACGAAGATGTCTTCGGCACCAGGGGCGAGCGCCTGGTGGAACATGGCATGGACGACGTCGGCGGTCGGCTGCTCCCAGATGGTGGCCGCGCAGTCCGCAGCGTCCTCAAGATCACCCTTGTCGACGGCGGCGCGCCATTCCCTCAGCAGGAGCGGGGTGATCCGGTAGGCGTTGAGACGTCCTCGGACAAGAATGCCTCGGTTGAGGCCGAAAACTTTGATCGTCTCCTCACCCTTGTCCGTGAGGTGCACGTACACGCCGGCGGCAAGCGAGAGGTGCAGGTGTGCGGCGGGGTCCTCGCTGCTCGGGTCGATGAGCAGGGGCGTGCCGTCGGCGGCGAGCGGGAAGACGTCGCGCTTCAGGTGGCTGTTGCACAGGGAGCAGGCCAGGAGGTGGTTGCTCCAGTCGAAGGTCCGTAACGGGTTCTCGCGGACGGGCTCGAAGTGGTCGATGTCCGTGCCCTGGTTGTCTCCGCAGTACATGCAGCGTTCCAGGCCCGGCGCCATCTCCGCCAGGGCTGTGCGCAGGGCCGGGTGTACGTGCCTCCGTACAGTCGTGTGCTTCCATAACTGCTTCGCCCGCTGCCGTGGGACGGGGGCCTGCCTGATGTCGTCCGTGTGACCGGACATGGCCGTCAGGGTCTGCTGCGGGAGGGCCCCTCGGGTGATGCGGATCACGAATCACCCCGCGTGCGGCCCGAGTGGCGCCGGACTGTGATCTCGTCGACGCGAGTCGCCGGGGAGCTGGTCAGCTTGCGCTGCAGAGCCCTGTAACGGGCCTTCTCCTGCTCATTGGCGCGGCCGCGCACCACGTCCAGTTCCAGGGCGATGAGCTCCTCCCGCTTCTGCTCGGCCTTCTCCGAGTAAGGAGTGTCGAGCCCGAACAGGTCGGAGAGGACCGCGTCGTCCCCGCTGCCGAAGATGATGCGGTCGTAGAGGTGCTCGGGCACGACTTCCACCGGGCTGTCCTCGTCCGGGCCCGGGAGCCGGATCAGACCGCCCGGGTCGGCCGCCTGGCAGATGTACGGGCTGTGCGTGGTGACGATGAACTGGATGTTCGGGAAGTGGGCCTTCAGCCAGCCGCCGATCCGCTTCTGCCAGGAGACGTGCAGATGGGCGTCGATCTCGTCGATGATGACGACTCCCGAACTCGGCACGTTCGGCACACCGTCCGTCGTGTCGAGGACGAGTTCGCCATAGGCGTCGTGAAGCTGTTTGAGGATGTCCACGACCAGGGCGGCCACCGTACGGTAACCGTCGCTCATCTCCCTCAGCGGAAACTTGTGGTTCCGGTTGATGACCCAGAGGCCTTCGGAGTCGACGCTGTCGACGCGGTAGTCGTCGGGGAGCAGATCGTCACCGAGGATGGCCAGCGCGGCAGCCTTCAGGTCCCGGGCACCCTCGCGGTCCTCGAAGGCGCGCAGATGCTGCTCGATGAGCCAGCTCACGCCCTCCGCCAGGGAGGCGTCCTCGTGGAAGAGACTGGTCAGCCGGGCGACCGGGCCCGAGGTGGACATCAGCCGCTGGATGTCGCTGGAGCCGCCGGCCAGCCTGCGGAAGGGGCCGTACCCCGCGCAGAACCATCCCACGGGGTTGTCGGCCCACGGGCCGCGCAGGGCGACGGGGCGTTCCTTCTGGTAGCCGATGGGCATCAGTGACGGCTGGCCGGTCCTGCTGGAGCCCGGTTTGCCGGACAGCGACCCTTCATTGGAGGCGGTCCACCGCAGCCCGGCCCAGACGGGCAGGGCCGGGCGCCTCCCCGCCGTGAACTCGTCGTCCTCGGCGTCGTGTACCAGGCACACCTCCGCCTTCGCCACCCGTTCGTCCCGGGCGACCCAGGTCTCGAACCCGGGAACGAGACTTCGGGCGACCCCTGGCCCGCTGACCGCGAGAGCGAGTGCGCGCAGCAGCGTCGTCTTCCCCGAGCCGTTACGGCCCGCCAGCACCGTCCAGCCGGCGTACGAGCCGTCGGGCCGGGTCAGGTCCAGGTCGACCGTGCGCGCACCGTGGAACGACCTGATGTTCCGTAGGCGCAGATTCTTGAGGTACATATCTCGTCCGCCCGCATCCCGTTCTGAGGTGAGAGCCGCACAGCAGTCGGCTCCGCGGCGACTGTAACGTGCTGCTCCGACAAATCACCCCAGGTCAGTGGCTGCCCTCCAGGAAAGGGCTGGGTTTACCCGCCCAGGTGATGGCGAGTTGTTCGCGCGCCCTGGTGGCTGCCACGAACAGCAGGGAGCGCTCGCGCTGCAGGTCACGCTCGTGCTGCAGACGGTCCTCGGACACGGGAGTCATCGCACCGGGCTGGGGCACGTGGTCCGCGCCCACGCCGATGATCGCGACCGCTCGGTACTCCAGCCCCTTGATCCGGTGCATCGTCATCACGTGCACTCCGGCACCGATCTCCGGGGTCTGCCGTGACATCACCTGGACGGCCTTGATGCCCGCGCCGTTCAGCGCTTCCACCGCCGCCTTGACGAGCTTGTTGGTCCGGGCGGTGACGACGATCTCGTCCTCCTTCAGCCCTTCGCCCAGCCAGCCCTCGATCCGGGTGATCAGGCCGGCGAGCTCGGCGGCCGTGGAGGAGTGCTCGACGAGCTCCGGCCTGGCTCCCCCGAGGACGGAGCGGTAGCCCGCCAGGTCCTCGGTCGAGTCGTCGAGGTCGTCGAACTTCGCGTCACCCAGCAGGCTCAGGGAGGTGCCGAGGATCTGCCGGGTCGTGCGGTAGTTCAGGGTGAGCCGCTTGGAGCGTCCGCCTCGCACGTTGATGCCGTGGGCGCTCAGCGGGGTCTGGTTGCCGTAGATCCTCTGGTGGGCGTCGCCGACGATGAACAGGTCGTCCTCGCCGTCCGGGACCAGTGCCCGCAGCAGCTTCCAGTGCGCGGCGTGCAGGTCCTGGGCCTCGTCCACGACGATGTGCCGGTACGGGCGCGTCTCGTCGTTCCAGCCGGAGGCGATCCGGGCGGCCTGGGCGGCGAGCTGGGTGACGCCGACCTCGCCGGCCGCGTCCAGGCGGTGTTCGAAGGCTTCGATCAGCCCCCACACCTGGGCGCGTTCGGGGCGGTTGAGGCGTCGGCCGCGGCCGGCCCGGCTGGCGGCGAAGTACTCGTCGCGGCTGCGTACGTCCTGGGCCAGGACGACCTGCTTCCATTCCGCTTCGAGGAAGCGTGCGTCCCAGCGGTGTGACTGCTGCTCGTCGGCGACTTCCTCCCAGCGCTTGCGGATCTCGTCGTCACCGAGCGGCTTCGGGGTCTTGGTGCCGAAGATGTCCTTGGCTATGCCGTAGGAGACCTTGTCGATGTTGCGGACGTCGACCTTCGCCGTGAGCTGTGCGCCGCCGAGGTCCTCCAGCAGGGAGCGCAGCAGTTCGGCGAGGGTGGTGGTGTAGGTGGTGAGCAGGATCGCCTGGCCCGGCGGCATCCGTTCGGCGAGGGCCTTGACCCGGTGGAGGGCCACGACGGTCTTGCCCGTGCCGGGGCCGCCGGTGACGCGCACGGACCCCTTGTTGGGGGTCTTGCGCTCGGCCAGGGCGCGCTGTGCCGGGTGCAGGAAGATCCGCCAGGCCGACAGCGGCTCGGACATGATCTGCTTGAACTCGGCGACGTCGCCGGTGATGACGAACGACTCCTTGGTCGCGGGGCGTTCGTTGGCGGCCTCGTAGTCCTCCGGGTCGACGGTGTCGCTGGTGGCGGCCACCGAGCTGACCTGTTCCCAGACCTGCTCGACGGTCATGCCGTCGGCGAGGCAGAGGATCACGTCCCGGGCGAGTTTCGGCAGGTGCTCGACGAAGCCGAGGATGGCGTCGACGCTGCGGATCTCCCGCAGGGCGGGGACGACCGAGGGGTGGACGCCGAGCCGGTCGAAGTCCGCGTCGGAGACCTCGGCGAAGACCGACGGCTCGGTCTGCTCGGTGGTGGTCTTGGCGGACTGTCCGGTGAGGGTGCCCTCGACGCTCGCCAGGTTGATCAGCTCGACGCCGCCGGTGACCTTGTTGATGTCGAAGATGATGTGGGAGGCGAGGGTGTAGGCGTCGTCGTGCGGCAGTACCGCGACCAGGTAGTAGATCCGGTCGGCGTAGTGCATGAGCACGGCCCGGAAGTTGTCGTTGATCCTGGCCGTGCGGACCCGCTTGTCCCGGCCGCCCTTCGGCGGCTTGAGGTTGAGGCCGTTGGCGTCCGGGTCGCGCTGCATCTTCATGATGAACTGCAGCACCTGCGCCTGGACGGCCCCGTCCAGGGCGTCGTAGTACTTGCCGAAGACGTCAGCCATGACGACCTGGGCCTTGGACATCAGCGGTTCTCCAAACGCTCGGCCAGCTCGGCCACATCAACAGTTTCCGCGTGGGCGACGTGCCAGCCGGCCGCCGCGAACGCCGCGTCCCGGTCCTCGTTCGTGTCGAGGAAGACCGCCACCCTGGCGTCGGGCCAGGCGAGTTCCGCCTGGTCCGGCATCCGCTCGTCGAGCTCGAAGCCGACCTCCGGAGCGCCGTAGCGGCGCGTGTGCGCTTCCTTGACCAGGGCGAACAGCAGCTCCTCGACCTGCGGGGCGGCCCACTCGACCGCTTCCGCCCAGGGCTGCGGCAGTTGCTCGGGTACACCGCTCGTGGTGGGCAGCGCGCCCGCGAGCAGGGCGACCGCGTGCGCGTCCACCTGTGCGGCCGTGGACACGGCCACCTGGTGGAACGAGCGCGGGAGTGCGGGGCCGTGGGCGCCGGTCAGCAGTTGCAGCAGGTTGGACCAGCGCAGCCAGTCGGCCCAGCGCCGGCGATGGGCGGGTTCAGCCATGGCCTCGTCGCGGTCGTCCAGGACGGTGAAGGCCGACCAGGCGGACATGCCGGGCTGTCCGGTCGAGGGCTCGGCCCGCCGGTCGAGCAGGCCGATGACACGCAGCCCGCCCGGTGTGCGGGCGTCCAGTGCCATGGCGTCGGGGGCTGCCTGGCCGGCAGGGGTGGGCAGGGGGTCGCCGACCAGTATCTGCGGCAGTCGTTCGCCTGCGGCCTGCCGGTCGACCGGCTGCCTCGACGCCCCGCCCCCGGCGAAGCCGCCGATGAGGGCGGCGGCCTTGCGGGACCACTTCTCCGCGTCGGGGTCGGCGAGTACCGCCAGCAGGGTCTCGATCGGGTTGCGCAGCACCGGGTCCAGGGTGTCCTCCGAGCGCGGACCGCCGATCAGGGACTGGTGGATCTGCCGGGCCGTCTTCAGCGCGTTGTCACCGAGGAGCGGCTCCGCGGGCGTGCGCACCTCGCGGTCGGCCGAGGTCCCCTCCACGGCCGTCTTCCAGGCCATGACGTCGGCGTGGGTGAACTGCCACACCTGCGTGCCGTCGGCGCGCAGCGCCTCGCGCTTGGCCGCGTCGTCGGCGATCCGGTTGATGCCGACGCTGGCGTGGTAGGCGTAGCCGTCGAGGAAGACCGCGATGCGGGTGGAGGGCCCGTCGATCCGGGTCAGCAGGTAGTCCGGTTCGCTGGGCGCGGACGTCAGCTGGCGTACGTGGTCCTGGAAGAGCCAGCGGGTGGTGCCGCCGTCGGGCCGGGTGAAGCGCAGCTCGTACTCCATGCCGCGTTCACCGGCGCGGGGCGTCACCGTGCCGGTCTCCTGCGGGCGGCTGCCCCACTCGACGAGGGTGCGGACGAACTGGGCCTCCAGTTCGCTGTCGGCGAGCTGGTCGATGCGCACGCCGGACAGGGTGTCGACGTCCTCGGTGTCCCAGTCGGTGAGGATCTCGTCCAGGAGTTCCCTGGCGACGCGCAGCGACGCGTGGGGGTGCTCGTCGCTTCTGACGTGCGGGAGCAGGCACCGGTGACAGGGGGTGCGGACATTCTCCTTGCCGCAGGGGCAGTCCCGCAGCGCGGTCTGGGCGAGGGTCAGCACCCGGTGCAGCACGGTGCGGTCGGCGAGGTGTTCCAGGTAGCCCGTGCCGCCGGGCATGGAGTCGTGCAGGACGAGGAACCGGCGGCGCAGTTCCTGCGTGCCGCCCGGCATGGTGGCGGTGACGACCCGCAGGTGGTCGGGGGCGCCTCCGAAGTGCTTGGTGATGCCCAGCAGCAGCGCCGCCTTGAACGACACCAGCCGGGTCTCCAGGTGCAGGGTCGAGAAGGGCAGCAGGATGCGCAGCGCCTGGGTCGTCAGCTCGTGGGCGAGGACGAGCCGCTGTACCGGTTCGGCGTCGATCCCGTCGTCCTTGTGTCCGCACCAGTACGCGTGCCGGGTGCCGATCCGCTGGGCGTTGCGGTCCCACGCCTGCGGGTGCACGCCGCGTACGGCCCCGCACTCCAGGCAGGTCTCGAAGCCGGGGACCTGGACCTGCTCCCCCGCGATCTGGTGCTCGGGTCCCGCGACGGCGGCCGGACCAAGGTTCAGAGTGCGGATGGTCGCCTCCCGCGCAAACTCCACACCGAACGGCAGGTCCCCCTTCCGCTTCCAGGCTCGCAGCCCCTGCGGCTGGTCCGGGTCGATGTCCACCAACGTGAGGTCGGCGAACCGGCGCCGCTCGCGCTCGTCGCGCTCGTCGGTGAGCCGCGCGTCCTCGCGGCGCTCGCGGGCGGTGACGCGTTCGGGCACGAGGACGGTGTGGAGGGCGCCCGGGTCGCCGATCTGCGCGGCCTGGCAGCGCGGGCAGGCGGTCAGGTCGGATCCGGTCTCGGCGGTGGCGACGTAGCCGCACTCCGGGCACAGCCGCCACTGGGCGTAAGCGGTGTCGCCCTCGCCGGCGCCCAGGTCCACGCCGTTGACGATGTACTTGTAGCCGTCGCTGTGGAAGGTGTTGCCGGGCGCGAGTTCCAGCAGGCCGGTGCGCGAGCCTCGCCCGTACTCGGTGAGTTTCTCCTGGAACTCGCCGTCGGCGTCCTTCCACCACAGGGTGGCGTCCAGGAGCGTGGCGTCGTCGTGGAGCGTGTAGTTGGGCAGCAGGCCGAGCCGGACCATGGCGTTGACCGAGTTCTCGCCGACCAGGGCGTCCCGGCGCTTGTTGACGGACCTGCGCTCCGCGTAGAGCTGGCGGCGCTGTTCGTCGCGTTCGCGGTCGCCGGAGGCGGTGGACAGGGCGTCGAAGGCGCGGCCGATCTGCCGGGAGCGGGAGCGCAGTGCCTCCAGACGCTTACGCCAGGCGGTGGCAGCCTTGCCCACCGACTCCTCCAGCTTCAGCGCGGCGAACTGCCGCAGCCCCTGTTCGGCCTCCGGCGACATGGCGGGGAAGAGCGCGATGAAGGCGGAGGCGAGTTCGGCGTGGCGGGCCTGGGCGACGTCCAGGAAGCGGCGGAACCAGCCGCCTTCGGCCAGCCCGCGGGTGAAGAGCGCGCCGATGCGGTGCGGCATGGGCTCCTCGGGCATCGCCGTCCCCTGCCACAGGCTGCGGTCCGCGGCCCGGTCCAGCAGGTACGCCAGGTACTGGCGGTGCAGGATCTCGGAGGCGTCGAGGTAGCAGTCCGGAGGGATGATCCGCCCGGCGAGCATCTGCTCGGGTGCGTGCAGGTAGTACTGGTTGCGGGCGCCGCGGGGGACGAAGGTGACGGTGAGCGAGTTGCCTGTGCTGCGTCCAGCGCGGCCGATGCGCTGCGCGTAGTTGGCGGGCGCGGGAGGCAGGGAGGCCAGCAGTACGGCGGACAGGTCGCCGATGTCGATGCCAAGTTCGAGGGTGGGCGTGCAGGTCAGCACGTTCGGGTCGAAGGGCGCGCGGCGCAGTTTGAAGGCCTGCTCGACCTCCTCGCGGCGGGCCCGGCTCAGGGCGCCCGTGTGCTCGGCGGTGAGGACGTCCCCGGGCCGGTCGACGGTGTAGAGGCGGCGGTAGTAGTCGTCGCGGTAGTCGCGGTCGTCGGTGGTGAAGGTGCCGGTGCACTGGAAGCGCAGGCAGGGGGTGCCGAGCCAGTCGTCGCGCCGACCGGGCGGCACGGTGTGGCGCCATGTGCAGCTGTCGCAGCGGACGCCGTAGTCGTTGACGGCGGCGCCGTAGGCGTCGTCGGGCGACGACGGGTCGGTGGCGAGGCTGTGCACCATGATGGTGCGCGGCCGGAGCGCGAAGACGGTCGAGCCGCCGTCGCCGGGGTAGGTGGCCAGGACCTCGCGCTGGGCCAGCAACTTCATCGCCTGCTCGGCGACGGCGCGGGCCTCGTGTCGCGTGCAGCCGAGAGTCCGGTGGCCCCAGTCGGCGAACCAGGTGTTGTCGCGGTTGAGCGAGTCGAAGTCGGACGTCCCGAGTTTTCCGAGGATCGGGAAGGCCGGTGCGGCGAGGCCGCGCGGGAAGGCGGGCATCCCGGTGGGCCGTCCGCCCCAGATCGGCCAGCGGCGGGCGCCGGCCTGCGCGATGTACTCCTTCAGCCAGGGGTGGAACAGCGCGCCGCGCAGCCGCATCCGCTCAAGGAGCCCGCGCAGGTAGACCTGGTACGCGGTGTCGTCGGCGGGGAGCATGATCTGTCCGGGGAGACGCTGGTGGGCCTCCCGCAGCAGCGCGGCGACGGTGGCGGCGTCGGGCAGTTCCACCTCGACGGCGGTGGTGCGGGTCAGTTCGAGGGTGCGGCCGAGGCGGGAGCGCAGGCCGAACTCCATCAGGGTCTGGAAGACCATGCGGTCCTGCAGCATGTACGCGCCCGCGTCGCTGAACCCCTCGCCGGTGAGGAGGGTGCGGATCTCCGGGTTGTCCCGCAGGTCGGGCGGGACGATCGAGGCGAGCTTGCTCCGCTCGCCCTTCTCGGCGGCCGTCACGACGGCTTCGGCCGCGTCGGTGGCGAGGTCGTGCACGGCAACGGGGACGCCCGGCTTGAGCTGCTCGGCGAGCAGCCCGCGGAAGGTGAAGCCGAAGCTGCGGTTCGCGATGAACGCGGCCCGGTGCGTGGCGTCCTGCACGGAGTCGGTGAAGACGAGCAGTTTGCGTTCGTCGTCGGTCAGGCCCCGGTCGGAGAAGAGCTGGGTGGTGGTGACGGAGGCGAGGGTGGCGGTGCCCGCGCCGAGGAAGCGCATGCCGTCGGCGAGGTCGCAGGACGGGCACCGGTCGCCCGCGCCGGCGGGGATCGGCCCGGGGACGGTGAGCACGGGCACGGTCTCGCTGCCGGCCACGGTCCGCAGCTCGCCTTCCTCGGCGTGCAGGAAGACGGGGGTGTGCTCGCCGGGCCTGGCGCGGATCATCCAGCGCACGGCACGGTTGTTCTGGGCGGAGGCCCGGTAGATCTCCAGCGGCTTGGTCTTGAGCTGCTGCCACTCCAGGTCCGTGGAGAGCGCCGCCCAGCCCGAACGTCCGCAGTGGCGGCAGTACACGGCGGGGAGGTGGGCCCGGTAGGCCGGGCCGACGGGCCGGACGAACGGGGCCGGGGCGCCGGGGCCGGTGTCCTTCTCCGCTTCGGCGTCGGCGGTGCCGTCCACCTCGGCGGCGGGGTAGACGGCGAGGTTGGCCGGGTTGGGCTGGGTGTCCCCGGTGGGGCCGTCGTCGTCGAACCAGCGGAAGTGCGGGGTCGCCGTCGCGGCGCGGATGACACGGCGTACCTCGCGCACCCAGAGCTGCGCCTCGACGCGCAGGAACGGGCCGATGCGGCCGGTGTCCGGGTCCTCGGCGCGGGCGGTCGACACGAGGGCGAGCAGCCGGGCGAGGCCGGTCGCGACCAGGTCGACGTCCGCACGGGCCGCCTCGTCCCAGGCCGCGCCACCGCCGCGCTTGGCGAACTCCCGGGCGATGTCGGGGACGGTGACGGGGAGGTCTCCGGCGACGTCGAGGAGGGCCCGGATGAGGTTGTGCTGGCGGAGTTTCCTGCCGAGTCCGATGGGGTCGGCGAAGTCCATGCCGACGACGAGTTCCGCCAGTCGGTGGATGGCGGTGGGGTCGTCGAGGGGGTCGGGGACCGCGGCGAGGGCGGCCGGTGAGGGGACGGGGAGGAGGAAGTCCGGTTCGGCGACGAAGTCGGCGGGTGACTGGCGGTCCTCGCCGATGAGGGCGGTGTCGGGGAAGGGCGTTCCGAAGACCTTCTCGGCGAATTCGAGGAGGAGTTCGCGGTCCGACTTCTGCGGGCCGTCGGCGTCCGGGGCGACCTCGTCGGCGGGGGCGCCGCCGCCGAGGGTGGCGGAGGTGGCGACGGGGGTGATCGTGCCGAGCGGGCGGCCCGGTTCCGCCTTGCCGGTGGCCGCGCCGAGGCGGCGCAGCAGCATGGCGACGTCGGTGCCCTGGGCGCCGTCGTAGGTGTGGAACTCGTCCAGGACGACGTAGGTCAGCCCGCCGTCCTTCCAGAGCGGGACGTCCGGGACACGCTGGAGGAGGAGGTCCAGCATCTTGTAGTTGGTGAGGAGGAGGTCCGGCGGGTTGGCCCGGATCGCCTCGCGGTCGGTGATCAGGCGGCTGTCGGGCGACAGCTGGGCGGGGGTGATCGTGCTCGCGCCGGCCTCGCGGGCGTAGGAGCCGGGCGCGTCCTCGTCCTCGTCCTCCGGGGGGCGGTTGCCGGCGGTTCCCCCGATGTAGACGCCGGCGGTGACGGAGGAGAGAGCGGGGTTCTTGGCGAGCAGGTCGTCGATACGGCGGGCCTGGTCGTCGGCCAGCGCGTTCATCGGGTACAGCAGGAGCGCCTTGACGCCCTTCACTCCGGCGGCTCGGGCGCGGGCGCAGTGGTCCAGGATCGGGATGAGGAACGACTCCGTCTTGCCGGAGCCGGTGCCGGTGGTGACGATTGTCGGCTCGGGGGCGTGGCCCGACTTGCTGGAGAGGCGTTGCCAGGCGGTGGCCTGGTGGGTATAGGGGCGGAAGCCGTCGGGGTACCAGTCGAGGGCCTGCTCCCAGCCCCGGGGGGCCTCCCGGAAGGGGGTGCGAACACGGAGGTACGGGCCCCGGAAGAGCCTGCTCTCCGGCCGCTCCAGGAACGCCTCGAGCTCCTCGCGGACGTCGTCGTCGGCGAGCGCGAAGCTCGTCGTCAGGTACGCGGCGAGGGCACGACGCAGATCCTCGGCGGCCAGAGAGGGAAGCATGGCGGTGACTACTTGCCTTCCGGGGCGGGGGTGGGCGTGGGCGTGGTGAGGGGGTGCTCGGCGAGGTAGGCGGCGTAGTCGCCGTATTCGCCGGCGTGGAGGCGGGCGGTGAAGTCCGCGTGGGCGCGGGTCATCTCGGCCTCGCGGTTCGGCTTTACCCAGCCCTCGGGGATGGCGGGGGTGGGGTCGCCGGCGCGGGCGGCCTTGGCCCAGGCTTTTACGAAGGCGGTCTCTTCGGGGGTTTGACGGATGCCGACGTTGTGCGTCGCCGCGCCGATCTTGTGACCGTCGGGGGCGAAGAACATCTCCCACTCGTACTTCCGGAGCACGGCGAACTGGGAGCGGTACATCGCGCAGAGCTGCTCGGCGGTGAGGCCGAGCATGACGGCTACGAGGGCGTCGATCTCGACCAGGGCCATGCGGCGGTCATACTCCGTGCGGAGGGGGGTTGCCATCGACCAGGTGGGCTCGACGGCCTGAATCGGCGGGCGGGGAGAATTGCGGTCAGTCCAGCGGTCGGTGAGCCATGCAGGCTCAAAGAGCTCTTCCCAGATAGGGGCGTAGTCGCGGGTGAGGCAGTTGAGGCGAAGAGTACGAAGGAGAAGCGGTGTCGCGACTGGATGATTTAGCGGAGCAGGGAACCTGTAAATCGCCTCACCTTGAACATCCGCTTTCCCGGAAATTTTCACCAAGTAGTCAAATGGCAACCCAACCCATAGGCCACTCAGCACCGCAGTCTGATGGGTGGTAGACATAGCCATCGTATGCACGGTATTTACATGAGTAGGACCAGGAGGAAGGAGCGCAGCCTGGAGGGTCCTCTCTGTGATTGGGTCAACCATGCGACGCCACGCGACGCGATAGTAGGAACTGGGAGCACGCCCGGACCAGTCCCCTTGAGCACCGGCAAATTCGACGATCGAACACACGCGCTGATAATTCGTGCGCGGCAAGACAGAGGCAGCAAGAGATTCTAGCGATTGAGCCGAGTAGTCTTTATTCGACTTGCACCCCGGATTGGGCTCCTTAGAAAATGGCGTTGCAACCGAAAAATGAGGACCTTGCAGAACTACATCAGACCAGCTTGAGGGAGTCTCTGTTCGGCGCTCAATAATCCCGTCCTCCTTCGCCCCCTTTTCATGCAGAGCAGAAGTCCACCAGAACTCATAGTCCCCTAGACGCAGAGGAAAAGAAGAGAGCGCAATCGATGCTTCATTGTCCCTCTTCGTCAAAGTACGAAGCATCCTGGCCTCCACCTCCGGTGTCCCCTCAGGGTCTACCAGCGCCGCCCATGCACCTAGAGTCAGGACATCAACGTTAATTAGGCGATTACGGTGCGGCCGAAGATCCCAGCCGCCAGACTCAAACTGCCTTCCAGGCTCCTCCCCGAACCCATTATGCGCGATCGATTCGTCAACAGTAGACGGATGGAGAAGACCTGAAGAATTAATGAAGGAAACATCCCTAGCTTCACCGTAAACGTGAATCGCGTAATCTCTCGTATTGCCGATCTCGAACAGCTTTAGTTCATTTCGAAACTGGAAATGTCGCCTTAGCCTCCGATATGCCGCACTACGCAGTGCGCCACCCTTCGGATCGGTGAAGTGCGTATCTGGATGAACGAGGCCAGAAATTCCTGAACTGCCCAAATTCCGCCACACTTGAGAAACGAAATTAGTGTAAAAGTTTGTCTGCAACCCAGCCAAGACAGGGTTCTCGATTGCGGACCCAAGGTGCGCACTCGCACCAGCCCATGAATTAAGTTCCGTCAAGTAACCACGAAGGTTCGACGAATCCCTTAGGACTACATCACGATGCGTAGATTTCACCTTCTCGCTTGCAGTGCCCGCTAGACCGAACCACGGATCATATTCGGCGAGAGTCAGGTCATCGTCCCATGTAGGCCTATGCCAAGGCGGATTCCCCACTTGCAAATCAAAACCACCACGCTCGAACAGGTGAGCAAATTCCAGCTCCCAGTGGAAGAACCCCTCCCTCCGAGTGATCGAGTCCACCTCACTCAGCCATAGGAATTGAGCCGTCACCAACGGCAATTCCACGCACTGGCTCATAACTCGGTCGAACTCATCATCCATTGCTAGCTTCTCGAACTCGCCGGTATCGGCGAACAGACCGAATTCATCGTCTAGTCCTGCCGCACCGCCGCCAATACGGCTGGACGACCTAGCCTTGGCCTTGGCAGCAGGAACGCCCAGCACCGCCTCGCAGAATGACAGCCACTCCTCCATGGTTGGCGGCGTCGGCGTGTCCGGCTGGCCCACCGGCCAGAACCACAAGGCGCACCAGGCGTCCATGACCAGCTTCAGCCGGCCGCGCGGCGAGCCCGGCTCGTTGAGGGCGCTTTCGATCTGCTCGCGGGTCACATCCCCCGATGCCTTAGGCAGCGGCTTGTCAGGGTCGACCTCCCAGACGTCGATCTGGCGCCGTACCTCCCGCTCACTCACGATCAGGCGGCGCTTCGCCAGCTCCCACAGCCGCTCGACCCGGGTCGCCAGCGCGAGCAGCCGCTTGCCCTGGGCCGCGGACAGGGTCGCGGTGACGGCCTTGCGCCACTCCGCAAGTGCGTCGCGCTCGTCCTTCGCTAGTTCTTTCGCCTGCTTGGCGTCGGCGACTGCGCCCCAGCCCTTGGCCGGCAGCAGGAAGTGATGGATCTCCTCGCCCGCCCGGAACTGTCCCTCCTCGGCCCCAGCCCGCAGCGGCCGGTCCGTCGGGACCGTCGTCAGCCAAGCCTTCTTCTTCAGGGCCTCCGACGCGTACACCGCCCGCCGCGCACCGATCAGCGAGTTGCCGCGCCGCAGGTGCAGGCCGAACCAGGGGGCCTTCAGGCCCTCGTGCATCGAGTTGAGCCAGAGCGAGACCTCCGCCAGCTCCACGGCCGTCTGGTTGAGGTCGACGCCGTAGCAGTTGTGCAGCGCGAGGTAGGCCTTGACCTTCTGGAGTTCCGCCTCGTAGCGGTCCGGCGGCAGCTGCTCGCCGCCGAGTTCGGCCATCCGTCGTCGCAGGTACTCCGCCGCGAGCTGGTTGATGGCCTCGTTGAGGAACGCGCCGGAGCCCAGGGCGGGCTCGCACACCGTGAGGTCGAGAATGTCCCGTGCGGGTGTCGTCTTCCCGTCCTGATCCAGCAGCTCGGCCAGCGCGTGCTTGACGGTGCTCCGGGTCAGAACCTCCGGCGTGTAGTACGACGCCGAGCGCTGCCGCTCACGCCCGGACAGCCGGTAGACGAACGTGCCCTTCTTGTGCAGGACCCGCTTCTTGGCGCCCGTCAGCTCGTCGGTCCGCTTGACGAAGACTTCCTCGTCGTAGTTGTCCGCGTCCTTCAGCGGTACGACCCAGGTGCCGCTCAGTCCGTCGGAGTCCGGCTTGGCGACCTCGTACAGGTCGTCCCAGGCGAAGAAGCCGGTGTAGGACATCAGGCCCTCGTACACCGCGCCCAACTGGTTGATGCCGAGCTGCGCGTAGGAGATAAAGCCCTTGCCGGTGCCGCCGCCGGCCTTGCCGCGGCCGCTGCGGCGGCCCTGGGTGAGCATCAGCAGGTTGAGGACCCGCCACAGGACTTTGTTCCGAAGCCGCGTGTCGATCCGCTGGCCGTCGATCGAGACCGTGCCGATCAACGGAGTCGCGTCGGCCTTGAACAAGTCGCTGCGCAGCGCCTCGAAGCGCAGGCCGTCCGCATCGAGGACGGTGACGTTGTCGTCGGAGGGCTTCTTCTCCGTGCCCAGCGGGCGGTGGCCCTGGTCGACCAGGCGGAACAGCAGGTCCAGGGATTCGGCGAAGTGGGTGCCGTCCTGGGCCTCCTCCGGAAGGTCGTAGGAGACCAGTTCGCCGAGCCGGGCGAGGCCGTAGCCGTCCTGGTAAGCCTCGTCCTTGCTGGGCAGGATGCCGAGTTCGGGGCGGGCCTCCGCGTAGAGCAGGAACAGGATCCGGTAGAGGTAGCGCAGCGACTCGCGAGTGAGTCGGCTCGCGAGGTCGGAGGGGTCGCCCAGCTCCGCCGGGTCCGCACCGCCACACTTGATGCGGTCCAGGATCTCCTGGGCGATGAGCTCGACGGACTGGCGCAGGCCTTCTCGGAGTTCCTTCGATACTCCGACCGCGTGCTTGCGGCCCTTGTCGACCAGGTTGTCCAGGTAGCCGGCGACACCGCCCTCGGTGAGCAGCGACTCGGCGCCGAAGAGCGCGGCCACCGCTTCCAGTTCCTCGCCGTCCGCGCTGAGGTTGCGGTCCAGGGCCTCGTCCACGCTCACCGCGAGGAACCTGCCCTCGTGCCAGGCTGTGCGGTCGGCGAGCAGGACGACGCCACCCGCGAGGAGCAGGACATAGCGCGGGGCGTAGCCGTCGTCGCAGCCGAAGAGGAAGGTGACGGCCTCGTGCGCACCCGTGACGCGGTCCTTGCCGTCGAGCTGGATCGGGTCGAGCAGGCGGGCGCCGCCGTCCTCGACATCCGCGACGACGAGCTCGCCGTCCACCTCCCAGGTGACGTCCAGGGCGACGAGTTCCACACCCCCGGGGCCCGTGACGGCCAGCGCCACCGGCACCGACCGTTCCTTGTCGCCCTGCATCACGTCGAAGTCGCCGCGGTGCAGCCGGGTGTGGGTGGAACCCTCGGGTTCCGAAGTCTCCTCGGAGCCCTCGCCCTTCGGCGCGATGTACGCCAGCGCCGCCAGCAGGCGGTCGTTGAGGTCCCGCACCTCGGGGCCGTCGACGGCGTCGTTCTCGGTGATGCGGACCTTGGCCTTGAAGTACTCGCGGCGCAGGTTCTTCACGCCCGACCGGGACGACGGCGCGCCGGCCCGGTCCGCCGAGGTCCAGCGCTTGCGCAGGTCGGTGAGGTCGCGGGCGAACAGCTCGGCCAGGTAGTGGGCGGAGATGTACTCACCGCGGTTGGTGATCGCTTCGAATGCCACGGTGTCACACGCCCTTCTGCTGCTGAACTGCTGCGCCGCCGAAGGCGGCGGCCGGTGCGAGGACCCCGATCACCCGCACCATGGATTCGCCCTGGGTGGCCAGCTGCTCGATGAGCTGCTCGACCTCCACCGCGGTCTTCTGCACGCGGTTCTCCTCGTGCTGCCGCCGGATGCCGCTGAAGCTGAGCTGTTCGAAGGCCGAGAAGCTCTCCCTCTTCCAGGCTTCCAGTCGCTTCTCGTACTCCACGAGCTGTTCGATCAACGGAGTCTCCTGCTCCGCGCGCAGCTCCGCCAGGTGCTCGCGGGTCGCCCGGACCGCCGCCGGGACCAGCGCCTGCAAGGCGTCCTTGTCCCCGGTGAAGGGACGGTTGAGCATCCCCGGCTCGACCCCGGCCCGCCGGAGCACGCCCACCAGGTCGTCGTCGAACTTCGGTGTGCCGCTCTCCAGGCCCGTCACGCAGGTCCAGGCCAGCACCGTCGGGTGGCCCTTGGCGTTGGAGTACATGCCTTGGGTGAGGAACACCGGCTCGCTGACGTCCGCGGTGATGAGGGGCGCCGTGTTGCGGGTGAGCTTGACGAGGACCTTGTCCGTCAGCCACTCCACCACCGGGTGCTGGTCCGTGAGGTAGCTGACGTCGGGCCAGCCGGACGTCTCGGCGCGTTCCTGCTTGGTGAGCGCGCCCTTGCGGCGGTTGCCGCTGCGTTCGCGGGCGCGGTCCAGGCGGTCCTGGCCGAACTCCTTGTCGAAGGTGACCCGGAGCTGCTCCAGGACGCCCCGCTCATCGAGGTACGACTTGGGCAGGACCAGCAGGCGGCGCTGGAGCTCCCGGTCCGGGGTGAAGACCATCATCTTGGGGTGGTCGTCGCTCCAGTGCTTGCCGATGCGCTGCTCCGGGTTGTCGTAGACCTCGTCCAGGGCCTCCTCGACGAAGGCGCGGGTGGAAGCGAAGAGCTGCGGCACCTGGTATCCCGTGGAGTCGCTCTCGGGGGTGTGGTCGCTCAGGAATGCCTCGAAGGGGTCCAGCGGGGCCGGCGGGACGACCGTGTCGAAGGGCTCGTCCCCGGCCAGGAGCCGCTCCACGATGACCTTCTCCTCAGCATCCTCGTCGCGCAGCCCGAGGATGGAGGCGGCCTCACCGAACGCGCGGTGGACCTCGTCCTCGCGCTCCAGCAGGCGCTGCGAGACGGCTCGGTCGGCCGAGGGGCGGTCGGGGTCCTCGTCGTCGGTGAGCAGCAGCAGGGCGCGGATCTCCGGGGGGTGCTGCTGTCCGTAGCGGTCGATGCGGCCGTTGCGCTGCTCGATGGTGATCAGCGACCACGGCAGGTCGTAGTGGATCATCTGGTGGCACTGGCGGTGCAGGTTGACGCCCTCGGCGGCGATGTCGCCGGTGAGCAGCACCCGTACGTCACTGTCGGCGAGGCCGAAGTCCTTGACGGTGCGCTGCTGCTCGTCGTCGGAGAGGCCGCCGTGGAGCTGGCGGACGGCGCCGCCGGTCTTGCCCTTGCCCGGAGCGAATCCGAGGGCCGAGGGCAGGGTGTCCTGCAGTATCTGGAGCGTGGCGCGGCGCTCGGAGAAGATCACGACCCGCTTGTCGGACTTGGGGCCGACCTTGATCTCGTCCTTGAGGACCCGCACCAGCTCCCGGAACTTGGCGGACTCCTCGATGTCGATGGCCTCGGCGAGCGTGCCGAGGCTGACCAGGGCGTCGCGCTCGGCCTGGCGCTCCTGTGCCTCCTTGCTCTCGTCGATGCGGTTGATCCGGTTGGTGACCGTCTCGACGAGTGCCGAGTGGGAGGAGAGGAAGGACTTCAGCAGGGTGTAGGGAAAGAGCCGCGCGCCCTTGCCGGTGACGGGGGCCGGGCGACCGTCCTTCGGGTGGATCCAGACGTCGTACAGCTCGTCGAAGACCTGCTGTTCGGCCGGGGTCGCCGTGCAGTCGATGGCGATCGGCTCCTCGCGGGTGGCCCATTTGTGGCCGATCTCGGCGGAGACGTCGGGGGACATCTTGTGCCGCCGGATGTAGAGGTGATCGAGCTGCGTCTCGTCGTAGTCGCTGGTGTTGGGGATGGCCGTCGGGTCGAGCAGGCTCAGCAGTTCGCCGAAGGACTCTCGCTGACCGTTGTGCGGGGTGGCGCTGGCCAGGATCAGGGCGTCGGTCTTCGGTGCGAGGAGCTGGGCGAGGCGGTTGTTCTTCGTGCCCGTGTTGATCAGCTTGTGCGACTCGTCGATGACGACGGCGTCCCAGGTGACCTGCATGAGGTGGCTGCGCCAGCGGTCGGACCGCAGGGTGTCGATCGAGATGATCGCCCGCTTGTAGTAGGAGAAGGGGTTGCGGCCGGCCGGGATGTCGTTCTTGATCCGCTCGATGCCGGCCGAGTCGAGCCGTACGACCGGGATCGCGAAGCGGGTCCACAGCTCGTGCTGGAACTGCTCCAGGATGTGCTTCGGCGTGACCACGAGGATGCGCTCACCCCGCCCGCGCCTGATCAGCTCGGACAGCAGCAGACCGACCTCGAGGGTCTTGCCGAGGCCCACCGCGTCCGCGATCAGCAGCCGGGGGCGCAGGGCGCGCAGGGCCGCCTTGGCGGGCTCGCGCTGGTAGGCGAGGTCGTCGACCAGGTGGGTGCCGACGGTGGCGAGGCGTTGCTCGGACAGGGGCAGCGGGGTCTTGCGGATCAGCGCGTCGATGAACAGGCGCGAGCGACGGCACTCGGGCGAGGGGTCGGGTTCGAGCTCGGTGTCCTCGGGGCGCAGCGGGGTCACCCGGTCGAGGTCGTCGTGGGCGAAGAAGACCGCCCGCTGGTCGCGGACCAGGGCGGAGATGCCGCGCACGTCCAGGCGGGTGCCGTCGTGCTCGGTCTCGGCGACCTCCACGACCAGCCAGTCCTCGTTACGGGCCCGGACCTGCATGCCGGGGGCGAACCGGGTACCGCCGGATGTGTCGCCCGGAGCGTTGCCCGGGGCGTTGTCGGCAACGGTGGCCATCGGCGGGTCTCCTTCGACTGCTGCACTGCTTGCTGCTGCGTTGTTTCGGGTGTGGTGGGTCCCGTCGGCGCGGGGAGGGCTTCCGAGCGAGGGCTCAGCCGCCGTAGTCGCCGCGACGGTCCTCGATACGGCTGCGCCACCGGGCCGCCCAGCGGTCCGGCACGGCCTCCGGTTCCGGTTCGGCGACCGGTGTGGTCACCACCGGCTGCGGGTGCGGCACGGCATCGGGCTCCGCCTGCGGGACGTCGTCCGGTTCGATGTCCGGCAGCGGCTCCGGAGCCGGTGCCCGTACCGGCTCCGCCTGGTGCTGGAGGACGTCCGCGAGGAAGACCTCCGGCAACGGCGGGTAGGCCTGCGCGTCCATCGGCACACCGGAGTCGAGCAGGCGGCCCATGGCCTCCTCCAGCACGCTCTGCGCCGTCGGCCGGTCCTCCACGTCGTAGGACAGGGTACGGGTGACCAGGTCGACTAAAGCGGTCGGGAGGCCGGTCAGGTCCGGCTCCAGGTCCAGCGTCCGCTGCACGGGCATCTGCGCGTAGAAGGGGACGTGGCCGGTCGCGGCGTGCACCAGCGTCGCGCCGAGGCTGTAGACGTCGGCCGCCTCGCTGGCCCTGCGGGAGTCCTTGGCCTGCTCGGGCGCCATGTAGGCGAGGGTGCCGAGCGCCGCGCTCGCCGTGGTCAGGCCGGTGCCGCCGTGGACGTGGGAGATGCCGAAGTCGATGACCCGGACCCCGTCCGCCGCGACCAGGACGTTGGCGGGCTTGAGGTCTCGGTGCAGCAGCCGTACGGAGTGGATGTGCATCAGGGCGTCCGCCAGGCCGGCGGCCAGCCACCACGCGCCGACCTCGCTGACCGCTCCGTGCTGGTCCAGCAGCTCCAGCAGCGACGGGGCGTGTATGTACTGGGTGGCGATCCACGGTGTGTCCGCGTGCGGGTCGGCGGCGACCAGGGCGGCGGTGTGGAAGCCGCCCACGCGCCGGATCGCCTCCAGCTCCAGGGCGAAGCGCCTGCGGAAGTACTCGTCCTCCGCGAGCTGCGGCCGGACGACCTTGACGGCCACGGGGCGGGTCGAGCGGTACCCGAGGTACACCACGCCCATCGCGCCCTGGCCCAGTCGGCCATCCAGCCGGAAGCCGCCGATCCGCTTGGGATCGCCCGCCCTGAGCGGCTGCAGCACCATTCCCCCCACCGTGTCCCGTCCTGAGCGGACAAGGACGAGATTATCAGCGGCTCGATTCACCGTTCCTGCACATCCGGAGACTGATCCTTCTCCGCGGACACAGTGGTCACGGGGGACTGCAGGATGCCTTCAGGCGGACCGGGTCAGACCTCGCCACCGGGGCGCGCAGCGAAGCCGGTGAAGGCCGCCCATGCGGTGGGGGTCACGGTGAGCGCAGGACCAGTGACGATCTTCGAGTCACGGACGTGAACGGCTTGCCGCGAAGCGGCCACTTCTACGCACTGGCCACCCTCGGCACCGCTGTAGCTGCTCTTGAACCACCGCAGGTCCTGAGTCATGGTCGTGATCCCTCGGGCGTTCATAGCTCCCTCAGCAACTTCTCGATGTAGGCCAGAGACTCACACGGGGTGAGGGCCTGCGCACGGATGATCCCATAGCGCGCAGCGAGCGCGCGGACCTCTTCGCGAGAAGTCACCAGTGTGCTACGTCCCTGCGCTTCTGTGTAGCCGATCTGCTCTCCTCCCTCACGGGAAAACACCGTGAAGCCGCCGTCCACACCAGCGTTGTCCTCCCGATCGAGGGGCATCAGTTGCACCTCGACGTTGCGCTTCTCTCCGATCAGAAGGATCTGCTCCAACTGCCCCCGTACCACCGTGGTTCCGCCGAGCCGCCGCAACAGTACGGACTCCTCCATGACGAAACTGAACAGAGGCGCGGGCCACTTGTTGAGGATCTCCTGGCGAGCCAGACGCGCCGCTACCCGCTCTTCAATCGTCTCCTCCTTCAGGAGCGGTCGGCGCATGCGCAGAACCCCTCGCGTGTACTCCTCCGTCTGCAGCAGGCCGTTGACCATGTGGGTGTCGTACACCTGCAACTCGACCGCCTCCGCCTCCAACCGCGCCGCATCCCGAAAGAACGCCGGATACCGCGCCCGTGCGACCTCTTCCTTCATCGCCCGCAGAACGCCCCCGGCGTCCAGTACCTCGTCCGCCTTGTCGATCAGCTCCGGTTTGGGGATGCGTCGGCCGAGTTCGACCGACGTGATCTGGTCCTCCCCGTAACCGAGCCGGGACCCCAGCTCCCTCCGCGTCAGCCCGGCCCGCTCCCGCAGGAGTCTCATCTGCCGCCCGAAGCACCGCAGGAAGCTCGCCCCGTCGTCCTGTTCCACCATGCCCGCCGCCTCCGGCACCTCATCACCCACGGTTCTGGTACGCGGCCGTACAGGCTGAGGCCGTGCACGCAGCGCGAGGCGTCACGCTACGCGCAGTGATGAAGGGCCGGCCCCGAACGCCCACAAGTTCCCTCGTACGAGGACTCGCCTCCGCATGTACGCACGTGGCAGCCACCTGTACAGCCCCAGCCAGTACAGGCGTTTCCGCTGGTCAGCGCCGCATTGCCTTCGGCAGGCTCACCGCCATGAAAACCTCGGACACCACCACCGCACAGGCACCGGAAGGCCCGGCCGCCCCGCACGAGTTCGCCATGCAGTTCACCTCCACCCCGCGCGGTGCCCGTCTCGCCCGGCGTCTCGTCTCGCACCGGCTCGACCAGTGGGGGCACCCGTACGACTCCCCCGTCAACGAGACCCTGACCCTGATCGCGGCCGAACTCACCTCCAACGCCGTGCGGCACGGTCACGTCCCCGGCCGGGACTTCCACCTCCGGCTGACCGCGACCCGGGACGTACTCCGCATCGAGGTGACGGACACCCGCACCGAGCAGGTGCCGCCCTCGTCCGTCCAAGAGGCACCCAACGACGCGGAGTCGGGCCGGGGACTGCTCCTGGTAACCCGACTGGCCGCCCGTTGGGGCGCCGCCCCACGGCCCTCCGCACCCGGCAAGACCGTCTGGGCGGAGCTTTCTCCAGCGGCCACCTGCCCGACCGCCCGGTTCAGCGCACCGTCTTCTCCGGACGCACGGTCCGGCGGGTAGGAGCACGGAACTCCGCCTGGTCCCGCCGCATTTCACGGTAGAGGTCCGAGATGCGGGACTTGGCGGCGTCGGTGCGGGAGAAGTCGCCCTGCCGGACGGCCTCGGTCAGTCCCTCGCCGGCCTGGCGAATGCGTTGCTGCAACGCCGGGTTCACACCGTTCTGCGAAGCGAAGGCCAAGGCACTCATCACCTGGTACACGTCCTCCCCGAGGCGGCTTCGCACGGCCAGCACCTCAAGGGCGATCTTGTGTCCCCGGTCGAAGTCTCCGGCCTTGCGCGTCGTCCGCAGCTCGTTGCGGTGGTGCCGCATGGCCTCCAGGTCCTCCGGCGGCATCAGATCCGCCACGTGCTGCGGGTAGAGGAACGCGAGGGCGGATGCCCAACGTACGGTCTTCTGCTGCTCCAGCAGGTTGTCCGCCTCTTCCAGGAGTGTGTCCAGGGACCGTCCGGGTGCCTCACCCCGGACGATCTGCTCCAGCGAACCCGCCGTCTCCTTCAGCACGGCGGATTCAGCCGGGGTGAGCTCGTGGTCCCACTCGGCGAGGAACGTCTGGAATCGCTGGTTGACGTCCTTCGCCCGCCTGCGGAACTCGGGAGTCAGCAGGTTGCGCCGGAAGACGGCAGGGACGAACTCCGCTCCGTCGAGCCGGGTCTCCAAGCGGATCGTGCGGTCCTTGTCGAGGTGTACGGCGAGGGTGAGGGGTTTCGTGCCCGTGATGCCCTCGGGCAGCGGGTACATCACGACGCCACACAGATCGTTGCGCTCCGCAGGCTGGAGGTCGCCTTCGTACAGCGCGATCTCGAGCAGGTCACCCGCGTTGCCGGTGATGTGGAAATCGTGCCGGGCCGCCTGCTGCGTGGGGTAGGGGTCGCCGGCCGTGATCAAAGGAGTCAGCAGCCCGTCGGCGGTGTGGACGCCGATGGGCAGAGGAATCACCCCGGACGGGTCCGCGACGGGCAGTTCTTCTTCACAGAACGAGCATGTGACGAGGCCCGGCAGGTTCACCAGCGAGCAGTTCGGGCACTTCAGACCGCCGCTGTCGTGCAGTCCGGCCCCACACAGGTCGCATTCCGAGGCCTCCGGGTCGTTCTCCTCCCCGCACTTGTCGCAGACTGCGGGGGACGGCGTCAGCCGTTCGGCCGTGAGCCCGGTGAGGTCGGATGCGCAGACGGGACACGCCTGCGTGTCCTCAGGAGCGGGTACGTGGCACGTCGGGCACTCCACCGTCGGGGAGCCCACCAGCGAGGTGGCGCATTCGGGGCACGCGTCGGCGTCCAGCGGACAGTCCGCACGGCATTCGGGACACTCAAGTTCCTCGACGAGTGCCGACTGAACGGCCGCACCCAGCGCGACGCACGTCATGGGGTTCACGTCCGTGCGCAGTTTCTCGCGGCCGAAGACGTCCGCCAGCCGTTCCCGCACCAGCGGGATGGCGCTCGAGCCGCCCACCAGGAGAACCTGGTCCATGTCTTCCGGACGCAGCAAGGCATCGGTCACGGTCTTCAGTGTCAGACGGACGGTCTCCTCGATCCTGTCGGAGATGAGGTCCTCGAACTCCTCGCGGTCCACGGTCTCCGAGAGGCTCTCGCCGGAAGCGCCGAGTGTTGGGGTGATCACCTCGGTCGAGGCCGCCGTCGACAGGTCGATCTTGGCGCGCTCCGCGGCCTCGCGGATCCTCATGGCGGCGCCCGGCAGCGGTTCGTATCCGGGGTTGCGTGCGTCGAGGAGTCCCTGGAGGCGGTCGGCCAGGCTGCCGTCGAAGTCCGTACCGCCGAGCAGGTTGTTCCCGCCCGTGCCGAGCTCGTCCGTCACGCCCGGCATCAGGGTGAAGACGGAGACGTCGAAGGTGCCGCCTCCCAGGTCATAGACGAGAACGGTCGCGTCGTCCTTGTCCTGCGCGCGTCCGAGACCGTGGGCGAGCATCGCCGACATGGGTTCCGACAGCACCCGGACGACGTGGAAGCCGGCCAGTCTGCCCGCTTCGCGGGTGGCGGCGATCTGCCGTTCGCCGAAGTAGGCCGGTGCGGTGATCACCGCACGGCCGAACTCCGTTCCGAGACGGACCTCGGCGTTCCGCTTGAGCCGCCGGAGGATGATCGCGGAGATGTGGACGGGGGTGTAGCGGTGTTCTCCCAGCTGGATCAGAACGCCACCGTCAGGCCCTTCGGTGATCTTCGGGCCGCCGTCTCCCATGCGGCGGAGGGCCTGCTGCACCTTCTCGTCCTTGAACTGGCGTCCCATGAGGCGCTTGACGGTGGTGATCACGCGCGCGGCGTCCCGCTCCACCCAGTTCAGCGCCTCGTGCCCGATGAGAAGCCCGTCGTCCGCGGTGAGACCCACGGCCGAGGGGGTCCCGCCGTCCTCCGGGCCCTCGGACACCACTTCCGGTTCACCGTCCTTGAGCCAGGCCACGACCGAGTTGGTGGTGCCGAGGTCGATTCCGAGAGTTCTGCGCACGTCGGGGTTCCTGTTCTGCGAGTGGAGAGTGCGGGGCAAGAGCACGTGGAGAGGGGTCAGGAGCGGCGACGGCTGCGGCGCCTGTGCCGCGGCAGCCGACGAGGCTGCCTTCGAGAAGTGGCCGGACCGGACCGCTTCGGCTCCTTCGCGAGCTCCACGGGCTCCTCGGGCGCTCCCGGGTCGGGTCCGGGGACGGCGACCACGACCTCGGCGGTCCGCAGCACCCGCTGCCCCAGATAGAAGCCCGCCACCCGCTCCTCCAGCACCGTGTCGGCGGGACACCTGGACGTGGGGCGTGTGTCCACGACCCGGGCGACGTCGGGCACAGCCTGCCGGTGGGTAAGGTCCATCGGCCGGACGTCGGCTTTCAGCAACCGGAGACGCAGCAGTCTGTGTGCCGCGGAGACCTGTTCGATCAGCCTCTCCACAGTCACGGCCGCGCGGTTCGGGTCCTGGCGGACCGACCACCGCACGGACTCCGCGAGCACGTCGTCGACATCGAGCAGGCCGGTGAGCAGGCGGTGCAGGGAAGCCTCCGACTCGGCTCTCTGCCGCGCCAGTTCGTCCTCGTCCCGGGCACGCCGCCGTTCCAGGGCTTCGCAACGGGTGCGCAACTGTGCGATCAGGCGTTCGGTGTCGGAATCGGGCCGGGCGGAGGACGGTACGGTCAACGCAAGCTCCAGAGGAGGTGAGAGGGCTGCCAGGTGGCCTCGGGCCTTCAGTCGGGCCGTACGCCCAGGCTCGCGGGGTCGGGAAACAGGGGAGAGACCTCCGCCATACGCTGACGTGCCTCGGCCAGCAGGGCGGCACCGCTCTCATCGGGCGGCAGTCGGACGGGCAGCGGCGTCAGAAGATCCGCCTCGTGGCGTCCGGCGGGACGCCTGAGGGCCTTGTGTGCCCGGGAGATATGGTCGCGCAGATCACGATCGCCCTGGGCCGACCTCATCGCCCGATGGTAGGCGGCACGGATGTCGGCATCGGAGGCGCCGACATCCAGCCCCAGCACGTCGTAGGGGGAATCACCGAACATGCTCCTGGACACTTCTCGTCCTTCTCTCACCACAACGGATCGGCCTTGTCCACCTGGAACAGGGAAAGCTGGTGTGCCGAGGCGTACGTGCGTGCCGACCGGGTGTCCGAGCGCGCAGCCGCGTTGTCACCCCTGTCGAGATGCCGACGCGCACGTCGGTCGTACGCCTCGGCGACCGCCATGTCGAGCCTGCTGCGGTCCTCGACGTCCCTCGGGCACCGGCGGACGAGAGCGATGGCTTCGTCGTATTTCTCGTTCGCGCTGAGCAGTTCCACCAGGTCGGCCAGTACCGAGACCTGTGTGTCGGAGATCTCCGGTTGAACTTCGTAACTGCGGGCGACCGCCAGTATGTCGAGCGTTTCCCGTAGATCGTCCTCGTCGAGTTCGTCGTAGGGCAACGCACGTTCGTACAACCCTGTCGCGATGTCGTGCTTCGGGCCTCGCCCGGGGCGCCAGTGGCCGGAATCCGGATCCGAAAGAGAACGGGCCTCCCGCATCAGGCTCAGGGCCTTTGCACGGTCGTCGTTCATCGCCGTGTTCAGAGCATGCTCGTACAGGGCGTCGGCCAGGGCTCGGCGAGCGGACTGGGAAGTTTCGTCACGCTCGAGGACGCCGCGCAGTATCTCGATGGCCTCCTGCAGCCGGAAGACGATCTGTCTCCCGAGGAGGCGTTCGGCGCTCCGTGTCTCGGCCGCGTTCAGCGCTGCGACGGCCAACTCGTTCGAGGGGTCCAGTTCGTGGGCGCGGGCGAAGCGGACACGGGCCTCGTCGTGTGCGTCCCGCTGCTGAACCTGCTCGCCCAGGTGCACGCACCCGACCGCCAGGTCCCGTTTCAGTTGCTCATGATGCGGGGCCATGGCGAGGGCGCGCTCCAGGAGGCCGACATACGCCTGCCAGTCGACCTCGGCGCGGTTCTTGTACAGGGCGAATCCCGCGTGCACGCCCGCCCGGCCTATCTCTTCCTCATGGCCGGTGAGGGAGACACCGTTGGCCGCCGCGTCCTCGAAGTCCCGTATCGCAGCCGCCCAACGTCTGGCCTCCACATGGGCACGCGCCCGGGCGAACAGCGCGGCGCCGAGGACTCTCCGAGGACCTCGAAGGGACTCGTCGTTCTCCTGAGCACCGTGTCGCGCGGTGCCTTCGGCTTCGATACCTGTGATGACGTCGTCGAACCTGCCGAACTCCAGCAGCGTCAGATAGTGCCCCTCAGGGGACAACAGACCCTCGAGTCGACCGCCGACCTCGTCACCCTCGCCGCTTGCCTCCGACACCGCACTGTGGACATCCGCGACCAGGTCTTTCCACCGCCCGCCGGCCGACGACAGAAGGTCGAGGAAGCCCGGACCGAAGGAGAAGTCGTATCCGCGGTCCGGGGGCGTCAGGGCGTCTTCCATGACCTGGGGCAGTCTCCGGGCAACGGCCAGTTCGACCTCCCAGGCCAGTTCCAGGCTGTCCGCCGTCGGCCGTTCCGCGGTTCTGTCGTCGTCCCGCAGTGCTTGGCGGATGCGCTCGGTGAGGGCGTCCGCAGCGGCCTTCCGCTCGTCGGCCGTCAACGAGCGCCCGGAGTGTCGCTCAAGCTCCCACCAGTACGAGACGGAGTGCAGAACCATCGCCCAGCAGGCGATGGCCTGCCGCGCGGCCTCCTCACGCACCTGGTCGTCCGTCTCGGCGTCACCGGCGAAGACGCGCAGAGCCGTGAGCGCCAGGGCGTGCACCGCGGCGGTGTCGACCGGCCTCGCCAGCCACTCCTCGTACCGGACCCGCCACGCCTCGGTGTGACGGCCCGTACGGCTCAGCCGGAGTGCCGCCCATGGACGCAGCCACTCGTGCGTCTCGGGCAACGGCGAGTCCGAGGCTCCGGACTCCGGTACACAGGCCCATTCCAGATCCGTGGGCTGGAGGGTCCTGGACGCGCGGTACAGCAGAAGGGCCGCACGCCGGTCGGGCGCGAAGGAATCGAGAACGTCGGCCTGCTCGCCGAGGTTCGCGGCCTCCTCCGGAGCGAGGCAGGCAAGCAGTGCCTTCGCCGTGCCCCAGTTCGTCGTGCGGGCCCAGGACGCGAGCGTTTCCACGGCGGTCCCGACGCGGTCGGCCAGGACCGCCGCCTGCACCAGGTTGTGCAACGCCACGTCGAGACACGGACCGCAGCGGGCCACACCGTCTTCGCGCTCCGCGCCGTGCTCGGGGCAGAACCAGCGGTCGCACTGACCGCACAGGCCGCCGGCAGAGCCCGTGCAGTCCTCGTCGAAGCAGAAGAGGGTCTGTTGGCACGCCTGGTCCCCGGGAAGCGAGAAGGCCAGCGCCCGCTCGTACCAGTCACAGCACTCGGTCCAGTTCTGCGCGCGGGCCGCGAGCGTTCCCCGCAGGGCGGCGTGACGGGCATCGACCACTGCGTCGCCGACCGCCGCTGCGCGTTCCAGCCGCCGCAGATGGCTGATGGTTATCGCGAAACGACCTTGAACGTAGGCGGTGACAGCCTGTTCGAACAGGGCGGACGGGTCACCGACCGTCGCACCGTCGTCCTCGGCACCTCCCCATACGGTGTGCGACACCACCGTTCCCCTTCGGTCTGCCCGCGGCACGGAAGCAGGCATCGGCCGACGCCCCCTCCGGCCGATCTTCCGCATATGCCTGTGCAGCATAAAGTCTCAGGTGGCGTCCTCGAACAGTCGTCGCATCAACTCCGGGTACGGCAGATCCACTCCGGCCAAAGTTGTCCTCAATGCTTCGGGCGGTCCCGTCCTGAGCGGGGTCGGAGCGCCGATGAGGCCGGGGACGGCGGAGAGGTCACCGCCGCTGAACCGTGACTCCGGTGTGGCCGGGGAGCGCACCTCGTACGTGCGCCACACGCGTGCAGGGGGATTCAGCAGGACCAGCCGCGGCTTCGCCCAGGCGGCGAACGCCCAGCGTCTCCTGCCGCGGGCTCGGACGAGCACCCCGTCGGCGTGATGCCGGCCAAGCCTGTCGGCGGCTCTGGCGACGACGGGGACCGGGTTCCCGAAGGAGCCCGTGATGTCCCAGATCCCGTCCTCGTACCTGACCGACCAGCCCGCCTTGGAGAGTTCCTCGATCACCTCGGCGTGCGGATCGTCCTCCTTGGCCAGGCCCACGAGTCGTTCCACTTCACTCCAGGGCGCGACGCGGGCGAGCGCCTGCTCCGGCGGCAGCATCAGGTCCTCGGCCTCGGCGGGGTCGGCGCGCGCGATCATGCTCCTGTGGTTCTGCCACGCGCGGGCGGCCAGCACGTCGTACTCGCCGCCGCCGGTGAAGGTGGCGTCCTGGCTGAGCAGGGTCATCAGTACGGCCGCCACCGCGTCCACGCGTCGACCGGTCTCGGGCGGGGGCTGCTGTTCCGCCGTTTCGTCGTCCGGTCCGTCCTGGGGATCGAGAGCCCCGAGAAGACCGCTCAGACCCTCGCGCCAGCTGTGATCGTCGTCGTCCCAGACCCCTGCGGCCAGGAGCTGGACGTACAAACCGGCCACCAGGAGCCGCACGGGGAGCGGCTGCGCCGGCGATCCGTCAGGGTCGACGAGCGTGTCGGCCCAGCGCTGCGCCCAGACGCGGCAGCGGGCTCGCTGCTCAAGGGGGACGTAGGGCACGGCAACCGCACCGTCGACGACGGGGTCCTCGTCCTCCGTTCCCTCGTCGTACGCCCCGTCCTCCTCTGCGGACGCGGCAAAGGTGACCGTCGACACGATCCACCGGGAGGCTGACGGCTCGGGGAGATCGATCTGCGCGGTACCGAACGCCAGACCGGCCAGTGGAAGTCCGATCATCCGACGGCAGTCGGCGAGGTAGGCGTCCCAGCGGTCGACGCCGCTCGTGACCGCCGTGCTCGTCGCGCTTTCCGTCGCGGGGCTCACCCGGGCAGCGGACATGCCGGCGGTGAGCTCGCGCAGGCGCAGCAAGTCAGTCTCGAAGCGCCGCGCCGCACCTTCGTCGGTGAACAACGCCTGTGTGGTGTAGTCGTGGCTCAGTCGAGGCCCACTGTCGTGGGTATGACGGCGTGCGCTGTGTACGGGGCTGTAGACGAAGACCACCGCTGATTCGACGCTGCTGCCGTCCGGTCGGCGGCAGGTCGCGCGTACGGCCGCGCCGGGCATTTCGGGCATCGGGAAGGAGAAGGCCGACCTTCCGGCAGGGATGGAGCCGATGGCGGTCCAGGAGCCCGGTGATCCGTCCGGGGAGGTACTGATCACGACGGGGGTCGGCTCGCTGCGGGCCAGGGAAACGTGAAGGCCTTCACTGTCCGTCTTGGCGCCCAGCAGGACGAGCGCACGCCCGGCGCCGGTGGTGAAAGGCCGGAGAGTGTGGCCCTTCAGACTGGTGAGCGCGGTGGTGGGTCCCTCTTCGGGAAGCAGGGGTGAGGTGTCGGCGGAGAGCACGGCGAGTTCGCAGTTGCCCCCTTCCCCGGTGCTCGTGCACAGAGCGGCGCGGGTGAGGTTGGGACTTCCGGTGAGTGCGTGCCAGCGCTCGCCGATGCGCCACTCGACGAACTTGCCGTGCCGCATCCGCGTCTCTTCGAGAAGCCGGATCCCGGTGGAACGGCCGTCGAGCGCCCTCTTGACCGTCTCGGCGTCGTAGCTCGACCAGCGGGGCTGGAGACCGAGCGTGACCTGGCCCGGCATCAGGCGGTCGACGAGTGCTCGCAGGGCGTGGGCCTGCGGATCGATGAACGGGGCGTACGCCTGGACCTCGTCCACGGGCCCCGGTGTCAGCTGTTCCACCAGGCTCCGGTGGAGATTGTGCAGGAGCCGCGGGCCGGTTTCCGGCCCGGCGGGGGCGTTGACGTGCCTTTCGGTCAGAAGGGTCGCCACTTCTCCGAGGTGGCTCGCCGTCCAGGGCGCCATGTCCACGACGGCGGGCAGTTCCTCCAGCCACTCCGCGAGATCGGCGAGCAGGGCGTGGGAGGCGTCGTCCTCGGTCTCCACCACGGTCCACAGCTCATCATTGGCTCCCCAGCCGGACAGCGTCGAGTTTCCCGATCCCACGGCCAGTCGACAGGCGTGTTCGCCGATCAGCAGGACCACTTTGGGGTGGAAGGCGCCCCGGCAGCCGGCGAGGCCGTGCAGGTAACCGCGGCCCGCCATGCGTACGTCGACCGGGTCGTACAGTCCCTGGGCCGCGTCACCGATCACCGCGGTGCGTGCGCCCAGGGCGCGTGCGACCGGGATCGCGACCCGTTCCAGGAACGGGAGATCGACGGTGAATCCGAGGAGGAGCACTTCGTGCAGCGGTTGCTTGTCGCCGCGTTTGGCCCATTCATGCAGCAGCGTGACAGGGGACGCGAAGCGGGTGTGCTGCGCCGCGCTCATCGTTCCGTCTCCAGGATCATCCGGCCGGAGGCCGTGACGACGTGGCAGCCGTCCCGGACGTCGAAGAGCCCGAGTTGCCGCCCGAAGGAGCCCAGTTGGGGAATGCGCGTACCGATGTCGGAGTCTCCCTCGTCGCCGGTCTTGAAGTAACGCTCGTTGCGCACGTGCAGACGGGAGAAGATCTTCAGTCCGCCCGTCGCCGGATCGGGGCTCAGCTTGGCGAGCGCCACCCGGCTGGACTGGGCCAGCATGTCGTCCACCAGCCGGGCCGCCAGGTCGTGGACCGGCCGGTCGGAGTAGTCGCGGATGAGGCCGTCGACCCATGTCGGGTCGAGGAACTCCGCGGAGCGTCGCTGCCGGCCCAGGAAGACGGCACGTACGTCGTCGGGCAGGTGCCCCTCCCTGGACCTCAGGGCGCCCACGAGCAGCAACCGGACGTTGGTCATGGGGGCGTCACCGCCCTTCTCGAGAACTTCTCGTTCGGCCGGCAGCAGCAGCCCGTCCGGACCCTTGAGCGGCGGCAGACCCTCCAGGAGCCCTCGCACACTTCCCTCCGGAGCCTGCTGCGCCAGCCAGTCGCGCAGTTCCTGTGCCGTCCGGTCGGCCTCGCCCTCCTTGGACCCGATGTCGGCCACGAGAGCGGCCCACAGCCTGCGCCAGGCACCCACGGAGTAATGCCGCAGCAGCAGCCCTCGCCAGCCCGCTGTCTCCGGAATGGCCGCCAGGACGGGATCGGTGGTCATGTCCTCACCGAAGGCGACGGCTGAGCGCAGCGTCTCCTCGTACCCGGCCCCCTCCTGGCCGTGCAGGTGGATCGCCCGGCCGAGAATGCGGAAGGTGGCTCTCCTGGTACGGTCGGACGCCTCCCAGTCCTGAGGGGTGTGGATTCCCCCGGCATCCGTGGCCGTCAGCACTTGCGTCAGCCAGTCCTGCTCGACCGAGGACGGGATACCGAGACCGGCCTGGCCGGCCTGCTCCAGCTCGACGAAGGACACCACGTCCCGCTCCACAAGTGAGAGCAGCGGGGCGAACAGTTCCCGCAGGGGCGCAGGGCAGGCGTGCCGACCGGGTCGAAGCGCTCCGTCCCGGGCCTCCACGGTGCCGAGAACCGTGGCCGACCCTCCGTACTGGTCCCAGAAGCCCCACCGGCGGGGCGAGTACGACTGACTCAGGTGTTCCTGGTCCGCCGCGCGAGCCAAGTCCAACTCCTGTGCGCAGAAACGTCGTACCCGATCGATTCCATGAGGGAACCATGCCTCGTCGGCAGCCTCCGCGTCATGCTGGAGCGCGGCCATCAGCACCTCGCAGCGACGGACCAGTCGGCGGCAGGCGGTCAGGTCCAGCGCCTTCCGCTCGGCATGCGCGGCGATCGCCGCGTACAACGAGTGGTAGCGGATGTAGCGGGTCACTGTGGAGACACCCGGCACCAACCGGTCGATCGCCCGCATCACCGGGCCCTCCACGGCCAACGGATACCTCCCCGACCGCACTCCGAGCCCTTCCAGCGCCCATGCCGGTCCTTGAACATCCGTGGTCACTACGCCGTTTCCCTCCCAGCAGGCCTGATGAAGCAGCACATCAGCCGTCACTCTGTGATCCACTCGTCAGACTAGGTGTCGGGTTTCATGCGTGAGGCCGGTTTCGCCGGACTCGTGGATGATCACAGTGCGGCATGGGACAGCGCCCGGCACGGACCACTGATCCACAGCTCCCGTATCCCGGCCTTGAGAACGATCGGACAGAATGGTCGCCATGACCACACGTTCCTGCCCCTGCGGGCTCCCCGAGCCGTACGAGGCATGCTGCGGCCGGTTCCACAGCGGGGCCGCCGCCGCGCCCACCGCCGAGCGGCTGATGCGGTCGCGGTACTGCGCGTTCGTGCGGCGGGACGGGGCGTATCTGCTGCGGACCTGGCATCCGGGGACGCGGCCGGAGCGGGTCGACTTCGATCCCGGGATGCGGTGGACCGGGCTGGAGATCCTGGACACCGACGGCGGGTCCGCCTTCCACTCCACCGGGACGGTGACCTTCCGGGCCTCCTACCGGGGCGGCTCACTGCACGAGCGCAGCCGGTTCGAGCGGGTCGACGGGGCGTGGGTGTACGTCGACGGGGAGTTCCTGGAGTAGTCCCCGTGCCGGGGTGGGGTTCACCCCGGTCCTTCGAAGAATCCCAGGACCGTCGCCTCGTCGAAACGCCGCTCCGCCGCGTTCTGCCGGGTGATCGTCCAGTAGACGTCACCGGCGATGTACGCGCCTCCGTACCACTGGGCCAGGAGGGCCCAGGCCTCGAGGCGGGGAGGCTTCCCCGTCCTGTCGGCTTCCCTCCACGCGGCGTAGGTGACGAGGTCGGTCTCACCGTAGGGGTCGGTGGAGTAGCCGTCGAGCTGGAGGCGCGAGGCGCCGAGGAGGTGCCGGTCCTCGTGCCGCACATCGTTCCAGGCGCCGCGCAGGGCCGGGGCGTGGGGATGTTCGGCGGGGTCGAAGAGGGATTCGTTGTCGGGCAGGGAGACGTTGTACCGCAGCCGCAGTTCCCCCGCCGTGCGCAGGCCCGAGTCCAGGCCCTCCCACGCGTCGCCCGGCGCGTAGCCGGAATCCAGCGGGCGTTCCTCGACGGGTGTCCCGGCCGGGACGTGCACCGCCTCGCCGCCCGCGTCCAGGCCCTCGTCGTGGGAACGGGCGAACAGCAGGAGCGCGCCGTCGCGCGGCAGGGGCAGCGTCGTCGCGTCCGCGGGCAGCGCCGCGAGGTCCAGGGACGCGATCAGGTAGGTGCGCTTGGGGAGGCCGGGGAAGTCGGCGGGGAGCAGTGCCGGTCCGCCGAAACGGCCCACGACCGGTCCGTCCCCGTGCGGGGCGAGGGTCGCGCACGGGCGGGCGGCGTCCAGCCACCTCTCCACCTCGCCGGACGGTACGCCGCGCGCGAGTGCCTTCTCACGGACGCGGTCCAGCTTCCGGAGTCTCTCGGGGTTCATGCGGGAAACCTAGCGCCGGGGTCCGACACCGTACGGCCGTCAGGGCGCCAGGATGTCCAGTTCCTGGAGGGCGCCCTCGGTGATCTCGCGGGTCAGTTTCTCCGCGCGGGCGGCGTCGCGTTCGCGGACCGCCTCGGCGAGCTGGACGTGCAGGGTGACGGCGGCGGGGTCGGGGTCCTCGAACATCACGTCGTGGTGGGTGCGGCCGGACAGCACCTCCGCGACGACGTCACCGAGGCGGGCGAACATCTCGTTGCCGGAGGCGGTCAGGATCACGCGGTGGAACGCCACGTCGTGGAAGAGGTAGCCCTCCAGGCGGTGACCGCTGGAGTTGGCGACCATGCCGAGGGCGCACTCGGTGAGTTCGGCGCACTGCTCCGGGGTGGCGTGGCGGGCGGCCAGGCCGGCCGCGACGGGCTCGATCGCCGAGCGCAGCACCGTGAGGGAGCGGAGCTGGCGGGGGCGGTCCGCGCCGGCCAGGCGCCAGCGGATGACCTGGGGGTCGTACACGTTCCACTCGTGGGCCGGCAGGACCGTCACGCCCACGCGGCGCCGGGACTCGACCAGGTGCATGGACTCCAGGACGCGGACGACCTCGCGCATCACGGAGCGCGACACGTCGAAGCGCTGTGCGAGTTCGTCGGTGCGCAGGACGCTGCCGGGCGGGCACTCGCCGGCGGTGATCTCGGGGCCGAGGGTGTCCAGTACGCGGCCGTGCAGCCCCCGGCCCGTGGTGCTCATGCACTCAGAGTACGGGGCGGGTCACGGGAACAAAAAGTCAGACTTATATGTCACAGACTCTTGAATTCGTCGTACCTAATGAGCTTCAGTTGCGTCGACATCAGGTGTCGACGAAGACAGCGGACAGTGAGGCAGCGATGAACACCCCCCATGTCGTCGTGGTCATGGGCGTCGCGGGCACCGGGAAGACCACCATCGGTCCCCTGCTCGCGGCCCGGTTCGGCGTTCCGTACGCCGAGGGCGACGACTTCCACCCGCCGGCCAACATCGCCAAGATGTCGGCCGGTACCCCGCTCACCGACGACGACCGGTGGCCCTGGCTGGACGCCATCGGCGACTGGGCGCACGGCCGGGACGGTCTCGGCGGGGTGGTCAGCTGCTCGGCGCTGAAGCGGTCGTACCGCGACCGGCTGCGGGCCGCCGCGCCCGGCGTGGTCTTCGTGCACCTCAGCGGTGACCGCGCGCTCATCGAGGACCGGATGTCGCACCGGCAGGGCCATTTCATGCCCACGGCACTGCTCGACTCCCAGTTCGCCACGCTCCAGCCGCTGGAGCCGGACGAGGCCGGAGTCGCCGTGGACGTGGCGGGCAGCCCCGAGGAGATCACCGCCCGGGCGGCCACCGCCCTGGACGCCCTCTCCGAGCCGGCCCCGTAGGTCCCTGACCGGACCCCCAGTTCCCGGGGCGCCCCCACCTCCCCGGTTTCCTCCCCGACCCCCGTAGAAACAAGGGAACCACCGTGACCAGACTCAGCGTTGAGATGCTGGCAGCGGACGCACCCGAGCCGATCACCTCAGCCGGCCACGCCCAGCTGGGCATCGCCGTGCTCCTGGGCATCGCCGTCATCGTCCTGCTCATCACCAAGTTCAAGCTGCACGCCTTCCTGTCGCTGACCATCGGGACGCTGGCGCTCGGCGCGTTCGCCGGCGCGCCGCTCGACAAGGTGATCACCAGCTTCAGTGCCGGACTCGGCTCCACCGTCGCCGGTGTGGGCGTGCTGATCGCCCTCGGTGCGATCCTCGGCAAGATGCTCGCCGACTCCGGCGGCGCCGACCAGATCGTCGACACCATCCTCGCCAAGGCGAGCGGCCGTTCCATGCCGTGGGCGATGGTGCTGATCGCCTCGGTGATCGGTCTGCCGCTGTTCTTCGAGGTCGGCGTGGTGCTGCTGATCCCGGTGGTGCTGATGGTCGCCAAGCGCGGCAACTACTCCCTGATGCGCATCGGCATCCCGGCGCTCGCCGGTCTGTCCGTGATGCACGGTCTGGTGCCGCCGCACCCCGGTCCGCTGGTCGCGATCGACGCCGTCGGCGCCAACCTCGGTGTGACGCTGGCGCTGGGCGTGCTCGTCGCCATACCGACGGTCGTCATCGCCGGTCCGCTGTTCTCGAAGTACGCCGCCCGCTGGGTGGACGTCCCGGCTCCGGAGCGGATGATCCCGCAGCGGCCCTCCGAGGACCTGGAGAAGCGTCCGAGCTTCGGCGCGACGCTGGCCACGATCCTGCTGCCGGTCGTGCTGATGCTGGCCAAGGCGCTGGTCGACATCGTCATCGACGACCCCGAGCACCACGTGCAGCGTGTGTTCGACGTGGTCGGCTCCCCGCTGATCGCGCTGCTCGCGGCCGTGCTGGTCGGCATCTTCACCCTGGGGATGCCCGCCGGGTTCAGCAAGGAGCGGATCTCGTCCCTGGTCGAGAAGGGGCTCGCGCCGATCGCGGGCATCCTGCTGATCGTCGGCGCGGGCGGTGGTTTCAAGCAGACGCTGATCGACACCGGTGTGGGCCGGATGATCCTGGAGATCTCCGAGGACTGGTCGATCCCGGCGCTGCTGCTGGCCTGGCTGATCGCGGTGGCGATCCGGCTGGCGACCGGTTCGGCGACGGTGGCGACCGTCTCGGCGGCCGGTCTGGTGGCGCCGCTGGCGGCCGACATGTCGACCACGCACGCGGCCCTGCTGGTGCTGGCGATCGGTGCGGGTTCGCTGTTCTTCAGCCATGTCAACGACGCCGGGTTCTGGCTGGTGAAGGAGTACTTCGGGCTGAACGTCGGGCAGACGATCAAGACCTGGTCGATCATGGAGACGATCATCTCGGTGGTCGCCGGTGCTCTGGTGCTGCTGCTGTCGTTGATCATTTAGCTGTTCGTTCAGCTGATCATTCGGTTGCTCGTCCGGCTGAAGGCCGGACGCGTACGGCCCACCCGCTCCCCCTCGGGGCGCGGGTGGGCCCGTGTCGTCTCAGGGGCGCCACAGCGGGTGTTCGCGCTCCGCCCAGTCGCGGTCGACCGAGCCCGTGCGCATGCCGCGCCGGGCCTCGGGGTCCGCCAGGGCCATGCCGATGTGCCCGGCGAGGACGATGCCGATGGTCAGCGCCAGCCAGTCGTGGACGAAGGTCGCGCTGGTGCGCCACACCAGCGGGGTGAGGTGGGTGAACCACATCAGCAGTCCGGTGCCGAGCATCACCAGGGTGGCACCCGCGATCCAGGCCGCGTAGACCTTCTGGCCGGCGTTGAACTTGCCGGCCGGGCGGGACGAGGGGCGCTTGTCGCGGCGCAGGGCGGCCCGCAGCCAGACGCGGTCGTGCGGGCCGAAGCGGTTGAGGCGGCCCAGGTCGGCGCGGAAGGCGCGGGAGGCGAGAGCGGCGAGGACGGGGACGGGCAGGGCGAGCCCGGACCACTGGTGGAGGGTGACGACGAGGGCGCGGCGGCCCACGAGCTGGGCGAGCTGGGGGAGGTAGAGGCAGGCGGCCGTGGCCACGCAGACGCCCATCAGGACGGCCGTGGCGCGGTGCGCCCACCGCTGGGCGCGGCCGAAGCGCCGTACGGCGGTGGCGGCGGGCGGGGCGTCAGCTCGTAGGCTCATCGTCGCGTCCGTTCGAGCGGCCGACCCAGGCGTCGATGTCGTAGCCGCGCTCCTCCCAGTAGCCGGGTTCGACGTCCTCGGTGACGGTGATGCCGGAGAGCCACTTGGCCGACTTGTAGAAGTACATCGGGGCCACGTAGAGGCGGACCGGACCGCCGTGGGCGTGGCCGAGGTCCTCGTCCCGCATGCGCAGTGCGACCAGGACGTCGGCGCGGCGGGCCTGGTCGAGGGTGAGGCTCTCGGAGTACGCGCCGTCGAAGCAGGTGAAGCGCACCGCCCCGGCCGAGGAGCGTACGCCCGCGGCGTCCAGGAGCCGGGACAGGCGCACCCCCTCGAACGGCGTGTCCGGCACCCGCCAGCCGGTGACGCACTGGACGTCGCGGACCATGCGGGTCTGCGGCAGGGCCTTCAGCTCGGCCAGGGTGTAGGAGGCGGGGCGGTCGACGAGGCCGTCGACCGTGAGGCGGTAGGTGCCAGCGTTCTTCCGCGGGACGGAGGAGGTGACCGAGTAGTAGCGGAAGCCGCCGCCGTTGGGGAGCAGTCCGGTCAGGCCGGTGGGGTCCTTGTCGGAGGCTCCGGCGAGGAAGGATTCCAGGCCGCGTTGCAGGGTGGGCGCGGTGGCCACGCCGAGGGCGCCCAGGCCGAGGGTGCCGAGGAAGACACGGCGGCCGATGGGCCTGCCCCGCGCGTCCCCCTCGTCGGGGGGCGGTGGCGGCTGTTCGGAGTTCACTCCTCCATTCGAGCACCCGCGTCCCCGTCGGGCCAGGGAGCGCGGGTGCCCGTCAGACTTCCGTAATCAGCTCTCCTACGAGGTGCGCTCGGCCTCCTTCTCGAGCTGGAACGCCTCGTTGCCGAGCCCGATGCGGGCGTGCTTCTCGGGGGCGCGGGCGCGCAGGACCGCGCCCTGGACCAGGCCGACGACCAGGGCGAGTCCGATGATGCCGGGCAGGAGCAGGCTCAGCGAGGAGTCGGGGCCCGCGCCGACCAGGACGTCGAAGTCCTTGACCGTGTAGCCCGCGATGACGACCAGGGCGATGCCCGCCAGCGCGGAGGTGGCCAGCCGCCAGCCCTGCGCGCCCGCGGCGCCGCGCCGGACGAAGAAGACGACGACGGACAGGGAGGCGATGGCCATCAGCACGATCACGCCGAGCGCGCCGACGTTGCCGCCCCAGGTGAACAGGTGCAGGACCGGCGCGGTCGGGTCGCCGGTGGGCTTGTCGTCGGTGAGCGCGAAGGCGAGGACGAGCACGGTGGCGATGACGGTCTGGAGCAGGGAGCCGGTGCCGGGGGCGCCGCTGGTGCCGGTGGTGCGGCCGAAGGCGGCGGGCAGCAGGCCCTCGCGGCCCATGGCGAAGGCGTACCGGGCGACGACGTTGTGGAAGCTGAGCATGGCCGCGAACATGCCGGTCACGAAGAGGACGTGCAGGACGTCGGTGAAGGTGCCGCCCAGTCGGTCCTCGGTGAGGAAGAACAGCAGGCCGGCGCTCTGTTCCCGGGAGGCGCCGACGATCCCTGCGGGGCCGGTGGCGACGGTGAGCGCCCAGCTGCTGAGGGCGAAGAAGACGGCGACGCCGGTGACCGCGAGGAACATCACGCGCGGTACGAGGACGTGCGGCCTGCTGGTCTCCTCGGCGTAGACGGGGGCCTGTTCGAAGCCGAGGAAGGCGGCGATGCAGAAGCACAGGGCGGTGCCGACGCCGGCGCCGGTGAGCGTGTCCGGGTCGAAGGCGTGCAGCGACAGGCCCTCCGTGCCGGGGTCGGCGACGGCGGCGATGTCGAAGACGACGACCAGCAGCACCTCGATGACCAGCAGCACGCCGAGCACGCGCGCGTTGACGTCGATCTTCAGCCAGCCCAGCGCGCCGACGGCGAGGACGGCCACGAGCGCCGGTATCCACCAGGCGACCTCGAGGTCGGCGTAGGTGGCGAAGAGACCGGAGACCTCGAAGCCGAAGATGCCGTAGATGCCGATCTGGAGGGCGTTGTAGGCGACGAGCGCGACCAGGGCGGCGCCCGCTCCGGCGGTGCCGCCGAGGCCGCGGGAGATGTAGGCGTAGAAGGCGCCGGCGTTGTGGACGTGCCGGCTCATCTCGGCGTAGCCGAGGCTGAAGAGGACCAGTACGACGCCGAGGATCACGAAGAGCAGCGGCTGGCCGACGATGCCCATCACCGCGAATGTGGTGGGCATGACACCTGCGACCACCATGAGGGGGGCGGTCGCGGCGAGGACGGAGAGCAGCAGGCCCCCCGTGCCGAGGCGGTCGGCGCGCAGGGCGCGCTCCTGCCCCTTGAAGGTGCTGATGCCGTCGGCTGTCGCTCTGCTCCTGCTCGAAGTGCTCGAACTGTCCGTCGTCATCTCGAGACCGTCCTTGGTCGGTGGTGGTTGCGGTGGGCGGGGGGTGGGGTCGGGGTCAGACCGTGCCCAGGGCTGCGGCGCGGGCGGTGCGGAAGGCGGTCAGGGCGTCACGGTCGGGGTACGACCAAGGGGTGGGTGTGGCGTGGTCTCCGATGCGGTGGAAGAGGGCGGCGGCCTCGGCGCCCCGGCCCTCGCAGACCTTGGCGTGGGCAAGGAAGTTGAGGTCGACCAGGCGGCGCGGGTGGCCTTCGTGCTCCCACTCCAGCCACCAGTCGAAGGCGGCCTTCATCACCTGCCGGGCGCGGCGGCCGACCCAGTGGCCGGAGGCGACCGGGTCGGCGGGTTCGTGTCCGGCGGCGGCCAGGGCGCGGTAGCGCTCGGCGTGCGCGATGACCGGCAGGACCGCCAGCGGGGAGTCCGCGGGCGCCTGTTCGGCGGCCCAGTTGGCGAAGTCGTACACCTCGTGCAGCGGGTCCGGGCCCGCCTCCACGCGGCGTTCGGCGAGCCAGGAGACCACCAGGTGGTGGGCGTGGTGGTGGTCCGCGTACCGGGTGCGGATCCGCTCGAAGAGCCGGACCACGTCCCCCTCGGCCCCCCGGGCGCACTCCAGCAGGAGCAGCCCGAGCCAGGGGGTGGGGTCGGCGGGCACCAGCTCCGCCGCCCGGTGGCAGGCCTCGCGGGCGCGGGCCGGCTTCTCCTTGCCGCGCAGCGCGCGCCGCACCTGGGCCAGGGCGAGCAGCACGGACGCGTCACCGGAGTCTGGTTCGGCGAGCAGCCACTCGCGGGCCCAGGCGGCGCAGTACGTCTCCCGTGCGAGCACCGTGATCCGGTGGCCCCGGCGGTCCCAGTCCTCCCCCGTGCGGACCAGCAGCGAGCGGGTGTTCTGCCAGCGGCCCTGTGCCAGCGCGGTCCGCGCGGTGACGAGTTCGGCGTCGTCGAGGGCCTCGTCGAAGGCCTGTGCCGCCCGTCTGCGGGCGCGGCCGAGGGGAGGCGGGGGTGGGGGCACCGCGGGACTTCCTCACGCGCTCTTCTTGTGGTCGCCGGCTCACGGCGGGTGGTCGGTGCGGCAGTGGTCGGCTGCCGATTGCCATGAGCTGATCACAGACAGCAAACCGTCAGCCAACAGATCACGTCAAGGGCGTCCCGGGTGTTACTCGCGTCAACTGTGGTCACGAACGGGCTACTTGTGACATCCGGGGCCGGAAGGCCACCCGGATGGAGTATGCGGCCGGGCACGGGCCGCCGCTGCTTGGATGGCCGTATGAGTGCTGAGGAAATCATCGACATCGTCGACGAGGACGACCGGGTGGTCGGACGGTCCCCGCGCGGGGAGGCCTACGCGCGGGGGCTGCGCCACCGCTGCGCCTTCGTCCTCGTCCGGGACGCCGAGGGGCGGATCTTCGTCCACCGCCGCACCGCGGCCAAGCAGGTCTTCCCCTCCCTGTACGACATGTTCGTCGGCGGGGTCGTCGGCGCGGGCGAGAGCTACGACGAGGCGGCGCTGCGGGAGGCCGAGGAGGAGCTGGGCGTGAACGGGCTGCCGCGCCCCGGGCACGTCCTCACGTTCCTGTACGACGACGGGGCGGGCCGGAGCTGGTGGTCGGCGGTGTACGAGGTGCGCTGCGACCGGCCCGTACGGCCGCAGCCGGAGGAGGTGGCCTGGGGGGACTTCCTGCCGGAGGCGGAGCTGGAGCGGCGGCTCGGGGAGTGGGAGTGGACTCCGGACGGGCTGGCGGCGTACCGGCGGCTCAAGGCGTACCGGGCGGGACGGGCCGAGGGCTGAGCAGGGGCTTCGTCCCCGGCCGTCGGCCCGGTGCGGGAGGGGGTGGCCCCGGTAAGGTCGCGGCGTGATCGATTTTGCGCGGAACGTTCGGTTGTGGTTCGCGCCCGGCGAGGTGCGGCAGGAGGGCGACACGCCCGACTACCGGTTCTCGCTGGCGAACGAGCGGACGTTCCTGGCCTGGCTGCGCACCGCGCTCGCGTTGATCGGGGGCGGGTTCGCCGTGGACCAGTTCCTGCCGGATCTGCGGTGGGGGTGGCGGGTCGGGCTGGCGCTGGCGCTGCTGGCCGCGGGGGCGCTGTGCGCGTTGCGGGCGGTCAATCACTGGGTGCGGTGCGAGCGGGCGATGCGGCGGGGGGAGGATCTGCCGGTGTCGCGGTTCCCGGCGCTGCTGAGTCTTGTGGTGGCGGTGGTGGCCGGGGCGATGGTCGCCGTCGTGCTCTTCGGGTGGGACGGGTGAGCGGGGTGACGGCGGCGGGCCGGGCCGCGGAGCGGGATCCGGGGCTGCAGCCCGAGCGGACGCGGCTCGCGTGGCGGCGTACGACGCTGTCGGCGACGGTCGCGGCGATGCTCGCCGTGAAGACGGCGCTGGCGGGTGGGGTGTCGGCGGCCGGGGTTGTGGCGTGTGTGTTGTGTTGTGGTTTTTGGGTGGGATTTCTGTGGGTTGCCCATCGGCGGATTCGGGGACTGGCGGCTGTGAGCGAGCCGGGGGCGCTCGGTTCGCCGTCTGCGGCGGTTGTGGTGGTCTGCACCGTGGCCATGGCCGGGTGCGGGGCGGTGCTCGTCGGTTCGGGGTGAGGTGGGGTGCTCAGTGGGTTTTCGCCCCCGCCGCCCCTTCCCGTCCCGTCCCCGGGGGCTGTGCCCCCGGACCCCCCTTCGGCCCTGGACGGGCCTTGTCCTCAAACGCCGGACGGGCTGGATTAGCTGATCGTCACCACGATCTTGCCCCTGGTGCGGCCTTCCTGGTTCAGGCGGTGGGCGTCCGCCGCGCGGTCCAGGGGGAAGGTCTCCGAGACGTGGACGGTGACCGTGCCCTGGTCCGCCAGGTCGGAGAGGTGCTGGAGGTCCTGGGGGTCGGGGCGGACGAACCAGTAGCGTCCGCCGTAGCTCACCACCTCGGGGTCGGTGATCGAGGCCAGGCGGCCCTCGGGGGCCAGCAGGTTCGCGGAGGTCCTGAGGGCGTCGCCACCGATCGTGTCGAACACCGCGTCCACGCCCTCGGGCGCCAGTCCCCGTACCCGTTCGGCCAGGCCCTCGCCGTGGCTCACCGGTTCCCCGCCCAGCCCGCGTACGAAGTCGTGGTTGCGCTCGCTCGCCGTGCCGATGACCCGGGCGCCGAGGTGGGTGGCGAGCTGGACGGCGATGGACCCGACACCGCCGGCCGCGGCGTGCACCAGGACGGTCTCGCCCCGCTTGACCTCGAGGACGCGGTGCAGCACCTGATAGGCGGTGAGCCCCGCGAGCGGGAGGCCGGCCGCCTCCTCGAAGGACAGGGCGCGCGGCTTGCGCGCGAGGGCGCGTACCGGGGCGGCCACGTACTCGGCGAAGGTGCCGCGCGAGAGGACGTCCTCGCGCACATAGCCGATGACCTCGTCGCCGACGGCGAACTCCGGTACGGCGGGACCGGGCTGGACGACCACGCCCGAGACGTCCCAGCCGGGGACGACCGGGAACACCGGCTGGAGGACCGGATCGAGATAGCCCTCGCGGCACTTCCAGTCGACCGGGTTGACGGCCGCCGCCCGCACCCGGACCAGTACCGAGTCGGGGCCGACCCTGGGGTCGTCGACCTCCCCGAGTCCGAGCACCTCGGGGCCGCCGTACCGTGAGTAGCTGATCGCCTTCATGGGTCCGACCCTCCGGTGTCCGCGCGCGCGGTGCAAGCCGAATGGCCCGATATACGCCATTCGCGTGGCGGCCGGACGGCGCCGCGGGCGCGACGAACGCCTATCGTGGCCCCGATCACGTTCGATCGCCGCTCTGGACGGCATACCGACCGGTCGGCATCATAAGGCGGGTACTGTTTCCTGCCCGTAGGAGCGACGATGAGCCCCGACCACCCGCCCGGACTCGATCTCGACCGGCTGCGCGGCCTGCTCGAACGGGAGCGGCCCGGCCTGGTGAACGGCCCGCTCACCGGCCGGCTGATCGAGGGCGGCAGGTCGAACCTCACGTACGCGGTCTCCGACGGCACCTCGAAGTGGGTCGTACGGCGTCCCCCGCTCGGCCATGTGCTGGCCACCGCGCACGACATGAAGCGCGAGCACCGGGTGATCAGCGCGCTGCACCCGACCGCCGTGCCGGTGCCGCGCACCGTGCTGCTGTGCGAGGACGAGGAGGTGCTCGGGGCGCCGTTCTACGTCATGGACTTCGTCGAGGGCACTCCGTACCGGACGGCCGGCCAGCTCGCCCCGCTCGGCGCCGAGCGCACCCGGGACGCGGTGCTGAACCTGGTCGACACGCTGGTCGAGCTGCACGCCGTGGAGCCCGGCGAGGTGGGGCTCACGGACTTCGGCCGCCCCGAGGGCTTCCTGGACCGGCAGCTGCGGCGCTGGGGCAAGCAGCTCGACGCCTCCCGCAACCGGGAGCTGGCCGGGATCGACGAGCTGCACGCGGCGCTCGGGCGCGAGCTGCCCGACTCCCCCGCACCCGCCGTGGTGCACGGCGACTACCGCCTCGACAACGTGCTGATCGGCGAGCACGACGAGATCAAGGCCGTCCTCGACTGGGAGATGTCCACGCTCGGCGATCCGCTGACGGACCTGGGGCTGCTGGTGATGTACAGCATGCCGCTGGGCATGCCGGACTCCCCCGTCTCCACGACCGCCGAGGCGCCCGGGCACCCCACGCCGGCCGAGCTGATCGAGCGGTACGCCGCGCGGTCGGGGCGCGACGTCTCCGCGGTGTCCTGGTACACGGCGTTCGCCTGGTTCAAGCTCGCCGTGATCCTGGAGGGCATCCACTACCGCTACACCCTGGGCCGGACGGTCGGGCGCGGCTTCGACCGCATCGGCGATCTGGTCCCGGTCTTCATCCGGCACGGACTGACCACTCTTCAGGAAGGCTGACGGACCATGGACTTCGCGTTCGACGCGCGCACCGAGGAGCTGCGCGCCAGGCTGCTCGCCTTCATGGACGAGTACGTGTACCCGGCCGAGGCGGTCGCCCACGAGCAGCGGGCCGGGCTGGACTCGCCGTGGGAGAACGTGCCCGTGGTGGAGGAGCTGAAGGCCGAGGCCCGCCGGCAGGGGCTGTGGAACCTGTTCCTGCCCGACTCCGAGCACGGTGCCGGGCTCACCAATCTCCAGTACGCGCCGCTCGCCGAGATCATGGGCCGCTCCCCGCAGATCGCGCCGACCGTCACCAACTGCGCGGCGCCCGACACCGGGAACATGGAGGTGCTGGCGCAGTTCGGCGACGAGGCGCAGAAGAAGCAGTGGCTCCGGCCGCTGCTGGCCGGTGAGATCCGTTCGGCGTTCGCGATGACCGAGCCGGAGGTGGCCTCCTCGGACGCCACCAACATCACCACGCACATCGAGCGGGACGGCGACGAGTACGTCATCACGGGCCGCAAGTGGTACATCTCCGGGGCGATGCATCCGGACTGCGCGATCTTCATCGTGATGGGCAAGACCGACCCGGACGGGGCGGACATCCGCCGGCAGCAGTCCATGGTGCTCGTCCCGCGCGACACGCCGGGCGTCACCATCACCCGCGCGATGCAGGTGTTCGGTTACGAGGACCACTACCACGGCGGGCACGCCGAGGTGGTCTTCGACCACGCGCGCGTGCCGGTGTCGAACCTGATCGGTGAGGAGGGCGGTGGCTTCGCCATCGCGCAGGCCCGGCTCGGTCCCGGCCGGATCCACCACTGCATGCGGCTGATCGGCATGGCCGAGCGGGCCGTCGAGCTGATGTGCCGCCGCGCGGTGTCGCGGGACGCCTTCGGCAAGGCGCTGGCGCGGCAGGGCGTGGTGCAGAACTGGATCGCCGACGCGCGCGTGGCCGTCGAGCAGCTGCGGCTGCTGGTGCTGAAGACGGCCTGGATGATGGACACCGTCGGCAACCGGGGTGCCCACACGGAGATCCAGGCCATCAAGATCGCCACCCCGCGCACGGTCGTCGGCATCCTCGACCGGGCGATCCAGCTCTACGGCGCGGGCGGCGTCAGCCAGGACTTCCCGCTGGCCGAGCTGTACGCCGGCGCCCGCACGCTGATGATCGCCGACGGCCCGGACGAGGTGCACCAGCGGTCGCTGGCCCGCCGGGAGCTGAAGAAGTACCTGTAGTCCCCGAACGTCCTGTGGCCCGCCGGCAGCACCGGCGGGTCACAGGACGTGAGGGTGTTCTCAGGCGCGCAGGGCCCGCAGCAGCAGGTCCGCCAGGTGGTCGGCGACCTCCTGGGGGCTGAGCGGGCCGTCGGGGCGGTACCAGGTGGACAGGTGGTGCACGGAGCCGAAGTGGTAGTCGACCACCAGGTCGGCCGGGGTCGCCGTGGAGAAGACGCCCTCGCGCTGGCCCTCCTCGATCAGCGCGCGGAAGCGTTCGTGGTAGCGGCGGCGCTCGGCGCGCACCTGCTTGTTCTTCTCGGGGCTGAGGTGGTGCATGGAGCGGAAGAAGATCGACGCGTCGTCGAGGTTCTCGATCGTGGTGACGACGACGTCCGCCGCCGCGCCGCGCAGCCGCTTCTCGACCGGCTCGTCGGCGTCCGCGTACCGGTCGAGGCGTTCCTGCTGGAGGCGCAGCACGCGCGCGTACACCTCGTGCAGCAGGTCGTCCTTGGAGCCGAAGTAGTGGTAGAGCGCCCCCTTGGTGACGCCTGCCGCCTCGACGATCTCCTGCACCGAGGTGCGGTCGTAGCCCCGCTCGGCGAAGAGCCGGGTGGCGGCGGCCAGGAGCCGCTGCGGCACAGGAGTCCCGTCACCGTCCGTCGTCCTGGGCACTGCCGCCACCCGCCTTTCCGTGTCGCTGCTAGTCGTCGTGGGTCAGGGAACGCAGTTCCCGCCGGAGGATCTTCCCACTGGCCGTTTTCGGCAGGTCCGGCAGGATCTCCACCTGGCGCGGATACTTGTAGGCGGCCAGTCTCTCCTTGCAGTACGCGGCGAGCGCGGCCGGGTCCGCCTCGGCGCCGGGGCGCAGGCTGATGAAGGCCTTGACGGTCTCCCCGCGGTACCCGTCGGGCACCCCGACGACGGCGGCCTCGCGCACCGCCGGATGCGTGTAGAGGACGTCCTCGACCTCGCGCGGCCACACCTTGAAGCCGGACGCGTTGATCATGTCCTTCTTGCGGTCGACGACGTACAGCCAGCCCTCGGGGTCCATGAAGCCGATGTCGCCGGTGCGCAGCTCGCCGTCGGGGAAGGTCTCGGCGGTGGCGTCGGGCCGCTGCCAGTAGCCGGGCACGACCTGCGGTCCGCGCACGACGATCTCGCCCTGCTCGCCGAAGGGCACCTCCTCGCCCCGGTCGTCGACGATCCGTACGACGGTGTCGGGGCCCGGTACGCCGACGGCCAGCGTGCCGGAGGCCTCGTCGACGGGCGCCTGAAGGTGCGGCGGGACGGAGGCGCAGGGGGCGGTGCACTCGGTCAGCCCGTAGCCGTTGCGGATGTAGGGCCCGAAGCCGGCCCGGAACTTCTCCACCAGGGCGGGCGGCAGCGGGGCGCCGCCGGAGGAGATCACCCGGAAGGAGGAGAAGTGGTCGCGGCCGGCGTCGGGGTGGGCGGCCAGCGCCATGAAGGCGGTGGACGGGCCGACGGTGTAGTGCGGCCGGTGCTCGGCGAAGGCGTCGAGGACGACGCCGGCCTCGAAGCGGTAGGCCAGGACGAGGGTGCCCGCGCTGTTGAGGCAGGCGCCGAGCTGGCAGACCATCCCGGTGATGTGGAACAGGGGCGCGAGCGCGAAGTAGACGGGCGCCTCGGGCAGGCCGAGCCCGGTGCGCTGCCGCTCGGCGTTGTACATGATGTTGCGGTGGGTGTTGGTGGCGCCCTTGGGGGTGCCGCTGGTGCCCGAGGTGTAGCTGATCAGCGCGGTGTCGCCGGGGGCGGGGTCGCGGTCCTCCGGGGCCGGGTGTCCCTGGCGGGCGACGGTGGTGAGGTCGTCGGCGTCCGGGGCCTGCGGGAGCCGTTCGAAGGTGAGCACGCGCGTGTCGCCGCGGGTCTGGAAGTCCAGCTCGCAGCCGGTGAGGACGATCCGCACGGGCGAGTTCGCGGCCGTGTCGCGCAGGTACGACTCCCAGGCCCGGTCGGAGCAGATCAGCGCGGCCACGCCGGCGTCCCGCAGGACGTGCGTCACCTCGCCCGACTTGTACATGGGGTTGACGGGCACGACGACCGCGCCCGCCTTCCAGGCGCCGAGCAGGGCGAGGACGAAGTGCGGGGAGTTCTGCAGCAGGATCGCCACCCGGTCGCCGCGTTCCAGGCCGCGTGCGGCGAGGTGGCCGGCGACGGAGTCGCTGAGCTCGTCGGCCTCGCGGTAGGTGAGGCGGCCGTCGAAGTAGGCGAGGAAGGCGCGGTCGGGGGTCTCGGCGACCGCGCGGCGCAGGGCGTGCACCAGGGAGGCGGCGGGGTCGACCGGGGCGCGCTGGACGTCGGTGAGGAGGGCCAGCCAGGGCTTGGCGGCGTAGCGGGAGGCGGTCACCGGTTCGCCTCCCACTGCTGCTGGAGGCGGTTCATGCCGGCCAGCCAGCGGTCCGGCTCGGCGGCGCGGGCCCGGTAGTACTCGGCGACCTCGGGGTGCGGCAGGATCAGGAAGCGGTCCTCGTCCATGCCGCGGAAGAGGGCGTCGGCCACGTCCTCCGGCTCGATCGCGGTCGGCTTGAGGACCAGGTCGCCCGCGCTGCCGCTGGCGTCGAGCATGTCGGTGCGCACGCCCTGCGGGCAGATCGCGTGGACCTTCACCCCGCGGTGGCGGTACGTCAGCGACAACCACTCGGCGAAGGCGTAGGCGCCGTGCTTGGTGACGCTGTAGGGGGCGGTGCCGATCATGGTGAGCAGTCCGGCGGCGGAGACGGTGGAGACGAAGCGGCCGCTGCCGCGCTCCAGCCAGTCCGGAAGCAGCGCGTGCGCCGCGCGGACGTGCGCCATGACGTTGACGTCCCAGGAGAGCGCCCAGCCCTGCTCGTCGAGCGGCGCGCCGGGCTCCCCGCCGTCGCGGCCGACGCCCGCGTTGGCGCAGTACACGTCGACCGTCCCGCCGAGCGCGTCGCGGGCCTCGGCGACGGTCGAGGAGGCGTCGCCCACGACAGCCAGGCCGCCGATCTCCTGGGCGACGGCCTTCGCGCGGTCGGCGTCCAGGTCGTTGACGACGACCTTCGCCCCCTGAGCGGCGAAGCGGCGGGCGAGTGCCGCCCCGATGCCGCCCCCGGCTCCCGTGACGACCACCTTCGCACCCTGCACGGCTTGCACCATCGGTCTCCTTCGACGCGGCTCCCAGCGGTTCCGGCGTCAGACTAACCGGTCGGTATGCCCGGTGGAAGGGGTGTTCCGCGCGGGGCCGGTCCGGTTCGTTCCCCGGGACGGCCGGGCGCGCTAGCGTGCGTGCGCATGACACCCGCCACGATCACGGAGGTCACCGCATGAAGCTGTCCAGACGGAGCCTGCTGGCCACCACCACGACCGCGGTCGCGGCCTGTGCCGCGCCGGCCGCCGCCGCTTCCGGGCCGGGGCGCGGGAGCGGCCGGGCGCTGCGCACCGGGTTCGAACGGCTCGCCGCGGACGGCTACGGGCTGCTCGACGGGCGGCGTGTGGGCGTGGTCACCAACCCGACGGGCGTCACCCGGCACGCGCGGCACATCGTCGACGTGATGCACGCCGACGACCGGGTGGACCTGACCGCCGTCTTCGGCCCCGAGCACGGCTTCCGGGGCACCGCCCAGGCGGGCGGCTCGGAAGGCCGCTACGACGACCCGGCGACCGGCCTGCCGGTCTACGACACGTACCTGAAGAGCGGGCAGGCGCTCGCCGACGTCTTCACGGCGTCCGGTGTGGACACGGTCGTCTTCGACATCCAGGACGTGGGCGCGCGGTTCTACACGTACATCTGGACGCTGTTCGACTGCATGGAGGCCGCCGCGCTCGCGGGCAGGCGGTTCGTCGTCCTGGACCGGCCGAACCCGGTGACCGGGCGGGCCGCGCTGGGCCCGGTGCTGCACAAGGAGTTCGCGACGTTCGTCGGGCGGCAGCCCGTCTCGCAGGCGCACGGGATGACGGTCGCGGAGCTGGCGCTGCTGTTCAACGGGGAGTTCCTGACGGTGCCGGTGCCGCTGGAGACCGTGCCGATGTCGGGCTGGCGGCGGTCGGACTTCTACGACGCCTCCGGATTGCCGTGGGTGCCGCCGAGCCCGAACATGCCGACGCCCGAGACGGCGCTGGTGTACGCGGGGACGTGCCTGTTCGAGGGGACGAACCTGTCGGAGGGGCGCGGGACCACCCGGCCGTTCGAACTGCTGGGGGCGGAGGGGGTCGACGGTCGCTGGGCGGAGGAGGCGAACGCGCTGGGGCTCGCGGGCGTCCGCTTCCGGGAGGCGTACTTCGCGCCGGCCTTCTCCAAGTTCCAGGGGAGGACCGTCGGGGGCGTCCAGGTGCACGTGCACGACCGGGATGCGTTCGACCCGGTGCGGACGGGGATCGGGCTGCTGATCACCGCCAAGCGGTCGTGGAGCGGTTTCGCCTGGCGCCCGGACCACTGGATCGACAAGCTCACCGGCTCCGCGCGCGTGCGCACCATGATCGACGCGGGCGCGGACACGGACGAGGTGGTGGCCGGCTGGCAGGAGGAGCTGGCGGGGTTCCGGAGGATGCGGCGGGAGTACCTGCTGTACCGCTGAGAGCGGGTGGTACGGGACGGCGGCGGGCGGCGGCCCGCCGCCGTTTTGCGCCAGGCGTGCATAGAGGCGGGGTCTTCAGGAACCCGTGGAAGCTCCCGGGAGTTCTCAGGCCGACGAGGAGTGGCCGCTCCCCGCGGGGAGGGCACGGAGCGGGTTACCGTCGGTATCCCCGTGAACGACCACAACTGAAGCAGGGATCACGGGAGTTGCCCCGTGAGTCCCCGCGGCCGGCTGATGGGGGCCATCGAAAAAAGGATGGAGCCGATTCGCGTGTCGATACGTCTATTCGGCGACGTCCGTTCGACGACGCCGAAGTGACCGGATTACAGGTGCAGGTGTGACGGAGGTGCAGGACGATGGCCGGTTTCCGGAGTCTGGCGAGACAGGTCCGAGATCCCCGGTGCGATCTGGCGCTGCGGCGCTATTCGCTGCGCAAGTGCCTTGAGCGGTTCGCTCCCTACGGGCACCGGGCGACCTGGGACCATCTGTGCGCGCGGGCCGGGTTCGATCCCGAGGACCGCTCCGTCGACCCGGCGCGGCTCGTGGCCGCACTGGACGAGCTGGAGGAGGCCCGGGCGGTCTGGCTGGCCTATGAGGTGGAGTTCGCCGACCGCCGCAGGAAGGAGAAGCACGACGGGCTGCGCAGGCCGGGCAGTGTGGACGACTGGCACCGGCTGACCTGGGGCGGTTTCGGTGTGGCCTGGTGCGACGATCCGCGGGTGCATCCGCGCGAGCCGCTGGCCGAGGTGCTGCGGCGGCTGATAGCCGCGCTGGAGCGCGAGCCGGGTACGGTCTGCCCCGTGTGCCGGGGGGAACGGCTCATGTGGCGCTTCGACCTGGATCACGAGCCGTCGACGGGACCGGTCTGCACGGACTGCGGGATCCTGGTGCCGCGCCCCGTGCTCACCCCGGCGGCCCTGGCGGACGCCCGTCGGGCGAGGCTGCTGGTGTCGGCCTGAGGGACGGCGACGCGCCGCGGCTGCGGGCGGATGTGCCCCAGGGGCACCCGGCAACGCACCGCAGCTGCGGCAGTCGCGCCTCCCCCGGTGCCTTGAAGGCCTGGGAGGCGCCCCCAGGGCGGTGGGGGTCACCCGGCCAAGCGCAGCGGGGTGGGCGCCGGCCGGGAGGGACGTCGCGCAGCCCGGCGCTGGCGGGGTGCCTCCCCCACTCTCGACTTCGCTCGAGCGGGAGGTACCCCCATCGCCCACCCGTGCCGCCCTGCGGCACGATTGCCCGCGGATGGGCGGGGGCGGCGCGAGTCAGGGGGTGCCGGGTCGGGGGTGTGGGGGGTTTTCGGGGAGCAGGCGGGAGCCTGTCAGGTGGTCGCCCGAGATGTCGTTCGGGTTGGACAGGACGCAGCTCTCCAGTGAGAGGCAGCCGCAGCCGATGCAGTCCGTGAGGTGGTCGCGCAGGCGGTTGAGCTGCCTGATGCGTTCGTCCAGCTCCGAGCGCCACGCCTCGGAGAGGTGCGCCCAGTCGTCCCGGGTGGGCGTGCGCCCCTCGGGCAGCTCGGCGAGCGCCTCGCGGATCGTGGCGAGCGGGATGCCGACGCGCTGGGCGGCACGGATGAAGGCGACCCGGCGCAGGGTGTCACGGCTGTAGCGGCGCTGATTGCCCGAGGTGCGGCGACTGCCGATCAGGCCCTTGGCCTCGTAGAAGCGCAGGGCCGAGACGGCGGCGCCGCTGCGGGCGGAGAGCTGGCCGACCGTGAGCTCGTGGATCTTCTCGGGTATCTGGGGCACTCCCCGAACCCTACCCACCCGTCCGGCGGCCGGCCGTCGTTGACAGGGAACGTCCGGCACACCATGCTAAGCAGTTGCTTAGGCATGCGCACACCGATGCGCTGCGACTCCGTGACGCGAGAGGCCGGGACATGGCAGAGCCGAGGATCTTCACGTCCGTCGACGACCTGAAGGCGGCGGTGGGCGAGCAGTTGGGGTACACCGACTGGCTGGAGGTCGACCAGAAGCGGATCGACCTGTTCGCCGAGGCCACCGGGGACCACCAGTGGATCCACGTCGACCCGGAGAAGGCCGCGGCGGGACCGTTCGGGACGACCATCGCGCACGGCTATCTGACGCTGTCGCTGCTGCCGCTGTTCGGCCCGCAGCTGATCTCCGTCGAGGGCGTGAAGATGGGCGTCAACTACGGCACCAACAAGGTGCGCTTCCCCGCCCCGGTCCCGGTCGGCTCGCGGGTGCGCGCGACCGCGACGATCACCGCCGTCGACGAGGTGCCGGGCGGCGTCCAGGTGGCCACGGCGTTCACCGTGGAGCGCGAGGGAGGCGACAAGCCGGTGTGCGTCGCCGAGTCGGTGGCCCGCTACTACCTCTGAGCGGGGCCGGCCCCCCGGGCCCCGACCATCCTGAGCACGAGGTCGGCGTAGAGCGCGCCGACCTCCTCGGGGGTGCGGGGACCGTCGACGTTGAACCAGCGGGCCACGTCGATGCACAGGGAGAGCACGGCGAGCGTGGTCCCTTGTACGTCGATGACGTCGAACTCGCCGGAGCGCACACCCTCCTCGATGATCCCGCGCACCTCGGCGTCGACCTGCCGGCGCAGTCCGAGGATCTCGGCGCGGGCGTCGGGGCCGAGCGAGTCGAGTTCGTACTGCACGACCCTGGCGGTGGTCCGGCCGCCCGCGTGCCAGCGGACGAAGGAGCTGACCGCTTCGGCGAGCCGCTCGCCGGGGCCGCCCTCGGCGCGGGCCGCCGTGCGCAGGATCTCGACGGCCTTCTGGTGGCCGATCCTGCTGATGCGGTGGAGCAGCTCTTCCTTGGTCTTGTAGTGGATGTAGAGCGCGGCCGGGCTCATCCCGGCGCGGCCCGCGATGTCGCGGGTCGTCGTGGCGTGGTAGCCGCGCTCCGCGAACGCCTCCACTGCGGCGAGCAGCAATCGCCGGGCCGCGTCGGGCGTGACCTCACCCCACGGTTGCGCCTCGGCACCGGCCGGCTCCTCCGCCGTACTCATCGCTCACCTCATTCGCTGGCAGGGACAACACCATACCGGCAAGGGTGAGCGCTCGCTTAGCGCGCCCGTCGTCACAGCTTCTGCAGCGGGTCGTACTCGGAGAGCATCCTCTCCAGGCGGGCCTGGTCGACCCGGTTGACGATCTGCCCGGCCTCCTGGCGGTCGCGGATGACCTTGGCCAGGGTGAAGGCGGAGGTGACGAGGTACAGGACCGCGATGCCCAGGAAGGCGCGGACCCAGGCGTCGGCCTCGAGGTTGAAGATGCCGACCGCGGTGGCGCCCATGGCCACTCCGAAGGACGCGACGGCCTGGCCGTAGAAGGCGGCCGTGCTCTGCTGCTTGACCGGTGTGTCGCTCATGGGGAAAAGGATCGGCGGATGTGGCCGCGGCCACATCCGCTCAGCTACTCAGGCACGTACTCAGAACGCCGAAACCCCGGTCAGGGCACGGCCGATGACCAGCTTCTGGATCTGGCTGGTGCCCTCGTAGAGGGTCATCACACGGGCGTCGCGCAGGAGCTTTCCGGCCGGGTACTCGTCGATGTAGCCGTAGCCGCCGAAGACCTGCAGGGCGTTGTTGGCGGCGCGGACGGCGGCCTCCGAGGCGAAGAGCTTGGCCTTGGAGGACTCGACGGCGAAGGGCTTCCCCCGGTCGATCAGGTCGGCGACCCGCCAGGTGAGCAGCCGGGCCGCGTCGACGTCCACGGCGATGTCGCTGATCAGTTCCTGGACGAGCTGGTGACGGGCGATGGGCTTGCCGAACTGCTCCCGCTCCCCCGCGTAGCGCACGGCCGCGTCCAGGGCGGCCTGCGCTATGCCGACGCAGCCGGCCGCGACCGACATGCGGCCCTTGGCGAGGGCGGACATGGCGACCGAGAAGCCCTTGCCCTCGGGGGCCAGCATCGCGGAGGCGGGCACGCGCACGTCCTGAAGGACCAGTTCGGCGGTGGCCTGGCCGCGCAGGCCCAGCTTGCCGTGGACGGCGCGGCGGGTCAGGCCGGGGGTGTCGGTGGGGACGAGGAAGGCGGAGACGCCCTTGTGGCCGGGGGCGTCGGTGGAGCGGGCGAAGAGCAGGACGACGTCGGCCCAGGTGCCGTTGGTGATGAACATCTTGGTGCCGTTGACGACGTAGTCGTCGCCGTCGCGGACCGCCCGCGTGGCGAGGTTCCCGGCGTCCGACCCCGTGCCGGGCTCGGTGAGGCCGAAGCAGCCGACGTACTCCCCGGAGGTGAGCCCCGGCAGCCAGGCGCGCTTCTGCTCCTCGTTCCCCCAGGCGGCGATCGTCTTGGCGACCAGGCCGAGGGAGACGGAGACGATGCCGCGCACGGAGGAGTCGCCGCGGCCCAGCTCCTCGGTGACCAGGCAGTACGCGAGATGGTCGCCGCCGCTGCCGCCGTACTCCTCGTCGATCGTCAGCCCCAGGAAGCCGACCTCGCCGAGCTTCTTCACGATGCCGCGGTCGACCTCCTCGGCGCGGTCCCAGGCGGTGGCGTGGGGCACGACCTCGCGCTCCACGAAGTCCCGGGCGAGCCGGCGGACGGCCTCCTGCTCCTCGCTGAGCTCCAGGTTCATACCGAGTCACCCCACGTGAGATCCATGTGAAACGTGCACATTTAAATTAGCACTGCTAGTTTCAAGGCGCAGCCCTACTATGTGCGCCATGGCCCGACCGCGCAAGCCCTTGCTGAGCACCGACCGGATCGTCGGCACGGCCCGTGCGCTGGTGGACGCGGAGGGCCTCGCGGCCGTCTCCACGCGCCGGCTCGCCGCGGAACTGGGGGTGAGCGGGCCCTCGCTCTACAACCACTTCCGTACCAAGGACGAGATCCTGGAGGCGGTCGCCGACTCGGTGAGCGCGCTGGTCGACCTGTCGATGTTCGAGGACGGCCGGGAGTGGCGGACCGCGCTGCACGACTGGGCGGTCTCCTACCGGGCCGCGCTGCGCGACCACCCGAACATCGTGCCGGTCCTGGCCCGCGGTCCGGGCCGCCGTCCGGCGGCGCTGCGGCTGGCCGACGCGGTCTACGGCGCGATGGTCGAGGCCGGCTGGCCGCCCGCGCAGGCCACCTCCATCGGCGCGCTGATGCGGTACTTCATCATGGGCTCCGCGCTCGGCTCGTTCGCCGGCGGCTTCGTGGACGACGCCAGCGCCTACGACCCCGCCGACTACCCGCACCTCGGGCAGGCCCATCTCCTCGCCGAGCAGCAGGAGAAGATCGACGAGCGGGCCTTCGAGGCCGGGCTGAGGGCGCTGCTGGACGGGCTGGCGCTGCAGTACGAGCAGGTGCGGGCCGGCGCCTGAGCGCTCCGCTGGGGGTGCGGTGATGTGCCGTCGATCATCCGCGGCGCCGTCGTGGCCGGTCGCGCCCACGCGGCGGTAGCCGCACGAAGGCACGGTCCCGCGCCCCTTCGGGGCGCTGTCGTGGCCACGCGGCGGTAGGCGCACGGTCGGCACGGTCCCGTCCTCCTTCGGGGGACCGGACGCTTCGGTGAGGGCCGAAGTGTCCGTGCCGCATGCTGGGGGACATGACCACCAAGGACCCCCGGGCGGCCGGTCTCGCGCGGCTCGCCGCGCTGGCCGCCGACGAGACGCGGGCCGCGTGTCTGCTGGCGCTGCTGGACGGGCGGGCCTGGACCGCGGGCGAGCTGGCCCGGCACGCCGGGGTCGCCGCGTCCACGCTGAGCGAGCACCTGGGCAAGCTGGTCGCGGGCGGGCTGCTGGCCGAGGAACGGCAGGGGCGGCACCGGTACGTACGGCTGGCCGACGCGCGGGTCGCGCACCTGGTGGAGGACCTGGCCGCGCAGGTGACTCCGGACGCCGCCGAACGCCCGCGCACGCTGCGGCAGGCGGGCGCCGGGTCGGCCATGGCCCGCGGACGCACCTGCTACGACCATCTCGCCGGGCGGCTCGGCATCGCCGTCACGGACGCCTTCACCGCGCGGGGACTGCTGGTCCAGGAGACCGGGTTCGCGCTCACCGACGCGGGACTTCGCTGGTTCGGTGCGGCGGGCATCGGCCTCGGCCGCCGTGGCCGGCGCCCGCTGGCCCGCGCCTGCCTCGACTGGACCGAACGCCGCCCCCACCTCGCCGGAGTGGCGGGCGCCGCCCTGTGCCGGCACGCCCTGGAGACGGGGTGGTGCGTGCGCATCGGCTCCGAGCGGGCGGTGAAGGTGACGGAGGCGGGCGAACGCGCGCTGTCCGAACTGCTGGGGATCGACGCGGAAGCCCTCCGCTGACCAGTAGGCCCCCGTCCGAAACCCGCGAGCGTCCCACCCTGACCTCCTCCTAGCCTCGGGAGCATGATGCACGCCCCCACCCCCCGTTCCGACCGGATGCTCGCGGCCTGCGCCGCCGGTGTCACCGTCGTGCTGTGGGCCTCCGCCTTCGTGTCCATCCGCAGTGCGGGAGCCGCGTACTCACCGGGGGCGCTCGCGCTCGGCCGGCTGCTGGCCGGGGCGCTGACGCTGGGCGTGTTCTGTCTGCTGCGACGGGAAGGGCTCCCGCCCCGGGCGGCCTGGCGGGGGATCCTGATATCGGGACTGCTCTGGTTCGGGTTCTACATGGTGGCCCTCAACTGGGGCGAGCAGCAGGTCGACGCCGGTACGGCCGCGCTGGTGGTGAACATCGGGCCGGTCCTCATCGCCCTGCTCGGCGCCCGGCTGCTCGGGGACTCGATGCCGCCGAGGCTGCTGGCGGGGATGGCCGTGTCGTTCGCCGGCGCGGTGACCGTGGGGCTGTCGATGTCCGGCGGGGGCGGGTCCTCGGTGCTCGGCGTGGTGCTGTGCCTGCTGGCGGCCGTGGCGTACGCGGCCGGGGTGGTCGCGCAGAAGCCGGCGCTGGGCGCGGCGAGCCCGCTGCAGGTGACGACGTACGGGTGTCTGGTGGGGGCGGTGGCCTGTCTGCCGTTCGCCGGGCAGCTCGTACGGGAGGCCGCCGAGGCTCCGGTCACCGCCACGCTCAACATGGTCTACCTGGGCGTCTTCCCGACCGCCCTCGCCTTCACCACCTGGGCCTACGCCCTGGCCCGTACGACCGCGAGCCGGATGGGCGCGACCACGTACGCGGTGCCCGCGCTGGTCGTGCTGATGTCGTGGCTGGCGCTCGGCGAGGTGCCGGGTCCGCTCACCCTGGTGGGCGGCGCGCTGTGCCTCGCGGGTGTGGCGGTGTCCCGGTCCAGGTCGAGGACGGCGGCGCGGGCGGCCGCGGTCCCGGTCGCCCGGGAGGAGGCCGCCCGCGAGCCGCGCTAGGGGGTGTCTGACAAATGAGCGCGGGAGAAGGAGCGGCGTCCGGTGCGTGCGATCGCAAGGCGCTGGAGCGTCCTCGATGGGGGTCCCCCCGCTCGAGCGAAGCCGGGAGTGGGGGAGGAGCCACGTGGGCGTTCCGGCAACGCGGCTGGGGGTCCCCCCTCCGGGGGAGTGCGTGCCGGACGCCGCGACGCCGCGGGCATGTGTCAGACACCCCCTAGAACACCACCAGCGCCCGTCCGCCCTTGCCGGCCAGCATGGTGTCGAAGGCGGCCGGGATGTCGTCCAGGGCGATGTGTCCGGTGACCAGGGTGCCGAGGTCGAGGCGGCCGGCCCTGATGTGGTCGGCGAGGACCGGGAGGTCGCGGGCCGGGTCGGAGTTGCCGTAGACGCAGCCGGAGAGGGTGCGGCCCCAGTGGAAGATCTCCAGGGCGTTGAAGGTGACCTGCTGGTCCTTGCCGCCGATGCCGACGACGGTGGTGCGTCCGCCGCGCCGGGTGGATTCCCAGGCGGTGCGGATGGTGGTCGCGCGGCCGACGCACTCGACGGCCACGTCCACGCCCTCCTTGCCGGTGAGGGCGCGGATCTGCCGGGGGGTGGTGTCGGAGGCGACGAGGTAGTCGGTGGCGCCCGCGGACCGCGCGAGCTCCTCCTTCTCCGGGGAGACGTCGACCGCGACGATCGTGGACGCGCCCGCGATCCGGGCCGACTGGAGGGCGGCGAGGCCCACTCCCCCGACGCCGAACACCGCGACGGTCTCCCCCGGGCGCACCCGCGCGGAGTGGTGGACGGCGCCGTAGCCGGTGAGCACCGCGCAGCCCAGCAGGGCGGCGTCGGTGAGCGGGACGCCGTCCGGGGCGGGCAGCACGCAGGAGAGGGGCACCACCGTCTCCTCGGCGAACGCGGCCACGTTCAGCCCCGGATACAGGTCGGTGCCGTCGTCGGCGCGGCGGGCGTGCACCTCCGCGGCGCCGGCCAGGGCGCCCGCGCACAGCCAGACCTCGCCGCGCGCGCAGGCGGGGCAGGTACCGCAGGAGGGTGCCCAGTTGAGGACCACGCCGTCACCGGGCGCGACCTGGGTGACGCCCTCGCCGACGGCGACGACCGTGCCGGCGCCCTCGTGGCCGAGGACGGCCGGGACGGGCAGGCGCATGGTGCCGTCGGACAGGGACAGGTCGGAGTGGCAGACCCCGGCGGCGGCGAGCCGGACGCGGACCCGGCCGGGGCCGGGGTCGGGCAGGTCGATCCCGGTGATCTCCAGCGGAGCACCGACGGCGGGCAGAACGGCGGCACGTACGGCCATGGCGGATTCGACTCCCCTAGAACTGGAGGGACTTGGTCTGGAGGTACTCGGTCAGGCCGTGGGCGCCGAGTTCGCGGCCCACACCGGACTGCTTGTAACCGCCGAAGGGGGCCAGCGGGTTGAAGCGGCCTCCGTTGATGTCGACCTGGCCGGTCTCCATGCGGCGGGCGAAGGCCACCGCCTCCGCCTCGTCACCGGCCCAGACCGCGCCGGCCAGGCCGTAGACGGTGCCGTTGGCGATGCGCAGGGCGTCGTCCTCGTCCGTGTAGCGCAGGATCGACAGGACGGGGCCGAAGATCTCCTCCTGGGCGATGGTCATCTCCGTGGTGACGTCGGCGAAGACCGTGGGGCTGACGTGGTAGCCCTTCTCGTGCGGGGAGTCGGGGCCGCCCGCGACCAGCCGGGCGCCCTCGGCGACGCCCTTGGCGATGTACCCGCGTACGCGTTCCTGCTGTTTGGCGTTGACGAGCGGGCCGATGCGGTCGCCGTACTTGGCGGCGGCAGCGGCGGCGAGCTCCACGGCCTCGTCGTACCGGTCGTGGTGGACCAGCATGCGGGTCCAGGCACTGCACGTCTGGCCGGAGTTGGACATGACGTTGGCGACGCCGACGTTGACCGCGCGGGCCAGGTCGGCGCTGGGCAGGATGACGTTGGCGGACTTGCCGCCGAGTTCCAGGGCGACCTTCTTCACCATGCCCGAGGCGATCGCGCCGATGCGGCGGCCTACGGCGGTGGAGCCGGTGAAGGAGACCAGGTCGACGCCCGGGTGTTCGGCGAGGGCCTGCCCGGCCACCGGACCGAGACCGGTGACGAGGTTGAACACACCGGCCGGGATCCCGGCCTCGTGCACGGCCTCGGCGAACAGCCGGGCGACCAGCGGGGTGTCCTCGGCGGGCTTGACCACGATGGTGCAGCCGGCCGCGAGGGCGGGGGCGGTCTTGGCGACGATCTGGTGGAGCGGGTAGTTCCAGGGGGTGATCGCGCCGACCACGCCGACGGGCTCGTGGAGGACCGTCGAGTTGCCCGCCTTCTCCTCGAAGGCGTACGTCGCCGCCAGCTCGGCGTACGAGCCGGCCACGGCGATCGGCACGCCCGCGTGGACCGCCTGCGAGAGCTTGAGGGGCGAGCCGAGTTCGGCGGTCACCGTCCCGGCGATCTCGTCCTGCCGGGCCACGAGCACGTCCCGCAGCGCGGCCAGCCGGGCGGCGCGCTCGGCGGGCGGGGTGGCGGCCCAGGCGGGGAGGGCGGCGCGGGCGGCGCGCACGGCGGCGTCGACGTCCTCCACGGTGCCCGCGGGGACGGTGGCGATCACCTGTTCGTCGGCCGGGTTCACCACCTCGATCACGTCCGGGCCGGCGGCGGGGCGCCAGGCGCCGTCGATGTACATGCCGTCGTATGCCTTCATCGCGCTTCCTCCGGGGCGGGGCGTCGGTGTCCGACCGCTCAGTTCGTGCGAGCTCCTAAACTAGCGATGTTAGTTTTCCCGCGCCAGGGGTCTCCTTACGACCGTGTCACTCCTCCAGGTCGGGCAGCCGTGCCGGGTTCGGGCAGATCCGCTCGCCCTGCTGGTCGAAGACGAAGAGATGGGCGAGGTCGACCAGGAGCGGTACCTGCATGCCGTGCCGGAGGCGGATGTCGGGGGTGGTGCGGACGATGAGGTCGCCGGGGACGCGGGGCTCGGCGGAGGCGGGGACCGGGTCCGGCCGTCCGGAGCGGTCCAGCGTCGCCACGGGGCCGGCGCGCAGCGCCCCGGCCCGTTCCCGCAGCCGGTGCAGGACCGTGCCCTCGCGGCGGCGGCGCCGGGCCGGGCGCTCGGGCCGCGGGTGCGGGGCCTCCAGGTCGGGGACGACGGCGGGGCGGGAGCCGGTGTCGAAGTGCACGAGGACCTCGTGGCCCTGGAACTCCAGGTGCTCCACCAGGCCGGTGAGCGCCACCTCGCCGGTCCGCGCGGCGGACGGCTTGGCGATCCGTACGGCCTCCGAGCGCAGGCCCACGATGACCTCGCGGCCCTGCTGCACCCGCAGCAACTGGTGGTCCAGGGAGAGCGGTTCGGGCAGCCGCAGGAACTGTTTGCCGAGGCTGATGGTCATCGCCCCGTCGAGCGGGGCGCGCACCAGGCCGCGCAGCAGATTGATGCGCGGGGTGCCGATGAACGCGGCGACGAAGACGTTGCTCGGCAGCGCGTACACGGTGCGCGGGGTGCCGACCTGCTGGAGGACGCCGCCGCGCAGTACGGCGACGCGGTCGCCGAGCGACATGGCCTCGGACTGGTCGTGGGTGACGTAGACGGTGGTGACGCCCAGTTCCCGGGTGAGCCGGTGGATCTCGGCGCGCAGCCGGTTGCGGAGCTTGGCGTCGAGGTTGGACAGCGGCTCGTCCATCAGGAAGGCGGAGGGGTGGCGGGCGATGGCCCGGCCCATGGCGACGCGCTGGCGTTCACCGCCGGAGAGCTGGGCGGGGAAGCGGTCGAGGAGGTCCTCGATGCCGAGCATGCGGGCGGTGGCGTCCACGCGCGGGGCCGGGTCGGCGCCGGGGGACTCGATGCGGAGCGGAAAGCCGATGTTGTCGCGGCCGGTCATGCTCGGGTACAGGGCGAAGTTCTGGAACACCATCGCCATGTCCCGGCCGGAGGGCGGCAGTTCGTTGCCGTACTCGCCGTCGAGGAACAGCCGGCCCTCGTCGATGTCCTCCAGTCCTGCGATCATCCGGAGCACGGTGGACTTGCCGCAGCCGGAGGGGCCGAGCAGGACGAGGAACTCACCGGGCGCGATGTCCAGCGACAGCCGGTCCACCACGCGGACGTCTCGCGTGTATGCCTTGCTCACGTCGTGCAGGGAGATGGCGCGTGTCATGAGGGTGCCCCCGGGGGCGGATCTGGGCGCTGGCGCTCCGCGTTCGGAACGCCCCGCACGGGTCGCACGGGGCGTGTGGGTCACGGAAGCTAACGGAAAGTAGCGGCCGGGGGAAGATGCCGAGCGGGATCGGGGCGCTCCGGTCCAGCAGGTGAGAAAGCGGACGTCCGAATTCAGCGGACGTCCTGGTCCTCCGGGGTGACCGGCGTTCCGCGTCAGTCGTCTCCGCCGCTCCCGTCGTCGCCGCTTCCCGAGCGGCCGCTCGAACGGCTCGACCGGAGCAGTTCACCCGCCGCCAGGGTCGCCTTCGCCACTCCGCGGACCCAGCGCGGACCGCCCCGGGCCGCCCGGACGACGCAGACGCATCCTCCGACGACGACAACGAGGACACCGGACAGGACGAGCAGAAACATGTGGTCCCCCCTCTGTGTGCGCGCGGCACATGTGTGCACAAGTCCGCCTCTTGATGGGCGGCATGTGCGATCGCGCCATCCTGCCAGTGCGGACGCGCCCGCCGGGCACCGGCTAGCGAGCCGTACGGCGCCGGGGGCGGGCCCCGGTGTCCTTCCGGGTGGACGCCGGGTCCTCCCCCGGCCGGGCCGGACTGCGCAGGGCGACCCCCGAGGACAGGAACAGCAGCGCGCCCAGCATCACGAACGGCGCCGCCACCCCCGCGACCCCCGCGATCAGTCCCGCCGCCGCGGGCGCGGCGACCTGCCCCAGGCGGTTGCCGGTCAGGCGCAGGGCGAGGGCGGTGGAACGGGCCTCGGCGGGGGCGGCCTGGACGACCGTGGTCATGGACAGCGGCTGCCCGACGCCCAGACAGAAGCCGAGGACGGCCAGGATCATCGCCAGCGTCCAGACCGGTACCGGCAGCGCCACCCCCGCGCACAGCAGCCCCGCCAGCAGACAGGTCACCGTCAGCAGCACCGTGCGGCCGAGCAGGCGCAGCAGCGGGGTGAGGACCAGCCGGCAGGCGATCGTGGCCGCCGCACGGAGGCTGAGCAGCAGGCCGATGACGGCCGGGTCGATGCCCCGGTGCTCGCCGACCACCGGGAGGTAGGCGGTGAGGATGTCGGTCGCGGACAGCACGGCCACGCTGATGAGGATGCCCGCGGGTACGCCACGGGCGCGCAGGATGCCCCGTACCGGCACCCGTGCGCCCTGCCCCGTACGGGATCCCAGGTCTCCGGGGCGCTCTATGCGCCACAGCGAGGTGAGCGCGACGGCGCCGCCCGCTCCCGCCACCAGCAGGGCGAGCGCGCTGGTCCGGGCCATGTCCGCGCCGATCAGCGCGCCCGCCGCGACGGGACCGACCAACTGGCCGAGCGAGGCGCCGATGGTGAAGTGGCCGAAGTTGCGGTCCTGTTCGTGCGGCGCGGACTGGCGGGCGACGAGCGACTGCGCGCCGATGACGAAGCAGAGGTGGCCGAGGCCCATCACCCCGCTCCACAGGGCCATCGTCCCCAGCGATCCGGCGAGGCCGCTCAGCGCGCAGCCGCCGGAGATGAGCACCACGCCGGCCGGGAGCAGGGGCGCGCAGCGGCCGTGGTCGGTGCGCCGGCCGAGCGGTACGGCGGCGAACAGCGGCAGCAGCGCGTACACGCCCGCGATCACACCGACCGCCCGCTCGTCCGCGCCCAGCGCGAGCGCCCGGTAGGAGACGGCGGGCCGGGCCATCGACACCGCCCCCTGCGCGAAGCCGAAGGCGATGACGAGGCGGAGCAGCCAGCCGCGGTTCCCACCGGGCGCCATGATCGGGTCCTTCCTGGCAGTGGTCCGGGTGTCCGGCTCAGATGATGCCGAACAGGATTCCGGCCGCGAGGATCAGCAGGCAGATCAGGGCCGCCCACTTCACCACGAACCGGGTGTGGTCGCCGAACTCGACCCTGGCCATGCCGACCAGGACGTACACCGCGGGGACGAGCGGGCTGGACATGTGCAGCGGCTGGCCGACGAGGGAGGCGCGGGCCATCTCCAGCGGGGAGACGCCGTGCGCGGCACCGGCTTCGGCGAGGACGGGCAGGACACCGAAGTAGAAGCCGTCGTTGGACATGAAGTAGGTGAGCGGAAGGCTCAGCAGGCCGGTGACGAGGGCCATGTGCGGGCCCATGCCCTCGGGGATGACGTCCACCATCCACTCGGCCATGTGGTCGACCATGCCGGTGCCCTGGAGGACGCCGGTGAAGACGGCGGCGGCGAAGACCATGCCGGAGACGTTGAGGACGTTGTCGGCGTGGGCCGCGAGCCGGGCCTTCTGGTCGGGGATGTGCGGGAAGTTGACGGAGAGCGCGAGGGCGGCGCCGAGCAGGAACAGCACCGGGATCGGCAGCAGCTCCATGATCATGGAGGTGAGCAGGGCGACCGTGAGCAGCGCGTTGAACCAGTACAGCCTGGGGCGCAGGGTGGGGCGGTTCGGGTCGAGGCCCTGGAAGTCGTCGTCGTCCTCCGCGTCGGCGTCGGTACCACCGGTCGCGGTGGTGTGCTTCCCCGAAGCGGTACCGGTGCCGCCGCCCGCGCCGACGAGGACCGTCTCCGTCTCCTCGGCCTTCTCCTTCACCAGCGCCTCGTCCAGCGTCAGCACGCCCAGCCGCCTGCGCTCGCGCAGACCGAGCACGTAGGCGAGGACGACGACGCCCAGCAGGCCGACCAGCAGGGCGGGGATCATCGGGACGAAGATGTCGCCGGCGTCGAGCTTGAGCGCGGTCGCCGCGCGGGCCGTGGGGCCGCCCCAGGGGAGGGTGTTCATCACGCCGTTGGCCATGGCGGCGACACCGGTCATCACGACCAGGCTCATCTTCAGGCGCTTGTACAGCGGGTACATCGCCGAGACAGTGATCATGAAGGTGGTGGAGCCGTCGCCGTCCAGGGACACGATCGCGGCGAGCAGCGCGGTGCCGACGACGATCCGCATCGGGTCCGCCCTGCAGAACCGGAGGATGCCGCGGACGATCGGGTCGAAGAGTCCGACGTCGATCATCACGCCGAAGTAGACGATCGCGAACATGAGCATCGCCGCGGTGGGCGCGAGGCTGGACACGCCGTCGATGACGTAGTCACCGAGGTGGGCGCCCTTGCCGACGAACACGCAGAACAGCGCGGGGATCAGCACGAGCGCCGCGATCGGCGACATCTTCTTCAGCATGATCAGGACCAGGAAGGTCGCGATCATGACGAAGCCGAGGATGGTCAGCATGAGTGGACACCTAACGTTCGCCCTTGAACTCCCACCAGGGCCGGCGGTGCGTCGACGTTAGGTTCCGTAAAGCGGCGTTAACAAGATGTTGACCTGCGAGCAATAAGCGCAAAACCCCAGGTCACAGCTTTGCTCAGGTCAGGGCATGGAACGTTTCGGTCACGGCGGCGCCCAGCGGGGCCACCTCGACGGGGACGCCGTTGAGGACGGCGTTGCCCGACAGCGGGTCGAGGAGGCTGCCGTCGAGGAGCTGGTTGACGTTGGCGCCGGGGTCTGCGGCGGCGTGCCGCGTGCGGGTGCCGGGCCGGTCGTGTCCCCAGCCGTGCGGCAGGCTCACCACCCCCGGGCGTACGGCGTCGGTGACCTCGGCGGGTGCGGTCACCTCTCCCCCGGCGCCCTTGATCCGCACCGGCTGTCCGTCCCGTACGCCGAGGCGTGCGGCGTCCTCCGGGTGGAGGTGCAGGGTGCAGCGGTTGGAGCCGCCGGTGAGGGCGGGCACGTTGTGCATCCAGCTGTTGTTGGAGCGCAGGTGGCGGCGGCCGACCAGGACGAGTCCGGCGGGGCGTTCACCGAGGGCGGCGCGCAGCCGGGGGAGGTCGGCGGCGATCGGTTCCGGGAGCAGCTCCACCGTGCCGCTGCGGGTCTTCAGCGGCCGGGGCAGCCGCGGGCGCAGGGGGCCGAGGTCGATGCCGTGCGGGTGGGCGAGGAGTTTCTCCAGGGTGAGCCCGTCGGGGTCGGCGCCGAAGCCGTCGCCGTACGGGCCGAGGCGCAGCATCATGTCGAGGCGCCGTTCGGGGCCGTCCTCGCCGGTGAGCAGGGCGGCGAGCTCCTCCGGGTCGCGGCCGTGGACCGGGGAGTGAGGCTCCCGGACCGCCTTGGCGAGGGTCTGGCCGATCACCATGGCGTCGACGGCGCCGGGGTCGGCGCCGTGCATGCCGGTCGCGGCGAGGATCAGCCGGGCCAGGATCTCGGTCTCGGCCATCCGGCCGGGCTCCAGGGGGACGGCGGGGCGGGTGTAGCGGACCTGGTTGCGCACGGCGAGGGTGTTGAAGGCGAAGTCGTGGTGCGGGCTCTGCGCGGGCGGGGGCGGCGGCAGGACGACGTCGGCATGGCGTGAGGTCTCGTTGAGGTACGGGTCGACGCTGACCATGAAGTCGAGTGAACCGAGCGCCTTGTCGAGCCGGTCGCCGTCCGGGGCGGAGAGGACCGGGTTGGCGGCGACGGCGACGAGGGCGCGGATCGGCTCGCCGTCGTCGGTGGGGGTGTCGATCTCCTCGGCGAGGGCGGAGAGCGGCAGTTCGCCCTTGGCCTCGGGGTGCCGGCTCACCCGGGAGTGCCAGCGCCCGAGGGCGAAGCCGCGGCCGGGTCCCGCGGGGCGCGGGGTCTTGTCGGTGGCGGCCTGCGGGAAGAGGGCGCCACCGGGCCGGTCGAGGTTGCCGGTGAGGATGTTGAGGACGTCGACGAGCCAGCTGGCGAGGGTGCCGTGCGGGACGGTGCAGCTCCCGATGCGGGCGTAGACGGCGGCGGTGGGGGCGGCGGCGAGTTCCCGGGCGAGGGTGCGCAGGGTGGCGGCGTCGACGTCGCAGGCGGGGGCCACGGCTTCGGGGGTGAAGTCGTGCAGCGCCGCGGCGAGGTCGTCAAGCCCCGTCAGGTGTGGCGCCAGTTCCCCCGGGTCGGCCAGGCCCTCGTCGAACAGGGTGTGCGCCAGCGCCGCGAGCAGCAGCGCGTCGGTGCCGGGGCGTACGGCGAGGTGCCGGTCGGCGAGGCGGGCGGTGCGGGTGCGGCGCGGGTCGACGACGGTGAGGGTGCCGCCGCGGGCCTTGAGCGCCTTGAGCCGGCCGGGGAAGTCCGGCGCCGTGCACAGACTGCCGTTGGACTCCAGGGGATTGGCGCCGATGAGCAGCAGGTGGTCGGTGCGGTCGAGGTCGGGTACGGGGATGGCGTTGGCGTCGCCGAAGAGCAGTCCGCTGGAGACGTGCTTGGGCATCTGGTCGACCGTGGAGGCGGTGAACAGGCTGCGGGTGCCGAGCCCGGCGATGAGCACGGGCGGGTAGAGGGCGCCGGCCATGGTGTGGACGTTGGGGTTGCCCAGGACGATGCCGACGGCGTGCGGTCCGTACCGTTCGACGACGGGCCGTATCCCGGCGGCCACGGCGTCGAACGCCTCCGCCCAGGTGGCCTCGCGCAGCTCCCCGTCGACGCGGACGAGCGGGGCGCGCAGCCGGTCGGGGTCGGAGTCGACGGCCCCGAAGGCGGCGCCCTTGGGGCAGATGAAGCCCTTGCTGAACACGTCGTCGCGGTCGCCGCGGGCGCCGGTGACGCGGCCGTCGTCGATGGTGAGCGTCAGGCCGCAGGTGGCCTCGCACAGGGGGCAGATACGAAGGGCGGTGCGGGACACGGGTCCTCCCGGGTGCGGCGGCTGCGGTGGCGCGCGGACGGGCCGAGCATACCGACCGGTAGGCATGGAGGGGAGGGGTCGGTCCGGGGAGGCGCTCGGGGCCGGGTTCAGTCCAGCGTCCGGGCCAGATACGCCCGCAGCATCTCGCGCAGTTCGCCGATGACCTTCTCGTCCCCCTCGGGCGCCATCCGGAACGCCAGGTGGACGAGGGCGTCGGCGGTCTCGACGGCGACGAGGACGGCGCGGCGCAGGTCGTCGTCGACCGCGTGGCCGAGGTGGCCGGAGAGCAGGTCGGCGAGGCGGTCGGCGACGCGGTGGTTGGGTTCGGCGCGGCGCGTGCCGACGGGTATCTGGTTGCCGAAGTCGACCAGGGAGAAGCCGGGAGCGGTGCGCTTCATGTCGAGGTACTCGTCGAGCACGACGTCCATGGCGTGCCGCCAGCCCCGGTCACCGGTGACCCCGATGCGTTCGGTGACCCGTTCCGTGAAGCGCTCCAGGTTGCGCTGGGCCAGCGCGTCGGCCATCTGGCGCTTGTTGCCGAAGAAGCGGTAGACGGAGCCGATGGGCACGCCGGCGCGCTCCGCGACCGCGCGGGTGCTCAGGTCGTCGTAGCCGGCCTCGTCGAGGAGCGCGGCACAGGCGTCGAGGATCCTGGCCAGCCGTTCGGCGCTGCGCCGCTGCACCGGCGCTCGGCGGAGCGATGTCGCGTGGGGCACGGGCCTCATCATGCCCGCTCGTCCCCGCCCGGGGAACCTCGCCCTCCGCCACGGCCCCGCCCGTCCGCTCCGCGCGCCGGCTCCGGGGGTGCCGTTCCTGCCGGCGCGGCGCCCGGTTCCTGGTCCGACACGGTGATGTCGGCCGTGCTCTCCACGGGTTCGCCGTCCACGGCCCACACCGAGCCGTCGTCGGCGTACAGGCGGGCGGTGACGTGGTGCGTGCCGCGCGGGACGGAGTCGCCGGGGAGGTGGTACTCGGGGGTGCGCAGCAGGGCGACGCGGCGGCCGTTCAGTTCCAGGTGCGCCAGTCCGCGGCCGGCGACCGCGCGCCCGCGGGTGCCGGCCGGGGAGAAGCGGAAGTTGCGCACGGTCAGCCGTACGTCCCAGCCGCCGTCGGTGTCGGGGGTGACCTCGACGCCGACGGCGGGCGCGTCCCCCGCGTCCACCTCGCGGTAGGGGCGGCCCTCCCCGTCCCGCTCGTCCAGGAGTTCGCCGGCCGGCGAGGACGGCTTCCCGTCCTCGCCCCGGGCATCACTCGGACCGCAGCCCACGGATCCGGCCAGGAGTGCGACACAGACCGCGAGCGCGGTGATCAGGCTCCGCGTCCACGACATGCCGGGGAGCGTAGAACACGGGTACGACCTCGCGGATCCCCCTGAAGTCGGGTTCCGTGTCCTCCGCCGAGAGGAGGAGGAACGGAGATCGCGTCTTCCCCTTGCGCCGCGGAAATCGCAATCCTACGGTGTTCCATAGGAATTCGACCGCAAGGGAGCACCGGGCATGAGCGATGGGGGTACCACCCGCGCGAGCACGTTCGAGCGCGAGGGAGCGCGCAAGATCGCCGAGGGGCTGGAACACCTCTCCGGTTTCGGCAACGAGCACAGCTCCGAGGCGGTCCCGGGCGCCCTGCCCGAGGGCCGCAACGCGCCGCAGCGCGCACCGCTCGGGCTGTACGCGGAGCAGCTGAGCGGTACGGCGTTCACCGAGCCCCGCGCGGAGAACCGCCGCTCCTGGCTGTACCGGATCCGCCCGTCGGCCGCCCATCCGGCGTTCACCCGCACGGGCAACGGGTCGCTGCGCACCGCGCCCTTCACCCAGACCGTGCCCGACCCCAACCGGCTGCGCTGGAACCCGCTGCCGGAGCCCGCCGAGGGGACGGACTTCCTGGCCGGTCTGTGGACCCTGGGCGGCAACGGGGACGTCACCCAGCGCAGCGGCATGGCCGTGCACCTGTACCACGCCAATGCCTCGATGGACCGGGTCTTCGGCGACGCCGACGGTGAGCTGCTGATCGTCCCCGAGCGCGGCGGGCTGCTGCTGCGCACGGAGTTCGGCCTGCTGCATGTGGAGCCGGGACACATCGCGTTGATTCCTCGTGGGGTGCGGTTCCGTGTGGACCTCCTCGAGGACTCTGCCCGCGGTTATGTGTGCGAGAACTACGGGGCACCGTTCCGGCTCCCCGACCTCGGCCCGATCGGCGCCAACGGGCTGGCCAACGCCCGGGACTTCCGGGCGCCCGTCGCCGCGTACGAGGACGTCGAGGGGCCGGTGGAGGTGGTGAACAAGTTCTGCGGCAACCTGTGGTCGGCCACGTACGACCACTCCCCGCTGGATGTCGTCGCCTGGCACGGCAACCACGTGCCCTACGCCTACGATCTGCGCCGCTTCAATGTGATGGGCACCATCTCGTACGACCACCCGGACCCGTCGATCTTCACGGTGCTGACGTCCCCGAGCGACACCCCGGGGCTGGCCGGGGTGGACTTCGTGGTCTTCGCGCCCCGCTGGCTGGTGGGTGAGGACACCTTCCGGCCGCCGTACTTCCACCGGAACGTGATGAGCGAGTACATGGGTCTGATCGAGGGCGCGTACGACGCGAAGGCGGAGGGCTTCGTGCCGGGCGGGGGCTCGCTGCACAACATGATGTCGGCGCACGGCCCGGACCGGGAGACGTTCGACCGGGCGAGCGCCGCGGAGCTGCGCCCGCAGAAGATCGACGACGGTCTGGCCTTCATGTTCGAGACCCGCTGGCCGGTGTCCCTGACCCCCCAGGCGGCACGGGCGGACCACCTCCAGCAGGGCTACGACGGCGTGTGGCGGGGCCTGGAGCGCCATTTCCCGTCGCGTTGATCCGGTTCCGCCTCCGGGGTGTTCCGGCCGGTGCCGGGAGCCCGGCCGTGCTCGGCCTGCGGGCCCGCGCGTTCGGCCTCCCGGCACCGGAGCACCCCTGCGGCCCCCGTTGCACTGAAAGCTCTTCGACCGGTACGGATAGCCCGTGACCTCCTTCGCTCCGGATTCGATCGTCCTGAACCGCAAGTTGCCGCTCTGGTATCAGGTGTCGCAGTCGCTGCGCGCCTCGATCCTCGGCCGCTCGCCCCAGGACCCGCTGCGTCTGCCCACCGAGGAGCAGCTCGCCGGGCACTACGGGGTGAGCGTGCTCACCATGCGGCAGGCGCTGAAGGAGCTGGAGGACGAGGGGCTGATCACCCGCCACCGCCGGCGCGGCACGTTCATCGAGCCCGGCGCCCGGCGGGGCGCCCCGGTGCGGCTGCTGGGCTCGGTGGACGCGATCGTGGCCCAGCAGTCCGGCATGACGACCGAGCTGCTGGAGCACGGTCCGGCGCCGGTGCCGACGGAGCTCGCCGAGTACTTCCCGGACCTGTCCGAGGCGGCGGCGTACCACCGGCTGCGCGGCGACGAGAAGACGGGCGAGCCGACCAACCACGCCCGCAACTGGGTCCGTCCCGAACTGGCCGCCCGTATCGACCCGGACGACCTGCTGCGGTGGCCGATGACCAAGGTGCTGCGGGACGTCGTCGGCGCGGACATCAGCCGCATCACGGACACGGTGGAGGCACGACTCGCGGACCCGGAGACGGCCCGGCTGCTCCAAGTCCCGCTGCTCAGCCCGATCCTGCACTACACGGGCGTCACCTACGACACCGACGGCCGTCCCCTGGACGTGGCCGTCATCCACTACCGGGGCGACCGCTTCTCCTTCACGGTGACCCTGGACGCCACCTGATCCGCCACCCCCCACAGGCCGTACGATGCCCTGCGTGACGCACGACGACGCTCCGCTGCTGGCGGACCTCATGCCGTGGTCCGTCGCACCGCCGCGGCTCGGCCGGGGGTGGCCGGCGGCCCCCGACGCGGCATCCCTGAAGGCCCGTTGGGACGCCCTGGTGAAGGCCGAGGGGCCGGACCGCGAGGCGTTGTTCGAGCCGACCCGTTCCCGGACGCCGCACACCGCGGTCGGACAGTTGCCGGGGCGAAGCGGCGGCACGGAGAGGCTGGCCCGCGCGTCGGGTCCGTGCCCCGAACCGATACGGGTCCTGTACGCCCCGTTCGACGAGCAGTGGCTGATCCCCGACCAGCGGCTGATCGACGTGGCCCGGCCGGAGTTGTGGCGGGTGGCGGACGAGCGGCAGATCTTCGTCGTGGAGGCGGGCACCGCCCGGGCCCTCACCGGCCCGCCGCTGCTGGCCACGTCCCTGCCGCCGCTGCTGCGCACCGGCCGGGTCCGTCCGCTGTACCGCCGGCCGGGCGCCGCGGAACCGAACCTGGCCCCGGGCCTGACCGGCCACCTCGCCGCCCGGCTGGGCCGGGACACCTCGCCGGTGGACGTCCTCGCCTGGACGATGGCGGCGGCGCGCACCACGCCCGCCGGACTCGCGGTGCCGCTCACCGGGGACGCCGGTGTGTGGGCGCGGGGCGTCGCGGTGGGCCGCCGGATGCTGTGGCTGTCGCGGCGCGACGGGGAACGGCCCAGGCTCCCCGGCGGGCGCCGCCCGTACGTGCGCGCCCCGCTGCCCTCCCGGCCGGTGACCGTGGACTACGACCGGGACGAGGAGACGCTGCTGCTCGACGAGGGCCGCATCTCCCCGGTGCCGCCCGCGGCCTGGGACTTCGAGGCCGGCGGGGTCCGGGTGCTGGAGCAGTGGTTCGCGGCCCGCACGCGGCCGGCCGAGCCGGGCACCCTGGCCGCGATCGGGCCGGCCGGCTGGCCCCGGACCTGGACCTCGGAGCTCCTGGAACTGATCACGGTCCTCGCCCTGCTGGCCGAACTGCGCCCGGAACAGGAGGCGCTGACGGACGCCTCCCTCCCCGACCCGGTCACACCGGCCGAACTGCGCGCGGCGGGCGTGCTCCCGGTGCCGCCCTCCGCACGCCGCCCCGCCTCGGTGCTGGACGCCCACGAGGAGGGGCCGGAGGGCCAGCTCGCGCTGATCTGAGGGTCAGCCGCGGGGCTCGAAGCCGTCCAGCACCCGGCCGAGCGCCCGCTCGAACACCGCCTCCAGGTCGATCGGTCCGGCGTCCTCCGCGAAGGCCGCCACCATCCGCGGGTACTCACCGCTCGCGATACGGCTGCCCAGATAGGCGATCCGGACCGCGTCCTCCTGCTCCTGCGACCAGGGCAGCGAACGGGTCCGCTCGGCGGTGGCCAGCTCGTTGGAGACGTAGGTCTTGACTGCTTCCCTCCCTGAAGGAAGGGAATTCCTGGCTCAGGCCGCCTTCCGGAGCGGCGCTCCGGGAGGTCTTGCGCCCTCGACACCAGCCGGGTCCAGACCTGCCCGGCCAAGCACCACGCGGGCAGAGTTCTTGTCCCTCGAGGAGACAGCTCCGCACGCGGTGCAGGTGTAAATGCGTTCCGACAGCGGCAGGGCGTGCTTGGCTCTCGCTCCGCACCTGGCGCAGTCCATGGTGGTGTGCGCGGGATGCACCAGACGCACATCTCGGCCGTGCTCGCGGCCCATCTCGACCAGGGCCTGCTTGGTGGCGCCGATCGCGGCGTCGGCCGCCTTGCGCGCCATCGACGTTCTGGCGAGGAACTTGGGCCGGAAGTCCTCCACCGCGATCGCGTCATGGTCGCGCACCACGCGCTTGGCCCATGTGCGGGCGGTGTCCTGCCGCTGCCGGGCGATCTTCGCGTATGTTTTCGCCCGCCACCGCTTCGCCTCCCGGTACCCCTTCGACGCGGTCTGCCCCTTCTTCGGTTTGCGGCGGGCCATCATCCGGTCGTGACGGGAAAGCTTCTGTTGAGCCCTGTGTCCGTGTCGGGGGTGGGGCAGGTCGTGGGCGTCCGATGTGGTGGTGGCGGTCTCCCTCACGCCCCAGTCGACACCGATCACCGCACCGGTGGGGGGGAGCGGTTCATACGAGGCGGGGACGACGAACGAGGCGTACCAGTGCCCGACACCGTCGCGGTACACCCGCACGCTCGACGGCTCGGCCGGGAGGGGACGCGACCAGACCACGGTCAGGACAATCCCGCCCGCCAGATGCAGCCGCCCGTCCTTGAGACGAAGCCGCGCCGCGTGTAGTTCAGGCTCGGGTCCGCCCCGCGCTTCTTCTTGTGCCGGGGCATTCCGGCCCGCCGCCCGAGCGGCAGCCGGTTCCTGATGTCCTTGATGGCTTTGGTTCGGGAGGCTGCGAAGTCACGGATGGTCTGCTGCTGCGGCACCGAAGCCCCCTCAGCCAGCCACGGCGTCACCGAGCGGGCCTTGGTCAACATCCCGTCCAGTCGGGCCGGACCGCACGTCTCCCCCTCGGCATGGGCCTTCCGGGAGCGGGCCACGCACTCGTTCCACAGCCACCGGCACCGCCCCCATTCCCCCTCCAACCCCACCCGCGCGGTAGCCGACACCCGCAACCGATACGTATACCGGGCACGCTCCGCCTCCCTCACTACCCGTACCTCCGCCTCTGCCCCAATCAGCCGACTTCCGTTCCACTGACCGTACGCACGAGCCCCGCACACCCTTTCCATCACCACCACCCCGACCGGCGGACAATGGAACATGCGCTCGCATTCGCCCGACTCCGCGGTCGGCTGTCGGAGCACGCCTCGCCCGCCCTGGGTGCAGCGACGCTCCGCGCAACTGATACGGGATGCGTTCCTCCACCGCGTGAACGGCGTATCTCCTCGCATGAGACCAGGTGACATCGTCCTTGGCAGCCATGGCTGGAGGTGCATCAGCGCGCGAGGGTGATGGACCAGCCGGATCATGTCAGGCTCCGGTCACCACCCGGTCCCCGCAGTTCAGATTCCGACGGCGGGGCTGCCGGACGGGCTGCGCACGGTCGCGGAGTGGAACCCGATCAGCGCGGTGGCGACGGCGCTGCGGGACCTGTTCGGCAACGCGCCGGTGCCCGACGGGGCGGCCTGGCCGGTGGCGCATCCCGTGGCGGGGTCACTGGGGTGGTGCGCGGTGCTGCTGGTGGTGTTCGTGCCGCTCGCGGTACGGCAGTACGGGCGCGGGAGGGGGTGAGGTCCCGAGGCGGATGTCAGGTCCCTGCCAGGATGGAGCCGACCGGTGTGCCCCCGGAGCACTGCCGGGTGGGAACGGGGGCGCCGGCAGGGGGAGGTGCCGGTGTCGGGTCGGGCGCCGGAGGGCCGCCGCACGCCGTGGGGATGACGGACGGGGCGGGGGCGCCGCGCCGGGACGGAGGTGGACCGTCCGGGCGCCGGCGCTACCGGCTGCCGAACAGGGAGCGGCGCAGTCGGCGCAGCGGGGCGAAGAGCGAGACGCGGCTCGCCCGGGCCCGCGCGCTCCTGGCGCCGCGGTCGTGCGCGGTGTCGCGCGCGATGAGCTCGCGCATCAGCGACGTCGCCTCGGCCGTCTCCCGCTGCGGGACCGCGGGGCCCCCGAGAACCGAGAGATGGCGGTCGAGGCGCGAACTGGTCGCGCTGCTACCGCACGTGATCGCAGGGACCCTGGCCCTGCTGCGCACCGTTATCTGTTCCATGTCACTCCCCACCCGTACGAGTCCACCCGGCCCGGGCAGGGTAACCCTATCGCCCCGTTCGGGCACTCGTGTATCGAGGTCACAGGATTCACCTTCCCCATAAGGGGGTTGACGAACACGCGTCGATTACTCTCCGAATCCGACCGTTTTCAGGGCGAGTTGGATGACGGGTTGCGAAGTGGGCCGCGGTGACCCGCCATCAGGTTCGACGGTCACGGCGAGTGACGTCGCGGCGGTGTCGAGACCGGAGGCGATCAAGGGCGTGTCGCCCTCGAACAGCCCCAGGGAACGCGGTCGTGCGTCCGGGCCCATGAGCCAGAGCTGGCGCACACGTCCGTTCGGGGGGTCGCCGTATCCGCCGAGGGTGACGACCGCGGTGCGGGTCGATGCGGAGGCGATCACTCCGATCGTGCGGCCCCGCGCGTCCCGGCCGCTGCTCACGCGGGCGTCCGGGGCGGCGAGAACGTGGGCGATCTCACGCGACCGGTCGCGTTCGGCGGTCAGTCGGTCCCGGGTGTCGTTCGCCTGGACCGCGAAGAGCGCGGCGACGACGAGCGCGGCCGCGGCGGTGGCCGTGGCGAACGGCACGAACAGCGGCGCACGGCGCCGCTCGCGGGGGCGCGGAGGGGGCGCGGCGCCCCAGACGTGCGGCGGGAGCCGCGTGTCACGCGCGCGTGCCGGTTCCCGGGGCGCGGCTTCCTGCGGGGTGGTCCGTACGGCGGCCATGACCCGGTCCCGCAGCGCGGCGGGCGCGGGCGCGGCCGTGGACCAGGCGAGGCGGACGGCGTCCTCGGCGAGGGCCCGCACCTCGGCGGTACAGCGGGCGCAGGACTCCAGGTGCCTCTCGAAGCGGACGCGTTCGGCGGGTTCCAGGGCGTCGAGGGCGTAGGGGGCGGCGAGGGAGTGCGGGTCCCCGCGGCGCGGCAGTCGGTCGAACAGGCTCATGCCGCGCCTCCCAGGCAGTCGCGCAGGCGGGTCAGTCCGTCGCGCATACGGGTCTTGACCGTGCCCAGCGGCAGCGACAGCCGCTCCGCCACCTCGCGGTAGGTGTAGCCGTCGTAGTAGGCGAGGGTGACCGACTGTCTCTGGAGTGCGGTGAGACGGTCCAGGCAGCGGCGCACCCACTCGCGTTCGAGTCCGGCCTCGACCTCCTCGGCGACCTGGTCGAAGGCGGGTTCGTGACCGCGCCGGGCCTCGCGCCGCTCGCGTTCGCCGGCCGCGCGGGCGCTGCGCACCCGGTCGACGGCGCGGCGGTGGGCGAGGGTGAGGACCCAGGACAGCGCGCTGCCCCGGCCGGGGTCGAACCGCGCGGCGGAGCGCCAGAGTTCGAGCAGTACCTCCTGGGCCACCTCCTCGGACTGGGCGGGATCGCGCACCACGCGCCGCACCAGCCCGTACACCGGCCCGGAGACCAGTGCGTACAGGTCCTCGAACGCCTTCTGGTCACCTCCGGCCACCAGCGTCAGCAGCTCGTCCGCCTCCAACGCGCATCCCCCTCTCCAGGCCCCTGCGGGCCGCCCGGTCACACGAGGCATGCGCGGCGAGCGAGCCTCCGGACGGTAAGTACGGATCAACGGACCGAAAACGCGGGCCGGCGGCGAGAAATGCTACGGGCGTACGGGTCCGGCGGGAGGGGCCCGGAAGAAATTCCGAACTCCACCAATCCGGCCCGTCGTCCGCTCCGAAACCCAGTGCGTCAAGGCAAGTCGGCACTGAGGACGGACGGCATGACAACTGACTCCAGGACCGGTGCGGGACGCGGGAGTCTCGCGACCCTGATCTGCGGGGCGCTGGCCGCCGGGGGGCTCGCGGCGGCCGGCGCGACCGCGCTGGAACCCGAGGCGGCCTCCGCCTCCAGCCACCGGGAGGCCCCGCTGATCTCGGGCACCCCGCAGTACGACAACACGGACCTGTACGCGTTCGTCAGTCCCGACAAGCCGGACACGACGACGATCATCGCGAACTGGATCCCCTTCGAGGAGCCGGCCGGCGGACCGAACTTCTTCACGTTCGCCGAGGACGCGCAGTACGACATCCACATCGACAACAACGGGGACGCGCAGGGCGAGCTGCTGTTCCGCTACACGTTCAGGACGCACACGAAGAACGACGGGACGTTCCTCTACAACACCGGCCCCGTCACCGGCCTGGACGACCCGGACCTCAACATCACGCAGACCTACGACATCGAGCTGCTGAAGCTGAAGGACCAGCACGCGGTGTCCCGCACGAAGATCGCGGACGACGTGCCGGTCGCGCCGTCGAACGTCGGCAAGGCGTCCATGCCGGACTACAACACCCTGCGCGAGCAGGCGGTGCGCGAACTCGCGGGCGGGACGACGACGTTCGCCGGGCAGGCCGACGACCCGTTCTTCCTGGACCTGCGGGTCTTCGACCTGCTGTACGGCGGGAACCTCTCCGAGGTCGGCAACGACACGCTCAAGGGCTACAACGTCAACTCGCTGGCCCTCCAGATCCCGACCGACCTGATCACCGAGTCCGCGGACCAGCCGGTCGTGGGCATCTGGTCGACGACGCAGCGCAAGAACGCCGAGGGGCACTTCGTGCAGGTGTCGAGGCTGGGCAACCCGCTGGTCAACGAGGTCGTCAACCCGCTGAAGGACAAGGACACGTTCAACGCGTCCGCACCGTGGGACGACGCGCGGTTCCTGAAGAACGTCACCGAACCGGAGCTGCCGAAGCTCATCGAGGCGATCTACAAGATCCCCGCGCCGGACGAGCCGCGCAACGACCTCGTCGACGTGTTCCTGAAGGGCGTCGAGGGGCTCAACCGGCCGCCGCACGTGAGGCCTTCGGAGATGCTGCGGCTGAACACGTCCATCGAACCGGCCGCCGAGCCGAAGCGGCTGGGCGTCCTGGACGGGGACAACGCCGGCTTCCCCAACGGGCGCCGGCTGACGGACGACGTGATCGACGCCTCGCTGCAGGTCGTCGAGGGGGAACTGGTCGGGGCGAAGAACGACCTGGGTGACGCGGTCGACGCCAACGACAAGGAGTTCGGGGCGGCCTTCCCGTATCTGGCGAACCCGACGGAGGGGTCGCGCGGCCCGCTCGCGAAGGGCGTGGACGGCGGCAACGACGTGCGCAACCAGCTCGGTGACGCGCTGCGGCCGGCCGGCGCGGACGGGGCCGACAACACGACCCTGATCGCCGCGTCCGCCGGTGCGGGGGCCGGTGGGCTGCTGCTGATCGGCCTGGCGCTGGCGTGGTGGCGCCGGATGCGCGGCCGGGCGTACTGACCCCGCCCCACCCCGACCGGCGCGGCCCGTCCCCACGGCACGGGCCGCACCGCCGAACACCGAGGAGAGACCATGGCTCCGCGTACGAACGACAGCGCCGGCGACGGCGAACGGGCGACCGCCCCGCCGGTATCCGGCCCCGGCGGAACACCGGACGCCCCACGGCCGCCCACCGGGGGCGGGCCGCCGGCCGGGGCACCGGAAGAAGGGCACGTGGCGAAGCCGCGTCGAGAGCGGCCGGACGCGCGCGGAGCGGCGGCGGAGCACAGGCCGAAGGCCGACCGCCGCGCGGAGGCGGAACACGGACACCGGACCGCCCGCCGCGGGGAAGCACACCACGAGCCCAAGGCCACCCGCGACGCGGAACCCACCGGCCGTGCGCGGACGGAGAACACACCGGGGACCGGTCGCCGCGCGGAGGCGGAACGTGCCCCGGAAGCCGGGCACGGGACGGGAAACGGGCGCGGGGCGGACACCACCGACCGCGTGCCGGCCGAGGACGGGACGGAGGCCGCCCGTCACCCGCGGGCGGAGCACGTGCCGGGTGCCGGCCACCGTCCGGAGGCGGAGCCCGGCCACCGGGTACCGGGTGAGGATCCGGCGGCCTCCGCCGGTGCGGGTCACGCCGGGGCGCGGAGTGCGGCCCTGCGGCGGTTCGCCGCTGCCGCCCGGCGGGGGCGGGGGCCGCATGTCGTCTCGTGTGCCGTCCTGCTGGCCGTCGCGATCACCGCCGGGAGCATCGCGGTGGGAGGCGGGCGGGACGAGGGACGGGCCGGAGCGGCCGGTGCCGCGCCGGCGGCCGTCGCCGGGGTGCTCGGCGGAGGTGATCCCGAGGCCGGGATCCGGTCGTTGCAGGGGCATCTGCGGGCGCAGCCGCGGGACTTCGGTGGCTGGGCCACCCTCGGGACCGCCTATGTCGAGCAGGCGCGGACCCAGGGGGACCCCTCGCGCTATCCGCAGGCCGAGCGGGCGCTCGAGCGTTCCCTCGCACTCGAACCCGGCAACGAGCAGGCCCTCGCCGGGCAGGCCGCCCTCGCCGCCGCGCGGCACGACTTCACCGGCGCCCTGTCCTACGCCGACCGGGCCCTGGAGCAGAACCCCTACAGCGAGCGCGCCCTGTGCTCCCGTATCGACGCGCTGGTCGAGCTCGGCCGGTACGAGGAGGCCGCCGGCGCCGCCGCCACCGCCGACCGCAGGCGGCCGGGGGTACCCGTGTTCACGCGGTACGCGTACGTACGGGAGCTGCGGGGCGACGTGCGCACCGCGCGGGAGGTGCTTCAGCGAGCCCTCGACAGCGCGTCCTCACCCGGCGACGTGGCGTACGTCGCGACCGCGCTGGGACAGCTCGCCTGGAACCAGGGCGAGTACGGGACGGCTCTCACGCACTACGCGCGGGCGCTCGCCGCCGACGACGGCTACCTCCCCGCCCTGGAGGGCCGGGCCCGCGCGCAGGCCGCGAGCGGTGACCGCGCGGGCGCCGTCGGGACACTGGAGCAGGTCGTCGTCCGCTCCCCGCTGCCCGGCCCGCTGGTCGCGCTCGGCGAGCTGTACGAGGACCGGGGCGCCGACGGCGACCGCGCGAGGGCACGCGACCAGTACGCCCTCGTCGACGCCTGGACCGCGCTGGCCCGGGCCGGCGGGGTCGAGGCCGACCTGGACACCGCGCTCGCCACCGCCGATCACGGGGACGCCGGTGAGGCGCTGCGCGCGGCCCGCGCGGAGTGGGACCGGCGGCACAGTGTGCACACCGCGGACGCCCTCGCCTGGGCCCTGCACGTCAACGGGCGTGACGAGGAGGCCCTTCCGTACGCCCGCCGAGCCACGGCCACCGGCTACCGCAGTGCCGCCTTCCTCCACCACCGGGGCATGATCGAGAAGGCCGCCGGGCACGACCGCGCCGCCCGCCGCTCCCTCACCGCCGCGCTGGAGCTGAACCCCGGCTTCTCCCCGCTCGGCGCCCGCGCGGCCCGCGCCGCGCTGAAGGAACTGGAGACGGCACGGTGAACCTCCGCCACCGCGCCGCCGCCGGTGCCGCCGTCCTGACCGCCGCCTGCGCGCTCGCGCTGGTCCCGGCCGGCACGGCGAGCGCGCACCCGCTCGGCAACTTCACCGTCAACCGCTACGACGGACTGGTGGCCGCACCCGGTGAGCTGCGCGTCCACCACGTCGAGGACCTCGCCGAGATCCCGGCCACCCAGGCCGGGCCGGACCTCGAACGGCTGGGCAGGGACGCCTGGGCCCGGCAGCGCTGTGCCACGGCCGCGCGGGACAGCGAGGCGCGCGTCGACGGGCGGGCGGTCCCGCTCACCGTGCGCGCGGCGCACGCGCGCGTGCGGCCCGGTCAGGCAGGGCTCGACACCCTGCGCGTGGAGTGCCGGCTGACCGCGCCCCTCCCCGAGGGCGAAACGGTCGGCCTCCGCTTCCGCGGGGCGGGCGCGTCGTCCGGGCCGGGCTGGCGGGAGATCACCGCGCGGGGCGACCGTACGACCCTCATCACCTCGGACGTACCGGCGGCCTCGCCGTCCGGCGAACTGACCCGGTATCCGGAGAAGCTGCTCTCGTCCCCGGCCGACACCAGGACCGCGGCCCTGCGCGTCCGTCCGGGCGGCCCGGCGCTGACGGAGGCGGAGGCGGAGGCCGATGCTCCCGCCTCCGCCGTGCTCCCGCGCGGGGCCGACCGCTGGACCCGCGCGCTCGACGACCTCGTCGCCCGGCGCGACCTGACCGCGGGTTTCGCCGCGCTCGCACTGCTGATCGCCGTCGGGCTCGGCGCGATGCACGCGCTCGCCCCCGGTCACGGCAAGACGCTCATGGCCGCGACGGCGGCGGCGCGCGGGAGCGGGGCCCGGCTGCGGGACGTCCTGCCCATGGCCGCCTCGGTCACCGTCACCCACACGCTCGGCGTGGTCGCCCTGGGCCTGCTGGTCACGGCCGGTTCGGCCGCCGCGCCCTCGGTGATCGCCTGGCTGGGCATCGCGAGCGGCGCACTCGTCACCCTGGCCGGCGCGAGCCTCGTACGCCGGGCCCTGCGCCACCGGAACCACACCCACCACCACGACCACGGGCACGAGCACCCGCACGGGCACACGCACACCCACACACACGGCGGTCACACCCACACCCATCCCACCGCTCCCACCCTGCGCGGCGCGGTCCTGCTCGGTTTCGCCGGCGGGCTGGTGCCCAGTCCGTCCGCCGTCGTGGTGCTGGTCGGCGCCGCCGCGCTCGGCCAGGCCTGGTTCGGGCTGCTGCTCGTCGTCGCGTACGGCGTCGGACTGGCCCTGACGCTCACCGCGGCCGGGTACGCGGTCGTGAAGGCGGGCAGCGGGATGACCAGGCTGCTGGCCCGGCGCCCTCGCTGGACGGCGGCCCCGTGGGCGACGCTCGTGCGCCGGAGTGCGCCCCTGGGATCGGCGTTCGTCGTCGTGGCCCTGGGTGCCGGATTGGTGTTCAGGGGGGCGGCATCCGCACTCGGCTGAGCTACTTTCATGAGGAAAGGGAGAATTCGCCCGGATGCGAATGGGGGCGCCGTGTCCGAAGAACCGGGCAGTGAGCGGGTGGTCGCGGGCCGGTACCGGCTGCTGTCACCGCTGGGTGAGGGCGGCATGGGCACCGTGTGGCGGGCCCGCGACGAGCTGCTGCACCGCGAGGTCGCCGTCAAGGAGGTGCGCGCCCCGGCCGGACTGCCGGCGTCCGACGTGGAGCGGATGTACGCGCGGCTGGAGCGGGAGGCGTGGGCGGCGGCCCGGATCGCCGACCGCAACGTGGTGACGGTCTACGACGTGGCGATGGAGGACGGCCGTCCGTGGATCGTCATGGAGCTGGTGCGCGGTCTGTCGCTGGCCGAGGTGCTGGACGCGGAGGGACCGCTCTCCCCGCGGCGGGCCGCGCACGTCGGCGCGGAGGTGCTCGCCGCGCTGCGGGCCGCGCACGGGGCGGGGGTGCTGCACCGGGACGTGAAGCCGGCCAACGTGCTGATCGCGAACGACGGGCGGATCGTGCTCACCGACTTCGGGATCGCCATGGTCGAGGGCAGCTCGGCGCTGACCATGACCGGGGAGGTCGTCGGTTCGCCCGAGTTCCTCGCACCGGAGCGGGCGCTGGGGCGCACGCCGGGGCCCGAGTCGGACCTGTGGTCGCTCGGTGTGCTGCTGTACGCGGCGGTCGAGGGCCACTCGCCCTTCCGCCAGGACACCCCGCTCAGCACCCTGCGGGCGATCGTCGACGAGGAGCTGCCGCCGCCGCGCCGGGCGGGCCCGCTCGCCCCGGTCGTCGAGGGGCTGTTGCGGAAGGATCCGGCCGAGCGGCTGCCGGCGGAGCGGGCGCAGCAGGACCTGCGGCTCGTCGGGGCGGGGGGTGATCCCCGCGCGGACACGGCGCGTTCGGTGCCGTACACCCCGACGGTGGCCGCGCTGCCGCAGCCGCAGCCGGGGACGCACCCGTCCGCTCCCCCGCCGCCGGTCGCGGGAGCGCCGGCGGCGACCACCGCGGTCACCCGGCCCGGACGCGACCGGCGTGCCGCGGTCGCCCTGGTGGCGGGTGTGGTGGCCCTGGCCCTGGCGCTGGCCGGGCTGACGTACGCGCTGCTGGACCGCGGGGACGGCGGACCCGACGCCAAGGGCACCGAGGGGCAGGCGAGTTCGCCCGCACACACCGGCGACGACGAGGACGACGGCGGCGGGACGCCGGCGACGGACGGTCCGGCGCCGTCCCCCACCACGAGCGAAGAGGAGGAGAAGGAGAAGTCCACTCCCCCGCCGCAGACGGTGTCGGTGACGGTGACCGGCGCGCACACGGAGTACTCCGGGAGCTGTCCGCCGGCGCACGCGCTGGCGCCCGTGTTCACGGCGACGTTCACGGTGGGGCGGCTGCCGGCCGAGGTCTCCTACCGCTGGGTGGCCGAGGACGGCTCGGTGGACGATCCGGGCTGGCGGAAGCTGTCGTTCCCCGAGGGGGACGGGCGTACGAAGCAGGACACGGTGGTCGTGACGACGTACTCGGAGACCGGGACGTTCGAGAGCGGGATCGGTGTGGAGGTCCGGGAGCCGGTGCGGACGGTCTCCGAGACGGTGCCGTTCTCGGTGACGTGCGAGGCGGAGACCCCGACGGGCGGGGCCTCCGCTTCTCCTTCCGGTTCGGACGACGGGTACTGACGGGCACTGACGCGTGCGGACGGACGCCGGCGGGTCAGGCCGCGGCGTCGAGGACCGGCAGATAGCCGCCGGACTGTCCGGCGGCCGTCGGGTGGTACGAGTTGCCGATGTTGAACCAGTCCACGCTGTGCAGCCAGGAGCTGCCGGAGCAGATCTCGTGGCCGGTGAAGGTGGGGCGTACGTCGCCGAAGGTGAAGCCGTGGGCGCCGGCGCGCCGGGCGATGGCGTTGTCGAGGTGGTCGGCGGCGTCGTTGATCGCCTTCCGCTTGGTCTCGGAGAGACCGACGCAGGAGGTGCCGAGCTTGTAGAACCGGGGGTAACCGAGCACCACGACATGGGCGTTGGGGGCCCGGTCGCGGATCGCCGAGTAGACGCTGTCGAGCTTGCCGGGCAGTGTCGAGTCGACGTACGCCCTCGCGGTGGCGATCCGTGAGAGGCAGGAGCTGTCGGACTGGAGCACACAGGTCGTCATGACGTCGGAGAAACCGGCGTCGTTGCCGCCGACACTGATCGAGACCAAGCCGGTCGAGGTGGAGAGCGGGCCGAGCTGCCCGGAGAGAACATCACCCGTTCGGGCGCCCGAGCAGGCCGTGAAGTGGAAGGACGAGGGTGAGTTGGCCTCCTCCCAGAGGTGGGGGTAAGCCTTCGTGCTGCGCTTGCAGTCGCTGCCGTCGGAGATGTAGCTGCCGGCTCCGACGCCGGAGGCGTAGGAGTCGCCGAGCGCCACATAGCCGCCCGCCGCGGCCTGTGGGGACGCCTGGGCCGTCGTGGCCCCGGTGAGGGCGGTGGTGGCGGCGAGGAGGAGCGAGCCCACGAAGAGGGCAAGTCGGGAACGTCTCATGGAACCTCCCTTTAGCAGGATCTCTGCCGCAACCGTGGTACCAACTACGCGTGTTGACCGGAAGTGTCCATGCCAAGACTGTTACTGTTCGATCCTGGACCAAAACCGGCCGTAAGGACTTTTACGCCCTTGACTGCCCCTACGGGGTGCGCCACATTGAAGCCCGTCATCCGACGCTTCGGGGGGAAAAGTCGGCCATGCGGAAACACACATCACGGCAAGAGACTTACGTAACGGCCAAACCTCCGAAAACGTGATCGGCCGTTTCAGGTCTTGCCATTCGGGTTCAATCGTCAATACCGTCATACATCTCACCCGCATCGGTCCGTCAGTACGCGGCTCCAGGGGAGGGCTCAGGACCGCGACGAACCGGCGCGGGGCGCGGTAGGGGGGTGCCGTGCTCGGTGACCGCATCGGTGACCGGGCCGTGCCGCGCGGTCGGCTGCCGTTGTCGCGGCCGGCCAGTTCTGCCAGCTCACCCGGCGTGCACGTCAGCACCATCGGCGTGCCCGTGGGGGGAGAACCCCCCTTTCGAACCGGACGAACAGCCGGGCCGCCCGAGGGGCGGGCGGTCCACCGGACGAGAGGGACCAGACTCATGAGTTCCGTTCTGCAGCCGGCGACCGAGGATCAGGATCCGCCGACCGCCCGCACCTACCGGCCCGTCTCCTCTCACCTGGCCATCGCGCCGCCGGTGAGCGTGGTGATACCGGCCATGAACGAGGCGGAGAACCTGCCGTACGTCTTCAAGACGCTTCCCGACTGGATCCACGAAGTGGTCCTGGTCGACGGCAACTCCACCGACGGCACCGTCGAGGTGGCCCGCGAACTGTGGCCCGCCGTCAAGGTCGTCGGGCAGCGCGGCAAGGGCAAGGGGGACGCGCTGCGCTCCGGGTTCGAGGCCTGCACCGGCGACATCATCGTGATGGTCGACGCGGACGGCTCGGCCGACGGCAACGAGATCGTCAGCTACGTCTCCGCGCTGGTCTCCGGCGCGGACTTCGCCAAGGGATCCCGCTTCGCCAACGGCGGCGGCACCGACGACATGACGTTCATCCGCATGCTGGGCAACCGGGTGCTGTGCGCCGTCGTCAACCGCAAGTTCGGCGCACGGTACACCGACCTCTGCTACGGCTACAACGCCTTCTGGCGGCACTGCCTGGACAAGATCGACCTCGACTGCACCGGCTTCGAGGTCGAGACCCTGATGAACATCCGGGTCGTCAAGGCCGGCCTCAGGGTGCAGGAGATACCCAGCCACGAGTACCTGCGCATCCACGGCACGAGCAATCTGCGCGCCGTGCGCGACGGGCTGCGCGTGCTGAGAGTGATCCTCGGGGAGCGCTCCAACCGGCGTGCGCTGCGCCGGCGCCCGCGCCCCTCGCCGCTGCTCGACACGGTGCGGGGGAAGGTGTCTTGAGAGATCCCGGCACCCCGGGCGTCTCGGTCGTGATCTGCGCCTACACCGAGGACCGCTGGGAGGACGTCCTCGCGGCGGTCGCCTCGGTACGGGCGCAGTCACGGCCGGCCCTGGAGACCCTGCTGGTCGTCGACCACAACCGGGACCTCCTGGACCGCCTGGGCAAGGAGTACAAGGAGACCGACGACGTGCGGGTGCTCGCCAACGCGGGCCCCCGCGGCCTGTCCGCCGGCCGCAACACCGGGATCGCCGCCTCGCGCGGCGACGTCGTCGCCTTCCTCGACGACGACGCGGTGGCCGAACGCGACTGGCTGAAGCACTTCGCCGAGGCGTACGACGACCCGCGCGTGATGGCGGTCGGCGGGCGCACCGAGCCCGTCTGGGCGTCGGGCCGGCGTCCCGACTGGTTCCCCGAGGAATTCGACTGGGTGGTGGGCTGCACCTACCGGGGCCTGCCGCGCGGGCGGGTACGGGTGCGCAACGTGCTCGGCGGCAACGCCTCCTTCCGGCGCGAGGCCTTCGACGCGGCGGGCGGCTTCGCCACCGGCATCGGACGCGACGGGAACAAGCGCCCGCTGGGCGGCGAGGAGACGGAACTGTGCATCCGCCTCAGCCGCGCCCGCCCCGACGCGGTCCTGCTGATCGACGACCGCGCGGTGATCCACCACCGGGTGCCCGAGGTCCGCGAGTGCTTCCGCTACTTCCGTACGCGCACCTATGCCGAAGGGCTGTCGAAGGCGCTGGTGGCCCGCAGCGTGGGCGCGGAGAAGGGACTGGAGTCCGAACGCCGGTACACCACCCGCGTCCTGCCCGCCGGTGTGGCACGGGGGCTGCGCGACGCCCTGCTGGCCCGTCCGGGCGGCGCGGGGCGCGCGGGGGCGATCGTGGCCGGGGTCCTCGCGGCGGCGGGCGGCTATGCGGTGGGGAGCGTACGGGCCAGGCGGGGCGGGGTCACCTTCTCCGTGGTGGGGACCGGGGAGGGCGGCGGCCGTGACTGACGTACGCGTGCCGATCCTCATGTACCACGCGGTGGCGGCCGATCCCAACGAGGCGACCCGCGCCCTGTCCGTGGCCCCGGAGGCGTTCGCCGAGCAGATGGCGGTGCTCGCGGACCGGGGCCTCACCCCCGTCACCACGGCCGAACTGGCCGCACACTGGCGCTCGGGCCGCCCGCTGCCCGCGCGGCCGGTCCTCGTCACCTTCGACGACGGCTACGAGGGCGTGCACCGGCACGCGCTGCCCGTGCTCGCCGGGCACGGCTTCCCGGCCACCCTGTTCGTCTCCACCGGCTGGCTGAGGGGCCCGTACGACACCGGCGGCGGCCTGGACACCATGCTCGACTGGGACCAGGTGCGCGAACTGGCCGCCGCGGGCGTCGAGATCGGCGGGCACAGCCACAGCCATCCGCAGCTCGACCGGCTCGACGAGGACCGGCTGCGCTCCGAGCTGATCCTGTGCAAGGAGATCGTCTCGGACCAGCTCGGCTCCGTACCCGCCTCGTTCGCGTATCCCTACGGCTACTCCAGCCGCCGGGTGCGCCGGGCGGTGCGGGAGACGGGGTACGCCCAGGCACTCGCCGTCGGCAACGGTCTCGCCCGCCGCGCCCAGGGGCCGTACGCCCTGCGGCGGGTGACGGTGCGCAGGTCCACGTCCGCCGCCGAGTTCGAACGGCTGGTGGAGGGGCGGGCCGTCGCGCGTACCTTCGCCCGGGACCGCGCGCTGACCAAGGGGTACGCGATGGTGCGCCGGGCCCGGCAGGCACGGCGGCTGATCCGCCGGCCGCCGGGTTGAGGCGTGGACGACCGTCCGTGCGCACCCGGGAAACCGGGTGCGCACGGCGCCCGGGTGACCGATCATGGCGGCATGTCCGCGCAACCGCACGACGCACTGCCGATCCGGCTCAACGTCGACGACAGCGACTCCCCGTCCGATGTCGTCGACGCGCTGTTCCTCGGCCGCTTCGCGACGGGCGAGCAGCCGTACTCGCACGCCGTCAACATCGACCGCGTACGCTCCGGCGCGCCCCTGCTGCCCGCGAACGCGCGGGTGCTGCGGACCGCCAGGGACGACGACCGCAGCGCCACCCTGGCCGAGGGTGAGGGCTGGACCCTGCTGGTCTCCCGCTGGAGCCGGGGCGCCGACGTCACGGTCACCGCGACCAGCGCCGAACTCGCCGCGAAGATCCTGGACGAGACCACCGACGGCGCGGCGGACGAACCCGAACCGCAGCCGGAGAACGTCACCATGGGCTTCTGGTACGTCTCCCCGCGCCGCGGCCCGCACCGCACCACCCGGCAGATCTCGGCGGGCACCTGGGAGGAGATCCGGCCCAACTACACGGCGCCGGTGGCGGACGCCATGGACCGTCTGATGAAGACCACCCCCGAGGACATCTCGGGCCGGCTGCTCCTGCTGCACGGCCCGCCGGGCACCGGCAAGACCTCCGCGCTGCGCACACTGGCCCGGTCCTGGCGGGACTGGTGCCAGGTGGACTGCGTGCTGGACCCGGAGCGGCTCTTCTCCGACGTCGGCTATCTGATGGACATCGCGATCGGCGAGGAGGACGCGGCCGGCAAGGGCCGCTGGCGGCTGCTGCTCCTGGAGGACTGCGACGAACTGATCCGGGGCGAGGCCAAGCACACCGCCGGGCAGGCGCTGTCCCGGCTGCTGAACCTGACGGACGGTCTGCTCGGCCAGGGCCGCAACGTCCTGGTGGGCGTCACCACCAACGAGGACCTGGAACGCCTCCACCCGGCCGTGGTCCGCCCCGGCCGCTGCCTGGCCCGCATCGAGGTGGGCCGGCTGACCCGCGCGGAGGCGGTGAACTGGCTGGGCGCCGAGGAGGGCGTCGGCCGCGAGGGCGCGACCCTGGCCGAGCTGTACGCCCTGCGCCGCGGCACCTCCCCGACGTCCCTCCCGGAACCCCGGGGCGACGCGGACGCGGGCCTGTACCTGTAGGTACAAGGACTGGCACGAGGGGAGCGAGCACGGCCAACGCTCACCCACACCCCCTGGGGGTAGGGGCGAGCGACACAACCAACGCTCACCCCTACCCCCAGGGGCGCGGGGCTGTGCCGACTTGCGGCTCCGCCGCGCGGGCGCGACCAGCCACGACGCACCCGCACCCGGCGTCACACACCTGCCGCGACGGCGCTCACGCCCCGTAAGCCGCACGCAGTGCATCCCGCACGGCAGCCAGTGCCTCCTCCTCACCAACCCCCAGCCGCCGCGCCCGCGAGGCGAAATCCTGCGCGGCGGACGCCAACTCCCGCTCCGCCGCCGCCCCCGCGGCAGCGATCCGCGTCCCGTTGCGCCCCCGCGTCTCGATCACCCCGTCCGCCTCCAGCGCCCGGTACGCCTTGGCCACCGTGTTCGCGGCGAGCCCGAGCGTCTCGGCCAGCCCCCGCACCGTCGGCAGCCGGTACCCCACGGGCAGCGCTCCCGACCGTGCCTGCTCGGAGATCTGTGCCCGTACCTGCTCGTACGGGGGCATGCCGTCGTCGATCCGGATCCTCAAGGTCACGGCCCGATTGTCGCGCACCCCGGCGGAAAACAGGAGGCGCCCCGGGCGCGACCCCCGTAGCGTGCGCCTCCATGACAGTGTCCGTCCGTGATCTCCGCCCCGACGCCCGCGCCGACCTGGAGGGCTTCGCCCGCGTCCGGCACGCCGCGTTGCCGTTCGTCCTGGTCACCCCGGAGTCCTTGGCCCACGACCTCACCCGTCTCCACCCCGACGCCCACTACCGCCCGCTCGTCGCCGTGGCCGACGGCGAGGTGATCGGCACGGCGCAGGTGCACCTGGCCCACGAGAGCGCCGAGCCCGGCCAGGGCAGCATCAACGTGTACGTGCACCCCGGGCACACCCGCCGGGGCGCCGGGACGCTGCTGGTGCGCGCCGCCGAGGAGCACCTGGCCGCGCACGGGGCGACCCGGCTGTTCTCCTGGGTGGTGGACGAGCCGGGCAACCGCGCCTTCGCCGAAGCGCACGGCTACCGGGCGAGCCGCTCCGCCCACTTCCTCCGCCTGGACCTGGCGAACGGCGCCCTGCCCCCGCTCCAGGACCCGCCGCCGGGCGTGGAGCTGCGCCCGGGCTCGGACTTCGCCGGTGACCCGCGCCCGCTGTTCGACCTGGACGCGGAGACGACGGCGGACGAGCCCAGTGACGTGGACTACGAGTTCACGGACTACGAGGCCTGGCTGGAGGAGACCTGGCGGCACCCGCTGTTCAGTCCCGGACTGACCACGGTGGCGCTGGTCGACGGCCGTCCCGCCGCTTTCTCCGCGGCCCGCACGGACGGCGGCACCCGGTACGGCACCGTCATGACCGGCACCGCCCGCGCCCACCGGGGCCGGGGCCTGGCCAAGCTCGCCAAGAACGACTCCCTGCATCGCGCCCGCGCGGCCGGGTACACGGAGGCGTTCACGGGCAACGACACCGGGAACGGGCCGATGATCGCGATCAACAAGTGGTTCGGGTACGAGATCTGCGGGACGGAGGTGCGGTATGTCCGCGCGCTTGGCTGACGGGCCGACGCGGGTGGAGGTGGTCCTGGTCAAGGCGGGACGGATGAAGATCCGCTACCCGGCCGAACTGCTCGCCGACGACGGCATCCGCGCCACCGTGCGCGCCCCCTGGGCGGGTGACGGCGTGCGCGACTTCGGCTTCGTCCGCTTCGAGCCCGGTGACGTCTTCACGGAGCACTACTGGCGCGACCGGTGGTACTCGGTGAAGGAGGTCCGCGCCGCCGACGGCACCCTCAAGGGCCACTACTGCGACGTCACCCGGCCGGCCGAGCTCTCCGGCGGCCGGCTGGTCGTCGAGGATCTCGACCTGGACCTGTGGGTCTCCGCGGACGGCACGGACGTACGACGGCTGGACGAGGACGAGTTCGCGGCGAGCGGTCTGCTCACCACGGATCCCGAGGCGGCGGCCGCCGCGGTGGCCGCCCTCGACGAACTGGACGCCCGGGCCCGCGAGGGCGGGTTCGGCGCGCTGCTCGCCTGAGGGTGCCGGGTCAGTCCGGGACCGCGACCACCGCGTACCGCTCGTCGTCCACGTCCCGGCCCCACAGCGCCGTGTCCCCGGACAGCGGCTCCACGTCCACCCGCCCGCCGAGCGGCGCCAGGAGGGCGGTGAGCCGGCCGGCGGGTATGCCGACCGGGCTCACCGTCCCCCACACTCCCTCGACCAGCACCAGCCGTCCTCCTGGGCGCAGCAGGTCCCGCCAGTGCCGCAGCGCCCGGTCCGGTTCGGGCAGCGTCCACAGCACATGCCGGACCAGGACGGCGTCGTAGCGCTCCTCGCCGACCGGTGGTGCCGTCGCGTCGCCGACGAGGAACACGGCGTCACGCCCGGCGAGCTTCCGCCGGGCGAGCGCCACCATCGCCGGGGACCGGTCGACGCCGGTCACCCGGTGTCCCCGCTCGGCCGCGAGGAGGGACAGGCTGCCGGTGCCGCAGCCGAGGTCGAGGACGTCGCCGGGCCGTCCCGGCAGCCAGGCCCCCAGCCGCGCCGCCCAGGCAGCGCGCACCCGGGGGTCGCGCAGCCCGTGGTCCGGCTCCTCGTCGAACGCGGCGGCCTCCGCGTCCCAGTCGACACCGTGCGTACCCGCCCCGTCACCGTCGTGGATCGTCACGGCCCCAGAGTGACACCCCCCACTGACAATCGATTCGTGACAGCGGCCACAGACAGAACGGGACCGATGAGGAACTCTCCCCCGAAAGGTCTGCCTCCGTGAGAACACGGAACCCGGTGGACCCTGAAGGAGGCAGCCATGCGCCGTGTCACCGTGCAGAAGCCCCCGAGGAGGACGGACGCCCGCCGGATCCGTGAGGAGGCCGACGAGCGCCCCGCGGGACGGCCCGAGGTCCGCAAGGACATCGCCCGCACCTGGTGGCCCGACGGCTGACCGCCCGGACACCCGCCCGGTCCGGGCACCTACCTGATCCCAGCCTGAGCACTCCCTTAACGCGGCCATAAGGATCTCTCTCCGCGGCCTTCGACAGGCGATTCCGCCGGTTCGGGGGGCTAGTTTCTGAGCCACCCCCCCCACGGGATTCACCACCCCCCACCCGATCCAGTGATCGCTGTCGAGGAGTTGCTGCCCCATGTCCGCACGCCGCAAGGCCGCTGTCGTCACCGCCGTCGGTCTCGTTCCGCTCGCCCTGACCGGGCTGTCCGCCGCGCCGGCGTCCGCGCACGGCTCGATGGGCGACCCGGTCAGCCGGGTCTCGCAGTGCTACGCCGAGGGCCCGGAGAGCCCGAAGTCGGCGGCGTGCCGGGCGGCGGTCGCGGCCGGCGGCACCCAGGCGCTGTACGACTGGAACGGCATCCGCATCGGCGACGCCGGCGGACGCCACCAGGAGCTCATCCCCGACGGGAAGCTGTGCAGCGCCGGCAACGAGGAGTTCAAGGGGCTCGACCTGGCCCGCGCCGACTGGCCGGCGACGAGCGTGAGCAGCGGTTCCCACACCTTCAAGTACCGCGTGACCGCCCCCCACAAGGGGACCTTCAAGGTGTACATCACCAAGCCCGGCTACGACCCGTCGCAGCCGCTGGCCTGGGACGACCTGGACCTGGCGAACCCGGTGGCGACCTCCACCGACCCGGCCGCCTCGGGCGGCTTCTACACGTTCGCCGGCACCCTCCCCGAGCGCTCCGGCAAGCAGTTGCTGTACGCGGTCTGGCAGCGGTCGGACAGCCCGGAGGCGTTCTACTCCTGCTCGGACGTCACGTTCGGCGGCGGATCCCAGACGGGTGGAGCCGGGGCCGGCGGCGGTGAGGCCACCGAGTCCGACGCGGACGACACGCCCAAGGAAGCCGCCGCCCCGGCGCCGGCCGCCTCCGCCCCGTCCGAGGAGCAGATCGAGGCCGGTGCCGACAAGTCGACCGTCGAGAACCACGGGCACGGCGACGACGACCCCCACACCTCGGCGGAGCCGGCCGCGGTGGACGACGGCACCACCCCGGAGGCCGCCGACGACGGCGCCACCGGCAACCAGCCGAAGGCGGCGGGGGCGTCGCAGAACCTCGCGGAGACCGGCGGCGACGGCAACACCCCGTACCTGATGGTCGGCGGCGCCGCGGCGCTGGCGCTCGGTTCGGCGGCACTGTTCGCCTCCGCGCGGCGGCGCGCGACGACCGGGCGGCACGGCCGCTGAACCCGTCCCGGGGCCCTGTCCGGCGGCTCAGGCCGGACGGGGCCCCGCTGCGCGCACCCGTGTGTACACGTGTCAGTCCAACACGGAGGCGCAGGTCGTGGGCTCGGCGCGGGCCGGGTCGAGAGCGTTGGCCACCTCTTGACATCCTCCCCCTCTTAAAAGAGGGGGATTCCAACCCGGACGGGTTGAGGTTCACGGGCACTCGAACGACCGGTGGCCGCTGTCACCCCTCCGGCACCGGCTGCACGCCGGGGGCGGGGGATCCCGCCCTGTCCTGCCGCGACGTTCACTGCCGCATTCTCATCCGCGTTACAGGTGAACCCGCAGGACACACAGACGAACTCGGCTTGGCTCTTGCGCGAGTCCTTCTCGATCCAGCCGCAGGCACTGCACCGCAACGACGTGTACGGGGCGGGCACGTCCTCCACCCGCCCGGGGGCCTTCTCACCGGTGCGGCGACGGAGCAGGCCCCAGCCCTGGGCCAGCATCGCCCGGTTCAACCCCGCCTTCTGTCGGACGTTCCTGCCCGGCTGCTCGACGGTTCCTTTCACCGAGCGGGTCATGGTGGTGATGGTCAGCTTCTCGAACCGGATCAAGCCGTACGACCTGGCGAGCATGGTGGAAGTCTTCTCGCACCAGTCCTTGCGCCGGTCCGCCTCCCGCGCCCTGATTTTGGCTACCTTCGCGTACCCGGCGGCCTTGGCCTCGCTGTTCTTCGGGGCGCGGGCCGCACGCCGCTGGTGCTTGCGGATCTGAGCACGCTCGCGGGTGGTGAGCTGGGGACAGTTCAGCCTCCGTCCGTCGGACAGAGCAGCGGTGATCTTCACGCCCCGGTCGATACCGACGACCTCACCCGTGCCGGGGGCGTCGATGGGGTCGGGAAAGGTGGCGAAGGCAATGTGCCACTGGCCGTTGCGGAAGGTGACCCGGAACGTCTTCGTCTGCGGCAGCTCGGCGCGGGTGAGGCGGAAGCGGACCCAGCCGCAGCCGGGGACCTTCACCTGAGCCCACCGCCGGTTCAGCCTCCGCACCACCACCGACCGGCCCATCACCTGCCTGCCCTTGGCGTTCAGCTTCGGGGTGCCGTCCGGATGGGACTCCGGGACGCGGTCGGTGCCGATGACACGAAAGCCCTCGTGCACATGCTTCCTGCGCCAGGTCGGCTCACCGAACCCGGAGGTGAACCGGGCGTTCCTGGCCTTGGCGAAATCCTGCAACGCCTGCTGCTGCACATCCGCGTTCCCCGCGGCCAGCCACGCGTTCTCCCGCCGGGCCTCGGTCAGCTGACGGCACTGCTCCGCGAACCCGGGCGCGGACCTGCGCCCCGACCGCCAGGATGCGTGCTGCTCGACGGCCAGATTCCACACATACCGCGCGTGCGCGCAGTGCAACAGCATCCGCTGCTCCTGCGCGGCCGTCGGGTACATCCGGAAACGTGACATGCCGCCAAACGTAATCCCGCCCCTCGCTCTTCTCTTCGCATCCGATCACGCTCACCCGAACGAGTGACTCCCTCCAGCCACCGCTCTCCACCGCGCACCACCCCACCCGACCTGCTCACAGCCGAACTCACCGCCATCCCCTTCCGGAACGCCACATCCTCCTGAAGACGATGCGGCTCCCCCTGCCCCACTCCGCGGGAATAGGCCTTCACCCCGGCTCTGCAGGGACCGGGCACCCTGCCCAGCAAGAGAGGGGGAGAACCCGACCGCAAAGGTCGCCGTCTCCTGGGTCACCACGTCCCACGGCCTGGAGACGGCCCTCGCCGACGGCACGTGCATCGTGCCGCTGTGGGCCGGCTGAGGCCGGCACGGGCACCCACAGACACACGTACGGCCCGCCCCCTCCGCGTGAAGAGGGGGCGGGCCGTCGTCGTACGAGGCGGGTTCAGCCGATCTGGGTGCCGGTCGCCGAGAGGGCCTCCGTCACCGGCTGGAAGAAGGTCGTACCGCCCGAGGTGCAGTCGCCGCTGCCGCCGGAGGTGAGGCCGACCGCGCTGCTGCCCGAGAAGAGCGAGCCGCCGCTGTCGCCGGGCTCGGCGCACACGTCGGTCTGGATGAGACCGTTGACGATGTCGCCGTTGCCGTAGTTCACGGTGGCGTCCAGACCGGTGACCGTGCCGGAGTGCTCCTGGGTCGTGGAGCCGCTGCGGGTGACCCGCATGCCGACGGTGGCCTCGGCGGCGCCGGAGATCGCCTGCGTGGAGCCGTCGTAGAGGTTCACCTCGCTCGGATGGGCGACGTCGGCGGTGTACTTGACCAGGCCGTAGTCGTCGCCCGGGAAGCTGGAGTCCGCGTTCTCGCCGATCACGGTGCCCGAGGAGTCCGACCAGGTGGAGATCCCCTCGGTGCAGTGCCCGGCGGTGAGGAAGTGCGGCTCGCCGCCCTTGGTCACGTTGAAGCCGAGCGAGCAGCGCCCGCCGTTGCCCGTGATGGCGTCGCCGCCGGCCACGAAGGGCTTGTACTCGCCCTTGGTGCGCTGGAGTTCGGCCTTGGAACCCAGCCCGTCGACGACCTCCGTCAGCGTGGCCCACTCGGCCTCGGAGACGGTGCGGTCCGCGGTGACGACGACCTTGTTGGTAATCGGGTCGGTCACCCAGGCGGTGCCCGGGATGGTGGCGTCCTGCTTCAGGGTGGCGCGCGCGCTCTTGAGCTCGGCGAGGGAGTTCGCCACGACTCTCGCCTCGGCGCCGGCCGACTCGACGGTCTCCGCGGCGGCCTCGTCGAGCACGTTCACCACGAGGGCCTTGCTCTTCGCGTCGTAGTACGTTCCCGCCGCGTCGGTGCCCAGGTCCTGGGCGAGCGTCGAGGCGAGCTTTCCGGCCGCTCCGATCGAGAGAGTCCGGGGCGCGGAGTCCGCCGGAACCTCGCTGGCGTTCGCAGTCTGGAAGGTGACCGCGCCGGCGGCCAGTGCGGCGATGCCCGCACCCGCCATGACCGCACGTCGCCCGGGTATGCGTCGGTGCTTCAACTCACGTCCTCCTGTGGGGGGACGGCCCGGGAGGTTGTGGGGACCTCACCGGACCGGAAGGTGTACGGCGACGGGGGCAGAACACAGAAGAAGCCACGCCCGTGCCGGTCGAACGGCGCCTACTCTTCCGAACCCTGCGGGGGGCACACAAGGTCGACTTCAGGACGCGGGTACGGCAACGGCCGCACGCCCCCTATGTCCTGACTGGCCATGGACACGCAGGATGGTTCGCACTGCAAACGCTACGAGGGAGTAACCGGCGGTACGGTAAGCGGGATTCCGCCTTGGCTTGAATTCGACCCTCCGCACTCGCGGCAAGAGCGAGCCCCCGCACGGCGATCGCGTGCGGGGGCTCGTGGTGCTGCCGGCTGCGAGGTGGAACCCGTGGGACCGGTGGTGCCGGCCGGTCCCGGCGGGCCGCTCCTAGTAGACGCTGACGCCGTAGGCGCTCAGGGCCTCCGTCACCGGCTGGAAGAAGGTCGTGCCGCCGGAGGAGCAGTTGCCGCTGCCGCCGGAGGTCAGACCGTACGCGGTGCCGTTGCTGCCGTAGAGCGCGCCACCGGAGTCGCCGGGCTCGGCGCAGACCGTGGTCTGGATGAGACCGGAGACGACGTCGCCGCCGCCGTAGTTGACGGTGGCGTTCAGGGCGGTGACGCGGCCGCTGTGGGTGCCGGTGGTGGAGCCGTCACGGATGACGGTGGTGCCCACGCTCGGAGTGGCCGCGCGGGTGATGTCCACGCCGTTCGCGGTGCCGGGCCGGCTGACGGACCCGGTGTACCGGACGATGCCGTAGTCGTTGCCCGGGAAGCTGGAGCCGGCCGTCGAGCCGATGGCCGTGGTGCGGGCGGAGTTGGAGTACCAGGTGCCCGCGCCGTCGGTGCAGTGACCGGCGGTCAGGAAGTACTGGGTGCCGCTGCTGTCCTGGACGTTGAAGCCGAGGGAGCAGCGCCAGCTGCTCGCGTAGATGGCGTCGCCGCCCTGGATGAGCTTGTTGAACGTACCCGGGGTGCGCTTGACGGTGATCGCCCCGGCGTCGTCCCCGGCCTCCCGCTTGATCTTGTCGATCTCGGCCTGGGAGACGGTGCTGTCGACGGTCAGGAGCACCCGGTTGGTCTTGCTGTCGACGGCCCAGGCGGTGCCCGGGACATCGGCCTCCAGCACCGAGCCGCTCACGCTCTTGAGTTCGGCGGAGCTGAAGGTGGTGGGGGTCTCGGCCGCGTTCGCGCTGGGGACCACGATCGCGGCAGCGGCCACGAAGCCGGTGGCTACGGCGATCAGCCGAGTCCGTCTCGAGATGCCGCTACGGGGGGTGGTGCGCTTGATCCTCACTTCTCGTTCCTCCACAAAGGAAGTAGGGGGCCCTCGTGGGGTTGTGGGCCCGGTGAGGCGCAGTCAGGGAGCCGGATGCCCGGATTCCGAACACGCCGTGCCCCTGACAAGCGCTGTGGGCGAGTATTCGGCCGACCGACCGTTCGGCGCAAGGGTGCCTTTTGGACGTCAACCTTTGAACCGTCTAGGAGATTTGGTCCGGGCGCGGGACCGCGTCACCAGTGGTCACCTCGCTGGCACGACCGGTCGAACAGCCGCGCGATGTCCGGAACTCGCCCCTCCGGATAGCCGGTCCGTCAGCAGTCGCAGCCGCAGTCGCAGCCGTCGCAGCAACCGTCCTCACCGCAGCAGTTGCAGCACTCACAGCAGTTGCAGCAGTCGCCGCACCCGCTGCAGTCGCAGTTGGCGCAGGGCCCCTGCTTCTGCTCCCGGCTCCAGGGGTCCTCATAGGTGCCGCAGCACAACTGGCAGGTGCAGGCGAGCCCCAGCCACACGGCGCAGCCGGCCAGCAGTCCGCGCCGGTCGCGGCGCGGCGGCTCGGGGGGCAACGGGCCACCGGGGGTGCCGGGAGGCGCGTAGGGGCCGGTTCCGTGGGCACAGGAGACCGTACCGAAGGCGCGATGGACGGAGTTGGGCAATTCATGGACGAGCAGCCGGTGCGCGAGACCGCCGTCGGTGAACTCCACTTCACGCAGCGCGAGCCGGATGCCGTGCACCGCGTCGTCGGCGAGCCGGCGGGCCTCCTCCAGCGGGGTCCCGGTGGCGGCGAGCGGGTTCCAGGCGCCCGAGGCCGCGTCGGCCTCCCGGTCCTCCACCGCGTCCAGGAGGTGCGCGAGGCGCCCGAAGAGGCGTCCGGCCTCCGCGAGCGGTACGGCGTTGCCCGGCCGGCCGGCCAGCACCGCGGTGTGCGCGAAGGCCGCGGCCGTCGCGGTCTCGGTCGGCTCGGTGACGGTGAGGACCGGGGTGCCGGGCCCGGCGAGGGTCTCGATGCCGGTCTGCCGGTCCACGGCGTCGACGAGGACGGCGGTGTCGAACCCGATGGCCGCACCGGTCCGCGCCCCCGCCCGGTCCCAGCTCGCCGCCACCCGCCGCGCGGCGAGCGCGACCGGCCTCCGCGCCAGCATCCCGTCGCCGTCGGCGACGTGGTCGCGCACCTTGGCGGAGGCGAGGACGAGGGAGACGGCCGCCGCGAGCCGCGCGCCCTCACCGTGCGCGACGGACGCGGTGCGCATACCGCGCAGCGGGCACGGTCCGGCGGTGCGCCGTCCCACGTCCGGGCGCTCTGCCTGAGCCTCCGTCAGGACGGATATGAGGAGACCGTCATAGTTGGTGACGATCCGCGCGAGCTGCCCGTGATCCCCGCGCAACGCGAGACACAATCCGCACAGATGGGCCGTCCACTGGGCGGTGAGCTTCTCCCCGAGCCGGTGCCGACACGGCCTGACCATTCCGAACACGACGTCCCCCCGTGCAGTTGTACGACGTTCAGCGGCGGCATCGTATCGGCCACGGTGTTCACCCGTACGCACCGTTCCTCACCCGTACGCCGGGAAGAATCATATTTCACTCACAGTCAGCAGCCGTTTACACCAGGACCCTTGGGAAACCCGGACTCTCGACGGATCAGCTGTGCACCAGTACCGTCACAAACCCCCCGCGCGGCGTCTATCCACTTGGCGCGACCTCCGCATCATGGACGACCATAGGGATGCGGAAAGCAGAAAAAGACCGCTGTGAGAGGAGGCGTCCATGGGATCGGTACGCAAGGCGAGTGCCTGGCTCGGCCTCGTCGACGACAACGAAGACGAGCGTTATTACGACGACGACTACTCCGACGGGACCGAGCCCGGCGAGGCCTGGGTCACCGATCCGCGGGTCAAGGTGGCCGCGGACGTCGCCGAGGAGAGGGGGCGCCGGATCGGCACGGTCACCCCGGACAGCTTCCGGGACGCCCGCGCGATCGGTGAGCTGTTCCGCGAGGGCGTTCCCGTCATCATGAACCTCACGGCCATGGACGCCGGTGACGCCAAGCGCGTCGTCGACTTCGCCGCGGGCCTGATCTTCGGTCTGCGCGGTTCCATCGAGCGGGTGTCGAACCGGGTGTTCCTGCTCAGCCCGGCCGACACCGAGGTCGTCAGCGGTGAGCCGGCCGCGCACCGTTCGGACGGCTTCTTCAACCAGAGCTGAGGCAGGGCCGCTCACCGGCCCTGCCTCCCCGGAGACTCACCGGAAGGCGTCGAGCCCGGTGAGCGCCTTGCCCAGCACGAGCTGGTGCATCTCCACGGTGCCCTCGTAGGTGAGCACCGATTCCAGGTTGGTCGCGTGCCGCATCACCGGGTACTCGAGCGAGATCCCGTTGGCACCGAGGATCGTCCGCGCCGTGCGGCAGATGTCGATGGCCTCACGGACGTTGTTGAGCTTGCCGAAGCTGACCTGCTCGGGACGCAGGCGGCCGGCGTCCATGCGCCGCCCCAGATGGTGGGCGAGCAGAATCCCCTTGTGCAGTTCGACCGCCATGTCGGCGAGCTTGGCCTGGGTCAGCTGGAACCCTCCGATGGGCCGCCCGAACTGCTCCCGTGACTTCGCGTAGTCGACCGCCGCCTCGAAGGAGCTCCGCGCGGCGCCCATCGCGCCCCAGACGATCCCGTACCGGGCGTGCGAGAGACAGCTGAGCGGGCCCTTGAGGCCGGTCACCTCGGGCAGCACGGCGTCGGCGGGCAGTCGTACGTCGTCGAGGACCAGCTCGCTGGTGACGGAGGCGCGCAGCGACCACTTGTGCCTGATCTCGGGCGCCGAGAAACCGGGGGCGTCAGTGGGCACGACGAAGCCGCGGATCCCGTCCTCGGTCCCCGCCCACACCACGGCGACCCCGGCCACGGAGCCGTTGGTGATCCACATCTTGCGCCCGTTCAGCACCCAGTCCCCGCCGTCGCGCTCGGCGTGGGTGCGCATCGAGGCGGGGTCGGAGCCGTGGTCGGGTTCGGTGAGCCCGAAACAGCCGATGACCTCGCCGGACGCCATCCGGGGCAGCCATGCCTGCTTCTGCTCCTCGCTGCCGAAGCGGTGGACGGCGTACATGGCGAGCGAGCCCTGCACGGAGACCAGCGAGCGGATCCCGGAGTCGGCCGCCTCCAGCTCCAGACAGGCGAGCCCGTACTGGACGGCGCTCGCGCCCGCGCAGCCGTAGCCGTCGAGGGACATGCCGAGCGCGCCGATCCCGCCGAGTTCCCGGGCCAGCTCCCGGATGCCGGGCAGCTCGCCCTTCTCGTACCAGTCGGCGACGTACGGGAGCACGCGGTCGGCGGCCCAGGCGCGCACGGTGTCCCGGACGGCCAGGTCCTCCGGCTCCAGCAGGTCGTCGAGGCCGAGGGGGTCGGCGGGGTCGAAGGGGGGCAGCTTCGTGGACGCGGACATGGGGGCATCCTCCGGGAACGACAAAACTAGCAGTGCTAGTTACGGCTCTGGGCCGACGTTACGCGGCAGTCTCCCGCACGTCCACCCCGCGCCCCCACCGGCGTCCGCGCCGAGGAGACACCGCCCGCGGACACCGATGGCGCTCGGCCTTCACAGGCCCGACGGCGCTCAGCCTCACGGGCGCCTGTGGCGAGGAGGCACCATCCACAGACACCGATGGCGCCTGTCCGCCACGGGCGACTGCGGCGAGGAGGAGTGCCCCGCGGACGCCGATGGCGCCCAGCCCCACGGGCGACGTTCACCTTCTGGCCGGCGGTGAACGGGTGGTGCGTGAGGGGGAGACCAAGGCGGTCACACCGAGACACGGGACTCCACCGCTTCGCGAGGCGCGGGCACCTCCACGGCCGCCGCCTCGCACTGCATCGCCCGCGGCAACCTCAACGCCATCAACGCCCCGAGCAACAACAACCCCGCGCTGACCAGCAACGTCACATGCAGCCCGTGCACGAACGCGTGCCGCGCCGCATCCCGCAGCGCACTCCCCGCCGGCCCACCGAGCCCGTCGGCCACCTCATAGGCCTCTCCCAGCGAGTGCGACGCCGCCGAGGACGCCGCCCCCGGCACCCCGGGCACCCCGGCGAGGCCGGGCCCATACGCCGCGTTCATCACGCTGCCGAGGAGGGCGATCCCGATGCCGGCGCCGAGCTGGTAGGAGGTCTCGCCGATCGCCGCCGCCCCGCCGGCCCGGTCCGGCGGGGCCTCGCTCAGCATCGACTCGTAGGCCCCGAACAGCGTGGTCTCCAGGCCGAAGCCGAGCAGGACGAACCCGGTCAGCAGCAGCGGCCAGTCGTCCTGTCCGCCCATCGCGGTCAGGACCACCACCGCGGCGGCCGTCAGGCAGAAACCGGAGCAGACCATGCGGCGCGGGCCGAACCGGCGCAGCATCCGCGCGCCCGCCAGGCCCGCCGCCATCGCCGCGATCGTCAGCGGCAGCAGGCGCAGCCCGGTCTCCAGCGGGGAGAGCCCGAGCACGAGCTGGAGGTACTGGGCCGCGATCAGTTCCAGGCCCACCAGGGCGAGCATCGCCAGCACGATGCAGCCCACCGACGTACTGAACGCCGGCCGGGCGAACATCCGCAGGTCGACCAGTGGATGCGTACGGCGCCGCTGCCGGCGCACGAAGGCGGCCAGCAGTCCGGCGCCCACGAGCAGCGGCAGCACGGTCCACACGCCGGCGGCGGAGGCGCCGCCGCCGAGCCGCTTCACTCCGAGGACCACCGCGAACAGTCCGGCGGCGGCCATCAGCGCGCCGGTCACGTCCCAGGGGCCGTCGCCCGCGCCCTTCGACTCGGGCAGCAGGATCCGCCCGACCGGGAGGCTGACCAGCATCAGCGGGATGTTGACCAGGAACACCGAGCCCCACCAGAAGTGCTCCAGCAGGAAGCCGCCGAGCAGGGGGCCGACCGCCGCGCCCACGGCGGCGACCGCGCTCCAGATGCCGATGGCGAAGGCCCGCTCGCGCCGGTCCGGGAAGACCTGGCGCAGGATCGACAGCGTCGCCGGCATGATCATCGCGCCGCCGACGCCGAGCAGCGCCCGCGCCACGATCAGCACCTGCGCGTTGTCCGCGAGGGCCGCCATGCCGGAGGCGACGCCGAACAACGCGTAGCCGAGCAGCAGGACGCGTCTGCGGCCGATCCGGTCGCCGAGGGTGCCGAAGAGGATCAGCAGCGAGGCGCAGACCAAGGGGTAGACGTCGACGATCCAGAGCAGCTCCATCGCGCCGGGCCGCAGGTCCTCGGTGACGGCGGGAACCGCGACGTGCAGCACGGTGGCGTCGACGGCGACCAGCAGCAGGCTGACGCAGAGGACGACGAGTACCACCCAGCGGTTGGCACCGGCCCCGGCCGCCCGACGGCACAGCGCGGCGGCGGCCGTGGTCGTCCCGGACATGTACACGTACCTCCCAGATGTTCCCTCGCGATCGGCGGGCTCACGGGGTCGGGGACTCCCCCGTGACTCGGCCGGAGAGGAGCGGTGGTCTCCGGCCCGCGCAGCGAACGGCGAGTGACACGTCAGAGTACGCGAGTGGGAGCCGGGGTCGAGTGGCGGGCGTCTCACAGCTCCGGCGGATCGGTGTGGCGTACACCACTTCCCCCGTCCGGGGCGCACGCCTTCCCCCGTCCGGGTCACACGTCCCGCCGGGCCGGCCGGTTCCGCTCCGGGTCGATAATCGGGCGCGTGAACGATCTCGACACGCGCGTCGTCCCGGCCCGCTCCGGGGCGCTGCGCCGGGCCGCGCCGGCACTCCTCGGGTACGCCGCCGTGCGTGCCCTGGGCCTGGTCGCGCTGGCCCTGTGGAGCGGGGCGCGCGGCAAGGACGCGTACACCCTGCTGACCGCCCGCTGGGACTCGCTCTGGTACACGAGGGTCGCCGAGCTGGGGTACGGCTACGAGGTGCGGCTGCCCGACGGGGACGTCCACTCCGACCTGGCGTTCTTTCCGCTGCTCCCGTGGCTGGAGCGGCTGGTGGCGGCGGTGTCGCCGCTGTCGTACGCCGACGGGGGCTTCGTGGTGAGCGTGCTCGCCTCGCTCGCGGCGGCCTGGGGGATCTTCGCGGTGGCCGACCATGTGCACGGGCGCCGGGCCGGGGTCTGCGCGGTGCTGCTGTGGGCGGTGCTGCCGGTCGGGGTCGTGCAGTCGATGGCGTACAGCGAGTCCCTGTTCACCGCGCTCGCCGCGTGGTCGCTGTACGCCGTGCTGACGGGGCGCTGGGTGACGGCGGGGGTCCTGGCGGGCTTGGCGGGGCTGACCCGTCCGGTGGGGCTGGCGGTGGTCGCGGCGGTGTGGGCGGCGGGCATCGCCTCGTTCCTGCGGGAACGCGCCTCCGCGCGGGGACACGTCTCTCCGCGGGAAGACGTCTCCGCGGAGGGACACGCTTCGGCACGGGACCGCTCCTCCCCCGCGCGGGAACGGACTTCTTTCGCGCGGGATCGCAGCGCGGTGGCGGAGGACGGCGCGCGGGCCGGGGAACGCGCCGGCGCGCCCGGGATCGCACGGCGCACGCAGGCACCGGAGGGCGCCCCGCGTGCGACAGACACCTCCGATGTGCGCCTGCGCCGGGTGCTCGGCATGCTCCTCGCGCCCCTCGGCGCCGCCGGTTACGTCCTGTGGGTCGGGCACCGGACCGGCGACGGGCCGCTGGGGTATCTCGACGTGCAGGCCGGCTGGCGGAACGGCTTCGACGGGGGGTACGCCTTCGCCCGCTTCGTCGCCGCCATGTTCACGTCGTTCCCGTCCGCCCTGGCGGGCCTCGGACTGGTGGCCGGCGTCGGCCTCGTGGTGTGGCTGTACGCCGTCTGCGTACGGCAGCGCCAGCCCCTCCCCCTGCTGGTGTACGCCGGGGTCGTCACCGCGCTCGCCCTGGGCGCGTCGAGCTACTTCGGCTCGAAACCGCGGCTGCTGCTGCCCGCCTTCCCCCTGCTGCTGCCCCTCGCCCCGGCCCTGGCCCGACTGCGTACGCCCAGGTCCGCGCTGGTCGTGGGGGTCGTCGCGACGGCCTCGGCGGTGTACGGGGCCTTCTGGCTGAACGGCTCCGGTCCGCCCTGACCCGCCCCGAGCGGCCGATGAGCGCCGAGGAAATTCCGCACCAGCCCCCGGTGAACGAATTCAAAAGCGCGATAAAACCCTCCCCCGGAATGATCAAAGGAATTGAAGTCCGCAGCATCCGGGGTTTGCGGATTCGCCGGAGATAAAGGCCCTTCTGAGAGGAATGCCACATCACATCGTCATCACAAAGAGGCTGATTCGACAGGGTTCCGCGCTCACTCGCTGTAACGTCGATTGAGTGCGTACCGAATCGAAGCCCACCCGCCTGGACCGGGTGTTCGCGAGGCTGGATCGTGAGCCGGAACGACCGGCTCACGTCGGCATGCCGCGAATGAGCCGGCACCGGATGGTGCTGTTCGGCGCCGCCCTGGCCTTCTACCTGGCGATCGTGTGGGCCGTACTGATCACCTCCTGGCTGGTCCGGCTGGACTGGCAGGTGATGTTCTTCCGCCCCTATCAGCAGTGGCCCGAGATCCACGCCTTCGTCGACTACTACGTGGTCCTCGGCCAGCGCGGCCCGACGGCGGTGATGGTGGCGGCCTGGCTGGGCTGGCGCTCCTGGCGGCAGCACACCCTGCGTCCGCTGCTCGCCCTCGGGGTCTCCCTGCTGCTGCTCAACGTCACCGTCGGTGCCGCGAAGTACGGCATGGGGCGCCTCGGACCGCACTACGCGACCGAGATCGGCTCGAACGAGATGTGGCTCGGCGGCGACATATTTCCCAGCGGCCACACCGCCAACGCCGTGGTGACCTGGGGAATCCTGGCCTATCTGGCCTCCACCCCGAGAGCGCGCCGCTGGCTGTCCGCGCTGTCGGCCGTGACCTCGCTCGGCGTGGGGCTTTCCACCGTCTACATCGGGACCCACTGGCTGAGCGATGTGGTCCTGGGCTGGGTCGCGGGCCTGCTGATCCTGCTGGCACTGCCCTGGTTCGAGCCGGTGATCGCCCGCGCGGAGACACGGATCCTCGCCCTGCGCGCCCGCTGGCGGGCGCCCTGGGGCGACACGGCGGAGGCCGGCGCTCCCGGGCGGCCCGTCGTGCTCAGGCCGCTTCCCGGCCGCGCGGACACGGCCCCCGAGCCGGTTCCCACGGGCCGCCCGGCCTCCCGGTCGCCCGCCTATCTGGCGCCCGGGCCGCACACGACCCGCGCGGAGCGCTCCCCGGTCACCCCGGCGGGCAGTCGCCGCCCGCAGCACGCGGAACGCCATCCGCGCGGTACGACGTCGGCCGGCCGCCCCTGACGGGCGCGCACGCCACGGCCCCGGTTCCGGTGAGGGAACCGGGGCCGTCGCCGTGTGTCAGCCCTTCCAGGCGCGCGCCACCACGCCGTCCTCCACCTCGAAGTTCAGCCGGCCCGCGCGGTACTCCATGGTGATGATCGTCCCCGGGGCCAGCGCCCGCACGGTCGACCAGCCGCGCTCCCGCGCTAGGTGCTCTGCCCGGTCCGCCGCGAGGCCGACATAGGCGTCCGGACTGTCGTGGGGTTCCGCGGAGGGTGTCGGAATGGGTGCCATGCGGCCACGCTATGCCCTGACCCGGAAGCGGGGAAGCCGGAGGCGGGAACACCCGGACGGATCCCCCGGCGGTCACACTTCTGTCACAGGATCACGACAGGCGTTCGTGACGGTGGCCGTCACCCGGACGGGCGGTTCGGTACGCCTTCCGCAGGCATTCGAACGTAATTCCCGCGTGTCACACCACGGGCGCGATTAACTCCGGCGGAAAGTGCCGGGGGAAGTACTCCCGGGCCCCATTCCTTTTCCGCCGCCGCACACGATCACGCAAGCCGGTGCGCACAGAAAACGCGCGTTTCCGTCACACGATCCGCCACGTCCTCTGTCGGTGACCGGCAGGGGCGAGCATCATGGCGTGGGCCCGGGGTACATGTGGCGCGGGCTCCCGGCGGGGCCCGGCGCGCGAGAAGCGAAGGGGCGAGCGATGGGGACGCAGACCGTCCAGGCGGCGGCGCGACCGGCGCGCCGGCAGCGGCGCGGGCGGCTGGTGATCGACTGGCTGACCACCACCGACCACAAGAAGATCGGCCACCTCTACCTGATCACGTCGTTCGTGTTCTTCCTGATCGCCGGCGTGATGGCGCTGCTGATGCGCGCCGAACTGGCCCGGCCGGGCCTGCAGCTCGTCGACAACCAGCAGTTCAACCAGATGTTCACCCTGCACGGCACGATCATGCTGCTGCTGTTCGCCACGCCCAGCTTCGCCGGCTTCGCCAACGAGCTGATGCCGCTGCAGATCGGGGCGCCCGACGTGGCCTTCCCGCGGCTGAACATGTTCTCGTACTGGCTGTTCCTCTTCGGCGGGCTGATCGTGCTCGCCTCGCTGGTGGTCACCGGAGGCCCGGCCGCCTACGGCTGGTTCGCCTACGCGCCGCTGAACAGCATGGAGTACTCCCCCGGCCTCGGCCCGGACCTGTGGATCATGGGCCTCGCGCTGTCCGGCTTCGGCACCATCCTCGGCGCGGTCAACTTCATCACCACCATCGTCGGGATGCGTGCGCCGGGGATGACGATGTTCCGGATGCCGCTGTTCACCTGGAACACGCTGTTCACGTCGATCCTGATCCTGCTGGCGTTCCCGGTGCTCGCGGCGGCGCTGCTGGTGCTGGAGGCGGACCGGCGGTTCGGCTCGCAGGTCTTCGAGGCCGCGGGCGGCGGGGCGCTGCTGTGGCAGCACCTGTTCTGGTTCTTCGGCCATCCCGAGGTCTACATCATCGCGCTGCCGTTCTTCGGGATCGTCACGGAGATCATCCCGGTCTTCAGCCGCAAGCCGCTGTTCGGCTATCTGACGCTGGTGGGCGCCACCATGGCCATCACGGGCCTGTCGGTGGTGGTGTGGGCGCACCACATGTTCGCGACCGGCGCGGTGCTGCTGCCGTTCTTCTCCTTCATGAGCTTCCTGATCGCGGTGCCGACGGGCGTGAAGTTCTTCAACTGGACCGGCACCATGATCAAGGGGTCGCTGTCCTTCGAGACGCCCATGCTGTGGGCGACCGGGTTCCTGGTGTCGTTCCTCTTCGGCGGGCTGACCGGGGTGCTGCTGGCGTCGCCGCCGCTGGACTTCCATGTGACGGACTCGTACTTCGTCGTCGCGCACTTCCACTACGTGGTCTTCGGCACCGTCGTCTTCGCGACCTTCGCCGGGTTCTACTTCTGGTGGCCCAAGTTCACCGGGAAGATGCTCGACGAACGGCTCGGCAAGATCCAGTTCTGGACGCTGTTCGTCGGCTTCCACACCACGTTCCTGGTGCAGCACTGGCTGGGCGCGGAGGGCATGCCGCGCCGTTACGCCGACTACCTCGCGGCGGACGGCTTCACCGCGCTGAACACCGTCTCCAGCATCGGCGCCTTCCTGCTCGGCATGTCCACGCTGCCGTTCCTCTACAACGTCTGGAAGACCGCCAGGTACGGCGAGAAGGTCGAGGTCGACGATCCGTGGGGGTTCGGCCGCTCCCTGGAGTGGGCGACCTCGTGTCCGCCGCCCCGGCACAACTTCACGACGCTGCCCCGGATCCGTTCGGAGTCGCCCGCGTTCGACATGAACCATCCGGAGTACGCGGCGGTGACGTCGCAGCCCGAGCCGAAGAGCGAGCAAGCCGGCACCGAGCCGCTCTGACCGCGCCGAGCGGCCCGTCCTTCCAGCGCCTCGGACGCGAAGCGCGGGCGCGGCGGTGTCTCCGGTCCGCGGGCGAGTCCGCCGGCCGCCGCGGACAGCCGCTGTCCTGAGTCAGGGCTCGTAGGCCAGCTGCGGCACCTCGAAGCAGGTGCGGTTCATGTCGCCCTGCGACACCCAGCCCTCGCCGTCCCGCCAGCGGGCCACGGACAGACAGGTCCGGCTCGTGGCCGGCGGCTCGGGCGAGCGTTCGAACGAGACGGGCAGCAGCAGTCCGCCCGCGGTGTAGTCCCGGGCGCGGTTCACATAGGCGTCGACGCACGCGCGCGTGATGCCCGTACGGGCACACGACCGCGCCGCGTCGGTGAACCAGCGGGCGGCGGCCCAGCCCTCCAACTGCCACTGGGAGTGCGTCCCGAGGTCCTCGGTGGCGTCCCGGAACGCGCGTACGGCCGGGTGGCCGGTGTCCTCGAAGTTGCGGCTGGAGCCGGTCGCCCACAGGGCGTTGCGGCAGTGCGGTGCCTCCTTGTAGTCCTCGGCGACGGTGGACGTCCAGTTCTGCACGTTGGTGACCTTGGCGGTGACCCGGGCGCCGACGTCGTCCATGGCCCGGCACAGGCGGGCGTTGCCGTGGCCGTCGATGGCGTCGAAGACCAGGTCGGCGCCCTGCTCCTTCAGGTCGGCGGCCACCGCGCGGAAGTTGGGCAGCGCGAAGTCGACCTGCTCGGTGACCACCTTGTAGCCCTCGGCCCTCAGGCCGCGTTCGACGAGGCGGGCGTAGGCGGCGGACGCGGACTGGTTGTAGGAGACGACGGCGGCCGTGCGGGCGCCGTGCTCGCGCTTGAAGTAGCGGTACACCTCGGTGCCGCCGTACAGCCTGCCGTCCCAGCCGGGGGTGCCGTTCCTGGGCGCGTCGCTGCCGTAGACGCCGTAGAGGTGCGGGTAGGTGTCGTAGGCGGCGCCGATGGGCTGGCCGCCGATGTCGGGGACGCCCGCGCGGGAGACGCGGGGGGCGCCCGCGTAGTCCAGGGCGGTGGTGGCGACCAGGGCGACGACCTTCTCCTCGTCGATCAGCCGGTGCACGCACTCGTTGTTGCCGACGCCGCTGCCGCCGTCGTCGCACTGCCGCACCTCGACGCGCCGGCCGTCGATGCCGCCGCGCGCGTTGAGCCGGTCGAACCACGCCGTCGCGCCGTCGCGCGGGCCGGTGAAGGCGCCGCCGCCGACCGGGCTGGTGGCGCTGGTGACGATGCCGACGCGGATCGGCTCGCCGGCGTCCCGGGCGGTCGCGGACGGGCGGTCGTCGTGCTCGAAGTCGCTTTCCGGCAGGCGGCTGCCGCAGGCCGCGGTCAAGGCGAGGAGCGCCGCCGCGGCGAGGGCCTCAGCAGCCCGGGATGTCCGGGGGTGTCTCATCGCCGCTCAGCCGCACGAGCGCGCACAGGGACTTGACGGAGACCTTCCAGGTGCCGTCGTCGTCGACGGCGACGCCGGAGGCGTCCGGGAGGGCGGTGGCTCCCCTGAGGGTCAGGGTGAACGTCACGTCCGCCTCGGTCGGTGAGGTGAACGCGATCTCGGTGACCTTCGCCTTCACCTGTCCGACGCGGTTGTCGCCGCTGAACGCCTCGAGCACCGGGCCCAGCAGCTCACCGTTCTGCAGGAGTTTCTTCTTCTCGTCCACCGGGGTCTCGGGGTCGAAGAACTTCTCCCAGTTCCGCCGGATCTCCTGTTCGGCCTCCGCCTGGTTCGCGGGCGCGCTGCCCGGTGCGTTCGTCGTCCGGTCCGCCGACGGCGTGGAGGTCCCGCCGCCGCCACCGCTGTCGTCGCTGCACGCCGCGAGGCCCGGCGCCAGGACCAGGGCCAGGGCGGCGGCCAGCGCCGTGCCCCGTCCCGCGGTCCGCGGTCCGCGCCTTCCCGCCCTCGTGCTCCCCCGCCCGATGCCATTGCCGAGAACCATCTGGCTCACCAATCGGGTGTCGGTCCGGGGCGTGTGCGCCCGGTGCTTTCAGGGTCGGGTCCCAGGGGGCATAGTGCAAGCCATGCGGACTGCCCGACTCCGGATCGCGCACCCCGTCCTCCGGGCGGGCTGGGCCGCGCTCGCCGCCGGCGCGGTGCTGTGCGTCATCGGCTGGTACGGCGTCTCGGGTGAGCGTCACACCGCACGGCAGCTGCCCTACCTGGCCTCCTGCAGCATCCCCGGAGCCGCGCTGATCGTCGCCGGGGCGGTGCTGCTCGCCCGCGGCCGGGACGCGCTCGCCGCCACGCGCGTGGAGGAGCCGTACGGCCCGCAGGCCGCCGCCGGGCCGGCCGGCACCGACGATCCGGGACGGCCGGCCGGCGGGCCGGTGGCCGTCAGCGCCGAGACGCTGATGGTGCCGGGCGGGACGCTGTGGCACCGCGCGGACTGCCCGCTGGTCGCGGGGAAGGCGGAGGCGGTCCCGGTGGACGGGAAGCTGATCGCGGGCGGCGAGCTGGGGCCCTGCCCGGTCTGCGAACCCGCCGACGGGTCCGGCTGAGGCCTCTCCGATGTCCTCGCTGACGTACGACCTCACGCTGGCCGGCCTGTCGGTGGGCGCCGTGGCGGCGCTCACCGGGATCGGTCTGATCGTGACGTACCGGGCGACCGGGGTGCTGAACTTCGCGCACGGCGCGATCGCGATGGTGTGCGCCTATGTGCTGCGCGGCCTGGTGGTCGACCGGGGCTGGCCGCTGTGGCCGGCCGCCGCGCTGACGCTGCTGGTGGTGGCGCCGGGGACCGGGGTGGTGCTGGAGCGTTTCGTGTTCCGGCCGCTGTCCGTGCGGGGCAGCGATCCGGCACGGGCGCTGGTGGCGTCCCTCGGGGTGTTCGTCCTGCTGGTGGGCGGGGCGGCGCTGCTGTGGGGGCAGGGGGCGCGGGACGACGCGCCGGTGCTGGTGGCGGCGGAGCCGTGGGGACAGCTGGCGGTGGTGGCCGTGCTGGCCGCGGGGGTCGGGACGGTGATCCGCCGGACGCGGTTCGGGCGGGAGCTGCGGGCCGTCGTAGACGACCGGCGACTGGCCGTGCTCACCGGTGTGGACGCGGACCGGGTGGCGGCGGCGGGCTGGGCGTTCGGCTCGTTCACGGCCGGTCTTACCGGCGTGCTGCTGGCGCCGTACGTGCGGCTCGACCCGTACGGGCTGCCGCTGCTCGTGATGGAGGTGGTGGCGGTCGCGGTCGCCGCGCGGATGCGCGGCCTGACCGTGGCGGTGGTCGTCGCGCTCGGCGTCGGAGTGGCGCAGAGTCAGCTCACGCGGCTGCACCCGTCCGGATGGGGCGAGCCGTTGCTGCAGGCGGTGGGCGCCAACCTGTTCGTGGTGGCGCTGCTGGTCGCCGCCCTGGCGCTGCCCGGAGTCGGCACGCGCGACGCGCTCCCGCACCCCGCCGCCGCCGCGCGGGTGCCCGCTCACCCGGGCGCCTGGATCGTGGCCGGGGTGCTGTTCCTGCTGCCGCTGGGCCTCGCCGGGCGTGATCTGCACACGGCGGTGCAGGTGCCGGCGCTGGGTGTGGTGCTGCTGTCGCTGGTGGTGGTCACCGGCCGGGGCGGGCAGATCTCGCTCGGGCAGGCGGCGTACGCGGGTCTGGGCGCCCTCTTCACGGCGCTGCTGGCGGCCGGCCGCTTCCCCGGCCTGCCCCGGCTGCCGGAGCTGGCCGCGCTCGCGGTGGCGGTCGTCCTGGTGGCTCCGCTGGGCGTGCTGACCGGCTGGCCGGCGATCGGCCGCCGGGGGCTCGCGTTGGCGCTGGCGACGTTCGCGGTGGGCGTCGGGGTGAGCCGTTTCGTCTTCGACCAGCCGTACGCCACGTCCGGACTGTCGCTGGGCCGCCCGGCGGGCTTCGACGGCGACCGCGCGTACTACGTCCTGGAGCTGGTCCTCCTGGCGTGCGCGCTGCTCGCCGCCTGGGCACTGCGCCGGGGCCGTACGGGCCGCGCCCTGGCGGCGATGCGGGACCACGAGTCCGGGGCGCGGGCGGCGGGCGTGCGCGTCCCGTCGCTGAAACTCCTCGCCTTCGTGTCCGGGGCGGCGCTGGCCGCGCTCGGCGGCGGCATGCTCGGCATGGGGCTGCGCGCCTTCGACCCGGCCGCGTACGACCCCGTGCGGGGCCTGCTGTGGTTCGCCGCGGTGGTGGTCCTGGGCGCCGACAGCACCCTGGGCGCCCTTCTCGCGGCGGCCCTCCTGGTCGGCCTGGACGCGGGCACGCGCGGGGGCGTGGCGGCGGCGGTGATCGGCGTCCTCGCGGTCCTGTCCGGCCGCTTCCCGGACGGCCCCCGCGAAGCCCTGCGCGACGCGGCGAACCGGTTCCGCGTCCGGCCCCGCCCGGCACCGGCCCCCTCGGCCGCACGTCTCCGCACCCGCCCGGGCCCTCCGCGACCGCCACCAGGGCCGCCCCGGGTCCCGGCGGGCGCGACGGCGACGGGCACCGGGCCGGGACCGGACGCCCGGGCCGGCGCCCACGGCACCGGATCCCGGACCGGGCTGCCGGAACGGACCGCCACCCGGACCGGCGAGCCGGGCGTGGAGCCCCTCGGCCGCCCCGAAGCCACCGGCGGACCACGAACGTCGGCGGGCCGGCCCGCCTACGGCCCGGCACGACGGCAGGGCGACACGGAAGCCGCCGGGGACGAACACCCCGCCGGACAGCCGCCGGAGCACCCGCGCGAAGAACAACCGGCCATCGAAGAGCCACCGGGCCACGAGCCCACACGACGGCGGAACGGCACGGGCCGGGAAACCACCGAGGACGGACGCCCCACCGGACAGGCTCGGGAGTCGCCCGCTCCGGCGCGCCGCTCCGCGGAGCCGCACGCGTCTCACCGGCCCTCGGCCGCGGGTACCCCCGCGCCGGTGCGTGAGGGCGGGGGTGAGATCCCGGTGGGGCGTCGGCACTCGGGGCCCTCCGCACCGGCCCCCGGCCCTCCGGTGCTCGCCGCCCGCGGTCTGCGGGTCCGGTACGGCGGGTTCACCGCGTTGGACGGGGTGGACCTGGACGTCCCCGCCGGGCGGGTGACCGCCGTCGTCGGGCCCAACGGGGCCGGGAAGAGCACGCTGTTCCACTGTCTGGCGGGGACCCTGCGCCCCGCGCGGGGGTCGGTCTCGCTCGGCGGGCGGGACATCACGCGGCTGCCCGCGCACGCCCGCGCCCGGCTCGGGATCGCGCGGACGTTCCAGCAACTGGCGGTCTTCCCGACGCTGACCGTCGCCGACAACGTGCGCGTCGGCGCCGAGCGGGGCCGGCCGCGCGATCCCGGCGCGGTGGAGCGGACGCTGCGGCTCTTCGGGCTCGACGGGCCGATGAGGGCGCGGCCCGCCGCCGGACTCCCCACCGGGACACTGCGCCGGGTGGAGGTCGCGCGGGCCCTCGCCGCCGCCCCGCGCGTGCTGCTGCTCGACGAACCCGCCGCCGGTCTCGACACCGCCGAGGTCACCGCGCTGGCCCGGATCCTGCGGGCGCTGGCCGCCGACGGCACGGCCCTCCTGGTCGTCGAGCACGATCTCGACCTGGTCGCCGGCCTCGCCGACGTCGTGCACGTGATGGCGGCGGGCCGGATCGTCGCCTCCGGACCGCCCGGGAGCGTCCTGGGCGCCCTCGGGGAGACGGCCGGCCCATGACCGTGATCTCCCTGCGCCGCGCGCGTGTGCGGTACGGCCCCCTGGAGGCCCTGCACGGCGTCACCCTCGCCGCTCCCGGCCCCGGCGTCACCGTGCTGCTGGGCCGCAACGGCTCCGGCCGTACGACCGCCCTGCGCGCGCTGGCCGGTGACGTGCCGCTGTCCGGCGGGGCCGTGGTGTGGGACGGGCGGGACGTGACCGGCGTGCCGGCGTACGAGCGGGCCCGGCGCGGGCTGTGCCTGGTGCCGGAGCGGCGGGCGGTGTTCGGTTCCCTCACCGTGCGGGAGAACCTCGCCCTCACCGCCCCCGACCCCGCCCGCGCCCTCGACGCCTACCCGTCGCTGCGGCCGCTGCTGGAGCGCCGGGCCGGCACGCTCTCCGGGGGCGAGCAGCGGATGCTGGCCCTGTGCCGGGTGTTGTCGCCGCGCGTGCGTGTGGTGCTCGTCGACGAGCCCGCCCAGGGCATGTCGCCGGCGGTCGCGGCCCGCACGTACGCGCTGCTGGCCGCGCTCGACGCGTGCGTGGTCGTCGCCGAGCAGCGGCTGCCGCCCGCCCTGCACGGCCGCCCCGCCTTCGTGTACGTACTGCGCCGGGGCGCGGTGGTGTTCGCCGGGGAGACCGGCGAACTCGGCCGGTCCGGCGCCGCCCGGCAGCCGTAGGACCCCGTCCGGCCGGACGGATGCCGTCGGCGCATCCGTCCGGCGTCCGCCGGTACCCGCCGCGCGGACGACGAGGGGAGCGGGGGGGCCGGGGGCGGCCCCCCCCATGGCCCCCCCGCGGAACCCCCCCCCCCCCGGACCGGGGCGCGGGTAGGGCGCGGCCGGCGCAGGGCGA
>NZ_JBIBZI010000006.1:0-511053 GCF_043084105.1 Streptomyces sp. NPDC014676 | reverse complement strand
ACGCCCGGTTACATTCCGAACCCGGAAGCTAAGCCTTACAGCGCCGATGGTACTGCAGGGGGGACCCTGTGGGAGAGTAGGACGCCGCCGAACAAATATTGGAGAAAGCCCCCGTGCCATTCGGCACGGGGGCTTTCTGCGTTTCAGGACGGCTCCACCAGTTTCGTGTCGTACGCCAGGATCACCGCCTGGATGCGGTCCCGTGAGCCGGTCTTCGCGAGTATCCGGCCCACGTGGGTCTTCACCGTGGACTCGGCCAGGTGGAGGCGGGTGGCGATCTCGGTGTTCGTCCAGCCCTTTCCGATGACGGTGAGGATCTCGCGTTCCCGCTCCGTGAGGGCGGACAGACGCGCGTCGGGGCGGGAGACGTCCACGGTGCCGTCGCCGACCGGCAGATGCCGGGCGTAGGCGTCGAGGAGACGGCGGGTGAGGCTGGGGGCGACGACCGCGTCCCCGGACGCCACGGAGCGGATGCCGGAGAGGAGTTCCTCCGGCCGGGCGTCCTTGACGAGGAAACCGGAGGCGCCCGCGCGGAGGCCGGCGTAGGCGTACTCGTCCAGGTCGAACGTGGTCAGGATGAGGACGCGGGTGCGGTCGCCGGTGGCGGCGATGCGGCGGGTCGCCTCGATGCCGTCCAGGCCGGGCATGCGGATGTCCATCAGGACCACGTCGGGGCGCAGTTCCGACGTCATGCGGATCGCTTCGCTGCCGTTCGACGCCTCGCCCAGGACCGTCATGTCGTCCTGGCTCTCCAGGAGCATGCGGAAGCCGAAGCGCTGGAGGGGCTGGTCGTCGGAGATGAGGACGGTGGTCACTGCGGGGTTTCCTCCGGAAGGTGGAGACGGACGCGCCAGCCCTGCTCGGGGTGCGGGCGTGGACCGGCCTCAAGTGTGCCGCCGTACAAGGCTGTTCGCTCGCGCATTCCGGGGATGCCACGGCCGTCGGACGGGGCGGAGGGCGGTGTGCCCTTTCCGGTGTCGGTGATGGTGACCGTGACGGCGCCCCCGTCCCCGTGGACGAGGGAGATCTCGGAGGTCGTTTCGGGGCCGGCGTGCTTGAGGGTGTTGGTGAGGGCTTCCTGGACGACCCGGAACACGGTGAGCTGGCGGCCCGGGGGGAGGGTCGCCCGGCCCTCGACACGGGTGTGGACGGGCAGGCCCGCGCTGCGGACGCCGTCGATGAGCTGGTCCAGGTCGGTGAGGCCGGGCTGAGGAGTCCGTTCGGCGGGGTGGGCGGTGTCGTCGTCGCGGAGGACGTCCAGAAGGCGGCGGAGCTCGCCGAGGGCCTGACGGCTGGTGGTGGCGATGGCGTCCAGGGCCTGGGCGGCGCGTTCCGGGGACTTGCCGGCCGCGTACCTGCCGCCGTCGGCGAGGCCCGTGATGACGGACAGGTTGTGGCCGATGATGTCGTGCATCTCGCGGGCGATACGGGCGCGTTCGGCGGCGGCGGCGAGCTGGGCCTGCTGGTCGCGTTCGGTCTCCAGGCGGCGGGCGCGGTCCTCCAGGGCCTCGGTGTAGTTCTGGCGGGTGCGGACCGTGATGCCGATGAGGACGGCCACGAGGACGGACGTCAGCTGGGAGCCGATCTGCTGGCTCCACTCGCCCTCGCCGTAGCGGGCCGCGGAGATCACCACGGGTGCGAGGACCAGGGCAGGGGCCCACCACAGATGGCGCAGGGAGAGGCGCAGGGTGATGTGGTAGACGACGACGAGCTGGAGGAGCGCCGCCTGGAGTGTGGCGCCGGACCAGGCGTTGACCAGGGCGAACGGGGCCATGGCGAGCAGGACCGCCGCGGGGTGGGCGCGGCGCCACAGGAGGGGGACGGACAGGCCGAGGCTCAGGGCGAGGAGGAGGGGGCCGGGCGCGTCCGGGTTGTGGGTGACGTTGCGCCAGCCGTCACCGGTGTAGTCGATGAGCGCGGCCGTCACCCAGAAGCCGGCGAAGGTCACGTCCCACGGCAGCGGGTGGCGCCGGTCGAAGGCGTGCACCCGCTGATTGACGCGTTGCAGGTACTGGGTGAGGGGCTCCGTCGTCCGTGTCCCCGCCGGTGTCCCCGTCGGTGGGGCCTCTCGGTCGTTCGTCACGAGGTCCATGGTGGTGGGTCCGTCCGCCGGTCGGGGCCGAGCCGTCTTTCCTGCGTCGATGATCGTCCGTGTGGGGGCGGGGGGCGTCGTACCGCGGGTCGTATTCCGGGTGAAGGCCGTGGTACCCCGGTACTACGGTGGCGGGGATGAGTACCAGTGCCAAGCCCGTCGACGACTGTGTGATCCGGCCGGTGCGCGCGGAGGAGTGGGTCGCGGCGAGGGAGTTGCGGCTCACCGCGCTGCGGGACCCGGTCGCGGACCTCGCCTACCTGGAGACCTACGAGGAGGCCGTGGCCCGGCCGGACTCGTTCTGGCAGGAGCGGACGGTGAGGGTCGCGGAGGACGCCGACGGGGCGCGGCAGTTCATCGCCGAGGTGAAGGACGGGAAGTGGGTCGGCAACGTCGTCGTGCTGATCGAGGAGGCCGGGTCGACGGACTGGGCCGGGTTCCCCGTGGAGCGGCGGCAGGGGCATCTGGTGGGGGTGTACGTGGCGCCCGGGTACCGGGGGAGCGGGCTGACCAAAGCGCTGTTCGACGCCGCGGTGGAGTGGGCGTGGGGGCGTGGCGCGGAGCGGGTGCGGCTCATCGTGCACCCGGAGAACGCGCGGGCGCTGGGCTTCTACCACAAGGCCGGGTTCGTGGAGAGCGGGGTGACCGTGCCGTTGGCGGACAAGCCGGGGGAGCGGGAGCTGGAGATGGTGGTCGGGCGACCGTAGCCGGAGGCTCAGACCGGTAGTTCGGTGTGGGGCCAGCGGGATCTGGCCTGTTCGCGGGAGCGGAGGAGGGCCAGGGTGGGCAGGCCGAGGTCCGTGCCGGTGGTGAGCAGGTCCGGGAGCTGGGGGAGCGGGGCCACGGCCGCCACGTCGTCCAGGACGAGGGTGAGTGGTGGGTCGAGCCGACCGGAGGATGACCGTTCGGCCATGCGCCGGCCGTGCTCGACCACGTGTGAGGCGAGGGCCGTCAGCAGGGGCATCGCGCCCGGACTGCTCCGGGGGTCCTCGATGGATTCACCCACGACATAAAGCGTGCCCCCTTCATGGACAAAGGAATCCAAGGCGAGGGCATCAGTTCGGTTGGGAGTGCAGGCCTCGCGGACGTTGACCGTGGAGAGTGCGGCCAGGGCGCGGGTGGTCAGCTGCTGGGCCATGTCCCGGCGTTCGGGGTGCGCCGTGAGGGCCGCCTCGAGTTCGCCGGCGGCGCCGGGGGCGGCCTTGGGGCTGGTACGGAGGATGCGTACGGCGTCGTGGACCTGGAGGCCCTGGGACCAGCGGTGGACGTGGCGGATCGTACGGCCGTCCACGGCGGCGGCGTGGACGTAGCTGCGGAGCAGGGTCTCCGCGGTGTCGCTGACCGCCTGGTCGAGGCGGGAGGTGGGGCGGACGGGGGCGAGGAGGGCCGCCGCGCGGTCTGCGGCTGTTCGTTTGTCCTCGCAGCCGGTGGTGGGGGACCAGTGGAGGCGGGCCGGGGTGTCGCAGAGGTGGGTGGGGTCGTAGAGGTGGGTGGGGCCGAGTTTGGCGCGGGCGTCCTTGGTGTCGTGCCAGAGGGTGGGGTTGGAGGTGAGGACGAGGGCGGGGCCCTCCGCGTCGCGTACGGCCTGGGTCGCGGTGGTGTGGCGGGTGGCCGGGGGGCCGTAGAGCAGTCCCGCGCCCTCGGTGCGGGGGGTTTCCCACCCGCTCGCCCGCCCGTCGTCGGCCATGAGCGCGGCCACGGGCTCTTCCCGCGCCGGAGTCTCCTCCTCGGGACCCCTCGGGGTCGGTACCTCGTGCAGGTGCTTCGGCGCCGGCTGCGGCTGCGGCTCCTGCTCGGGTTGCTGCGCCGGCTCCGGCCGCCGCGGCGCGCCCCCCGTCGCCCGTTCCGCCCGGCGTCGTGCCCGTACGGCTCTCCAGCGGGCCACCGTGCCCACGGTGAACACCGTCAGGACGGCCAGGATCATCAGCTGGCCGATGAGCAGGCCCCAGAAGAGGCCGTACCCCGAGAGGGCGGCCTCCGGGGTGTCCGGCCAGGCGGCGGGGAGGTCCTGCGGGTCGGTGACGAGGTGGCGCCCGGCCACCGGGGCGCGGGTGAAGGTGACGCCGGACGGCCAGTGGCCGTGGGCGAAGAGGCCCGCGAGGCCGGTGGCCGTCCACACCATGGCGGTCACGCCGATGAGGAACGCGAGGATGCCGATCAGCAGCCCGTCGGGGATGCCGCCGCCCCGGCCGCCGGCCCGGCCGTGCTCGCGGTGATCGTCCGGTCTCACGCGTGCTCCCTCTACGCCACCGTCGATTCGGAGTCACCGACGTGCTGTTCCACGAAGGCCGCCGCCCGTTCCTCCGCCTCCCGTTCGGCGGCGCGCAGGGCGTCGTCGGCGAAGTCGGCGGAGGACTCGGTCATCGCGCGGTCGGTGAAGACCAGCGGGCGTTCGGTCTCGGTGACCAGGTGTTTGACCACCTGGACGTTGCCGTTGACGTCCCAGACCGCGATGCCGGGGGTGAGCGTCGGGATGATCTCCACGGCCCACCTGGGCAGGCCCAGCACCCGGCCCGTCGCCCTCGCCTCGTCCGCCTTCTGGGCGTAGATGGTCCGGGTCGACGCCATCTTCAGGATGGCCGCCGCCTCCTTCGCCGCCGCCCCGTCCACCACGTCGGACAGGTGGTGGACGACCGCGACGAACGACAGGCCGAGCCGCCGCCCGAACTTCAGCAGCCGCTGGAACAACTGCGCCACGAACGGGCTGTTGATGATGTGCCAGGCCTCCTCGACCAGGAAGATGCGCTTCTTCCGGTCGGGGCGGATCCAGGTGTGCTCCAGCCACACGCCGACGATCGCCATCAGGATCGGCATGGCGATGGAGTTGCGGTCGATGTGGGACAGGTCGAAGACGATGAGCGGCGCGTCGAGGTCGATGCCGACGGTCGTCGGGCCGTCGAACATGCCGCGCAGGTCACCGTCGACCAGGCGGTCCAGGACCAGGGCGACGTCCAGGCCCCACGCCCGTACGTCGTCTATGGCGACGTTCATCGCCTCCGCCGACTCCGGTTCGGGGTGGCGCAGCCGCTCGACGATGTCGGAGAGGACCGGCTGGCGTTCGACGATGGTCTCGTTGACGTAGGCGTGCGCGACCTTGAGGGCGAAGCCGGACCGCTCGTCGAGGCCGTGCCCCATCGCGACCTCGATGATGGTCCGCAGCAGTGCGAGCTGTCCGGTCGTCGTGATCGACGGGTCGAGCGGGTTGAGCCGGATGCCGTGGTCCAGGGCGGCCATCGGGTCGAGGCGGATGGGGGTGATGCCCATTTCCTGCGCGACGAGGTTCCACTCGCCGACGCCGTCCTCGCCCTGCGCGTCCAGGACGACGACCTGGCGGTCGCGGAAGCGCAGTTGCCGCAGGACGTACGTCTTCTCCAGGGCCGACTTGCCGTTGCCGGACTCGCCGAGGACCAGCCAGTGCGGGGCGGGGAGCTGCTGGCCGTAGAGCTGGAAGGGGTCGTAGATGTAGCCCTTGCCGGAGTAGACCTCGCGGCCGATGATGACGCCGGAGTCGCCGAGGCCGGGGGCGGCGGTCGGGAGGTAGACCGCCTGCGCCTGGCCGGTGGACGTGCGTACCGGCAGCCGTGTCGTCTCGATCTTCCCGAACAGGAAGGACGTGAAGGCGTCGGTGACGACGGACAGCGGATCCCGCATATCGGCTCAGCCCCTACCTTCGGATGCCGGTGGCGAACGGAAGTGTGTTCACGAAGGCGCGGTGGTGCTCGCGGTCGCACCACTCCAGCTTCAGGTACGACTTTCCGGCCGACGCCCGTATGGTCCGCTTGTCGCGGGCCAGGGCCTCGGGGTTGCGGGAGGAGACGGTGATGTAGCCGACCAGGTTGACGCCGGCCGCGCCGCTGGCGAGGTCCTCGCCGCGCTGGTCCAGGCGGCTGTGGGCGGCCATGTCGCGCGGGTCGACGGTGCGGTTCATCTTGGCGGCGCGGGACGCCTCCGCCACGTCGTTGGTCTTCTCGGTCAGCATCCGCTCGATGGCGACCTCGGTGGGTTCGAGGTCCATGGTGACGGCGACCGTGCGGATCACGTCCGGGGTGTGGACGAGGAGGGGGGCCAGGAAGTTGACGCCCACCGGGGTCATCGGCCACTCCTTGATCCAGGCCGTGGCGTGGCACCAGGGGGCGCGGGTGGAGGACTCGCGGGTCTTGGCCTGGAGGTAGGTGGGCTCCATGGCGTCCAGCTCGGCCGGCCAGGCGTTGCGCTGCGTCATCGCCTGGATGTGGTCGATCGGGTGGTCCGGGTCGTACATGCCGTGGATCAGCGAGGACAGCCTGCTCTGGCCGAGCGGCTGCCGTACGCGGATGTCGGCCTCCTGGAGCCGGGAGCAGATGTCGGTCAGCTCACGGGCCATGACGACGGCGAGCCCCGCGTCCCGGTCCACCTTGCCGCCGCCCTGGCGGCGCATCGCCCGCGCCATGGCGTTGGCCTCGGCGGCCAGTTCGCGCGTGTAGTGCATGCAGGCGACGAGGTAGGCACGGTGCTGCTCGCTGCTGGTCGACACCATCGACTGGAGCTGGTCGTACGACTGCTGCAGCCACGCCGGTGACGTGTTGTCGCCGCGGACGGCGACGTCCTTGGCGTGCGCGTCGGGGTCGGCGGGCAGGGTGCGGGCCAGCATCTGGATGCGGGTGACGAAGCCGTCGCCGTTGGCGACGTGCTTGAGCAGGGTGCCGAAGCGGTCGACGAGGGCTTCCTGGTCCTCGGAGTCGCGCAGGCCGACGCCCGGTCCCTCGATCTCGATGGCGGCGGTGACGGTCTTGCGGTCCGCGTGCAGCAGTACGGCGATCTCGTCCGGGCCGAAGGGGGCGGCGAGCCAGGTGATCCTGCCGATTCCGGGCGGCGTCCCGATCTCCACCTCGCGGCCGTCCAGGCGGGTGCCCGCCTCGGCGGCGCCGGAGCGGTAGGTGGTGCCGCGGCGCACGGTGCGCTTGTAGGTGCGGTTGATCTCGAACCACTTGTAGAAGGTGCGGCCCTTGTACGGCACGTACACCGCTGACAGCGCCAGCATCGGGAGGCCCGCGAGCAGCACGATCCGCACGGACAGGACGGGGACGAGAAGCCCGCACATCATGCCGAGGAACGCGCCCAGGACGATCAGCGCGATCTCACCGGTCTCGCGATTACGGCCGACGATCGCGTTCGGCCGGGCCCGGCCGATCAGATACGTACGGCGGGGCGTGACCGGATGGGACAGGTGGGACTCGGTCGTCAACGCCCTTCACCTCCCGTGCTGTTGGTGCTGCTGTTGCGGGTGTTGCCGGCGTGGGGGGTGTTCACCGGGCTGCTGGAGCGGGGTGCGGGTGCGGTGGCCGCGCCGCCGTTCGACGGGCGTGAGCTGTGCGCGGCGACTCCGCCGGAGGCGGGGTTGGAGGGGCGGGGGCCGGTGGACTGGCCGCCGCTTCCGTGGTGGTTGTCGGCGCGGGTGCTGTGGGTCTTGATGCCCTGGGAGACCAGGCTCGCAGGGGAGCTCATGACCGCGGCGGCCTTGCTTTCGGCACCCTGCATGAGGCGGTTGTTGCGGGAGTTGGCCAGTTCGTCGCCGAAGCCGGGGACGAAGCGGTAGATCATCGCGGAGGCGAAGATGGCGAGCAGGATGATCGCCAGTCCGGAGACCACGGCGGAGAAGGCGCCGGGCCCGTCCTCGGCGGACAGTGCCCCGGCGAGGCCGAGGACGATCACGATGACGGGCTTCACGAGGATCACGGCGATCATGATGCCCGCCCAGCGGCGGACGTGGCCCCACAGGTTCTTGTCCACGAGGCCGGCGTAGACGACGGTGCCGAGGAGGGCGCCGACGTAGAGCAGGGCGGCGCGGATGACGAGCTCGAGCCAGAGGACGCCGGCGGCGAGGATCGACACGAGCGAGACGACGATCAGCATGATCGGGCCGCCGCCGATGTCGTCGCCCTTCTCGAGAGCGCCGGCGAACGTGCCGAAGAACGTGTCCGTCTGGGCGCCGGTCGCCTTGGCCAGGACCTCGGAGACGCCGTCGGTCGCCGATACGACGGTGTAGAGGATCAGCGGGGTGAAGGCGGAGGCGAGCACGGTCAGCCAGAGGAAGCCGATGGCTTCGGAGAGGGCGGTGGTGAAGGGGACACCGCGCACCGCCCGCTTGGTGACCGCGAGCAGCCAGAGCACGAGGGTGAGGATCGCCGACGCCGCGAAGACGATGGCGTACTGCTGACGGAACTGGGCGTTCGTGAAGTCGACGTTCGCGGTCTCGTCGACGGCTTTGCTGAGCTGCTTGATGGTCCAGGAGGCGGCGTCGGCGCAGCCCTGGGCGAGGGAGGCGAGGGGGTCGAGGGCGGTGGTGGGGTCGTTGAGGGTGGAGGAACCGCCGGTTGAGGTGCCGCCGCTTTCGCCTCGTTCGCAGTAGTCCTTGGCGGGGCCGACGATGAGGTCGCAGTTGTCGTCCGACGGCGTAGGGGTCGGGGTGGGCGACGGCGTGGGCGCCGCCGTGGCACGGGTCGCCAGCAGCAGGACAGAGGCTTGTACGGCTGCGAGGGCGGCGGCGATCCTGAGTACGAGGCGCGGGCTACCGGGCATAGGTGAAGCCTCCGTACTCCTGGACGGCCTTGGCCATCTCCTCGGCGGTGGACGCCTTCTCGTCTCCGGGGACGGGCGCGGGGCCGTCCTTCTGCGAGAAACTGTCGACCTTCCAGTCGTCGTCCGCCCAGTGCAGCTGGAGCGACATGGTGAACCAGTCGCTGGTGACCGGGTTGGTCGTCTTCTCGCCGGCCGTACCGAACACCCCCGTGCACCAGACCTCGATGGCGGCTGCGGTGTCCGAGTAGCTCGTGACCTTGGTGCCGACCGGCATGGTGCGCGAGATGTAAGGGTTGTCCGCCGCCGCGTTGCCGTTCTCGTCGAGACCGAGGTTGCTCAGGAATTCCTTGGTGTACGCCCGGTTGAAGCGGTCCTTGAGGGACGCCTGCTTGTCGGCGACGAAGACCTGGCGGACGATCTCTGTCCGTCGCGCGGGCTTGAGGATGTCGGCGGAGACCAGCGTCACCGCATAGTTCGCCGCCGCGCTCTCCGCCCCCTGCCGGTCGTGGGCGAAGCCCGACGGGATGCCGGACGCCTTCGTGTCCACCGGCTTCTCGCCCGACGGGGCCGTCGCCGCCGACTTGGGGGAGTCGCCGGAGCCGTCGCCCTCCTCCGCGGCGGAATCGCCGCCTCCACGGTTCGCGAAGGCGATCGCCGCGATCAGGAGGACCACCACGCCGACCACCGTCACCAGGCTGCGCGACGACGAACGGCCGCCTCTGCGCGCACCGCCGTACGGATCACCGCCCCGCTCCGGCATCCGGGTGCGGGTCTGGCCCGTGTCGTCTCCGAGACTCATGCCGCGTACGCCCCCTCAGCGTCGTGCGGAAACACCTCGTACTCCGCGTACTCCATGTACGACGGTAGCCGTGCTGGTCTCCGCGCGGGCGCGGTGTGGTGACTGGACATCAGGGAAACGCAACCTCAGCCGGTGGGCACGACGGGCGGGTGGGATGGAGGGGGCGCCGGGCGTGCCCGGCCGGGAGCGATGGAGCGGGGCTACACGGCCATTCCGTACACGATGGTGAACAGCGTGCCGAGCGAGCCGATGATGAAGACGCCCGTGAGCCCCGCGATGATGAGGCCCTTGCCCTGTTCGGCACTGAACGTGTCCCTCAACGCGGTGGCGCCGATGCGCTGTTTGGCCGCCCCCCAGATGGCGATACCCAGGCAGATGAGGATGGCGACCGCCATGACCACTTCGATCATGATCTTGGCTTCGTTGCCCAGGCTGCCGAAGGGGCCCCAATCCGGAGCGATCCCGCCGATAATGGTGTTGATGTCTCCCTCGTCGGCCGCGAAGAACATGTAAGTCACCGCCCCTGTATGGGTAGTTCTGTACCCCCTGCGTTGGTGCAGGGGTCAGACCTCATTGTCGCCGACGATGAGGCTGTCGCATGTCTACTTGGCGTCATCTGTTGGCGGGTTTCGTACGAATAGCTTGCCACCGGCGCGCGCCGTACTCCGGTAGGGGCGCGTTCCGATGGGTGAAGAGTCGTATCGTCACTCTGTGTATCACGCTGGGTGATTCTTCACAACGAACCGTGACGGCTTCCGTTCGGTATCGGAGCGCCCTGATCGAGCTATGCCGTGAAGTGGTCGAACTCGCCCGCGCGTACGCCCTGAACGAAGGCGTCCCAGCGGCGGCGGTCGGTGGTGACGGTGGGGGCGCCGGGGGCGTGGAGGCGGACGGTGCGGCCGTCGTCGTCGGCGGTGGTCACTTCGAGGGCGGGGGCCTGGGGGTCCCGGTGCGGTTCTCCCTTGAGGGAGTGGAGAAGGGTGCGGAAGGCGTCGGGGGTGGTGGTGAGGATCGCTCCGCCGGGGTCGGCGGACTCGGTTATGTGGATCCCGTCGGGGGTGGCGGCTACGTGCACGCAGGAGTCGCCCTCGCCGCAGTACGACGACTTCTGCCAGGTGAGCTGGGGCATCTCGGTTCCCTTCAGAGGTCTTGGGCGATGGTGTGGATGAGGTCCCGTGACTTCTCGGGGGTGAGGGCGCGAGTTTCCACCCGCTCCAGGACGGCGCGGTACTTGCCGAGCTGGGCCTCGGCATCGAGGAAGGTGGGGCCGTGTGACTGGTCGAGGTGGACCGTGTCGAGCTGGGGGACGGGCCCGCACGAGTAGAAGATCGACTGCCCCGACCCCGGGAAGCCTTCGGCGGCGAACGGGATCACCTTGATGGTGATGTGTTCCCGCTCGCTCATGTCCAGCAGGTGCCGCAGTTGTGCTCCGGCGATGGAGGAGCCCCCGAACTGCATGCGCAACGCGGCTTCGTGAATGAGGGCCAAGTACGGCGTCGGGTTGTCCCGGTAGATCACGGTCTGGCGCTTGATGCGGAACGAGACGCGGTGCTCGATGTCGGGCGGCGCGAGTTCGGGCACGACCTGACGGAACAGGGAACGGGCGTGATCGGTGGTCTGCAGAAGCCCGGGGATGTGGACGGTCACGGAGCCGCGCAGGTGGGTGGCGTGGTGCTCAAGCTCGGCCAGGTCGAGTAGCGCGGGCGACAGGAGGTTGCGGTACTCCTCCCACCAGCCGCGCCTGCGCTCGCCCGTCATTCCGGCGATGGCTTCGACGAGGGCCTTGTCGGCACAGTCGTAGTGGCAGGCCATGGCGCGGACGCGCTCGGGGCTCACGCCCGCTCGTCCCGCCTCTATGTTGCTGATCTGGTTCGGCTTGACGCCGAGGAGTTGACCGGCCTCGACGGCCGTCAGGCCCGCGCGCTCCCGGAGTTTGCGCAGTTCAGCGCCCAAGCGAAGCTGGCGACCCGTCGGATTGCTTCTCACGGGCTGGTCCGCCTCCTTGCCGTGCATGTCACTCACACGAGTGCAGTATGTGGGGTTTCGCTAGAACCGTGTAAAGGGTTTTACGTTTCCGGCTAGCTTAGTTGCAGGCGCCCCGCTCAGAAGCGCACCGATCGACGGGTCGGCATGCCACTGGGCAACCGTTCGCACTCACCCAACCGCCCTCACTGATCGGAGACTTCCATGTCCACCGTAGCCCCGCCCTGGTCCTACACCCTCCACCTCTCGCGCGATCCACGCTCACCGGGGATCGCCCGCTCGACCCTGCGGTCCGTACTGGCCGCCTACGAGCTCGGCGAACTCGCCCCCACGGCCGAACTGCTCGCCTCGGAGCTGCTGACCAACGCCCATCTGCACACCGGCGGCCCGTACGCGCTGCACATCCGGCCCATGGCGTCAGGTCAGCTCCGGGTGGGCGTCTGGGACAAGGATTCGACCATCCCCTCCGGGCTGGGCGCCGGCTTCGCCCACGGCGTCATGCCGCACGAAGCCTCGGAGAGCGGACGGGGCCTGGCCCTCGTACGGGCGTACGCCGACGCCTGGGGCGCATCGCTGCTGGGCGAACCGGGAGGGCCCTCCGGAGGGAAGGTGCTGTGGGCGGAATGCGGCTGGAGCGGCCTGCCGTAGCAACCGCGCCAAAGTCCTCTGTGATCATTCCGAAGGACGGGTGCCACCTCTACACTGACGTGCGGCGGTGGACTGCCGGACGACGAGGGGCGGTTGACGATGCGCAAGGCATGGATCGCGGCGGGGATCGCCGTCAGTTCCGCGCTCGCCTTCGTGATGCTGCTCGTCGTCGGGGTCTACGTCATCGCCGGGAACCTCGTCAACGGAGTGGGCGGCGGGGCGGCCAAGACCCTGGCCAAGGGGAGCGTGCCGGCCGCGTATCAGGCGCTCGTGCAGAAGTGGGGCAACCACTGCCCCGCCATCAACCCGGCCCTGCTCGCCGCCCAGCTCTACCAGGAGAGCGGATTCAACCCGAAGGCGCAGAGCCACGCCGCGGCGCAGGGCATCGCCCAGTTCATCCCCGGCACATGGGCCACGCACGGGATCGACGGAGACGGGGACGGGGACCGTGACGTGTGGGACCCGAAGGACGCGATTCCGTCGGCGGCGGCGTACGACTGCGCGCTCGCGTCCTATGTGAAGGACGTCGGCGGGAACCTGACCGAAAACATGCTCGCCTCGTACAACGCGGGGGCGTACGCGGTGATCAAGTACGGGGGTGTTCCGCCGTACGAGGAGACGCAGAACTACGTCAAGCGGATCCGGGCGCTGGAGGAGAGCTTCGCCGCGCCGGTGGGGCGGGTCGATCCGTCGAAGCAGGCCGCCGGGGCCATCGCGTACGCGCAGAAGAAGCTCGGGACGCTGTACCTGTGGGGCGGTAACGGCACGCCTGAGCAGGGAGGACGGTTCGACTGCTCGGGGCTGACCAAGGCGGCGTACGAGAGCGTGGGGATCACGCTGCCGCGAGTGGCCAACGACCAGTACAACGCGGGGCCGCATCCGAAGCGGGACGAACTGCTGCCGGGTGATCTGGTGTTCTTCTCGGACGACCTCACCAATTCCCGGGCCATCCGGCATGTGGGTATTTATGTCGGCGGCGGGTACATGATCGACGCGCCCCGGACCGGGGCCGTGATCCGATTCGACCCGATCGACACTCCTGACTACTTTGGTGCCACCCGGGTCACCGAGGATGGCGCGAAAGCACTGCCCACCACGGTGTGAGCGGAGCGTCAACCCGCCCCCTGAGCTGCGGAGACGTATCTCTCTTCGATAACGTCTGCGTGATCATTCGGTGGAGTGTGGAACGTATCAACGGGGGCCGTGCGTTCCTGTTGTCGTAGCCGATCGGACGAGCGGATCTACAAACCACGGGGGTGGCGGGAGCGGCGTGCGAACTGTGCGTCGGAAGATATGACGAAGGGGCCGCAGCGCTATGGCTGGACTCGCCGATTCCGGGTCGAACCCCGACGTCGACCTGCTGTATGACATCAATGGCCTGGCGAAGGCCGCACCGACGTGGTTCGACCATGTGATGGAGTTCGTGGGCGAGTTCGGCCTGCTCTTCGCCCTGGTGGGACTGCTGGTGTGGTGCTGGTGGGGTGTCAGGCGGCGGGGCGGCGAGGACGCGGCTCCGGCCGTGGCGGGCCTGGTGTGGGCCCCGCTCGCGGCGGGCGTCGCCGTGCTGGTGAACGTGCCGATACGTGGGTTCGTGGAAAGGCGGCGTCCGTTCCTCGACCATGAGGGGCTCGAGGTCCTGGTCGACGGGAAGAACGACTACTCGTTCGTGAGCGATCACGCGACGCTCTGCATGGCGTTGGCGGTGGGGTTGTTCCTGGTCAACCGGCGGCTCGGGATCGTCGGGCTGGTGCTGGGGTTGCTGGGCGGGTTCATCCGGGTCTACATGGGTGTGCACTATCCGACGGACGTCGTGGGCGGGCTCGCGCTCGGTACGGCGGTCGCGTTGCTGTTGTCGCCGCTCGCGATGGCGTTGCTGACACCGCTGATGCGGGCGGTCGAGCGGTCGCCTCGGGGTGGGTGGCTGGTTTCCGCTCGGCGGAAGGCCGAGCGGGGACGGGTTGCTCCGGGGGCCTCGCGGAGTGGGGCGCCGGGGGCGGAGCAGCGGGACCTGGCGGCCTGAGCCGGCTTCTGCTGCTGGGGGGGTGCGCGGCTCGGCGCTTACGGGGTGCCTCCCCCACTCTCGGCTCCGCTCGAGCGGGAGGTGCCCCCACCGCCCACCCGTGCCGCCCTGGGGGTACCTCCCAGGCCTTTAAGGCACTGGGGGAGGCACGATTGCCCGCAGTTACGTGTAGTTGCGTCACTCGCCCGTGTGGTTCGCGGCGTCTTTTCTGGCCTGGCTTCTGGCTCTTCTGGCCGGGCCCCGCCAGCCGCAGGTGCAGTGGGCTGTGCAGAAGGGGCCCTGTTCGGTGGTGGTCGTGGTGTGGGAAGCGGGGGGCGGGGCGTCGTCCTGGTGCGGCACGTCGACCACGGTAGCGCCCTGATCGCCGGCGTGACGGGGTCATTTATCGGTCGTTAACCGGGCATGGCTCGGATGCGCGGCGTGGTGGCTGGGATCGGGGTGGTGTGCTGTCTGGGGCTCGGTGGCGTGAGTTGTGCGAGAAGTGACGCCTTGAGCCAAGGGGCTCCCGTCGGGGATCCGGTGCGAGTGCTGAGAGGGGCCGCCGACGCGCTCGTGGACGCCGGGAGTTCCAGGGCGACCACCTCCCTGGAGATGGCGGCCGGCGGGACCCGGGTCACCATCCGGGGCGAGGGCGTGTACGACTACCGCAGGCGGCTCGGGCGGCTGAAGGTGCTGCTGCCGAAGGATCCGGCCGGGAAGGTCGTCCGGCGGCCCATCACGGAACTGCTCGCCCCCGGCGCGCTCTTCATGAAGAACCGGGGGGCCGGGGTGCCCGCCGACAAGTGGGTGCGGGTGGACACCGGGACGCTGTCCGACGGGAACCTCGTCACCGGCGGGGCGACCGATCCGTTCGCCGCCGCCGAGGTGCTGCGCGGGACACGGTCGGCGACGTTCGTCGAGCGGACCGAGGTCGCGGGGGCGAAAGTGCGCCACTACCGGGGGACCGCCGACCTGCGGCACGCCTCGCGGGACGCCTCGGGCGCGAACCGGGAGGCGCTGGGCGCGGCGGCGAAAGGGTTCGCCACCGCGCGGGTGCCGTTCGACGTCTACCTCGACGACGAGGGGCGGATCCGCAAACTCCGGCACCGGTTCAGCTTCGTCAACGGCCGGCAGGACGAGCCCGTCGCGGTCGCCTCGACCACACTGCTGTACGACTTCGGGGCCCCGGCCGACGTACGGCTTCCCGGGGGCGAGGACATCTACGCGGGCCGGATCGCCGCGGAGTGAGCCGGGGGGAGGGGGAAGGCCGGGAGTGACCGGCCTGAACTAGCCCTTCCGTGCCATGCGCGGCGTGTAGGGCGCTCCCTACTCTAGGAAGTCGGTGACGACAGAGGTGAGGTGAGGCGCGTGGCACCGCTCGGCGGTGGGACGGTTCCGGTGCAGGACCACGTGGCGCTCGCCGAGATCGAACTCTGCGGGGAGCTGATCATCGCCGCCTCCAACGCCGAGGAGCGGCTCAGCCTGGAGAGCATCGACGAGGTGCTGCGGGTGGCCGAGGCGCGGGCGGAGCCGGACCGTCCCTGACGCGGCCGGTCAGGTCCGGAGCATGCGGGCGATGGCCTGCGTCGCCTCCTTGACCTTCGCGTCGATCTCGTCGCCGCCCTTGACGGCCGCGTCCGCGACGCAGTGGCGCAGGTGCTCCTCCAGCAGTTGCAGCGCGAACGACTGCAGCGCCTTGGTGGAGGCGGACACCTGGGTGAGTATGTCGATGCAGTAGACGTCCTCGTCGACCATGCGCTGCAGGCCGCGGATCTGGCCCTCGATGCGGCGCAGGCGTTTGAGGTGCTCCTGCTTCTGCTTGTGGTAGCCGTGGATGCCGCGGTCGTGATCGGTCACGATGTCCGTCACGTCCGTCACGTCCGTCACGTCCGTCGCGTCCGTTACGTCCGTCACATCCGGAGTGGAGGGCGCGTCCGCGCCGGTCTCGGTGGTCGTCATCGCGTCCTCCTGGTGCACTGACGGGCGACACATACCCCTGGTGGGTATATGGTAGCGAATTTTGCTGGGTATAGGCCTCTTGGCCGATGACGTGCGCAGCGGCCGGAAACGGACCTCGGACCGCCCTCGTACTCATCACTCTGCCCGATGGGCGACACTGGTGGGCGGCCCGCTCGTCGTGGCCGGATGATGCGCCTAGCATCAGCCTGACCGAAACCGATGCTCACTGAGGACCCCACGTGCGCTTTCGTCTGACCCCCAGGGAGACGAGCTTCTACGACATGTTCGCCGCGTCCGCGGACAACATCGTCACGGGCTCGAAACTCCTGATGGAACTGCTCGGGGCGGACCCCTCCGCCCGGGCCGAGATCGCAGAGCGTATGCGGGCCGCGGAACACGCAGGTGACGACGCCACGCATGCGATCTTCCACCAGCTGAACTCCTCGTTCATCACGCCGTTCGACCGTGAGGACATCTACGCCCTGGCGTCCTCCCTCGACGACATCATGGACTTCATGGAGGAGGCCGTCGACCTGGTCGTCCTCTACAACGTCGAGGAGCTGCCCAAGGGTGTCGAGCAGCAGATCGAGGTCCTGGCGCGGGCGGCGGAGCTGACCGCGGAGGCCATGCCGCACCTGCGCACCATGGAGAACCTCACCGAGTACTGGATCGAGGTCAACCGGCTGGAGAACCAGGCCGACCAGATCCACCGCAAGCTGCTGGCCCACCTCTTCAACGGCAAGTACGACGCGATCGAGGTGCTGAAGCTCAAGCAGATCGTGGACGTACTGGAGGAAGCGGCCGACGCCTTCGAGCACGTGGCGAACACGGTGGAGACCATCGCCGTCAAGGAGTCCTGAGCACTTCATGGACACCTTCGCTCTGGTCGTGACCATCGGCGTCGCGCTCTTCTTCACGTATACGAACGGCTTCCACGACTCGGCGAACGCGATCGCCACGTCCGTGTCGACGCGGGCGCTGACGCCCCGGGCGGCGCTGGCGATGGCGGCCGTGATGAACCTCGCCGGCGCGTTCATGGGCTCCGGGGTCGCCAAGACCGTCAGTGAGGGGGTGATCCAGACACCCGAGGGGTCGAAGGGGATGGGGATCCTCTTCGCCGCGCTGGTCGGGGCGATCGTCTGGAACCTGATCACCTGGTACTTCGGACTGCCGTCGTCGTCGTCGCACGCGCTGTTCGGGGGCATGGTCGGGGCCGCGCTGGCCGGGGGGACGACCGTCTACTGGGACGGGGTGGTCGACAAGATCGTCATCCCGATGTTCGTGTCGCCGGTCGTCGGTCTGCTCGCCGGGTACCTGGTGATGACCGTGATCCTGTGGATCTTCCGGCGGGCCAATCCGCACAAGGCCAAGCGGGGGTTCCGGATCGCGCAGACCGTTTCCGCGGCGGGGATGGCGCTGGGACACGGTCTGCAGGACGCGCAGAAGACGATGGGCATCGTGGTGATGGCGCTGGTCATCGCGGATGTCGAGGACTACGGCGATCCGATTCCGGTGTGGGTGAAGATCGCTTGTGCGGTGATGCTGTCCGCGGGGACGTACGCGGGCGGGTGGCGCATCATGCGGACGCTGGGGCGGAAGATCATCGAGCTTGATCCGCCTCAGGGGTTCGCCGCGGAGACGACGGGTGCGTCGATCATGTTCGGGTCGGCGTTCCTGTTCCACGCGCCGATCTCCACGACGCATGTGATCACTTCGGCGATCATGGGTGTGGGGGCGACGAAGCGGGTCAACGCCGTGCGGTGGGGGGTGGCCAAGAACATCGTTCTCGGGTGGTTCATCACCATGCCGGCGGCGGCTGCGGTGGCCGCGTTGTCGTTCGGGCTGGTGAATCTGGCTGTGCTGTAGCCGTGCCGCCGTACTCCGCGGGCAATCGTGTCGCGTAGCCGCGGGCAGTCGTGCCGCAGGGCGATGGGGGAGGGGGTGGGCGCGACGGCACCCCGCTCACGCCGGGCTGCGTGACACCCCCCGGCTCAGCCGACCCCGGTGCCTGCTGGGCGGGGGTGGGTTTCGCTGGCCGGCGCTTGCCGGGCGCCGTCGCGCCCACCCGTGCCGCCCCAGCGGCACGACTGCCCGCGGCTATGCAGGTACGTGAAAGGGCCCGCCCCCGGGAGCCGGGGGCGGGCCCTTTTGTGCCTCGCGGTGGCACCGCCATGCAGCACCGCGAGGAGTTCCACGGTCTAGCCGAAGCGGCCGGAGATGTAGTCCTCCGTGGCCTGAACCGACGGGTTGGAGAAGATGCGCTCCGTGTCGTCGATCTCGATCAGCTTGCCGGGCTGGCCGACGGCCGCCAGGTTGAAGAAGGCGGTGCGGTCGGAGACACGCGCCGCCTGCTGCATGTTGTGCGTCACGATGACGATCGTGAACTGCTCCTTCAGCTCGCCGATCAGGTCCTCGATGGCGAGGGTGGAGATCGGGTCCAGGGCGGAGCAGGGCTCGTCCATGAGGAGGACCTTCGGCTCCACCGCGATCGCCCGCGCGATGCACAGACGCTGCTGCTGGCCGCCGGAGAGGCCGGAGCCCGGCTTGTTCAGGCGGTCCTTGACCTCGTTCCAGAGGTTGGCGCCCTTGAGGGACTTCTCGACGACGTCGTCCAGCTGGGACTTCTTGTACTTTCCGTTCAGGCGCAGGCCCGCCGCCACGTTGTCGTAGACCGACATCGTCGGGAACGGGTTCGGGCGCTGGAAGACCATGCCGACCTCGCGGCGCACGGACACCGGGTCGATGCCGACGCCGTAAAGGTTCTCGTCGTCGAGCATGACCTTGCCGTCCACCCGGCCGCCGGGGGTGACCTCGTGCATGCGGTTGAGCGTGCGCAGGAAGGTGGACTTGCCGCAGCCGGACGGGCCGATGAAGGCCGTCACGGAGCGGGGCTCGACGGTCATCGAGATGTCCTCGATGGCCAGGAACGAGCCGTAGTAGGCGTTGAGGCCGCTGACATCGATGCGCTTGGCCATGGAAATCACTGCTTCTTTCGGGAAAGTCTTGCGATCGGTCGCTGTATGGCCGCGTCAGCGACCGGTCTTCGGGGCCTTCCAGCGGGCGATGCCGCGGGCCGCGAGGTTGAGGATCATCACGAAGGCGATCAGGGTGAGAGCCGCGGCCCAGGCACGGTCGTACGCCGGTTCCGAACCCGCGCTGTTCGCGTACTGCTGGTAGACGTACAGCGGCAGCGACGCCTGCGCCCCGTCGAAGGGGTCGTTGTTGATGAACGGGTTGCCGAACACCAGCAGCAGGACGGGTGCGGTCTCACCGGCGATACGGGCGACCGCCAGCATCACACCGGTGGTGATACCGCCGACCGCCGTCGGCAGGACCACCTTCAGGATGGTGCGCCACTTGGGCACGCCCAGCGCCAGGGACGCCTCACGCAGCTCGTTCGGGACGAGCTTGAGCATCTCCTCCGTGGAGCGGACCACGACCGGCATCATCAGGATCGCGAGGGCGAGTGCGCCCGCGAAGCCGGAGAAGCCCAGGTCGAAGATCAGCAGGAGGCTGAGGATGAACAGACCGGCGACGATCGACGGGATGCCGGTCATCACGTCGACGAAGAAGGTGACGGCGCGGGCCAGGTGACCGCGGCCGTACTCGACCAGGTAGATCGCGGTGAGCACGCCGATCGGCGCGGCGATCAGGGTGGCGATGCCGACCTGCTCCACGGTGCCGATGATGGCGTGGTAGATGCCGCCGCCGGGCTCGGTGTCGGCGACGACGCCCATGGAGTGGCTCAGGAAGTAGCCGTCGAGGACCTTCACACCGCGGGAGACGGTCGTCCACACCAGGGAGACCAGCGGCACCACGGCGAGCAGGAAGGCGACCCAGACCAGCGAGGTCGCGACGCGGTCCTTGGCCTGGCGCTTGCCCTCGACGCCGGCGGCGATGAAGTACGTACCGAGGACGAAGAGCAGCGCGGCGATCAGGCCCCACTGGACCCTGCTCTCGATGCCGGTGGCCAGGCCGAGGCCGATGGAGACGGCGAGCGAACCCGCGGCGATGGCCCAGGGGGACCACTTCGGCAGCCGGGCGCCCTGGAGCGTGCTCGGGTGCTGGACGGTCGTGGTGCTCATGCGTTGGCCCCCGAGTACTCCTTGCGGCGGGCGATGATCATGCGGGCCGCGCCGTTGACCAGCAGGGTGATGACGAACAGGACGAGACCGGAGGCGATCAGCGCGTCACGGCCGAACTCGTCCGCCTCGCCGAACTTGCTGGCGATGTTCTGGGCGAAGGTGCCGCCGCCCGCGTTGAGCAGGCTGCCGTGGATCAGGAAGTCCGGGGAGAGCACGGTGGCGACGGCCATCGTCTCGCCGAGCGCGCGGCCGAGGCCGAGCATCGAGGCGGAGATCACACCGGAACGGCCGAAGGGCAGCACCGACATCCGGATGACCTCCCAGCGCGTGGCGCCGAGAGCCAGGGCGGCCTCTTCGTTCATCCGCGGGACCTGCCGGAACACCTCACGGCTCACGTTGGTGATGATCGGCAGGATCATGATCGCGAGCAGGATGCCGACGGTGAGCATCGAGCGGGCCGGCCCTTCCTCCCACGAGAAGATGCCGGTCCAGCGGAAGTAGTCGTTCAGCCAGCCGAAGAGGCCGTTCATGTGCGGTACGAGGATCAGGGCGCCCCACAGGCCGTACACGATGGACGGTACGGCGGCGAGCAGGTCGATCACGTAGGCGATCGGGCCGCTCAGCCTGCGCGGGGCGTAGTGGGTGAGGAACAGCGCGATGGCGACGGCGATCGGGACCGCGATGACCATGGCGATGACCGAGGAGACGACCGTGCCGTAGGCCAGGACCGCGATGCCGAAGACCGGCTCGGTGCCGCCGGTGTTCCACTCGAAGGTCGTGAGGAAGTTGCCCTCGTTCTTGCTGATGGCGACGGCGGCACGCCAGGTGAGGAAGACCGCGATGGCGGCCATGATCACCAGCAGGAAGATGCCCGAGCCGCGGGCGAGACCGAGGAAGACGCGGTCTCCGGGACGGGTGGCGCCGCGGACGGTGCGCTTCTGCTCGGCCACGGTCGGCTGTGGTGGGAGAGGAGGTGTCTTGGTGGTTATGTCCATCGGGTTCTCCGGTCTGCGGCGCCCCGCTGTGCGCGGGGCTCCTGGCGGCGGTGCACCGGACGGTGCGGCCCGGCCCCGCGGGGACCGGGCCGCACACTCGGGTCAGCTCAGGCCGGCGATGGTGCTGCGGACCTTGGTGATGATCTCGTCGGGCATGGGGGCGTAGTCGTTGTCGGCGAGGACCTGCTGGCCGTCCTCGCTGGCGATGTAGTTGAGGAACGCCTTGACGGTCGGCAGGCTCTCCGCCTTGTTGCCCTTGTCGCAGACGATCTCGTAGGTGACCAGGGTGATCGGGTAGGCGCCCTCGGCCTTGGTGGCGTAGTTCAGCTCCAGGGCCAGGTCCTTGCCGGTGCCGACGACCTTGGCGTCCGCGATGGCCTTGGTGGCACCCTCGACCGAGGCCTGGACGGGCTCGGAGGCGCCCGTGTCGATGGCGACCACGGAGGAGCCCTTGGCGTAGGAGAGCTCCATGTAGCTGATCGCGCCGTTGGTCTGCTTGACCTGCTGGGCGACACCGGAGGAGCCGGACGCGGACTGGCCGCCGGGGGCCGTCCAGGCCTTGCCGCCCTCGTACTTCCAGTTCTCCGGGGTGGTCTTGATCAGGTACTTGGTGAAGTTGTCCGTGGTGCCGGAGTCCTCGGAGCGGTGGAACGCCTGGATCTTCAGGTCGGGGAGCTTGGCGTCGGGGTTCAGCTTCGCGATCGCCGGGTCGTTCCAGTTCTTGATCTTGTCGCTGAAGATCTTCGCCAGGGTCGGCGCGTCCAGGACGAGGTTGTCGACACCCTCGAGGTTGTACGCCACGGCGATCGGGCCGCCGACCATCGGCAGGTCGATGCCCTGGCCGCCGGAGCAGACCTCCTTGGTGGCGGTGATCTCCTCGGGGTCCAGCGCGGAGTCCGAGCCGGCGAAGCCGACCGTGCCCTGGGTGAACGCGGTGATGCCGGCGCCGGAGCCGCCACCCTTGTAGTTGATCTGAACGCCCTTGCACGCGGCGGCGAACTGCTTCACCCACGCGTCGATCGCGTTCTTCTGCGCGGACGAGCCGTCGGCGAGGAGCTGGCCACTGGCGCCGTCACACTTGATGTTGCCGGCCTGCGTGCTCGTGGTGGCATCGCCGCTGCCGTTGTCACCAGTGTCGTCGGAGCCGCACGCCGTGAGGGCCAGGGCGCCGGAGACGGCGAGAGCACCGAGAGCGAGGGCCCGCCGGTTCTTGCGCTGAAGCTTCACTTAAGGGAGTTCCTTCCAGGAGCCGCCGTCCTGAATTCGGCGGCGTGCGAGGAGTGGCGTTGAAGACGAACAAGCCTGGGTGATACAGACGCGCTTTCGGGCTGCGCTCCGTATCGGTAAGGCCGAAATTAGGCAGATCAGGTGAAGCTGCCGATGGGCGTAAATGAACGTGGGGTGAACCCCTGCGGACGGTGCGGTGAGGTCACGGAACGCTTACGTCGAGGACACGGGCCGATCCCGTCCTGGAGACCCGTGGCGTACGCGGTATGCCGCGCCGTGCCGCGCCCTTTGTGAGGCCCAGGACATCGAGCGCCCGCCGGACCGTCGCGGCCTCGCGCTCCGTCTCCGCGGCGACGGCCTTCCTCCGCTCCTCCGTCGCCCGGCGCTCGCCATGTCGCTACATGTGTGCGAACGACCGCATCAGCGCGTCGACGAGGGCCCGGTCACGGGCCTCGGTGAGGTGCCGTCGGGCCTCGTCGGCGGAGAGCCACAGGATGCGGTCGACCTCGTCGTTCGGGGTGAACGCGCCGGAGACGGCCTCGGCCGCCCAGTAGCGGACCCGCTTGGGGCGGCCGTTCGCCAGGTAGTGCGCGCTGGGAAGCTCGGCGGCCGGGACGGCGGTGTGGCCCGTCTCCTCGGCGACCTCGCGCAGGGCACCGGCCAGCGGGTCCTCGCCGGGCTTGAGCTTGCCCTTGGGCCAGGACCAGTCGTCGTACTTCGGCCGGTGCACGAGACAGAGCTCGAGCTCGCCGGTCACGGGGGAGCGGCGCCACAGGACGCAGCCGGCGGCCTGGACGGTGAGGGTGCGGTGCGGTGCGTGCGTGTGCGTGTGCTCGGAGTGCGGGGTGCTCACCGGGTGCCTCCCTCTAACGCGCCGGCGGCTTCCTTCCGCCAGACCCGCTGGAACGCGTACCGCGCCGCCTCCACCTCATGCCGCTGGTCGGCGTGGAGCACACCCAGCGCGTACGCCGTGGCCGGGGCGATCCGCGGGGTGCGGGCCGCCTGCGCGGCGGCGGCCGCGGCCTCGGAGGCGTCACGGTGCCGGTCCAGTGCCTCGCCGGCGGCGAGGAGGGCCGGGTCCGGGTCGGCGTGGAGGACCTCCAGGGCGTAGCGGTGCAGGCGCAGGAGGAGCCGGACCTGGTGCCAGGGGGCGTCCTGCGGATGCGGGGCGGGGTCCGGGGAGAGCCCGTGGATCAGCGCCTCGGCGTTGTACGGGCTGCCCGCGGTGAGCAGGGGCAGCGCGGCGACGGCGTCGGTGAGGCGCTCGCGCGCGGCGTCGGCGAGCGGGCGGAGGTCGGCGCCGGCTGCCGCCGCCGGGGAGAGGGGGACCTCGCTGGCGAGTACGGCGACCTTGTCGGCGATCGCGTGGAAGCGGGAGGAGCCGAGGGCCTGCAGGGCGGTGGAGTGCGCCCGGGTCCTCGCCAGGGTCAGCTGGCGGTCCAGCAGCGCGCCGGCCTTGGCGGCACCGACGGTCAGGTTTCCCCGGTCGGGGGTGGTGACCTTGCGGTCGGCGGTGGCCGTGGTGGTGCGGGGCCCTCCGAGGGCGGTGGCCGTGGTGGTGCGGGGCCCTCCGAGGGCGGTCGCCGTGGTGGTGCGGGGCGCTCCGGGGGCGGTGGCCGTGGCGGTGCGGGGCCCTCCGGGGGCGGTCGCCGTGGCGGTGCGGTGTTCGGCCTCGGCTTCGCCTTCGGCCGGGAAGCCGTTCCGGCCCGCACCGCCCGTGCGGGTCTCGTGGCCGGGTGCGGGTGGCCCCTGCGGGGACTTCTCGCCGTCGGCGGCCGCGGCGAGCGTCCTGGCGGCCGGGACCGGTGTGCGGGGCGATGCCCCCGACAGGCGGTGGAGGGCGAGGAGGAGCTGGTCCAGGCGGGAGGCGTAGGCGTGTTCCAGGGCCAGGGTGCCGGAGACCCAGGCCAGTTCGGGGCGCATCGCCTCCGACCAGTCGGGGTCCAGGACCGGCTGGAAGGTGTGCAGGCTCGCGCTGACGCGGCGGGCCGCGCGGCGCAGCGCGCGGGCCGCCTCGACGGAACCCTCCGACGCCGCCGCGCCCGCACCGGTCTCCCGGTGGAGGCGCAGCGCGCGGAGGAATTCGGTCGCCTGGGCCCGCAGATAACCGGCCAGGGCCGTGGGGTCCGTCGGGTCAGGGTGTAGCTGTGCCACGCCGGCGCCTCCGGGCGTCTATGAGCATCTCCTGGACGTTGCGCAGGGGCTGGCCGTCCGCGTCCGTCGCGTGCCGGGTCCACTCGCCGTCCGCGGCGAGGTGCCAGGACTGGGTGGTGTCCGACATGCCGGTCTCCAGCAGCCGGTTCAGAGCCGCCCGGTGCGCGGGGTCGGTGACCCGTACCAGCGCCTCTATACGGCGGTCGAGGTTGCGGTGCATCATGTCCGCGCTGCCGAACCACACCTCGGGCTCGCCGCCGTTGCCGAAGGCGAAGACGCGGGAGTGTTCGAGGAAGCGGCCGAGGACGGACCGTACCCGCACGTTCTCCGACAGGCCCGCCACGCCCGGCCGGATCGCGCAGATGCCGCGCACCCAGATGTCGACCGGTACGCCCGCCTGCGACGCCCGGTAGCAGGCGTCGATGACGGCCTCGTCGACCATCGAGTTGACCTTGATGCGGACGTAGGCGGGCCGCCCGGCACGGTGGTGCTGGGCCTCCTTGTCGATGCGGGAGACCAGACCGTCCCGCAGGGACTTGGGGGCGACGAGCAGGCGCCGGTAGGTCTCGCGGCGGGAGTAGCCGGAGAGCCGGTTGAACAGGTCGGAGAGGTCCGCGCCGACCTGCGGGTCGGCGGTGAGCAGCCCGAGGTCCTCGTAGAGGCGGGCCGTCTTCGGGTGGTAGTTGCCGGTGCCGACGTGGCTGTACCGCCGGAGCGTCTCGCCCTCCTGACGGACCACCAGGGACAGCTTGCAGTGGGTCTTCAGGCCGACCAGGCCGTACACGACGTGGCAGCCGGCCTCCTCCAGCTTGCGCGCCCACTTGATGTTCGCGTGCTCGTCGAAACGCGCCTTGATCTCGACCAGGACCAGCACCTGCTTGCCGGCCTCGGCGGCGTCGATCAGCGCGTCGACTATGGGGGAGTCGCCCGAAGTGCGGTACAGGGTCTGCTTGATGGCCAGCACGTCGGGGTCCTCGGCGGCCTGCTGAAGGAACGCCTGCACGGAGGTGGAGAACGAGTCGTACGGGTGGTGCAGCAGCACGTCCCGGCTGCGCAGGGCGGCGAAGACGTCGGGCTGGGACGCCGACTCGACCTCCGCGAGGTCGCGGTGCGTGCCGGCGATGAACTTCGGGTACTTCAGCTCGGGCCGGTCCAGGCCGTGGATGCGGAACAGACCGGTGAGGTCGAGCGGGCCCGGCAGCGGGTACACCTCCGCCTCGCCGACCTTCAGCTCGCGCACCAGCAGGTCCAGCACCTCGCGGTCGATGGACTCCTCGACCTCGAGGCGCACCGGCGGTCCGAAGCGGCGCCGCATGAGCTCCTTCTCCAGCGCCTGGAGCAGGTTCTCCGCGTCGTCCTCCTCGACCTCCAGGTCCTCGTTGCGGGTGAGCCGGAAGGCGTGGTGCTGCAGCACCTCCATGCCCGGGAACAGCTCCTCCAGGTGTGCGGCGATGACGTCCTCGATGGGGACGTACCGGCCGGGGGAGCTCTCCAGGAAGCGGGACAGCAGCGGCGGCACCTTGACCCGCGCGAAGTGCCGGTGGCCGGTGACCGGGTTGCGCACCACCACGGCCAGGTTCAGCGACAGGCCGGAGATGTACGGGAAGGGGTGCGCGGGGTCGACCGCGAGCGGGGTGAGGACCGGGAAGATCTGGTGCCGGAAGAGGGTGAACAGGCGGGCCTGCTCCTTCTCCGTCAGCTCGTTCCAGCGGACCAGGTGGATGCCCTCCTCCGCGAGCGCGGGGGCGACGTCCTCGTGGTAGCAGGCGGCGTGCCGGGCCATCAGCTCGCGGGAGCGGGCCCAGATCATCTCCAGCACCTCGCGCGGCTGGAGACCGGAGGCGGAGCGGGTGGCGACACCGGTGGCGATGCGGCGCTTCAGTCCGGCCACGCGGACCATGAAGAACTCGTCCAGGTTGCTGGCGAAGATCGCGAGGAAGTTGGCGCGCTCCAGTAGCGGGGTGGCGGGATCCTCGGCGAGCTCGAGGACGCGTTCGTTGAACGCGAGCCAGCTCCGTTCCCGGTCGAGGAAACGGCCCTGCGGGAGCGGGGTGGCGCCGTCGGCCACCGACTCCTCGTAACCGTCGAGGTCCGCGTCGATGTCGGGTTCCAGGTCGGAGACCGTTCCGGCCACGGTGTGCGGGCGGTGGGCGGCGATGGAGCCCACGGAGGGCTGCGGGTGCTGTACCTGTGCCTGGGTGCTGGGCTGGCTCATGACCCCATTGTTCCGCGCCACCGGCGTCACGGGCGCGTCGGAAAACGCGGGTGGGAGCGGTGGGGGCCCTGGGGCGTCCCCGTTCCCCCCGTTCACCCTTCGGGGCGGCGAAGCCTCTGGCACAGCGGGATTCATTGGCCGAGCGTCGCAAGCCTGTCTGAATCGACGGTTACGGAGACATGACGTCCGGGATATCGGGCGGCGGCTCGCGGGGGTGCGGGGTCCGGCGCGGGGAGCCGTACGTCCCTCCCCCCCCGGGAGGGACGTACGGACGTGGGTGTCAGGGGGTGCGGTGGCGGAGGAGGCGGAAGGCCGCGTAGGCCAGGAGTGCGGCGACGGCGAGCACGATGCCGGAGGCGACCAGCTGGAGCGGCCAGTAGTGGGCGGCGGGGTGGAGGTCGCGGTAGAAGCCGACGGCGTGCACGTCGGACAGGCTCGCCTCGCAGCCGGGCATCATGCTGGTGTAGCAAGGAGCGGCCAGCCGGTCGCCGTCGGCGGTCACCACACCCTGCCCGACCCAGATGCCGTCCCCCGTCGGGCCGTCCCGCAGACTGCTCACCCTGGTGACCGCGGGCCACAGCTGCGGCAGGGCGGCGTGGACGGCCGCCCACAGCGCCCCGAGCACGACGGCGGCCGCGGCGAGCGCGGCCATCGCACGGCGCAGCAGCAGCCCCGCGAGGACGCCCGCGGCCAGCCCGGCGAGGGCGAGAGCCACCGGGACGGTGCCGTTGGCGTAGAAGGTGGGGTAGTGGTCCCACGACAGGGCGGTGTCGACGCGGCCCTCGGCCGCGGTCCAGGCGAGGCGGTGCAGCAGGGCGAGCAGGCCGGTCGCCGCGAGGGTCAGTGCGGCCGGGAAAGCGAGCCGGGAGGCCAGCCAGCGGGCCGGGGAGACGCCCTGCGTCCAGGCGAGGCGGGCCGTGCCGGACTCCATCTCACGGCCGGTGAGCGAGCCGCCGGCCCACGCGGCGACCAGGAACGGCACGGCGAGCACGGCGTAGGTCGTGTAGTTGTACACGTCCTTGTAGCGGAGGATGGCGTCCTGGTCGTAGGAGCAGTTCTCGTCGTAGGAGCAGGCGTTGTACTGCTTCCAGGCCGTCGCCGAGGCGTCGGCGAGCGGACCGCCGAGCCACAGCAGCCCCGCACCGGTCAGCAGCACGAGTACCGCACCGGCGAGGAGGGCCGGGGCGGTGCAGCCGTATCAGCCAGCGCAGCTGGCGGGGCGCGTGGGCGGGGCCGGTGGTGGTCTCGGACGGGGCGGTGGTCAGGATGGCGGTCACGCGGCGGTCTCCGTGGTGTCGGGCGCCGGGGTGAGTGCGGGGGCGCCGGGGTTGCGCAGGTAGGACAGGACGAGCTCCTCCAGGGACGGTGCGACGGTGCGCCAGTCGCCGGGCGGCGGTCCGGCCGGGCGGATCAGCGCGCTGACCTGGCGGCCGGTGGTGCGGGACTCCACGACGTCGTGCGGGGCCGGCTCGGTCTCCGCCGGGGCGGACACGCGGGTGTGGGCGGCCAGCAGGTCGTCGATCTCACCGACGAGCCGGACCCGGCCGCCGCCGATCAGCAGCAGGTGGTCGCAGGAGTCCTCCAGCTCGGCGACGACGTGCGAGGACATCACGATCGTCGTGCCGTGCGCGGCGGCCTGCCCCATCAGTACGCCCATCAGTTCGTGCCGGGCCAGCGGGTCGAGGTCGGCCATCGGCTCGTCCATGAGCAGCAGTTCGGGCCGCTTGGCGAGGGCGAGCGCGAGGGCCACGCGGGTGCGCTGGCCGCCGGAGAGCGCGCGGATCCGCTTCCCCGGGTTCAGGTCGCCGCCGGCCACGATCCGCCGCGCGGTGTCCGCGTCCCAGCGGCCGGGGTTCAGATCGGCGCCCATGCGCAGCGTCTCGTCGACCGTGAGCTGCGGGTACAGCGGCTTGGCCTGGTCGACGAAGCCCACCCGGGGGCGGGCCGACGCCGGGTCGGTGCCGAGGACGGTGATCGTGCCGTCGGTGGGGGCGAGCAGCCCGGCGGCGATCGCGAGCAGCGTGGACTTGCCCGCACCGTTGGGGCCGACGACGGCACAGACGCGGCCGGCGGGCAGCCGGAAGGAACAGTCGCGCAGCGCCCGGGCGGCGCGCCGGCCGAAGCGCTTGCCGAGCGCGTCCGCCTCGATGGCCGGGCCGGTCATGACGGGTCTCCCTGGGGGGTCTTCGGGTGCGTGGGGTAGTGCGTTTCGAGTACGGCGGTGAAGAGCGCGGCCACGTCCTCCCGTTCGAGACCGGCCTCGCGGGCCCGGGACGCCCAGTCCTCCAGCTCAGCGCGCAGCGGGGAGTCGGCGGGGGTGGCGCCCAGGGAACGCCGTACGAAGGTGCCGAGGCCGCGCCGGGCCTCCACCAGCCCCTCGCGTTCCAGTTCGCGGTAGGCCTTCAGCACGGTGTTGGGATTCACGGCGGTGGCCTCGACGACCTCGCGGGCCGTGGGCAGCTTGTCGCCGGGTTCCAGCAGGCCCAGGCGCAGGGCCTGTTTGGTCTGCTGCACGATCTGGACGTAGGTGGCCACGCCGCTGCGCCGGTCGATCCGGTAGTCGACCACTCGGCAACCCCCTTTCACTACTTAAGCAGTGAAAGGGGGTTGCAAGACGGTGGGAAAGTCAATCGCGCTCCCCCGAACCGAACGGCGGGGGTCGTCCGATGAGGGGGATGTGAGCGAAACGAGAAGCGACGGGGAGCTGTTGCGCGCCGTCGCGTCGGACGGGGACCGGCGCGCCTTCGAGGAGCTGTACCGGCGGTACGCGCCGTGGCTGACCGCCCGGATGCGCGGCCGGTGCGCCGACGCGGGCATCGTCGACGACGTCGTGCAGGAGACGTTCCTGGCGGTGTGGCGGGGGAGCGCGCGGTACCGGGAGGACGGGGACGCGGCCGGCTGGCTGTGGCGGATCGCCTCCCGCCGGCTGGTCGACGCCCTGCGCGGCGCCGGCGCGCGGGGCCGGCTGCGGCAGACGCTGGCGCGGCTGCGGCACCGGGACGAGGTCTCGGCGGAGGACCGCGTGCTCGCGGGGGTGGAGCACGGGGACCTCGCCGGTGCGCTGGTCCGGCTGTCACCAGAACTGCGCGCGGTGCTCCAGGCGACGGTCGTCGACGGGCTGACCACCCGTGAGGCCGCCGTCCTGCTCGGCATCCCGCCGGGCACGGTCAAGACGCGGGCGATGCGGGCCCGCAGGCAACTCCGGGAGGCGCTGGCATGACGTACGGAACGACGGGCTGGCACGTGTCCGAAGACGACCTGCGGGCGTACGCGCAAGGTGACCTGGAGCCGCCCGTGCTCTGGTCGGCCGACACCCACCTCACCGCCTGCGCGCACTGCCGCACCGTCCTCGCCGAGGTGAGCGACCCGGTCGCCCTCGACGCCGGATGGGACCGGCTCGACGCCGAACTGGACGTACCCAGGACCGGATTCCTGGAGTCGCTGCTGCTGCGGCTCGGCATCGCCGACCACACCGCGCGGCTGCTCGTCGCCACCCCGGCGCTGCGCCGCTCCTGGCTGGGCGCGGTCACTGCGGTCCTCCTGCTCACCGTGGCCGTCACCGCCGGTCACGGCACCGGCGGCTCCCCCGCCCTCTTCCTCGCCCTCGCACCGCTGCTGCCGCTCGCCGGGGTCGCCTTGTCGTACGGGCCCGCGCTGGACCCGACGTACGAGATGGCGGTCGTCGCCCCGACGCACGGCTTCCGGCTGCTGATGATCCGCACGGTGGCAGTGCTCGGCGCCGGGCTCGGCCTCAACGGACTGGCCACGCTCGCCCTGCCCGGGTACGGGCTGTACGCCCTGGCCTGGCTGCTGCCCGCCCTCGCGCTCACCGCGACCGGACTCGCGCTGACCGCCCGGCTCGGCCCGGTGCTCGGCCCGTCCCTCGTCGGCGGCGGCTGGATCGCGCTGCTGCTCACGGCGGACGCCGCCCGGGCCGGCGGGGACGGCCCGCTCGCCCCGTTCACCGCGGCCGGGCAGGGCGTGTCGGCGGCGGTCACCGCACTCGCCGCCGCCCTGCTGGTCCTGCTCCGGGACCGCTTCGACCTCAGCCGGGGCAACGCGGTCTGACCGCCCCCGACCTCATCCACCTGTACGGGAGTTACGTATGACCCCCACCGTCTCCGCCTCCGGGCTGAGCCTCCGTTACGGCGGTGTCCGCGCCCTCGACGACGTGTCGCTGCGGCTGTCCGCCGGTGTCACCGGGCTGCTCGGGCCCAACGGCGCGGGCAAGACCACGCTGCTGCGGGTGCTCGCCACCGCCGTACCGGCCGACCGGGGCTCCCTCACGGCGCTCGGTCACGACCCGGGTACCTCGCGCGGCCGGCAGGAGGTCCGGCGCAACCTCGGCTACCTGCCGCAGACGCCCGGCTTCCACCCCGACTTCACCGCCTTCGAGTTCGTCGACTACGTGGCGATCCTCAAGGAGCTCACCGACCGCGCCGCCCGCCACCGCGAGGTGCGCAGGGTGCTCGACGAGGCCGGCCTCGGCGACGTACGCGGCAAACGGATCCGCAAGCTGTCCGGCGGGATGCGGCAGCGGGTGGCGCTGGCGGCGGCGCTCGTCGGCGATCCCGCGTTCCTCGTCCTCGACGAGCCCACCGTCGGACTCGACCCGGAACAGCGGATGCGGTTCCGGGAGTTGATCGCGCGGGCCGGTGAGGGCCGCACGGTGCTGCTGTCCACGCACCAGACCGAGGACGTGGCGATGCTCTGCCACCGGGTCGTCGTCCTGGCCGACGGCACCGTCCGCTTCGACGGCACCCCCGCCGAGCTGACCGCGCGGGCCGCCGGCCGGGTGTGGAGCAGCACCGAACGCGATCCGGGCGCGAAGGCCGGCTGGCGCACCGGACTCGGCACCTTCCGCAACGTGGGCGACCCGCCCGCCGGCGCGGACCTCCTCGAACCCACCCTGGAGGACGGCTACCTGCTCACCCTCGACGGCCTCCACGGCACGGACACGGAGGTGGCCGCATGACCACGCTCACCGCCGGGCCCCCGGCCGCCACGGCCACGACGTCCGGCCCCCGCGCGTCCTGGGCGGCCGTCCTCACCCTGGCCCGCTTCGAGACCCACCGGCTCCTGCTGCGGGTGCCGGTCCTCGTCGCCTTCGCGGTGTACCTCGGCGCGACGGTGTGGAAGACCCGCACCTCCTGGGACGGCTTCCCCGCGCTGCAGGACGCCGACCGAGCCACCCAGGGCGCGCCCCTGCTCGTCGGCCTCGCGGTGCTGCTCTGCGTCAACCAGGCCGTGCTGCGCTCCCGGCGGTACGACACCGACCGGCACCTCGACGTGCTGGTGGTCCAGCCGTGGCGCCGTACGGCCGCGCACCTGCTGTCCGTCGCGGTCGTCGCGCTGCTCACCGGGGTGTGCGTGGCCGGCCAGTTCATCTGGGAGGCGCTCAAGCCCGGCGCGGTCGGGCACGGTTCGCCGGGCGAGCTGCTGGCCGGGCCGCTGTCCGTCCTGGTGCTCGGTGCCCTCGGGGTGCTGCTGGGCCGGCTGCTGGCCGCCCCCTTCGCGGCCCCGCTGCTGCTCGTCGTCCTCCTGTTCTTCTCCCTGCTGATCACCGACGCCGGTGGCGAGAGGTGGACGCGGTGGCTGTCGCTGACGGTCGGCGAGTACACCTCCAACACGCTGCCGTCCGAGCTGCTGGGCCGCCCCGCCGCCTGGCACGCCCTCTACCTCACGGGTCTCGCACTGAGCGCGGCCCTGCTCGCGGTGCTGGTCTCCGGGGGCGCCCGGCTGCGGACCGTGCGGGTGGGCACCGCCGGGGCGGTGGTGCTGACCCTGGTGGGCGCGGTGGCCCAGTCCCAGGGCGTGTCGCCGGAGACGACCGAGGCGCGTACGCGGTATTCCGTCACCCCGGAGAAGGAACAGCGGTGCGCCGAACGGGGCGCCGTGACGTACTGCGCCTTCCCGGCGTGGGGAGTGCGCACCGACGACTGGGCGGAGGTCCTGAACAGCGTGCGCTCCCTCGCGGGCGGCACCGCGCAGAACCGGCCGCTCGTCGTACGGCAGCGGGTCGAGGCGCGCTACGGCCTGGACAGCGACGCGGCGATCGCCCCGGCCACCCGCCCCGGCGAGATCACCGTCGGCACGGCCTGGGGCGGCAACCGGGTCCCGGAGTTCGCCGTCGCCGTGGCCGGTGTGCTGATCACGGGCACCGAGGCGGGGACGGGTGAGATGTGCGACGGCCGGATGGTCACCGTGATGTGGCTGGCGCTCGCCGGCCGGCCCGACCCGATGTCCGACCTGCGGCGGGTGCGCCTGGACGACAGCGACACCGGCTCCGCGGGCGTCCTCTCGCAGACGAACCCGCTGTCCATGACCGCCGCGCAGACGGAGGTGGTGCGCGAGCTGCTGCGGCGTCCGGAGGACGGGACCGCCGCGAAGGTGAAGGCGCGTTGGGCCGAGCTGACGGCCCCGGAGGTGACGACGGACCGGGTCGCGCAGCTGCTGGGCCTGGACGAACCGGAGGCGGAGGACGAGTGCCTGTGAGGACCGTGGACGCGGCCCTGCTGCGGCCGACCGTACGGACCATGCCCTGGAAGGCGATCGGAGCGGCCGGCACCCTGGGCCTGCTGCTCGCCGCCGCGCCGAGGCTGATGGGCGAGGGGTCGGACGGCCGGCTGGCGCTGAACGCGCTGCGGGCGTCCGCCGTGACCTTCGCGCTGGGAGCGGCCTTCGTGCTGGACGACCCGGCCCGGCACACCACGGCCGCCGTCCCCACCCGGCGGGCCGTCCGCCACGGACTGCGCGTCCTCCTCGTGGCCCCGGTCGCCGCCGTGTGGTGGACCGCCGTACTGCTCCTGGTGCCCGCGCCCGTACGCCCCCCGGCCGCCGCGATCACCCTGGAGGCGGTGACGGCCCTCGCCCTCGCCCTGGCCGGGGCGGCGTTCGCGATCCGCCGCGGGGACGGCGCCCGGCCGGGTCAGGCGGTCGCCGCGTTCCTGCTCGTCGGGTCCGTCCTGGGCCCGCTGCTGACCCCCGGGAGCTGGGCCCTGTTCACGACCCCGGACGATGCGAGGTGGGCGGCGGGCCACGACCGCTGGGCGGTGCTGCTGTGCGCGGCGCTGCTGGTGGGCGCGGTGTGCGCGACGGAACCGAGGCGCCGCGTCACCTTCCGGGGGCTCAGGTCTCCGTCCGGTACATCAGGTCCGTCTCGTGCGTGACGAAGCCCAGCCGCTCGTAGACGGAGACCGCCGCCTTGTTGTCGGCGTCGACGTAGAGCATGGCCGTCGGCAAACCCCGGTCCGCCAGGTGCCGCAGCCCGATCGTGGTCAGTGACTTGCCGAGGCCGCCGCCCTGGGCGTCGGGGCTCACCCCGAGGACGTACACCTCACCGAGGCGCTCCGCCGCGTGCACCTTGGTCCAGTGGAAGCCGACGAGCCGGCCGTCCTTCTCCGCCAGGAAGAACCCCTCGGGGTCGAACCACGCCTCGGCCTTGCGGTCGTCGAGGTCGCGCTGGGTGAGGGCGCCCTGCTCGGGATGGTGGGCGAACGCGGCGGCGTTCACCGCGAGCCAGGCGGCGTCGTCCCGGCCCGGCACGAAGGTGCGTACGGTCACGCCGTCCGGCAGCACCGGGTCGGGCAGGTCGAGGCCGGCCAACGGCCGCCGCATCTGCCGCAGTTCCCGGAACAGCGTCAGCCCGAGGACCTGCGCGAGGTGCCGGGCGGCGGAGTGGCCGCCGTGCGCCCACACCCGCAGCCGCTTCCCGGAGGCGGCGAGCAGTGCCGAACCGAGCGCCCGCCCGTGTCCGTGGCCCCGGTACGAGGGGTGCACGACCAGCTCGGCGGCGGGCGGTTCCACCGGATCGGTGTCCTCCAGCTGGGCGTATCCGACGAGTTCGTCGTCGACGGAGAGCAGCAGGTGCGAGACCCCGTCCCGCTCCCCGCCGCGCAGCTGCAACCGCCCCTGCTCGGACACCGCCTGCTGTCCGTCGACGCGGGCGGCCTCGGCGAGCAGGGCGAGCACCGCCTCGGTCTGCCCGGGGCCGAGCGCGGCATACGTCTGGAGCGAGCGGGGGCGGCCGGGCCGTGCGAAGTCGTCGCTGGTCATGCGTACGAGGTTAAGGGGAGGCGGCCGCAAAACGGACGGCAACGGTGTCGGCGAAAGTTAAACCAGGCCGTAACCTTGAAGACCCTGTCGCGCTACGCGCGTTGACTCTAGGCTGCGCCGGTACCCACTCGGACCCTCAGGGGGGCGCATGCCAGCCACATCCCCGGCGCACCACCAGCGCCGCAGACGTCGTACGAACCGTCTTCTCGCGACCGCCGCCGGTGTGCTCACCGTCGGCGCCCTGGCCGCGGCCGCCCTGCCCGGGTCGGCGACGGCGGACGAGAACCACGGGAACAAGGGCAAGTCCCACCCCGGCCGCTACCAGGACGTGCAGCTGCTGTCCTTCAACGACCTGCACGGCAACCTGGAGCCGCCGTCCGGCTCCTCCGGCCGGGTCACCGAACTCCAGCCTGACGGCACGACGAAGACCGTGGACGCGGGCGGTGTGGAGTACCTCGCCACCCACCTGCGCGAGGCGCGCGAGGGCAACCGCTACTCCATCACCGCCGCCGGCGGTGACATGGTCGGCGCGTCCCCGCTCATCTCGGGCCTCTTCCACGACGAGCCCACCATCGAGGCGCTGAACAAGCTCGACCTGGACGTGACGAGCGTCGGCAACCACGAGTTCGACGAGGGCGCGGCCGAACTGGCCCGTCTTCAGAGCGGCGGCTGCCACCCGGACGAGGGCTGCTACACCGACAAGGAGTTCAAGGGCGCCGACTTCCCGTACCTGGCGGCGAACGTCCTGGACGAGAAGACGAAGAAGCCCCTCCTCAAGCCGTACTGGGTGTGGAAGAAGCAGGGCGTCAAGGTCGGCTTCATCGGCGTGACCCTGGAGGGCACCCCGGACATCGTCTCGGCGGAGGGCGTGAAGGGCCTCGCCTTCAAGGACGAGGTCGAGACGATCGACAAGTACGCCAAGGAGCTCCAGCGCCAGGGCGTGAAGTCGATCGTGGCGCTCATCCACGAGGGCGGCTTCCCGGCCTCGTCCTCCTACAACTACGACTGCGACTCCCCGGGCGCGGGCGACGGCATCTCCGGCCCGATCGCGGACATCGCGAAGAACATCACGCCCCAGGTGGACGCGCTGGTCACCGGTCACACCCACAACGCGTACGTGTGCACCGTCCCCGACCCGGCGGGCAAGCCCCGCATGGTCACCTCGGCCGCGTCCTTCGGCCGCCTCTACACCGACACCACGCTGACCTACGACCGCGCGACGGGTGACATCGCCCGTACGGCCGTGAAGTCCGCGAACCACGTGGTGACCCGGGACGTCCCCAAGGCGCCCGACATGACCGCGCTGATCGGCAAGTGGAACACCCTCGCCGCCCCCATCGGCAACCGCCCGATCGGCTACATCTCCGGTGACATCGTGAAGGACGGCACGGAGTCCCCGCTGGGTGACCTGATCGCCGACGCGCAACTGGAGTACGGCAGGACGCTGGACGCGGAGACCGACCTGGCGCTGATGAACCCCGGCGGCATCCGCGCGTCGCTCACCCACGCGGCCGGCGGTGCGGAGGGCGACGGTGTGGTGACCTTCGCCGAAGGCTTCACCGTCCAGCCGTTCGCCAACACGGTCAACCTCCAGGACTTCACGGGCGCACAGGTCATCCAGGCCCTGAAGGAGCAGGTCAGCGGCCCGAACGAGGCGGCACCGAAGATCCTCCAGATCTCCTCAGGACTGACCTACACCCTGGACCTGACGAAGTCCGGCGCGGACCGCGTGGTCACGGACTCCATCAAGCTCAACGGCTCCGCGATCGACCCGTCCGCCACCTACCGCGTCGCGACGAACAGCTTCCTCGCGGGCGGCGGCGACGGCTTCGCGACCCTGGGCGAGGGCACGAACGACCTGGTCGGCGAGGACGACCTGGCGGCCCTGGAGCGGTACCTGACCGCCCACTCGACGGCGACGAACCCGATCGCCCCGCCGAAGGCGGACCGCATCACCATCGTGCGGTAGGCACTGACGGGGCCGGTACGAGGCGTGTTCACCGCCTCGTACCGGCCCCGACGCATGTCTCAGTCCCCCATGTCGCCCCACACCACTGCCTGAGCGACGATCACCCGCTCCCCGTCGAACGTCACCGACGGCCCTTCGTGCAGGCGGTACCCCGTGGCGAGTGCCTCGCTCACCCGACGGCAGAACGAGGCGTCATCGGGTCCGGTCAGTACGCGGTAGACGGGCAGCCCGTCGGGTGGTGTCGACATGGGGGAAGCGTGTCACAAACCCCTCTTTCGGGTGATCCGATCGGATCGGCCCGCGCGCCACTGAAGTGTGCCTATGGTGAAGCTATGGCAGACCACACCACCATCCAGGTGTCCCGGCAGACCCGCGACCACCTCGCCCAGGTCGCGAAGGAGCGGGGCATGACCCTTGGGCAGCTGGTCGAGCAGTTGGCCTCGGAGCAGCCCACCGCGGAGCAGATCGCCGAACGAGTCGCAGCCGACCGGCAGGTCGTGCGCGAGGTGATCGGCCTCGACATCAGCGACGAGGAGTTCGACCGGGCCCCTGACGTACTCGGCAACATCTACCGGATGGCTGCCGAGAAGGCTCGCGTCGCCCGGAACGCGGCCGCATGATCATCCTGGACACGAGTGCCACTCGAGCCCTCGCGGACGGGCACAAGACGCTGAACCTTCTCGCGGGGAACATGGCCCGTACCCCGGGCGACCTCCTTCGGGTCCCCGCGCTCTGTCTGATGCAGGCGGAGTCGGAGGACGCGGGCGCCGCGCAGCGCGTGCTCGCCTTCTCGTCGGTCGTCGTCGACGATCTCGGTACGGTCGCCTCGGTCAGTGTCGGAACCATGATCCGTGACGGTTACGGAGGCTCGGACACCTGTCACGCCCTGTACTGCGCGCTACCGCGTCCCGAGTTCACCGGCATGTCGATCCTGCTGACGGGCCGCGAAGAGGCCTATCCGCCCGGTGTGGTCACCGTGGACATCGACTCCCCCGGAATGCTCGGTTTCCACTGAGGCGTCCGGTCCCACGCCGGGAGGACGGCGTGGGACCTGGTGCGAGAGGCGGGGTCAGGACGCCGAGGGCGTCCAGCCCGCCAGCCAGTCGGCGACCTCCTGGTCGGCCGCCTGGGCGTCCGTCAGGTGGGGGCGGTCGGAGCTCGCGGAACCGGAACCCGCGCCCGTGTTCCTGTACTCGGCGAAGCGGTCGTCCTTCCAGGAGAAGCCGCTCATGTCGGTCCAGGGCGTGGTGCGGATCGCGGCGCTGAGGGTGGTGTTGCGGACCGTGGTCTGCGGGTCCAGGGAGGCGTCGCCGCCGGCGTGCCAGGGGCGGCCGAGGTGGAAGGTGCGGTCGGAGACGTCGCCGTTGACCGTCGAGTTGGCGATGAGGATGCCCTTGCGGTTCGCCGCCGTGCTCGGGGCCGTGACGTAACCGGCGGAAGAACCGTCCCAGCGCTTCTTCAGGGTGATGACCGAGCGGTCGATCACCGCGGTCGCCCGGCCGAAGATGAAGTCGACGTTCCCGACGACGTAGGAGTCGGTGACGTAGACCCGGCCCAGCCTGTCCTTGGCGGCAGTGTCCAGCAGGAGCGTGTCCTGGTCGCCCTCGACGATCACGCCGTCGAGGAGGATCTTGTCGGCCGCCGTGCGCAGGGCGACCGCCTGGTGGCCGGAGAGGGACTGGTTGGCGCCTTCGTCGAAGTCGTTGGCGATGGTGAGGTTGCGGGCCTGGAAGTCGTCGGCCTCGACGGCGACCGTGGCGCTGCCGGAGGTGCCGTACGTGCCCGAGCCGTCCGGCTTGCGCGTGCCCGACGCGTTGTCGTAGACGATCACCGTGTCCTTGCGGCTGCCGCCGGTGCCCTGGAAGGTGACGTGCGGCTTGTTCGACGGAACCTTGACCGTCTCGCGGTACGTGCCCGGCTCGATGGAGACGACGACGCGGGAGGCGTTGTTCGCGGGGACGGCGTTCACGGCCGCCTGGACCGTCCTGTACTGGCCGCTGCCGTCCTGGGCGACGGTGAGCGTGGTGGCCGCCACGGCCTTCGTCGACGCCTCCGCCGATGCCGCCGACGCCGTCGTGCCGGTGGTCGGACGCGGCCCCGTGCCCGACTTCAGCAGGACCGGCACGTCGGCCGCCTTGTCGAGCGTGTAGGGGTAGTACGCCTTCGGGTCGAACGCCGTACCGCCGCTCTCGTTGCGGCCCGACGTGCCCGAGAAGGCGTTGCCGCGCTGGACGACCGTCGCCGTCGTGTCCTTGACGACCGGGTTCCTCATGCCCTGGAAGTAGCTGTTCTCCAGGACCATCCTCGTGCCGCCGCGCGAGTAGTTGCCGTAGGAGGAGGTGATGTCCGTGCCGGAGACGTCCTCCAGGAAGTTGTTGTAGAGGTGCGCGTGCGCGCAGTTGTCGGTGGAGGGGTTGCGCTGTTCCGTCTCGCGGATCCAGTTGTGGTGGATCGTGATGTCGGTCAGCACGTTCTCGGTCCAGCCGATGCCGAACGTCTTGTTGTTGTGGCTCATCCTGTTCCAGGAGACGGTCACGTACGTGCTGTCCTTGCGGACGTCGATCAGACCGTCCGCCATGTTCCGCAGGTCGTTGTGGTCGATCCAGACGTGGTGGGCGCCGTCCATCTGGACCGCGTCGAAGTCGTGCTCCTTGTCGTTCCAGACGCCCTGGTAGGCGTCCCGGATCGTCAGGTTGCGGATGATCACGTTGTGGACGCCCTGGCCGAGGAAGAAGCCGCCGCCGACGATGTGCCCGGACGTGCCGGAGCCCACGATCGTCTTGTCGGAGGCGACCTTGATCTCCTTGCCGACCGGGTTCGTCGTGATCGTCCCGGCCACGACGATGACGTACGGCTCGGCGGCCGTGGCGTACTTCTCCAGGTCCGCCTGCGTCCGGACGGTGACGGTCCGTCCGTCCCGGCCGCCGTACGTGCCCCTCTGGCCGAGCGCGTCGACGGAGGCGAAGCCGTCGGCGGTGGCCGTGGCCCAGGCGGGGGCGGCGGTCGCCGTCGCGGCGGACGCCTGCTGCTGGGGGAGGAGGTCCGTGCCGTAGACCAGTGTTCCGGCGGTGGCCAGGGCCAGCGGCAGGCCGACGGCCAGGAACTTCCCGGACCTGCGGTGCCGGGCCCTGCTGCGGTGCTCGCTCATGCGGCGATCCGTTCCGTGTGGGGGGAGGGGACGACGATCGGTCGCCGCCCGGCACGGAAAGGTTGCCGCCCCGCCTACGGCACCTCGGGCGGTGGGGTCGGGGCGCCCGGCAGGCGGACCGTGGCCGTCGTGCCGCCGCCGTCCGCCCGGGTCAAGGACACCTCGCCGCCCGCCTGTTGCACCGTGCGGGCCACGATGGACAGGCCGAGGCCGGAGCCCGGGAGGGCGCGGGCGCTCGGGGAGCGCCAGAACCGGTCGAAGACGTGCGGGAGTTCGTCGGCGGGGATGCCGGGGCCGTGGTCGCGGACGGTGAGGACGCCGTCGGTCAGGCGTACGTCGATCGTGCCGCCCCCGGGGCTGAACTTCACCGCGTTGTCCAGGATGTTGACCACCGCCCGCTCCAGCGCCGACGGCTCCGCCCGTACGTACCAGGGGTGGACGTCCGCCGTGATGGTCAGCTCCGGGCCGCGCAGCCGGGCGCGGCGCAGGGCCGACTCGACGACGTCCTGCCAGGCGACGATCTGCGCGCGGCCCGCGTGCTGGCCGGTGTCCGGGCGGGACAGCTCCTGAAGGTCGCCGATGAGCGCGGCCAGCTCCGTCATCTGCGCCTTCACGGAGGCGAGCAGGGCCTTGCGGTCGGCCTCCGGGATCGGGCGGCCCGTCTCCTCGCTGCGGGTGAGGAGCTCGATGTTGGTGCGCAGCGAGGTGAGCGGGGTGCGCAGCTCGTGGCCGGCGTCCGCGATGAGCTGCTGCTGGAGGTCGCGGGAGCTGGCCAGCGCGGACGTCATGGAGTTGAAGGAGCGGGAGAGGCGGGCGATCTCGTCCTCCGAATCGTCCTCCACGGGGATGCGGACGGTGAGGTCCTCGGTGCGGGCGACGTGTTCGACGGCCCTGGTCAGCTCGTCCACGGGACGCAGGGCGGTACGGGCCACCCAGAGACCGGCGGCGGCGGCGCCCACGACCCCCGCGCCCGCGACGAAGACCAGCACCAGCGCGAGGTTGCTGAGGGAGTCGTTCACCTCGTTCAGCGGCCGGGCGGCGGAGACGGCGACGTCCCGCAGGCCGGGCACGGTGTAGGTGAAGACCCGGTACTGCCCGCCGTCGGACCCCGTCGCCTGGTGCAGCGCGTCGGTGGACGTGCCCTCGGCGACGGCGCGGTCGGCGTCGGTGAGCGGGACCTCCTCCGTGCCGATGATGAGGCAGCTCCCGCCCTTGGTGTCCACGAGCTGCACGGACGAACCGAAGGGGTTCTGTTCGTGGGTGACGGGGTCGTGGGCGCACAGACCGGTGCGCAGGTCGAGGTACTTGCTCACCTGCTGCCCGTTCATGCGGTTCGCCCTCAGGGCCTCGTCCAGCGAGCTCACCAGCACGCTCTTCACCACGAACCAGCAGGCCACCGCCACCGCCGCCACCGCGAACGCCACCGCCGCCGCCACCAGCAGCGACAGCCGGGCCCGGATGGGCAGCGCGCGGACGCGGCGGACCAGCCCGCTCACTCCGCGCCGCCCTGCCGCAGTACGTACCCCACCCCCCGCACCGTGTGCACCAGGCGCGGCTCGCCGCCCGCCTCGGTCTTGCGGCGCAGGTACATGACGTACACGTCGAGCGAGTTGGACGACGGCTCGAAGTCGAAGCCCCAGACCGCCTTCAGGATCTGCTCACGGGTGAGCACCTGGCGCGGGTGCGCCATGAACATCTCAAGGAGGGTGAACTCCGTACGGGTCAGCTCCACCCGCCGGATGCCCCGCGTGACCTCACGGGTCGACAGGTCCATGCGCAGGTCGGCGAAGGAGAGGACGTCGTCGGACTCGGCGGAGGCGGCCAGCGCCGCCGCGTACGAGCTGCGGCGCAGCAGCGCGCGGATGCGGGCGAACAGCTCGTCCAGCTCGAACGGCTTGACCAGGTAGTCGTCCGCCCCCGCGTCCAGGCCGGTCACCCGGTCGCCGACGGTGTCCCGGGCGGTCAGCATCAGGATGGGCGTGGTGTCGCCGGTGGCGCGGATGCGGCGGGCCGCGGTCAGGCCGTCCATCCGGGGCATCTGGATGTCCAGGACCAGCAGGTCGGGCCGGTAGACCGCCGCCTTCTCCAGGGCGTCCGCGCCGTCGACGGCGACCTCGGTGCCGTACCCCTCGAAGGCCAGGCTGCGCTGGAGCGCTTCGCGCACCGCCGGCTCGTCGTCGACGATCAGGATGCGCTGGGGGTCACGGTCGCCTTCTGCGGGGCTCATGGGCTCGGGGTTCCTCACGGCTCTCTACGGTGTCAGGCCTTCAGCCTCGCACGTCACGCGGGCGGCGCGTCAGGTCGTCGAGCCGGAGCGCAGCGCCGACAGGTCCGACTTCACCGTGTTGACCGGGATGGCGAAGCCCAGGCCCACACTGCCCGCGTCGGCCGAGGACGAGCCGCTGCCGCTCGCCGAGTACATCGCGGAGTTGATGCCGATGATGTCGCCGTTCATGTCGATCAGGGCGCCGCCGGAGTTGCCCGGGTTCAGGGACGCGTCGGTCTGGATCGCCTTGTACGTGGTCGTGGAGCTCCCCGTGTCGCCGTTGAACTCCTGGCCGCCGTACTCGAACGGCCAGCCGCCGCCCTGCCGCTGCTGTTGCTGCCCCTCGCTCTCGTCCGTCGAGACCGTCACGTCACGGTCGAGGGCGGAGACGATGCCGCTGGTCACCGTACCGGTCAGGCCCTCGGGGGAGCCGATCGCCACGACCTGGTCGCCGACCCGCACGCCGTCGGAGTCGCCGAGGGTGGCCGCCCGTAGTCCGGAGGCGTCCTTCAGCTTGATCAGGGCGAGGTCCTTGCCGCTGTCGGTGCCGGCGATCTCCGCCGTGTACGTCTTGCCGTCGCTGGTCCGCACCTCGATCGACGAGGCCCCGGACACCACGTGGTTGTTGGTGATGATCTCGCCGTCGGACGTGATGATCACACCGGAGCCGGTGGAGGAGCCGGCGTTCGAGGACGCGTTGATCTCGACGATGCTCGGGGTGACCGCCTCGGCGACGCCGGACACCGTGCCCCTCTGGCTCGACGGCACGACGTTGGTGCTGGTCGAGCCGGAGGCCACGGTGTCGTTGCCGGTCAGCTCCTGTACTCCGTAGGCGGTGCCGCCGCCCACGGCCGCCGCGACGATCGCCACGGCGGCGAGCAGGGCCGCCGGCCCCCGGGCGCGCTTCCTCTTCGCGGGCTGCGGGGCGGGCTCCTGCGCGAACTCCTGCGTGAACGCCGAGGAGGGCTGCGGTGCGGGCTCCTGCGCGAACTCCGGCGCGGGCTGCCGGGGCGGCGCGTACGCCGGCGGGGGCGGCCACTCGGGGTTCACCGGGGCGGGGTTTCCGTACTCACCACTGGGGCGGAGGCTCTCGGTCATGGCTCCGAGCCTCGCGCCCGACCATGAGAGCGAGCTGAGCGTGTGCTGAGAAGCCCGGCAGAACCTCGTATGCCCGATATAAAGACCGCCGGGGCCTCGGTGGCGACCGCCGGGTCCGCGACCGGCGGGGACCCGCTTACTTGCAGCCGCAGGAGTGGCGTACCACCAGCCGGGACGGGTACACCTTCAGCCGCTCGCGGCGCGAGCCCGCCACCCGTACGCCGTCGTCCAGGACGAGGTCGACCGCCGAGCGGGCCATCGCCGAACGGTCGGAGGCGACCGTGGTCAGCGGCGGGTCCGCGAGCGCCGCCTCCTTGATGTCGTCGAACCCGGCGACCGCCAGCTCCCCCGGCACGTCGATGCGCAGCTCCCGCGCGGCGCGCAGGATGCCGATCGCCTGGTCGTCGGTGGAGCAGAAGACCGCGGGCGGACGGTCCGGACCGGAGAGGATGTCCAGGCCGACGCGGTAGGCGTCGTAGCGGTTGTACGGGGCCTCGAAGAGACGGCCCTCGGTCGGTATCCCGGCCTCCTCCATCGCGCGCCGCCAGCCCTCGACATGGTCGGAGACCGGGTCGCCGACGGCGGGGGTCTCCGCGGTGCCGCCGACGCAGGCCACGTACTCGTTGCCGTGTTCCAGCAGGTGGCGCACGGCGAGCTGGGCGCCACCGAGGTCGTCGGTGACGACGGCGACGTCGTCGATCGCCTCCGGGCGCTCGTGCAGCAGCACGACCCGGGCGTCCCACGCGTCGATCTCCGCGGCGGCCTGGTCGTTGAGCGCGTGACTGACCAGGATCAGGCCGGAGACCCGCATCCCGAGGAAGGCCCGCAGATAGTGGACCTCGCGCTCGGCGATGTAGTCCGTGTTGCCGACCAGGACCATCTTCCCGCGCTCGGAGGCGGCCTGCTCGACCGCGTGCGCCATCTCGCCGAAGAACGGCTGACGGGCGTCCGGGATGATCAGGCCTATGAGGTCCGTGCGCCGTGAGGCCATCGCCTGGGCGACCCGGTCCGGCCGGTACCCCAGCTCCTTGATCGCGGCGAGGACGCGCTCGCGCGTGGCCGGGGCGACCGGCCGGGGTCCGTTGTTGATGACATAGCTGACGACGGCGGTGGACGTCCCCGCCAGCCGCGCCACATCATCCCTGGTTACCTTGGCCACGCGCGGAGTCTACGCGGATATACCCGGTACGGGCAGGGCGTATCACACCTTGGATTCCGCCGCTTCCGCGGTCTCCGTCCGCTCCTCGGCCTCGGTGTCCTCCGCGGCGCGGGCCGGCCTCTCGGGCTTCTCGGTCTTCTCGGGCTTCTCAGGAGTGACGAACCGGTAGCCGACGTTGCGGACCGTGCCGATCAGTGATTCGTGCTCGGGGCCGAGTTTGGCGCGCAGGCGCCGTACGTGGACGTCGACCGTGCGGGTGCCGCCGAAGTAGTCGTAGCCCCAGACCTCCTGGAGCAACTGGGCGCGGGTGAAGACCCGGCCGGGGTGCTGCGCGAGGTATTTGAGCAGTTCGAATTCCTTGAACGTCAGGTCGAGGACCCTGCCCTTGAGTTTCGCGGAGTACGTCGCCTCGTCGACCGACAGGTCGCCGTTGCGGATCTCCATCGGGGAGTCGTCGTTGACGATCTGCTGGCGGCCCATGGCGAGGCGCAGGCGCGCCTCCACCTCGGCCGGGCCCGCGGTGTCCAGGAGGACGTCGTCGATGCCCCAGTCCGCGGTGACGGCGGCCAGGCCGCCCTCGGTCACCACCAGGACGAGGGGACAGCCGGGGCCGGTGGAGCGCAGCAACTGGCACAGGCTGCGGACCTGTGGGAGGTCGCGCCGGCCGTCGACCAGGATCACGTCGGCGCCGGGGGTGTCGACGAGCGCCGGGCCCTCCGCGGGCGCCACCCGCACGTTGTGCAGCAGCAGGCCGAGGGCGGGGAGCACCTCCGTCGACGGCTGGAGCGCGTTGGTCAGGAGCAGCAGAGAGCTCATCGCACCCCACCGGCCCGGGTCGTCGTCGTTCGCTCGTGCACGGTTCGCTCGCCCATAACGTCTGGTTCCTCCTCGGTACCTGCGAGGACGTTTACGGCATTGCCGTGTGCGTTCGACGGCCCGTACACCCGCGGTTTCCCGCGTTCGTATACAACGCTTCCGAAAGCACAAAAGGACCCGGGGGCTTCGCTGCCCGAGTCCTCTTCGCAGCAGAATAGCCGACATGAACACCGGTCCGGCAGGTCATGTGGCGCGATCCACCGATCGATCCACCATTCGTCCATATTCCGAGACGGTCGGCGTAACGCGGGGCGGTAAGCCTTTGCGGACATTCCTGCGCACCGCGGACGGGGTGGCGATCGATTCCGTATACGAACCGGGGACCGCTTCTCCGGGGGATCTCGTGTTCGTGGTCGCGCACGGGTTCACCGGGCACGCGGACCGGCCGCACGTGCGGCGGGCGGCGCGGGCCCTCGCGCGGTACGGCGGTGTCGTGACGTTCTCCTTCCGGGGGCACGGGGCGTCGGGCGGGCGGTCGACCGTGGGGGACCGGGAGGTGCTCGACCTCGCGGCGGCGGTGGGGTGGGCGCGTGGACTGGGGTACGCGCGGGTGGCCACCGTCGGGTTCTCCATGGGCGGCTCGGTGGTGCTGCGGCACGCCGCGGCCGGCCGGGACGCCGGGGTCGACGCCGTCGTCTCCGTGAGCGCGCCCGCGCGGTGGTTCTACCGGGGGACCGCCCCCATGCGGCGGCTGCACTGGCTGGTGACCCGGCCGTCCGGGCGCCTGGTGGGGCGGTACGGGCTGCGGACGCGGATCCACCACCGGCAGTGGGACCCGGTGCCGCTGTCGCCCGTCGAGGCGGTGCCGCGGATCGCGCCCACGCCGTTGCTGATCGTCCACGGGGACCAGGACGGGTACTTCCCGCTCGACCACCCGCGGATGCTGGCGGCCGCCGCCGGGGAGCACGGGGAGCTGTGGGTCGAGTCCGGCATGGGGCACGCGGAGAACGCGGCACCCCAGGCGCTGCTGGGGCGGATCGGGGACTGGGTGGCGAGCCGAGCGGGCTAGCCTGACGGTGTTCGTCGTCGACCGATTGAGGATCAGCAGATGGCAAAGGTCACGGTGCGGTACTGGGCCGCAGCCAAGGCCGCGGCCGGGGTGGCCGAGGAGGCGTACGAGGCGGCCACGCTCGCCGGCGCGCTCGACGCGGTGCGCGGGCGGCACCCCGGTGAACTCGCGCGCGTGCTGCTGCGGTGCTCGTTCCTCGTCGACGGTGATCCCGTGGGGAAGCGCGCGCATGAGACGGTACGGCTGGCCGACGGCGGCACGGTCGAGGTGCTTCCGCCGTTCGCAGGAGGGTGAGCGATGACGAACCAGCCGTACGAGGCGTACGACCCGTACCAGGATCCGCAGCGGGCTCAGGGCGTGTGGCCGGGGCAGCCGCAGGCGTACGAGGATCCGTACGCGGACCAGCAGTACACGCAGCAGTGGCAGGGACAGACGTGGGAGACGCGGATGCAGCCGCCGGTGACGGCGGCTCCGGCCCCGATGGCCCCGGCGGCTCCGATGGCCCCGATGGCCCCGGACCCGGCTCCGGTGGCCGCGGGTCCGGCCGTTCCTGAGGCCGGGCCCGAGTACGGGCCGGCCACGCTGGCCGGGAACTCGCGGGTCACCGACGCGCAGCGGGCGCGGGCCGAGGGGCGGTCGCCGATCATCGAGCCCGGGATGCAGCCGGCGGTGCTCACCGCGCTGCTGGGGCTGTTGCTGGCGGGCGGGGCGGCGCTGGGGACGTACGCGCTGCTGGTGCCACTGGTGGTGCTGCAGGGGCTCACGGCGGCGGGCTGGTTCCGGCTGAACGGGATGTGGCCGGCCCGGCAGGGCATCGCGCTGGGGTTCCTCGGCGCGCTGGCCGCGGACGCGGCGCTGCTGGTGTCCGACCGGTCGCCCGCGGCGATCCTGGGGACGCTGGGGGTGTGGGTGCTGCTGTCGCTGGTGCTGCAACTGCGGTCGCACGCGGATCCCGACGAGCGGATGTACGGCCTGATGGCGACGGTCGTGGCGGCGGCGCTGGCGATCGCGGCGGGCGGGTACCTGGCGGCGGACGCGTCCGCGGTGACCGCGGGGGCGGTGGCCGTGGCGGCGGGGGCGGTGGCGCGGGCGCTGCCGTTGCCGACGCCGGTGTCCGTGGTGGTCGCGCTGCCGGCGGCGGCCGGGGCGGGGTACGCCGTCGACGGTCCGGCGGGGGCGGCGCTCGGTGCGGGCGCGGCGGTCTGCGCACTGATCGGCCACCGGGTGGCCTCGTACGACTACCCGTCCCGCTTCGTCCACTTCACGGCGGGCGTGGCCCTGCCGCTGGCCGCGGCGGCCCCCGCGGTGTACGTCCTGGGGCGGCTGTCCGCCTGACGGCCGGCGGGTGGGATGCCCGCGGCGCGGTCCCTTGTCACAGGTGATCGACAATCCCCCGGCTCCCACCCCCCACAGGGTTACCCTCGCGGCACGGCCTCGTCGAAACCGCCAGGTGGGGGACACCGCATGCGCGCACTGCGAATACTGCTCATCGTCATCGTGATACTCGGCGGAATCTTCGTCGTCGTCGACCGCGTGGCCGTCAACTTCGCGGAGGGCGAGGCGGCGGACCGCCTGAAGGCGACCGAGAACCTGGCGAGCACCCCCGACGTGTCGATCAACGGCTTCCCCTTCCTCACCCAGCTCGCCGGCGGCACCCTCGACGAGGTGGAGGTGGGGATCCGGGACTACGAGGCCGGCACCGGTGACGGCGCCCAGCGGATCCGTATCGCCGACCTGCGCGCGGACATGCACGGCGTCGACTTCTCCACCGACTTCAGCTCCGCCGTCGCCGACAGCGCCACCGGCACCGCCACCATCGCCTACGACGAGCTGCTGAAGGCCGCCGGCAAGTCCGAGCCCAGCCGGGTGGCCCCCGGCGTCACCGCCAGGATCGTCGGCCTGTCCGACGGGGGCAACGGGAAGATCAAGGTCGCCCTGGAGGCCAGCGTGCTGGGCGCCGAGCTGCCCGAGCCGGTCTCCGTGCTCAGCTCCGTGACGGTCGTGGACGGCGACACCGTGCGCGTGAAGGCCGACGCGGTCCCGGAGTTCGGCGGGGTCGAGATCGTCGAGTCCAGCGTGCGGCGGACCACCGACTTCGAGCAGAGGATCGACGGACTGCCCGGTGGCATCCGGCTGGACAAGGTCGAGGCGGCGGAGGACGGCGTGGACATCACGGTGAAGGGTTCCGACGTCCGTCTGGTCGGGTAGGGAAGGGTTTGGCGGGGAGAGCTGTCCGACAGGCGAGACGGGGGCGTCCGTAGGGCAGATGTGAGGGCGGGAACGGGAGGAGCCGGGGGGCGGGAGGGGCCGCTCCCGCGATGAGTCATCCCGCATGACGGACGATCGTGTCTCAGTATGCGACACACCGGTGACATGCCCGCCCGTCCCTCCTTACGATCGGACCCATGCAGGATCAGACGAGCGTCCTCCGGTCGAGGGGACAGGCGGATCTCACGAAGCGGCGGGCAGTGGACCTGTGCCGTGTCGCCGCCATGCTCTGTCGTTCTTTCTGACTTCTGAGCGGACGTCGACGTCCGCTGTCCCGCCCCGCCCCCGCTGAGGGCATCCGTGCGCCGGCCCCGTGAGGCCGCGCGCACCCTCTCACCCGCACGCCCCGCCGCAACTGCCCCGGAGGAGAAAGAACATGAGCCGCAGCGACGTCCTGGTCGACGCCGACTGGGTCCAGGAGCACCTGGACGACCCGACCATCGCCATCGTCGAGGTGGACGAGGACACGTCCGCCTACGAGAAGAACCACATCAAGAACGCCATCCGGATCGACTGGACCAAGGACCTCCAGGACCCGGTCCGCCGTGACTTCGTCGACCAGGAGGGCTTCGAGAAGCTCCTGTCGGACAAGGGCATCGGCAACGACCACACGGTCGTCCTCTACGGCGGCAACAACAACTGGTTCGCCTCGTACGCCTACTGGTACTTCAAGCTGTACGGCCACGAGAACGTCAAGCTCCTCGACGGCGGCCGCAAGAAGTGGGAGCTCGACGCCCGCGAGCTGGTCCCCGGCGACGAGGTGCCGGAGCGCCCGAAGACCGACTACAAGGCCAAGCCGCAGGACACGTCCATCCGCGCCTTCCGCGACGACGTCGTGGCCGCCATCGGCAACCAGAACCTGGTCGACGTACGCTCGCCCGACGAGTTCTCCGGCAAGCTGCTCGCCCCGGCCCACCTGCCGCAGGAGCAGTCGCAGCGCCCGGGTCACGTCCCGTCGGCCGCCAACATCCCCTGGTCGAAGAACGCCAACGACGACGGCACCTTCAAGTCCGACGACGAGCTCAAGGCGCTCTACGAGGCCGAGCAGGTCGACCTGGCCAAGGACACCATCGCCTACTGCCGCATCGGTGAGCGCTCCGCGCTGACCTGGTTCGTGCTGCACGAGCTGCTCGGCGTGGAGAACGTCAAGAACTACGACGGCTCCTGGACCGAGTACGGCTCCCTGGTCGGCGTGCCGATCGAGCTCGGCCCCGGCAAGTAATCCCTCCCGACCGACCTCTCCAGACCCCCTCAGGAGTAAGACATGTGCGGTGCGAAGGCCGGCGGCCCGGACGCCTCGACGATCAAGCCCGGTGAGACCACCATCCAGGGTCAGGTGACCCGCGACGGAGAGCCGGTGACGGGCTACGTCCGTCTGCTGGACTCGACCGGCGAGTTCACCGCGGAGGTCCCGACCTCCGCCACCGGACAGTTCCGCTTCTACGCGGCGGAGGGCACCTGGACCGTCCGCGCCCTGGTGCCCGGCGGCACCGCCGACCGCACGGTCGTCGCCCAGCAGGGCGGTCTGGCCGAGGTCGCGATCGCGGTCTGAGGACACGGGAACGGCCGAGGGGCCGCACCCCACGGGTTGGACGCCCGGGGTGCGGCCCTTCGGCGTGTCCGGACCTACGCTGGTCCTATGTACGCGCGCAGGCGGCACGCCTACTTCGCCCTGATGGGCACCTGCGTCGGGCTGTTCGTCCTGGCGTGGGGCGTGGTGCGGCTGTGGTCGGTGCCGGCGGCCGTGGGCATGTGCGTGGTGGCCATGGTGATTCCGCCGGTCGCCGCGATGGTCGCCAACCGGCGGGGGCCGGAGGACCGCTGGTGGGACGATCCGTCCGGCGACCCGAAGTCCGACGAGTGGTGGGACGAGCTGGACGGCAGGAAGCGGCCCCGGTAGGGCGGGCCGCTCAGTAGACGAGCGCCTGCGCCCCGTCCGCCATCGCCTCCTGCACGAAGACCTGCGCACCGGCGATCCGTACGCCCTCGACGACGTCCTTCTCGGTGATGTCGCGGCGGGCCGCGCACTGGGTGCACAGGGTGACCCGGCCGGTGGCCAGGATCGTGTCCAGCAGGTCGGGCAGCGGGGCGGCGTGCGGCAGCTCGAACTCGGCCGCGCGGCCCGGCAGGGCGAACCACGCGGACTCGCCGGTGAGCCACAGGGAGACCTCGACACCACTGGCCGCGGCCACCGCCGCCACCGTGAACGCCTGCGAGCAGCGCTCGGGCGCGTCGGTTCCCGCGGTCACCTTGATCACAAGCTTCTTCGCCATGACCGAATCGTAATCATGATCGCCGCAACTCCGGTCGCCGCCTGTCGGTCTCCTGTGCACGCGTGGACGGAATGCGCGCTTCACCTTCTGTGGGGGACGTCTTGGGACACCCCCGAGAAGCAGCCGACGCCCCTGACACACCGGGATCCGAGGATGTGCCGGAGGCCGTCCCAGTCCCGGGAACACCGGAGGCCCCGGCCTCGAAGGCGCCCCGGAAACGCCGGCGGGGGCGGACGGCCGTGCTGATCGCCGCCGCGGCCGTGCTCGGCGTGGTCACCGGCACCCGCACCGGATACCTCGTACGGGCCGGCCGTGAGCCCGTCAGGCTGCCGCCGCTGTCGCAGCCTGACGGGCTCACGCATTCCGGAAGGGCACCGCGCCCGCCGTGCCGTTCCGGCGGACGGTCGTGCCGCGGAGCCGGCTGCCGGGCTGAGGTACGGCAGGCACCACCTCGCACGACAGGGGCCGACCCCGGCCGCGTAAGCTGGGGCCCGGTCCTGTGCACACCATCGCACCCCCGCTCAAGGAGCACCCCGTGATCCTCTTCTTCGAAATCCTGCTGGTCCTCGTCGCCGTCGGCGTTCTCGCCTTCGCCGGGCTGACCGTGAAGAAGCTGTACCAGGGCCAGCGCTGATCACCGACGCCAGGAAGTTCCACTCATGATCGAGATTCCGTCCGACCTGCACAAGGACCTCGTCCCGCTCGCCTTCCTGCTCGGCAACTGGGCCGGCGCGGGCGTGCACGACTTCCCCGGCGCCGAGAAGTGCAACTTCGGCCAGGAGGTCACGTTCACCCACGACGGCCGGAACTTCCTGGAGTACAGCTCCCACACCTGGGTGCTGGACGGCGACGGCAACAAGGTCCGCCCGCTGGAGTCGGAGCACGGCTTCTGGCGGATCGACGCGGACCGCAAGGTCGAGGTGACGATGACCCGCGACGACGGCGTCATCGAGATCTGGTACGGCGAGCTCGCCCACCAGAAGCCGCAGATCGACCTGGTGACGGACGCGGTCGCGCGCACCGCCGCCTCGGGGCCCTACAACGGCGGCAAGCGGCTGTACGGCTACGTCAAGAGCGACCTGATGTGGGTCGGCGAGAAGCAGACCCCCGAGGTCGAGCTGCGCCCCTACATGTCGGCGCACCTGAAGAAGGTCGTCACCCCGGAGGAGGTCGAGCGCTGGGCCAAGGCCCTGCCCGACGACATGCCCGACGACGGGATCGCCTTCTTCAAGTAGGCCTCCGTCCAAGAGGTCCCAGGGGGTGTCGTTCGGATCATGCCGGGGTCGCGGGGCCTGGCACCGCACCTCGCCGCGTTGTCGTCGGTTGCCAGGGCTCCGCCCTGGCGCCCTCCTCCGCCTTGCGATGCTCCCCCACTGCCTGAAGGGCGTGGGAGGTGCCCCCACCACCAGACCCCCCTCGGCTCGGCTATGAGGCACCGCTCACTGAAGCCGACCTGATCCGAACGACACCCCCTAGACTCGTGGGTGTGGTGAGCACCGACTGGAAGAGCGACCTCAGGCAGCGCGGCTACCGGCTGACCCCGCAGCGGCAGCTCGTGCTCGAAGCCGTGGACACCCTGGAACACGCGACCCCCGACGACATCCTCGGCGAAGTGAGGAAGACGGCGTCGGGGGTCAACATTTCCACCGTGTACCGCACGCTGGAGCTCCTCGAGGAGCTGGGCCTGGTCAGCCACGCCCACCTCGGGCACGGGGCGCCGACCTATCACCTCGCCGACCGGCACCACCACATCCACCTGGTCTGCCGGGACTGCACGAACGTGATCGAGGCCGACCTGTCGGTGGCCGCCGAGTTCACCGCCAAGCTGCGCGAGCAGTTCGGTTTCGACACCGACATGAAGCACTTCGCGATCTTCGGCCGGTGCGAGGACTGCTCCCGGAAGGCCCCGGCCACCGAGTCGTAGGCTAGGCGCATGAAGAGCCCCCTGCTGACCCTGCCCGGCGCCGTTCCCGCCGAGGGCGTGGACGAAGGCGTGGCCGCCCACTACGGCGACCTGTTCCGCGAGCAGCGCGCCCTCGCCGACGGCACCGGTTTCGTCGACCTGTCCCACCGCGGGGTCGTCACCGTCTCCGGTCCGGAGCGGCTGGCCTGGCTGCACCTGCTGCTCACCCAGCACGTCAGCGACCTGCCGCCGCACCAGGCCACCGAGGCGCTGATACTTTCCGCCAACGGCCACATCGAACACGCGCTCTACCTGGTCGACGACGGGGAGACGGTCTGGGCGCACGTCGAGCCCGGCACCCGGGAGGCGCTGATCGCGTACCTGGAGTCGATGAAGTTCTTCTACCGGGTCGAGGTCGCCGACCGCACCGCCGACACCGCGGTGGTGCACCTGCCGGCCGGGTCCATCGCGGAGGTGCCCGAGGGGGTCGCCGTCCGTGAGACGCCGTACGGGCGGGACCTGTTCCTGCCGCGCGGCGACCTGGAGTCGTACGCACAGAAGGCGGGGCCGGCCGCCGGGATCCTCGCGTACGAGGCGCTGCGGGTCGAGCGGCACCGGCCGCGGCTCGGTTTCGAGACCGATCACCGCACCATCCCGCACGAGCTGGGCTGGATCGGCAGCGCCGTGCACCTGCAGAAGGGCTGCTACCGGGGGCAGGAGACGGTCGCCCGGGTGCAGAACCTGGGGAAGCCGCCGCGCCGGCTGGTCTTCCTGCACCTGGACGGCAGCGAGGTGCACCTGCCGGTGGCCGGGACCGAGCTCCGGGTCGCCGACGACGGTCCCGACGGGCGGAAGATCGGGTTCGTCACCACGTCCGTACGCCACCACGAGCTGGGGCCGGTCGCGCTGGCGCTGGTGAAGCGGAACGTGCCGGTGGACGCGCGGCTGCTCGCGGGGGAGACGGCCGCCGCGCAGGAGACCGTCGTCGAGCCCTGAGCCGTACGGATCAGACCTTCTCCTCAGCCGGTACGGCTCGGATCTCCAGCCGTACGGCTCAGATCTCCAGCAGGACGGTGAACGGGCCGTCGTTGGTCAGCGAGACGCTCATCTTCGCGCCGAAGCGGCCCGTCGCCACCGTCGCGCCCAGCGCCCGCAGTTGCGCGACCACCTCGTCGACCAGCGGCTCGGCGACGTCGCCGGGGGCGGCGGCGTTCCAGGTGGGGCGGCGGCCCTTGCGGGCGTCGCCGTACAGGGTGAACTGGCTGATCACCAGCAGCGGGGCGCCGAGGTCGCTGCACGACTTCTCGTCCTGGAGCATCCGCACCGACCAGAGCTTGCGGGCGAGTTGCGCCGCCTTCTCCTTGGTGTCCCCGTGGGTGACGCCGACGAGGACGCACAGCCCCTCGCCCTCGATCGCCCCCACCGTCTCGCCGTCCACGACCACGCTCGCGCCGTCGACCCTCTGCACCACTGCTCGCATACGACCATCATGCCGGTCGGCGAACAGGCGGCCGACGGCGGCCCACGGGAGACCCCGGCCGGGCTATTTTTACTCCTTAACGCCCATCTGGGGCGGATCGGGGGCACTCGCTCACAATGTGGCCGCTCGGGGTGGCACGATGCTGGCACATGCCGGTCGAGGGGACGGTTGAGGCATATGAGCACACCAGGGATCGGACAGCCGCTCGGGGCTGTCTCGTCGACCCACGGGGGAATCGGGGAACGGGAGTTCTGCCGGCCGCCCACACAGCGCACGGACAGCCCGGTGCTGCCCGAGGACCGGGCGGTGCGCGATCTGATCGTGCTCAGCCTGGCCGAGCTGCGGACGGTGCGGCGCGACGCGCAGCGTGACGAGGCCGACCTGAGTTACGTACGGCGGCTGCTGCAGGGGCGGATCGACATCCTGCGGGCGGAGCTGGCCCGGCGCCTCCCGGAGGGGACGCCCTCGGTCGTCGCGCCGGAGGAGGCGTCCGTCGTCGAGCGGCTGGGGGAGATCCTGCGGGACACCCCGGCCCGGCACCGTTCCTCCGCCCGGCACGTGACGCTGGGGACGCCGCAGGGGGAGGAGTACCGGCGGCTGGCGGCCGAGACGCTCGCCGAGGTGGAGCTCTCCGACCTGGGCGCCCGCACGGACGGGGAGCTGAACACCGCGATGGGGCGGCTCGTGCTCTGCGAGCAGCAGGTGTCCCGGCGGCGGCAGCGGCTGCAGCGCACGGCCGACGAGTGCGGCGCGGAGATCGCGCGCCGGTACCGGGACGGGGAGGCGCAGGTGGACGACCTGCTGGTGTGAGCGGGCCGGGGGGGACCTCTTCGACGCTGTGGCCGGGGGACGGGTCCGCGGTGCGCCCTGCCGTGCCGTGCCGGGTCCGGGAAGAACGAGCGGGCGCCGCCCGTCAGGCCGACGCCCTGCTGCGTATGTCCGGGCGACCGTGGTGCCCGGACGTGTGCTGAGCGCTGTCGCTGTCGCGCTCCCGCTGCCTGTCTCCTTCCGCCGACGACGGGTGGGTTCTCATCCGTAGCGAGCTGTTCAGTTGTGGTTGTGGTTGTTGTGCGGGTGGTGCCCGTCGGCGGGACTCCCGGCTCCCCTCCGGAAGGGAGCCCGGCCGGCGGTCCGTGCGGTGTGCTGTCAGCCGGACTGGGCGAGCAGCATCACGAGGATGACCGCGCCGATACCGCTGATCGTGGTGTTGCGTGCCTTGATGCCCACGGTGAGGGCGACGAAGGCGATGATTCCCATCGGCCCGTACTTCCACTGGACGAGTTGCTCGAACCCGATGGCCAGGGCCGCGAGGGCGATGGCGATGAGCGGCATGGCGGTCCCCCTTGGTGTCCGTGGCTCCCGACCCTTTCCCTGCCGACCAACCCTTGGGGAGGTCGACCAGGTTGTAGGAGTTGGTTGCCAACTTGCTCTTAGTTATAGCCACTTGGAAGAGGCTTATAACCACCCTTCGCTGAACTGCCTGAAGATGGCGGGAAGTTGTAGGGTTCTGTCGTGGACCCGGAACACGCCTCCGTCAATGGACGGAAGAAGCCACAGCGGCCACAGAGGACACACCGCGAGGTGGCCGACGAACTGCGCGCGCGGATCAGGTCCGGGGCGCTGCAGCCGGGTCAGCGCATGCCCACCCAGGCCCAGCTCGCCGCCGAGTTCGGCGTGGAGCGCCCCGCGGTGCGCCAGGCGCTGCGCATCCTGCAGTCCGAGCAACTGCTCACCAACGTCTCCAAGGGCGCCCCGGCGACCGTCGCCGCGGGCCCCGGCAGGGCACCGACCGGCCCCTCGGCGCCCCCGCTGCCCACCACCGTGGGCCTCGCGCCCAGGATCGCCGCCGCCTTCGAGGCCGAGCACGTCGAGATCGACGCCGTCTGCCTGACCTCGATCTCCCTCACCCTGGCCCTCGGGGAGCCGCTGCGCGGGATCCACTCCGGACGGCTGAAACCGGCCAAGGTCGACCTGCGGGTGCTGCTGCCCAGCCGGAACATCGACCTCGCCTTCCCGGTGCCGGTCGAGGGGCGCGGCGGCGGCGAGGACCCGGTGCACGAGCGGTGGCTGGCGCAGCGCAACGCCCAGGGGCAGGTGCTGCGCCACAATCTGCTCGCGCTGCGCGCCACCCACGGCGTCGACGTGCGCGTCTCCTTCCGCGCGCTGCCGTTCACCCCGCCGGTGAAGCTGTACCTGCTCAACAGGGAGGAGGCGCTGTTCGCCTACTACACGCTGGCGCGCGGCAAGGCGCAGATCGACCAGGAGTACCTGGAGACGTACGACGCTCAGGGCGTCCGGTCCCTGCTGTTCGGCTTCGAGCAGGGGCCCGGCCTGAGGGACACCGCGTTCGTGGAGCAGTCGCACCTGTGGTTCGACGCACTGTGGGAGACGATCAGTTCGGAGCTGGTGCTCACGGGCTGACGTCTCCCACGGGCCGGGTACGGCGGTGGCTTCTCACCGCGGCTCCTCACAGGGCCGGCCTCGCCACCAGCAGCGCGAGCAGGACCGCTCCGGCGGAGCTGACCCCCGGCCGGTTGGCCCTGACGCCTATGGTGAGCAGCAGCAGGCCGAGGATGCCGGCCGCGCCGTACTGCCACTGGACGAGCTGTTCGACGGTGACGACCAGGACGGCGGAGACGAGGGCGAGGACGGGCATGGCGTGTTCCTCCTTCGGGGTGCGGGGCGGGGCCAGGGAACCAGGAAGCTGCCAACTTGAAGAAGTTGGTTGCCAACTCTGTAGAGGTTGTCCCCACTTGGCCCCTACTCACAAACAACTTTCAAACAACTCCCTTCAGATGGATCAAAGTTGTAGCGTTTGGTCGTGGCTCAGGAGAACGTGGCAGTGAACGGCAGCAGCAGAGTCTCGCCGCAGGAGATCGCCGACATCCTGCGGGAACGCATCCGGTCCGGTGAGCTCAGGACGGGCGACCGCCTGCCCACCCAGGCGGAGCTGGCCGAGGAGTTCGGCGTGGAGCGCGGCACCGTTCGCCAGGCCCTGCACACCCTCCGGGAGGACGGCCTGCTCACCAACCAGGGCAAGGGCAGCCCGCCGCGGATCGCCGAACCCGCCTCCGCCCTGGAGGAGCCCCAGCCGACGACGGTGGGGCTGGCACCGCGCCTGACGGCCGCGTTCTCGACGGCCCACGTACGGATCGACGCGGTGTGCCTGACCGCCGAGAGCCTGATGCTGGCGCTGAGCGAACCGGTCCGGCACATCCACGAGGGCCGCACCCGCCCCGAGTCGGTCGACGTCCGCATCCTGCTGCCCTCCCGGCGGATCAACCTGGCCTTCCCCGTTCCGGTCGAGGGCCGCGACGGCAACGACGACCCGGTGCACGAGCGGTGGCTGGCCCAGCGCAACGCCCAGGCCCGCGTGCTCCAGCACAACCTCCTCGCGCTGCGCGCCACCCACGGCGTCGACGTGCGCGTCTCCTTCCGGGCCCTGCCCTTCACCCCGCCGGTGAAGCTGTACCTGCTCAACGGGGAGGAGGCACTGATCGGCTACTACATGCTGACCCGGCGCGAGGAGGAGTGGGAGAGCCACACCCTGGAGATGTACGACGCCCTGGGCTCCCAGTCCCTCCTCTTCCCCTTCGTCAAGCGGGACGGACAGCGGGAGCGGGCGTTCGTGGAGGAATCCCAGAAGTGGTTCGACGCCCTCTGGGAAACCATCACGACGGACCTGACACTCTCCTAGTGACTTCTGAGACGAAGCAGACCGACGCGGTGACGGCCGAGAAGCGGAACGAGACCCGGACCGACGACGAACCGAACGCACTGCGGCACCTGATCAAAGGCGCCCGGGTGGTGCTGTGGGACTTCGACGGTCCCGTCTGCCGCCTGTTCGCGGGCCACTCGGCGGAACGGGTGGCGAACGACCTGGCGTCCTGGCTGGAGAGCCGGAGGCTGCACGGCCTGTTCACCGAGACCGAACGCAAGTCCCTGGACCCGCAGGTGCTCCTGCACGCCGTCGACCGCCGGCATCCCGGCAGCGACCTGGTCGCCGAGCTGGAGGAACGGCTCACCCAGGAGGAACTCCGGGCATCCGGATCGGCGATGCCCACCCCGTACGCCGATCCGCTGATCCGCACCTGGACCGCGGTGGGTTCCCGGCTGGCCGTCACCACCAACAACTCCCCGCGTGTGGTGCGCGAGTACCTCGCCTCCCGCGGCCTCGGCGCCTGCTTCGCCCCGCACATATACGGACGCACCCAGGAGCTGGGTCTCCTCAAACCCGACCCCCACTGCGTGAACCGGGCCCTGAACGCCATGGGCGCCGCCCCCGCGACCGCCCTGCTGATCGGCGACGCCCCGACGGACCTCCTCGCCGCCCAGGCGGCCGGCGTCCCCTTCCTCGGCTACGCGCGCAATGAGCGCAAGGGCAGGCTCCTGCGCGACGCGGGCGCCAGGACGGTCGTGGACTCGCTGGAACCGGTCCTCCGGTTGCTCCGCCGGTGAGGACCTGCCCGGGGGCGCGTCCCGGGCCGTGGCGTCGTACGCCCGTGAGCCGGGGCGCCTTCGGGGGAACGCGCGCGGTGGACGGACGAGTCCGGCGGGAAGCACGGCGGTGGCGGGGGTAACGTACTGCCACTTCTGTAACCCGCGGAAGGGTCCAGCACGCGAGAAACGGGCCCATGTCACCCGAAACACCTTCCCCTGCCCGGCGGCACGCGATCGAGGCGTGCGGGAATCCGGGCGCGGTCGAGGGACCGCTCCAGGGCTATCACCACGAGACCTATGTGTTTCCCCTGGGCGACGAGGCGGGGGCGCCCTCGACGACACGATGGAAGTGCCGGGAGCCGCGCGCCGGTCTGCTCTGGTTCGACCGGCGGTGTTTCGACTCGGAGGAGCAGCTCCTGACCGCGCTGAGCGGCCGGATCAGCAGCATCCCGCAGGTCACGGAATTCGGCGGCCTGCGCCTGCAGCGGTTCATCGAGGGCCGGACGCTGGGCGCGCTGCGGAGGTCCGGTCTCCCGGTTCCCGGCCCGCTGCTCCGACAGGTCGTCGGTCTCTTCCGCGAGCTGGCCGGGGTGAGGCCGGAGACGCTCGTGGTCAAGCGGCGCTGTGAAGCCAGGGACCGCCCCCGGGACGGTGACACCAACGGGTTCCTCGACCGGCTCGTCTCCTTCACGGAGGAGAACGTCTACCTGTCGAACCTCGACGAGTTCGCGGCGCTCTTCGGCGAACTCGGCGTGGACGCCGGCGTGTTCGACAGCCTCAGGGAGCACGTGTCGGGCCTGGCGGAGCGGCCTTTCTGCCTCCTCCACGCCGATCTCCACCGCGAGAACCTCATCGTCGGCTCCGGGCAGCGGCTCTGGACCATCGACTGGGAGCTCGCGATGGTCGGCGACCCGCTCTACGACCTGGCCACCCACCTGTATCTCATGCGGTATCCGGAGTGGCAGGCCCGCAGGCTCACCCGGCACTGGGTGAGCACCGTCGAAGACGTCCGCCCCGGCAGCTCGGAGGGCTGGCAGCGCGATCTGGGGCTGCTGATGGACTTCAAGAAGGCCCAGTCCGTGTTCACCGACGTCATCCGCGCGGCCCTGGCACCGGACCCCGGACAGGGCACCGGCCGGCGCCGGCCGGAAGACGCGGGAAGGAAGCTGCGCCGCGTCCTGATCGGTGCCGCCGTCCCGCTGGGCCTCGCCTCCGTGCCGGCCCCGGACCGTATCGCGGACGCCCTCGTGCGCTGGCGCGCGGAGCACGGGAAGGCCGTGGACGTCCTCCCGGGCTGACCCGGGCACGCCTCGTCACACGGCCGAGCGGCCCGCCGCCGTCCCGGAGGCCGTGTGCGTAGGCTCGCCGCATGAGTGAGATCGGCCTGCGGGAGCGCAAGAAACGGCGGATGTACCGGACCGTGTCGGACACCGCCATCCGGCTCTTCCTGGAGCGCGGCTTCGACGCCGTGTCCGTCGCCGAGGTGGCGGCCGCGGCCGAGATCTCCAAGCCGACGCTCTTCCGGTACTTCCCGGCGAAGGAGGACCTCGTCCTGTACCGGATCGCCGATCACGAGGGCGAGGCCGCCCGGGTGGCCGCGCAGGGGCCGGAGCCGGTCGAGGCGCTGCGGCGGCACTTCCTGGACGGGCTCCGGCGGTGCGATCCGGTCACCGGGCTCAACGACGATCCCGAGGTACTGGCCTTCCACGCACTGCTGTACGGCACACCGGCGCTGGTCGCGCGGTTGTACGGGCATCTGGAGCGGGCCGAGGACGCGCTGGCCGGGGCGCTCGGCGGCGGGCTCGACGCACGGCTGGCGGCGGGGCAGATCATCGCCGTACGGCGGATCCTCGCGCAGGAGAACTGGCGGCGGATCGCGGCGGGGGAGCGGATCGACGACGTACGGAGGGACGCGGTGGCGGCGGCCGGGCGGGCGTTCGAGGTGCTGGCGGAGACGCTGCCGCGCTTGAAGGGCCGCATGGAAGATACTCGGTAAAAAATGTTACTCGGTTGCCTTATTCGGTACGCTCGGTGGAATGACACCACCCGAGACCGCCCTCGACCGGGAACGCGCACACCACGACCGCTGCCGCACCGCCCTCGCCGCCATGGCCGACGACGCCGACGAACAGGTCGTCACCGGTGAGGACGTCTCCGCCTCCGGAGCCGACGCCGAGGTCCTCGGACGCCGGTTGCGCAGTCACGCCAAGGAGCTGCGGGAACTGCCCCCGGGGCCGCTGTTCTTCGGGCGGCTGGACTTCTCGCGGAACGGCACCGGCCACGCGGGGCAGAGCTACCACGTCGGACGGCTGCGGATCACCGAACACCCCGCCGCCCCGCCCCTCGTCATCGACTGGCGGGCACCCGTCTCCCGCGCCTTCTACCAGGCCACCGCCCGCGACCCGCAGGGCGTCGCCGTACGCCGGCGGTTCGGCTGGGCGCCCGGCAGCCGGGGCGACTCCGCCGACCTGACCGGCCTGGAGGACGAACACCTGGAGCGGGGAGAGGAGCGGGTCAGCGGCATCGTCACCCGGGAGATCGAACGGCCCCGCGTCGGCCCCATGCGGGACATCGCGGCCACCATCCAGCCCGAGCAGGACGACCTCGTCCGCGGGGACCTGGGCCTGACCGTGTGCGTGCAGGGCGCCCCCGGCACCGGCAAGACTGCCGTCGGCCTGCACCGGGCGGCGTACCTGCTCTACACCCACCCGCAGCGCATCCGGCGCGGCGGACTGCTCGTCCTCGGCCCCAACCGCACCTTCCTCTCCTACATCTCCGAGGTCCTGCCCGCCCTCGGCGAGACCGGCGTACGGCAGTCGACCCTCGCCGAGGAGATCGCCCGGCACCCGGTCACCGGCACCGACGACGAGCGCGCCGCCGTCGTCAAACACGACGCCCGGATGGCCGAGGTGCTGCGCCGGGCCCTGTACGCGCGGGTGCGCACCGACCGGGCCGACTCCCTCGCCGTGCCCGACGGTTCGTACCGCTGGCGGATCGGGCCGGAGGAGCTGACGCGGATCGTGACGGACGTACGGGCCGAGGAACCGCCGTACGGCGTCGGGCGGGAGCGGGTGCGGGCCCGGATCGTGCGGGCCGTGCGGGAGCGGGCCGAACGGCGCAGCGGTCCGCGCGCCGCCGCCTGGGTGCGCCGGATCGAGCGGTCGCGGCCGGTGTCGGCGTACGTCGACACCGTGTGGCCGCGTGCGCGGGCGGAGGAGGTGGTGGCGGGACTGCTGGGTGATCCCGAGGCGCTGGCCGTCGCCGCCGAGGGGGTGCTGGACGCCGAGGAGCAGAAGGCCGTGCTGTGGGCGAAGGCGCCGCGGTCGTGGAAGTCGGCGCGCTGGTCGGCCGCGGACCTGGTGCTGCTCGACGAGGCCGCCGGGCTGGTCGAGCACCCCGAGGGGTACGGGCACGTCGTGGTCGACGAGGCCCAGGACCTCTCCCCGATGGAGTGCCGGGCCATCGCCCGCCGGGCCGCCTTCGGCTCGCTCACCGTGCTGGGCGACCTCGCGCAGGGGACGACCCCCTGGGCGGCCCGCTCGTGGCCGGCGGTGCTGCGGCACCTGGGGAAGCCGGACGCGGCCGTGGTCCCGCTGACCACCGGCTTCCGGGTGCCGCGGGCGGTGGTCACGCTCGCCAACCGGCTCCTGGAACGGCTGGACGTCGACGTCCCGGCGGCCCGCTCCCTGCGCGGCGACGGCGAGTTGCGCACCCGGCGGGTCGCCGCGCCGGGTGAGGTGCCGGACGCGGTCGTGGCCGCCGTACGGGACGCGCTGGAGCGGGAGGGCTCCGTCGGCGTCGTGGCGGCGGACGCGGACGTGCCCCGGCTGCGGCGGGCGCTGGCCGGGGCGGGGGTGGAGGCGTCGGGTCCGGAGGCGCTGGGCGCACGCGTGGCCGTGGTGCCGGCGAGTGTCGTCAAGGGCCTGGAGTACGACCATGTGGTGGCCGTCGAACCCGCGGCGATCGCGGAGGCGGAGGAGCGGGGGCTGCACCGGCTGTACGTGGTGCTGACCCGGGCGGTGTCCCGGCTGGAGGTGGTGCGGGCGCGGGAACTGCCCTTCTGACCCGCCGTCAGCGGCCGGCGATCACCTCGGCGACCCGGGTGAAGCCGTCCCCGCCGTGTCCCCGTGCGATGACCCGGCGGGCCTGGCCCTCGATCACCCGCATCACGCTCGCGTCGATGCCGTGCGCCTCGGAGGCGTGCACGATGTGGGCCATGGTCGACACGGCCGAGGTGATCGGGTTCAGCTCGCCCGAGTACGTGCCGGCGTCGGTGTCGGCCGCGAACTCGGTGAACAGCGGGGGCAGGATCGCGGCGATCCCCTGGGCGAAGGGGGCGAGCTCCGTCGCGGTGACGCCCTCCGCGCGGGCCACGGCGAGGGCGTGCGTGTAGCCGGCCATCGCCGTCCAGAAGACGTCGAGCAGCGCGATGTCGTACGCCGCCGCCCGGCCGGTCTCCTCCCCGAGGTGGGTGTGGCTGCCGCCGAGCGCCGCCAGGACGGGCCGGTGCTCCCGGTACAGCTCCTCGGGGCCGCTGTGCAGGAAGACCGCGTCGTCCGTGCCGATGGTCGGGGCCGGGGTCATGATCGCCCCGTCCAGGTAGCGGATGCCGTGCCGGCCGGCCCACTCGGCCGTGTCCCGGGCGCGGCCGGGGGTGTCGGCGCTCAGGTTCACCACCGTACGGCCCTTGAGGGCGGCGGTGACGGCGTCCTGGCGCAGTACGGCGTCCGAGGCGTCGTAGTTCACCACGCAGACGACGGTGAGCGGGGCGGCGGCGACCGCCTCCTCGGGCGACGGCGCCGCGACCGCGCCCCGGTCGGTCAGCCCGGCGTCCCGGCCGGGCGTGCGGTTCCAGACGGTGGTGCGCACCCCCGCGTCCAGGAACGCGCCGGCCAGCGCGCGGCCCATCGGGCCGAGCCCGAGGACGGTGACGGAGGGCCGGACGGTGTGTTCAGACATGAAGGAACTCCCTTAGTATTCATCGCAATTACTGAAGAAAGGGGCACGGCATGGTGCACCGGCGCCACGATCCGGACGTCTGCGGGGTGACCGCCGCGATCGCCGTGATCGAGGGCAAGTGGAAGACCACGCTGCTGTGGCTGCTGGAGTCCGGCCCGCACCGGCCGGCCGCACTGCGCCGGAAGGTGCCGGGCCTCACCGAGAAGGTGCTGACCCAGGCGCTGCGCGAGATGGAGGCGGACGGGCTGGTGCACCGGGAGGTGCACGACGTGCTGCCGCCGAAGACGGTCTACTCCCTGACCGCGTTCGGCCGTGAGCTCGCCGAGGCGCTGGCCCCGCTGTCCGACTGGGGGCACCGCCGGCTGGAGGGGCTGGCCGAGGCCCCTGCCTCCTGACCGCCGGCCGTTTCCGCTCCCTTCCTGTCCGGCGCCCCGCAACCAGGTTCGCCGCACGCCGCCGCGCTGCCAAGTACGCACAAAAAAGTGCGTATGCCCGCCGCCGGGACACCTCGTGGCGCCGCGTTAGGATCCGGTGTTCCTCACGGCGGGGAGCCGACGGAGGGGAGTCAGGTGAACGAGACCGAGGCCACCACCGCACCCCGGCCCCTGCTGCTGGCCGACGGCCGGCCGGCGGCGCGGGCCTGGTCGCTGGATCCCGCCCTGCGCCATCTCAACCACGGTTCGTTCGGCGCCGTACCGCTGGCCGCCCAGGAACGGCAGCGGGAGTTGCGGGCGCGGATGGAGAGCGCCCCGGTGGTGTGGTTCTCCGGGCTGCCGGAGCGGCTCGCGGCGGTCCGGGCCGAGCTCGCCGCCTTCCTCGGCGCGGACCCCGGCGACCTCGCCCTGGTGCCGAACGCGAGCGCCGGCGCGAGTGTCGTGTACGCGAACCTGGAGCGCCGGGGCGGCGGGGAGATCGTCGTCACCGACCACGGCTACGGCGCCGTGACGATGGGCGCCGAACGGCTGGCCCGCCGCTGGGGCGGCCGGGTGCGCACCGCCCGGGTGCCGCTGGACGCCGGTGAGGAGCGGGCGTGCGAGGCGGTGATGGCCGAGGTGGGCGAGGCGACCGGGCTCGTCGTCATCGACCAGGTCACCTCGGCGACCGCCCGCCGGCTGCCGGTGGAGCGGATCGGCGCGGAGTTGCGGCGGCGCGGGGTCCCGCTGCTCGTGGACGGCGCGCACGCGCCCGGGCTGATCGCCGCCCCGCTCGACGGGTGGGACGGCGACTTCTGGACGGGCAACCTGCACAAATGGGGCTGCGCCCCGCGCGGCACCGCGGCCCTGGTGGCGCGCGGTCCGCTGCGGGACGGGCTGTACCCGCTGATCGATTCGTGGGGCGCCGCCGACCCGTACCCCGACCGCTTCGACCACCAGGGCACCCTCGACGCCACCGGCCCGCTGGCGGCCCCGGCCGCCCTCGACTTCGTCGGCCGTACCTGGGGCTGGCCCGCCGCCCGCCGGTACATGGACGAGCTGGCCGGTTACGGCGCACGGGTCGTGGGTGCCGCGCTCACCGAGCTGACCGGCGCGGACGCGTCCGTCGACGTCGGCATGCCCGTGCCCGGCATGCGGCTGGTGCGGCTGCCCGACGGGCTCGCCGGCAGCCGCCTCGCGGCCGACGCGCTGCGCGACCGGGCCCCCGCGGAGCTGGGCGTCGAGGCGGCGTTCACCAGCTTCGGCGGAGTCGGCTACCTGAGGCTTTCCGCGCACGTCCACAACACGGCCGAGGACTACGAGTACTTCGCCGAGAAATGCGTCCCCGTCCTCGGCGAGTGGGCCCGCGCGGCACGGTGAGGGGCGCTGGTCAGGCCCCGTGGCCGGCCTCCCGGGCCACGCGCTCCAGACGGCCCCGGTAGGCCTCCCACCAGGCCGGGTCGTCCGACGGCAGGCTGGTGCCGGTCGCGCTCTCCCCCACGGCGCCGTCCAGGAGTTCGCGGAGGATGTCGGCGTGGCCGGCGTGCCGGTGGGTGTCGGCGATCACCCGGACCACGGCGTGGTGCAGCGTCAGTCCGTCCCTGCCGTCCGGCCACCACGGCACCCTGCCGGCCGTGTCCAGCGGCAGTGCCTCGATCGTCGCGTCCGCGTGCGCCCACGCCCGGCGGTACAGGCCGGTGATGTCCTCGCGCGACTCCTCGGCGGTGGCCCACATGTCCCCGTTGGTCTCCGCCGCGTCCGCGAGCCAGGGCAGCGGCTCGCCGGACGGGCGGCCGAAGGTGTCACCGAGATAGCCCAGTTCCACACCGGCCGCGTGCTTCACCAGGCCCAGGAGGTTGGTGCCGGTCGGTGTCATCGGGCGGCGGACGTCGTACTCGGAGAGACCCTCGAGCTTCCACAGCAGGGCGTCGCGGGCTTCCTGGAGATAGCGGCGGAGATCGGACACGGCGGTATCGGCTGTGGCGGTCATACGGGGCAGTCTGCCGTACGCGGCCCACCGGACCGGCGGCCTCCGCGCCCGAGGGCGCGCCCGGGCGTCCCGTTCCTCCCCGGTACACGGCACACGGCGTGCGGCGTGCGTCAGGAGGCGAGGGCGGCCGGTGACGCGGCCTGCCAGGCGAACCCGTCCGGGTCCGTGAAGGCACCCGCACCGCCGCCGATCACCAGCCGGTGCGATCCGCTCCCCTCCGCGGAGACGCCGAGGTCCTTGGCGAGGGCACGGCGCCGGTACAGCGCCAGCTTGACGGGACTCGACTCCCCGCCGGCGAACTCGACGTACGTACGGCCGAAGCCCTTCGCCACGGTGAGGCCCCGCTCGACGTAGAACCGCTTGCTCGCGGCCACGTCCGCGACGCCGAGCAGCAGCACGATCTCGTCGATCCGCCGGGTCGCGGGGCCGCGGTCCTTCTTCGCCGAGGTCGCGACCTTCCAGATCGTCCCGTCCGGGTCCTGGACGACGCCGCCGTACCCCCAGAGCGACTTCGCGGCCGGCTTCAGCGGTACGGCACCGGCCTCCACGGCGGTGCCGATGAGGCTGTCGACGTCACCCGGCTGGGACACCGTGAGCCCCAGGGTGAACCCGCGGAACCCGCTCGTGGCCTCCTGAGAGGCGCGCAGCCCTATCCGCGAGTCCAGCCCGAAGGCGGCGGACTGGAACCGGCGTGCGGCCGCGGTGTCGGCCACGTCGAGCGTCACACTGTCGATGAATGTCATGCCCTCCACGCTAGGAGCCCTCCGCCTCCGGAGGCTTCTCGATTCCTGACCGGTCTTCCCCGGCCCCGGCTCCGGCGCGGCCGTCCGGCCGGCGGTGCCGGGGCGATGACGCCGCCGGGCCGGTGCAGACAGGTGCAGGTCCAGGCCCACCGCGTAGCCGACGATGCTGTCCTCGTGACCGTGCTGGAAGCGTTTGATCACGCGCTGGACGGGCCAGATGACGGAGCCGTCGGGGAGGCGGAGCCTGAGGTCCACCTCGCTGTGCGGGTCCTCGTCGTCGGCTTCCCAGGCCCCGCCGGTGCTGCGCCGGACCGTCTCACCCAGGTAGGCGCCGAGGGCGAACAGACGTGCCCCCGGGTCCGTCGCGAGGAGGCCGTCGGCCACCGCGATCCCGTGGTCGCTGTGCTCGGCCATGAAGCGCTCGACGTCCCGCAGGCTCGTGGGCGTGAAGTCCGCCCGGTACCCGGAGCTGTTGAGCGCGCGGGCGATCCAGGTGGCGCTGGTGTGTACGTCGTCCAGGAGGTTCCGTGTGTCGGCGGCGGTCGCAGTCATGTCCGGGATCCTCGCCGATGCCACTGACAACGGGCGGCTCAGCCCTTGACGGCCTCCGCGATCCGCAGAGCGGCCTCGGCGGGCGTGAGGTGCGTGGTGTCGACGACCTCGGCCTCGCGGTGCAGCCAGGTGCGGGCCGCCTCGGCGTAGGGCTCCAGGTGGCTGAGACGGAAGGGGGAGTCCGGGCCGAGGACCGTGTCCCCCGCGATGCGCCCGCGGAGGGTGTCCTGGTCGGCGTGGAGGACGAAGTGGCGTACCGGGACGGCATGGCGCGCGAGGCCCGCGCTGATCTCGCGCCAGTACTCCTCGACCAGGACCGTCATGGGCATCACCAGGGTGCCGCCGGTGTAGTCGAGTACGTGGCGGGCGGTCTCGACCACGAGCGGCCGCCACGGCGGCCAGTGCTGGAAGTTGCCCGTCCAGGGCAGCCCCGGCGTGATGTCCATGAGTGTCTCGCCGACCTTCTCGGCGTCGAACACCCGTGAGTCCGGGAGCAGCCGCTGCACGAGGGCGCCGGTCGTCGTCTTGCCCACGCCATGAGTGCCGTTGATCCATACGATCATGGGCCCCACGCCAGTGCCCCGTCCGGTACGGCTTCGGGGTTTTTCAGGGACCGCCTGTGCCGTGGCGCACTCTTGCAAGCAGGTGCTTGCAATAGTTAGCGAGGTGGGGCACGGTGGGGGTATGGCATCGCTCAACGTCGGCAATCTCGGTGAGTACCTGCGCGAGCAGCGGCGCAGTGCGCAGTTGTCGCTGCGGCAGCTCGCCGACGCCGCCGGGGTGTCCAATCCGTATCTCAGCCAGATCGAGCGCGGGCTGCGCAAGCCGAGCGCGGAGGTGCTGCAGCAGGTCGCCAAGGCGCTGCGGATCTCCGCCGAGACGCTGTACGTCCGGGCCGGCATCCTCGACGCCGAGCGGGACCGGTCCGAGGTCGAGACGCGGGCCGCCGTCCTCGCCGATCCCACGCTGACCGGGCGTCAGAAGCAGGTGCTGCTCCAGATCTACGAGTCGTTCCGCAAGGAGAACGGGTTTGGGAGCGCCGAGGACGGTGAGGCGACGCCCGGGGAATCCGAGGCCGTCGACGCCCCCGCGGGCGGCACGGCCGGCGACAGCGACAGCGGTCCGCGGCGGACGGCCGGCTGAGCCGGACCAGGGCACCGGCCGCCCGCCGCGGACCACATGAAACCCTCAGCCGAAAAAGAATCCGGGAGGACCACCACCATGGCCATCACCGACGACCTGCGCAAGACCTTCAGCGACCCGACCCCGCTCTACTTCGCCGCCGGCACCGCCGACCTCGCGTTGCAGCAGGCCAAGAAGGTGCCGGCCCTGGTGGAGCAGTTGCGCGCCGAGGCCCCGGCCCGTATCGAGGCCGTGCGCAACACCGACCCCAAGGCCGTCCAGGAGCGGGCGACCGTCCGGGTCCGGGAGACCCAGGAGAACCTCCAGAGCAAGGTCGGCGAGCTCTTCGGCTCGCTCGACACCGACCTGAAGAAGCTCGGTGAGAACGCCCAGGACCTCGCGCTGCGCGGGGTCGGCATCGCCGCCGAGTACGCCGTCAAGGCCCGGGAGGCCTACGAGAAGGTCGCCGAGCACGGCGAGCAGGCCGTGAGGACCTGGCGCGGCGAAGCCGCCGAGGGCATCGAGGACATCGCCGTCGCCGTCGAGCCGTCGGCGGCCGAGCCGAAGACCGCGTCCGGGCCGGAGCCGGTCGAGCCGGTCGAGGTCAAGGACGACACGCCCGCCGCCGAGTCCGCCGCGGTGAAGAAGCCCGCCGCCGCCAAGAAGGCCCCGGTGCGCAGGACCACGGCGAAGAAGACGACTCCGCCCGCGAAGTAGACGGGACGGAACCGGACGGGCCGGGCACTCTCGCGGTGCCCGGCCCGTTGTCCGGATAGCCGGCCGGTGGTTGCGGGTACGGTGACGGCGTAGAGGACGAGCCGAGTCTGGTGGTGGACGTTGTGCTGATGCAGGGCTTCGCGGGGTTCATGTGGCTGCTGAGCATGGCCCTGATCGTGTTCAGCGGCTTCGCGCTGATCGACGCCGCCACGCGCCGTGAGGACGCCTACCGCGCGGCCGACAAGAAGACCAAGCCGTTCTGGCTGATCATCCTCGCCCTCGCCTTCGTGGTGAACCTGATCTTCAACATCCTGTCGTTCCTGCCGATCATCGGACTGATCGCGACCATCGTGTACATGGTCGACGTCCGCCCCGCCCTCCGCGGCCTCTCCGGCGGCGGACGCTCCCGCAGGGGCTCCAGCAGCGACGGCCCCTACGGGCCGTACAACGGCGGTCGCTGATCCGGAGAAGGGCCCCGTGCCCTGGGAGGGGCGCGGGACCGTAGCGACGCGCGGCCACCGGCGCACGGGTGCGACCGGCCACGACGCGCGGCCATCGGCGCACGGGTGCGGCCCGCTACGACGCGCGGTCACCGCCGCACGGGCGTGACCGGCCGCGACGGACCGGCGTCCGCCCTGCGGCCCACCCCGGACGGCGGTCCTCCGCTCACCCCGCCCGGTCCAGCAGCAGCACCGCCACGTCGTCCGTCAGCTCGCCCCCGTTGAGGTCCCGGACCTCGTTGACGGCGGTCCGCAGCAGCTCCTCCCCGCGCAGCCCCTCGGAGAGCTGGCGGCGGATCATCTCCACCATGCCGTCCTGGCCGAGCCGCTCCCCGGTGTCGCCGACCTTGCCCTCGATCAGGCCGTCGGTGTAGAGCATCAGGCTCCACTCGGCGCCCAGCTCCACCTGCATCCGCGGCCAGCGGGCACCCGGCAGCAGACCGAGCGCCGGACCGTTGTTGTCGTACGGCAGCAGGCGCGCGGGGTGGCCGGGGCGGGCGAGCAGCGGTGACGGGTGGCCGGCCAGGCACAGGCCCGCCCGGCGGCCGTCCGGCGCGATGTCCACCGTGCACAGGGTCGCGAAGATCTCGTCGTCCGGCCGCTCGTGCTCCAGCACCTGCTGCAGCGTGCCCAGCAACTGGTCCCCGCACAGTCCCGCCAGGGTCAGCGCGCGCCAGGCGATGCGCAGCTCCACACCGAGCGCGGCCTCGTCCGGGCCGTGCCCGCAGACGTCGCCGATCATGGCGTGCACGGTGCCGTCCGGGGTGCGGACGACGTCGTAGAAGTCCCCGCCGAGCAGGGCGCGGGAGCGGCCGGGGCGGTAGCGGGCGGCGAACCGCAGCGGGGAGCCGTCCAGCAGCGGGGTGGGCAGCAGGCCGCGTTCCAGCCGGCGGTTCTCCTGGGCGCGTACGCGGCCCTCGGCCAGCCGCCGCTCGGCGGAGTCGGACCGCTTGCGCTCCACCGCGTACCGGATCGCCCGGCTCAGCAGCCGGCCGTCCAGCTCGTCGCGGACGAGGTAGTCCTGGGCGCCCACCCGCACGGCCTCGGCGCCGCGCTCGGTGTCGTCGGCGCCGGTGAGCGCGAGGACGGCGTGCCGGGGCGCGAGCTCCAGGACGTGCTTGAGCACGGCGAGCTCGTCGGCGTCGTCCGCCCGGCCGGGCGCGGGCAGCGCGAGGTCCAGCAGGATGCAGTGGACGTCGTCGGTCAGCAGCCGCTCGGCCTCGGTGAGGTTGCGGGCGGTGCGGACACGGACCGGCTTGCCGGACTGGTCGAGCAGTCCCGGCACGATCGGCGATCCGCCGGGGTCGTCCTCGATCAGCAGCAGGGTGAGGTGGGTGGGGGCGGCCGTCTCGGCCCGGTCCGGCACGGTGCCGGGCCGGGCCGCGGTGTGCTCGGACGGGGCCGCCGCGCGCGGGGCCGTCACCCTGGCCTCCGGGGAGTCCTGGGCGGGGCCGCCGTTCGGTGCGGCGGTCGGCGCCTGGCCACCTTCCGCGGCCGGGATCGCTCTCTGCCGCGGTACGGGTGCGGGCATTGTTGCGGGTTCCTTCCCTCCCCCCGAGGGCACGGTGGGGGCTTCGGCCGTAGGCCTGTGTCCTGCTCCCACCTCCGGGTGCGAGCGGGGATGCCCCCTTCGAACGGGGACCATAGCGGCTGACGGCGCCGCAGCGGAATGGTGTGAACCACGCCGCTCCGCCATCGGCCCCCGTCATATGCCGCGTTTGCTAACGCACTTGGACAGCCCGGAGCCGTCACGGGAATGACGAACGTCACGTCCGCAGGGGGTTGGCGGGAAGATCGACGTGCACTGGGTCACGTGGCCCATGTCACCGGGGTGTTGAGCGGCCGGCCGGGAGGGCGCGAACCGCTCAGTTCGCGTCCGCGTCCGGCCGTACCACCCCGAGGATCGGCATCGATCCGGCCCCCGCGAGCGTCACCGTCCGCCCCGGGCGCGGGGCGTGCACGACCATGCCGTCCCCGACGTACATCCCCACGTGGCTGGCGTCGTCGAAGTAGATGACGAGGTCACCGGGGCGCATGTCCTCGATGTCGACGCGCTCGAGCTGCTCCCACTGCGCCTGCGAGGTGCGCGGCATGGCCCGCCCGGCCGAGATCCAGGCCTGTGAGGTCAGCCCGGAGCAGTCGTACGTGTTCGGCCCCTCGGCGCCCCACTGGTAGGGCTTGCCGATCTGCGCGGTGGCGTACGCGACGGCCTTCGCGCCCTGCTCCGTCGCCTTGCCCTTGATCTCGTCGAGGATGCCGGAGCTCAGCCACGAGGCCTGCGCCTCGGCGGCGGCCCGCTTCTCCAGCAGGGCCAGGCGCTCCTTCTCCACCTGCTCCAGCTCGGACTCGACCTTCTCGGCCGCCTTGATCCGCTCCTCGATCTTCTTCTGCGCCTCGGCCTTGGCCTTGCGGCCCGCCTCCAGCTTCGTCATCTGCGCTTCGGCGTCCCGCGCGTACTGCTCCAGGTCCTGCTGGGTGCGGGTCATCTCCCCGAGCAGGCCCTTGGTCGCGTGCTCGCCCTGGCGCACCCGGCCCGCGCCGTCGAGGAACTCCTGCGGGTCGTCGCTCAGCATCAGGTGGGCCTCGGGCGGAAGTCCGCCGCCGCGGTACTGGGCGGCGGCCGCGGCGCCCGCGCGGGTCCTCAGCTCGGCCAGTCTCTCCCGGCCCTCGACGATCTTCTTCGCCAGCCGGACGATCTGGGCGGACTGCTGCCGCGCCTTCTCCTCGGCGGCGTTGTACTCCTCGGTGGCGACGGCCGCCTCGCGGTAGAGCTTGTCGAGCTTCTCGCGTACGGCCTCGAGTTCCTCGTCCTGGTCGGGGACCACGGTGACGCTCGCGGTCGTGCCCGGGGACGGCGGGGGAGCGGGAGCCGCGAACGCCGTACCGGGCAGGGCCAGTACGGTGACCGCGCAGACCACGGTCACAGCCGCCGTGAGCAACCCGCGCTTGGCCGTCTCCATGACGCGCACCCCCGTTGATTAACCGTCAGTAACATATGGCCGCCCGGTGGATGCTGTCATGCCGGCGCGCGAAACGACAGAGGGAGTCCATCCCGTCTCCCGCTCCCCGGCATCTCCGGCGCAGTGATCGTCCCGCCCGTGTGACGAACGGCTCACGCGGATCGTTCCCGCTCCGCGGGCGCCGCGGAGTCACCCCCGCGGCGCCAGCGCCTCCCACCGCACCGTCACTTCCCCCTGCCGCCAACGCGCCGGCCCGTCTGCCACCGGCCAGTCGGCCGTGAGGTCCCGCACCGCCCGGATCCAGCGCTGCCGCGCGCCGTACGAGGCGTAGGGCGCGGCGGCGGCCCAGGCGCGGTCGAAGTCGCGCAGGAAGGCGTGCACCGGTTCGCCCGGCACATTGCGGTGGATGAGCGCCTTCGGCAGGCGTTCCGCCAGGTCGGAGGGGCGCTCCAGGGAGCCGAGGCGGGTCGCGAAGGTGACCGTGCGCGGCCCTTCGGGGCCGAGGGCGACCCAGACGTGCCGGCGCCCGATCTCGTCGCAGGTCCCCTCGACCAGCAGCCCGCCGCGCGAGCCGGTGGCCGGGTCGGCGGGGGCGAGCCGCGCGCACAGCCGCCGCCACACGGCGGCGACCTCGGCCTCGTCGTACTGGCGCAGCACGTTCGCCGCGCGGACCAGCACCGGCCGCCCGGGGACCGGGACCTCGAAGCCGCCGCGGAGGAAGGCCAGCCCCTCGCGCTCGTACGGCCGTGCCGCCGAGACCCGGGCCGGTTCGATCTCGACGCCCGTCACGCGTGCGCGGGGCGCCGCGGTGCGCAGCCGGTGCAGCAGTTCGACCGCCGTCCAGGGGGCGGCGCCGTAGCCGAGGTCGACGGCGACGGGATCGGCCGCGCGGCGCAGTTCCGCGCCGTGCGTGGCCGCGATCCAGCGGTCCATGCGGCGCAGGCGGTTGGGGTTGGTGGTCCCGCGCGTCACCGTTCCTACGGGGCGGGAAGAGGTGGCGCGGGCTGTCATACGGACGAGTATGCGGGTACCCGGAGACGGCACCGATGGGGTGACGCAGGTCACTCTCGAACGGTTGAGCGACCTTCGGTAATGATTCGGCAAAAACCTGAACCGGAGACGTCGTCCGGAAATGAGGACGCGGTTTTCGGACGTTGACCTCGCCGAGGGGCCCCACACCCTCCGCCAGCCATGCCCGCAGCGAGGAGGAACGCCACGTGAGCCAGTACATCGCGAGGCTCGGACGGCGTTCCCCCGCCGCACCGCCGCGGCTGCGGCTGCACCGCAGGCCCCGCCGCGTGGCGATGCTCTCCGTGCACACCTCCCCGCTCCACCAGCCGGGCACCGGCGACGCGGGCGGCATGAACGTCTACATCGTGGAGCTCGCGCAGCGCCTCGCCGCGATCAACATCGAGGTCGAGATCTTCACCCGCGCGACCACCGCCGCCCTCCCGCCCACCGTCGAACTCGCCCCCGGCGTCCTCGTCCGGCACGTCGACGCGGGCCCCTACGAGGGCCTCGCCAAGGAAGAGCTCCCGGCCCAGCTCTGCGCCTTCACCCACGGCGTCATGCAGGCCTGGGCCCACCACCGCCCCGGCCACTACGACCTGGTCCACTCCCACTACTGGCTCTCCGGCCACGTCGGCTGGCTCGCCGCCCAGCGCTGGGGCGTCCCCCTCGTGCACGCCATGCACACCATGGCCAAGGTCAAGAACGCCAACCTGGCCGACGGCGACACCCCCGAGCCCGCCGCCCGCGTCATCGGCGAGACCCAGATCGTCGCCGCCGCCGACCGGCTCATCGCCAACACCGCCGAGGAGGCCGGCGAACTCGTACGGCACTACGCCGCCGACCCCGGCAAGGTCGCCGTCGTCCACCCCGGCGTCAACCTCTCCCGCTTCCGCCCGGCCGACGGCCGCGCCGCCGCGCGGGCCCGCCTCGGCCTCCCCGGGGACGCCCTGATCCCCCTCTTCGCGGGCCGCATCCAGCCGCTCAAGGCCCCCGACGTGCTCCTGCGCGCGGTGGCCGCCCTGCTCGGCGAACGCCCCGAACTGCGCTCACGCATCTGCGTCCCCGTCGTCGGCGGCCCCAGCGGCAGCGGCCTCGCCAGGCCGGAGGGGCTCCAGAAGCTCGCCGCGCGGCTCGGCATCGCCGACGTCGTCCGCTTCCACCCGCCCGTCGGACAGGAACAGCTCGCGGACTGGTTCCGCGCGGCGTCCGTGCTCGTCATGCCCTCCTACAGCGAGTCCTTCGGACTGGTCGCCATAGAGGCGCAGGCCGCCGGCACCCCGGTGCTCGCGGCGGCGGTCGGCGGACTCCCGGTGGCCGTACGGGACGGGCACACCGGCTTCCTCGTCCAGGGCCACGACCCCGACGCCTACGCGCGCGTGCTGCGCGACTTCGCCGACCACCCGCACCTCGCCGACCGCATGGGCGAGGCCGCCGCCCGGCACGCCCGCTCCTTCGGCTGGGACACCTCCGCCGCGGCCACCGCCGACGTCTACACGGCCGCGACCCAGGCCCACCGCCGTCGCGTACGCTCGCACCATGGCTGACAAGGCGACGGAGGCAGCGCGGGTCATCGAGGGCGTCCTGAAGGACGCCGAGCTGGAGTGGGAGAGCCCCGCGCCCGGCAGCTACGTGGTGACACTCCCCGGCACCCGCAAGCTCTCCACCACCGTGTCCCTGATCGCCGGCCGGCACACGCTCTCCCTGAACGCCTTCGTCATCCGCCACCCCGACGAGAACGAGGCAGCCGTCCACCGCTGGCTCCTGGAGCGCAACCTCAAGCTCTTCGGCGTGAGTTACGCCGTCGACCCGCTCGGCGACATCTACGTCACCGGCCGCCTGCCCCTGGCCGCCGTCACCGCGGAGGAACTCGACCGCCTCCTCGGCCAGGTCCTCCAGGCCGCCGACGGCAGCTTCAACACCCTCCTGGAACTCGGCTTCGCCTCGGCGATCCGCAAGGAGTACGACTGGCGCGTGTCACGCGGCGAGTCCACCCGCAACCTGGACGCGTTCACCCACCTGCTGGAGCGCCCGTCGCCCGGTAACGCCCCGGCGTGACCCCCACCAGCTTGCGGAAGTGCCGGGTGAGATGCGCCTGGTCGTAGAACCCGGTGGCGACGGCGACCTCGCCCGGTGACCGCCCCTCCAGGAGCAGCCGCCGGGCGCGGCCGACCCGGCGGGACATCAGATACTGGTGCGGCGCGATGCCGTACGCCCCGCTGAACGCCCGTACGAGGTGCGCGGGATGGGCGGACAGCGTCCCGCCGGCCTCCGCCAGGCTCACGCCGTCCACGACCCGTTCGTCGAGCAGCTCCCGCAGCCGCCGCGCGAGCACGGGATCCCGCCGGGGCGCGCCGAGGACCTCCCGGGACCGCAGATGCTCCCGCAGCCGCTCCCCGACCAGCGTCAGCCTGCTCTCGGCCTCCAGCTCGTCCCCGGGCCGCACGAGCGCGGAGTGCACCTGCCCCACGCGCCGCCGCAGCAGGGGATCACGCAGATCGGGCCGGTCGACGGCGGCCCCGATGAGACCCTCGGGGAGATGACCGGTGTCGAGGTAGAGCACCCGTTTCCGGAAGCCGTCGGGGGTGGCGGGGGCCCCGTTGTGGGGAACATGCGGCGGCAGCAGGGACACGGTGTCGTCCGGGGTGCCGTGCTCGTGCCGGTCGAGGTCGTACCGTACGGCGCCGTCGTCGACGATGAGCAGCGTCCAGGCGTCGTGGACGTGCATCGGGTAGGCGTACTCGGTGAAGCGGGCGTGGAACACCTCGACGACGCCCGGGACACGGGGCCGCCAGGCGGACACGCTCGCCCGGGAGGACATGCAAACAACGTACAAGACGCGGGCCGGCCCCGATCGGCAGTCTCAGGGCATGAGCACTCGCTTCGACACGAAGATCGCCGTACTGCTGCGCGAGGACCTGGAGCCCTGGCAGCGCCTCAACGTCACCGCCTTCCTGGTCAGCGGCCTGGGCACCCGGCTCCCCGAGCTGATCGGCGCACCCTACGAGGACGCGGACGGCGTGCCGTACCTGCCGATGTTCCGCCAGCCGGTCCTGGTCTTCCAGGGCACGAAGGAAGTGCTGAAGGCGGCCCACGCACGCGCCCTGACCCGCGCCCTGCCCCGCGCGGTCTTCACCTCCGACCTGTTCGCCACGGGCCACGACGAGGCCAACCGCGCGGCGGTCCGCGCCGTGGGCACGGCGGACCTGGACCTGGTGGGCCTGTCGGTCCACGGCCCGAGGAACGCGGTGGACAAGGTCCTGAAGGGGGCCAGGATGCACCCGTGAGACGCGCCGGCCGCATGAGTGGTGCGCCCACGCTCCACTGCCTCGGCGTCGGCGCGCACAGCCCGTGTCCGTAGGGTCCGGGCCGCGACCTGGACCTGACCGTCGCGCCGTGAGTGCCTCAGTCCGGCAGCAGCCCGGAGGTCTCGCGGCCCGGCTGCCTGCCTTCCGGCGGGTAGTCGCAGTCGATGCCGGTCACCTCGCGGTCGTCGTCCTCGGAGTCGATCACCGCCACGCCCGTGCAGGCCCGGCCGTGTTCGTCGGTCCACGTGACGATCTCCGTCCGGTCGGGCTCGGCACAGCCCGCGAGCAGCAGCGCGCACAGCAGCGCCGACGCCGTGAGTACGGTGGTCCCGTGCGGTCTTCTCATGACATCCCCTCGTGACGACCGGCCCACGACGCGGGCGCGTCCGGTCAGGTGGATACCCGGCGGAGGTGAACCCTCCGCCGGCCACGGGGGACGAAGCCGTCACGAAAGGGCGGCCAGCCACTCGGTCAGGAGCCGGTTGACGTCATCGGGGCGCTCCTGCTGGATCCAGTGGCCGCAGCCGTCGAGCACGTGCGAGGAGACCAGGCCCGGCAGCGTCACCGGGAACGCCTCGATCGCGTCGGCCAGCCACGTCGTGGAGGCGTCCAGGCCGCCGCCGGCGAACAGCGACGGCTGACTGACCGGCGCGCCGTCGTAGGCGGCCAGGTCCTCCCAGTCGCGGTCCATGTTGCGGTAGCGGTTGAGCGCGCCGGTCATCCCGGTGCGCTCGAACTCCCCGGCGTAGACGTCGAGATCCCGCTCGCTCAGCCAGCCGGGCAGCCGGTCCGCGGGGAACCGGTCGCGCAGCGTCCCGCCCCCGCCGACGAAGTGCGGGTCGGGAGCGCCGGGCGCGGGCATGGTGTCGGCGGACAGCGCCGCGTAGAAACCCGCGAGCCAGCCCCGTACGTCGGGCTCGATCTCCGCCTCGGCGCGGCCCGGCTCCTGGAAGTACGAGACTTGAAGTGCTCTCCCTTGTGAACGAGGGAGATTCCTGCCTACCTTGCGGTGGCGGGCTTGACGCCACGGGGACGCCTGACGACTGCCCTCCCGGCAGCCGGGATGAGCGCGTGGCCCGTCCGGTACAGGTGCAGGATGTTCCGGGCTGCGTTCCAGTCGGCGTTGCCGGACCATCCGCAGCCGGGGTTTTTGCACACGAACGTGGCCTGGTCCTCCCGGCTGCCCGGTGTGGTGAAACCACAGGCTGAGCAGCGCAGGGAGGTGTTGGGGGCGGGAACTTTGTGCAGGGTGCCGCCGTGGCGGGCGGTCTTGTACGTCAGCATCGTCACGGTGCGGCCCCATGCCTCCTGGCTGATGGAGCGGTTCAGGCCGGATTTCTGCGCGACGTTCCTGCCGGGTTCCTCGATGGTGCCTCTGGCGGACTTGACCATGTTCTTGATGTTGAGCTGTTCGACCACGACGGTGCCGTACCGCTTGGCAATGTCGGTAGTGGTCTTGTGCTGCCAGTCAACGGCGCGGCGCGTGGCTGTTGCGCGGAGCTGCTTGATCTGGTCGTAGGTGTGCCGCAGGCGGCGGGAGGTCTTCTCCCCACGCCCCCGGTGCTGCTTGCGCTGGGCGGCGCGTTGTTCCAGGCCGAGCAGTTTGGCCTGCTCCCGCGGGTTCAGCCACTTGTCCCGGTCGGCCGTCCCGTCGAAAAGGCGGGGCGGGCGTCCGTGATCTTGGTGGTTGCCGTCGGAGAGGGCGAGGGGCAGGTTCACCCCGGCATCGATGCCGACCTCGGGTCCCTGGTGAGGCTCGGGCCTGGCTTCGAGGCTCTGGACGCGGAAGGCGATGTGCCAGCCGAGCGCGTCCTTGACCAGGCGTGCCCCGGTGATCCGGTTCTCCTTGTCGGCACGCTTGCCCACGGGAAGGTCCCTGGTCCAGCGGAACCGGACCCGTCCGACCTTGGGGATGTTGACCATGCCCCAGCGGCGGTGCACGCGGGTGATGTTCAGATCCCGGCCCTGCGGGATGTCCACGGACATCACCGTGCGGATGCGGGCCTTGAAGTTCGGCGCCCCGGCGCGGCCGTCCCAGCAGTTCTTCCATGCCTGGAAGTAAGTCTTCAGTACCGCTTGCGCGGCCTGGGCGGGGAGGACGGCGAGCCAGTCGATCTCGCCTCGGGCCTGGCGGATCGCCGTGTCCGCTGCGGCCAGGGAACGCTTGTCCTCGGGCAGCATCGTCCACCAGTCGTGCAGCAGGTTCCACAGGGTGCGGGCCGCGTGCGCCTGGTCGTCCATGAGCCGGATGTGCGCAGAGGTCAGCGCGAGTCGGGCACGATGCCCGAACCGCCTCTTCTCCCATGCACGCTCCGTAGTCACTCGATCACGATACCGTTTGGCTTATGTCACCGCGGTGGAATCCGAATCCCGATGTACGGACTGGCCGTCACGTCGTTTAACAATCGAGAACCAGCAGCGCCCCGTGTGACCCGGCTGAGGCCAACAGCGCAGATCCGTTCCCAAAACCAAGGTCAGAGCAGTATTGAGATGCGCTTCACCTCCCCCGTGAACGGGGGAGCACTGCGCAAGATCAAAGGTAGAACTCCTCGTCGCCCCCCATCCCGGCGAAGACGTCACGGGGCCGGGGCCCGCCGCGCGGGGCGTAGGGCACGCTCAGCAACCCCACCGCGCGGAACACCCCCGGCGCGAGCAGCGCGGAGTTCGCGGCGATGTTCGCGCCCCAGTCGTGGCCGACCACCACCGCCGACTCCTCGCCCAGGGCGCGCACCACCGCGACGTTGTCCTCCACCAGGGCCGTCATCCGGTACGCCTCCGCCGCGGCCGGCCTGGAGGAGCGCCCGTACCCGCGCACGTCGACGGCGATCGCGCGGTACCCCGCCGCCGCGAGGGCCGGCAACTGGTGGCGCCAGGAGTACCAGGACTCCGGGAACCCGTGCACGAGCAGCACCAGCGGCCCGCTTCCCTGCTCCGCGAGATGGATCCGGCCCCCGGGCGAGGGAACCAGCCGGTGCGTGATCTCCGTGGCTTTCCTGCTCATGCGCCCTCCTCCGGGATCGGCGGTCTGCCGTGCCTCGATCATGCGGAAGACCACCTCGAAGACCCGAGCGGGTTTGCCGACCCGGCAAACCCGCCGACCGCGAATCGGCCCGTCCCGCCCCCGCCGCGGTCCGTGGGGCCGTGGTGGGGGCCGGGGCCCCGGATGCGCCTCCTCCCCAGACGGCCGCCCGTCTCCGTCGGCCGTCCGGCCGCGGCGGATCCGGTCAGAGCCCTTGGCGTCCCGGTGCAGCCCGGCGAACCGCTCACAACGATGTCCTTGATGCGGCCATGACATCCGTTCCCCGTCCGGCGTCCTATCCTGAGCCGCGAGCCGCGAGGGCCGGGCAGGCGATCGAGGGACGGGGCGAGCGATGGCGTTTCGGGGGGCGGATCCCGAGGACCTGGAGCAGTTGGCGAAGCTCCTGGACGGCCGAGGTGGTGTCGAGGACCGCCTCGACGAGGCCTTCACCCGCGCTGCCCGTCTGGGGGTGAGCGGGCAGCTGGCGCCCCTGGGACCGATGCGGTCCTGGACCCGTGACGAGGCCAAGGACCTGCGCAGACGCGCGACCCTGCTCCGTCTGGAGAACGGCGACCCGACGGCCGGGCTGCTGTGGGCCGGATTCACGGCGCAGGACCTGGAGAAGTACCAGGGTGAGGGGATCACGCCGGAGACGTTCCTGCTGGTCAACTCGGTAGCGGCGAGCGACGACCCGAACGCCGAAAGCCTGAGACGGCGGCCGGGGGAGAAACTCGGCGACTACGTCGCACGGCTGGAGGCGCACGCCCTCTCGACGATCCCGGGTCTGGAGCCGCACGAAGAGACCCTCACCGAGATGATCAAATTCGGCAGCGACGCGTTCAACGTGGCGGCCGCGGCCCAGGTCTCGGTGGTGAGCGGCTTCTCGGGCACCAAGGTTCTGCTGGGTAACGCGGTGAAGACCGGGAAGCTCGGGTCGATGAAGGACGCCCTGGCCGCACGCTGGACGGCGGCGGGCAGCAACCCCATCCTCCGCTGGGCGGGCAGCAGGCTCGGCAGCTACAACCCGCCGATCCGCTCGCTGTCGGCGCCCGGAAGCTGGCTTCCCGGCCAGCTCGGCAACATGGCGTCGAGGAGCCAGACGTACCAGAGGGTCGCGAACGTGCCCTTCAGCTCCGGTTTCCTGGGCGACCGCTGGGGCGGCGGATTCGACGCGCTGCGTCAACGCGGCTTCATGAACGCCAAGTTGCTGGGCTTCACCCCCAACCAGGCCATCAACTTCTTCGCCGGGTCGGACGACATGGCCCGTATGTACGGCGGGCTGACCCACTCCGGTCAGGCGGTCACCCGCGCGGGACAGGCCAACCTGATCACGGTCGGCAGGGCCGGCGGGTTCAGTGCGGCGGCGAAGACCGCCGGGCTGTGGCGCGGGGCGGGCATCGTCGGCTCGGCGGGCGCGACGGCGTTCTCCGTGGCCAACATCGCCACCATGGACCACGCCAAGGAGTGGGAGAAGAGCAAGGCCGGCTATCTGGCCAACTACGCCGAGGCCGGCTTCAACGCCTCCCTGACCGCGGCGATGGTGGCCCCCACCCCGCTCACGATCGGCCTGGCCGTGGGCACCGGCCTCGTCTACGGGGGACTGAAGGTCGTAGAACACTGGGACGACATCACGGAAGGCGCCGAGAAAGCCGCCGAGTGGGTGGGCGACAAGGTGGGTGACCTCGGCGACGGGATCGCCGACGGCGCCAAGAAGCTGGGCAGCGCGCTCAACCCGTTCGACTGATCAGACGCGAGAGATGAGAGCCTTTGTCGCCATGGGAACGAGTAGTGAGTCCTTCGAGTTCGAGCTGCTGCCGTACAGGACCGAGGCGACGAAGCGGGAGCGGCCCAAGGCAGGGGTCGAGGGCGACGTGGGACCCTTCGGCCCGGTTGTCGTGGAGCGCTGCCCGCTGTACCAGCCACTCGAGAAGGGAATGGACACTGCTCGGTTGAGTGGCCCCGCCTTCCCGGAGACGGTTTTCCGGGGGAAGCGCCGGTCGGGGCGGCCGTCGCTGTTCAAGGCCGAGCTCACCCTCGACGGCCGGCACGCGGAGCTGCGGTTCAACGCCAAGGCCCTGAAGCGTGAGGACCGGGTGCTGCGCATCGCCTACGACGGCCGGGAGTACGTGTACTCCTCGGAGGGCCTGGGAAAGGCGAAGGTCCTGCGGAGAGAGGGGGTCCGGGTCTCGATCGGACTCGGCCGGCACATCCCACCCGCCGACATCGCCGGCGCGGGTACGGCGACCGGCCCGGTGGACGCCGTGGACCTCGCCCTCGCCATCGTGCTGGAAGAGGTGGACACCGACGTCCTCACCCTGACCGGTGCCGCACTGTCCTCCCCCTTCGCCCTGATGCAGCGCTTCTCGGACCGGGCGGAGTAGTGGGCCGTCCCGCTCAGGGCCGCGGCCCCAACTCCTCCTTCTCCGGCAGCAGGCCGGTCAACCGGCGCCAGATCTCCCCGGCGTCCGAACGCACCAGCTCCAGAGGGCTCTCCGGTGTGACCTGACCGGGCAGGATCGGCTCCTTCGGCTGCTCACGGATCCAGTACCCCCGCGGGCCGCAGTCCCAGACGGCGAGACTGCGCAGCATCGGGGCGTGCGCACCGTCGTGCTCCCCGTCCCAGGCGACGGTGACACGCCAGTACGAGTTCAGGGCGAGGACCAGCTCGGTCAGCGGGCCCGCCATCTCCCCGGGGGTGCCGGCGTCGGTGACGGCCTTGTGCACGGCGTCCCGGTCCTCCTCGGCCTCCCCGGACGGAGCCGTGATCACGGCGAAGGCGCCGTCCAGAGCCCTCATGGTCGATACGACCCGGGGCGCGGCCGGCTGCTCGTCGGCACCACGACGCAGGTGAACCATGCGGGCGAGCTCGAAGACGAGGGTGCTCGGCTCGACCGGGATGTACTCCGACTCCTCCTCGCCCGGCCACCCTTCGTGGGCGATCACCGAGTTCGGCCCGACGACGGCACCGTGGTGCACGGGACCGGCCTCTCCGGTGATCTCGACACTGATGGTGAGCACGGGAGCTCCGAGCGCTTCCGTCAACTCCCGCAGGAGAGGCGAGAGCTGTCCCTCCTCGCCGACCAGCCCGAGCGCCTGGAGCTCCCCGAGCGAGGGGAAGAGCTCCGCGCTCGGCGTCTTTCCTTCCGCAAGGCGGGCGAGCACCCGCACATGACGGTCGGCCAGCCGCAGCCGTGAACGGGAACTGTCGTAACTGGGCATGAACACATCCTCCGCAGACGGGCTGGCACGAGGCTAACCCGGCGGAGGAGACACAGAGGGCCTGTCGAGCGACCCCGACAACGCCGTCCACTCTTACCCGGTCGACGATGAGTGGGTCGCACGGGTCGAGCCGCTTCGGAGGAACGGCGTCTCCTTCGAGCCGGCTGACGCCTGGCTCGGGCGAGACGGGGGGAGTACTTCGCGGGCAGGGTGGACGAGGTGCGCGCCTACTCCGGCGTCGCGGACCCGGTGACGATCCAGCAGATGGCCGCCCTGACGGGACTTTCCGACCTCTGAGCGCCGCGCGGGCCGACCGCGCCCGCGGCTCCATGAGCCGGTACGGCACTCCTGCGCGTGGATCGTGGATCGTCCGCGCGCAGGGGCGGCTGAACCGTCGTTGTCGCCCCCCGGCAGTTGCTGAGCTCCGCTGCTCAGCCGGAGGATAGGACGATGTCCCGCTCAATAGGCGCGCATACCGCCGATCCATGCCCCAGGTGCCGCGTCGAGGAGGTCCGCATCGGCATCCCGTCCTCTGCCCGAGGACGGGATGCCGTCAGCTACCGCTGCGACCGCTGCAGGCACACGTGGTTCCGCCCGGTGGAGGACGACCTGGACGTGTACGACACCGTCAGGGTGGACCTCCCGGACGCCACGATCTACGGCACCGTCCGGCAGGTGGAGGACGACCGGGTCCAGGTGCGCGACACGGACAGTGGCCGGATGCTGTGGGTCGAACTGTGGAGAGTCATCCTCTACTGAGGCATGCCCGGCCTGCGCCACCTCACCATCGGCCGGTGTTCCCGTCGCGGCGCGGCAGGAAGTGGAGGCGTTCGACTCCGTCGGTGATCTCACGTTGGCGTCCGGCTTTCGCGGACGGTGCGAGGCGGGGGGCGGGTGAGCCGCCCGTACGCGGGGGAGAACATCAGGGCCCTCCCCCCGTACCCGGGCCATCCGATCGAGGTGCGATGACGGCTGAGGGTTCGTATGCTCCGGGACCGGAGACGGATGAGGGGCCATGGCTGACGAGTACTTCCCGCTGGTGTGCGACGATGTGCCTCATGCCGTGGTGCTCACTGCCCCCGGCACTCGCCCGCTGAGCGTCGCCCATGTCGTACGGCGGCTCACGGGGTTGAGCCTCTGGCGCAGCAAAGTCCTGGCCACTCGGGTACCCGCCGTGATCCTCGCCGACGTGTCGCAAGAAGACGCCGAGGCGGCCGTCGCGGCTCTCCGCGATGTGGGAGCGCAGGCCAGGGTGAGGCGACAGCCGGAGCCGGGCTTCCTCGAGCCCTGACCACGCCCCGATCGGCCACAGGAGGGAACCCGTGCACTCCGCGGATGGGGTCATCGATCTGATCCATCTGGCCGACAGGCCCGGCACCAGTGGCCACAGTGTCTCCGTGCGCGTCCTGGGTCGCTCTCAGCCCGGAATCCTGACCGGCCACGACCTCCTCGATTGCGAGATCGTCATAGCGGCTGAGGAGTCCCTCAGCGCCTCCTTCGTGGTGACCCTCTTCCCTGAGGACCTGGAGGACTGGGAGGAGGCTTTGACGCGGCTGGAGAACCGACGGTTCGCCACATGGCCCGACTCCGGGCGGACTCCCTCCATGAGGTTCGAGCCCGAGGGGAGCGGCGGGCTCCTGGTGTCCGTGCACGACGGGCCGTCGACCGGAATCACGGTCACCATCCCGTTGTTCGTGCCACCGCCGGCATGGGCCGCCGAACAGCGCGGCCTTCTCACCCGGGTGCGCGAGGCCTACCCCCGTGAGGTGGCCGAGACGTCACCCGGTGCGTACGAGTGGCGACGTGACCTCCACTCCTGACGGTCCAAAGACGGCCCCAGGACAGCCATAAGCCCCCTACTCGCGAAAAAGTCGCAGGTAGGGGGCTTAAAGCGTTCGGGCTACTTCTTCTTGCCCTGGTTCTTGACCGCCTCGATGGCGGCGGCGGCCGCCTCCGGGTCGAGGTACTTGCCGCCGGGGGTGACCGGCTTGAAGTCCGAGTCGAGCTCGTAGTACAGCGGGATGCCCGTCGGGATGTTCAGGCCCGCGATGTCGGCGTCCGAGATGCCGTCGAGGTGCTTGACCAGGGCGCGCAGGCTGTTGCCGTGGGCGGCGACCAGGACCGTGCGGTCGGCCAGGAGGTCGGGGACGATCGCGTCGAACCAGTACGGGAGCATCCGGACGACGACGTCCTTCAGGCACTCCGTCCGCGGGCGCAGCTCCGGCGGGAGGGTCGCGTAGCGCGGGTCGGAGAACTGGGAGTACTCGGCGTCCCGGTCCAGCGCCGGCGGCGGGGTGTCGTAGGAGCGGCGCCACAGCATGAACTGCTCCTCGCCGAACTCCGCGAGGGTCTGCGCCTTGTCCTTGCCCTGCAGGGCGCCGTAGTGACGCTCGTTCAGGCGCCAGCTGCGGTTCACCGGGATCCACAGGCGGTCGGCGGCCTCCAGCGCGAGCTGCGCGGTGCGGATCGCGCGCTTCTGGAGGGAGGTGTGGAGCACGTCGGGCAGCAGGCCGGCGTCCTTGAGCAGCTCGCCGCCGCGCGTCGCCTCCTTCTCGCCCTTCGGGGTGAGGTTGACGTCCACCCAGCCGGTGAACAGGTTCTTCTCGTTCCACTCGCTCTCGCCGTGGCGGAGGAGGATCAGCTTGTACGGTGCGTCGGCCATGTGCCCGAGCGTAATCGACACCCCGTACGGGCCGCGCGCCCTGCCCGCTTGGCGGACGGTTGACGGGATCTGTTAATTGAGTGGTTACCCCGGCCCTCCGCTTCGTAAGTTGTGCATGCCGCTTCAGACGCTTACATCTTCTACGGGGGTTCCATGTCGGTCGACGGACTGAGACGTGCCGTGCGTGAGTCGGTCTCCGGGCTTCCCCGCGAGTTCTGGTGGCTGTGGACCAGCACCCTCGTCAACCGGCTCGGGGCGTTCGTCGCCACCTTCATGGCGTTGTACCTCACGCTCGACCGGGGGTACTCCGCCTCCTACGCCGGGCTCGTCGCCGCGCTGCACGGCCTCGGCGGGGTGATCTCGTCGCTGGGCGCCGGGGTGATGACCGACCGGCTGGGGCGGCGGCCCACGCTGCTCGTCGCGCAGACCGCCACCGCCCTGTCCGTGGCGCTGCTCGGCTTCATGCGGGACCCGGTCGCCATCGCGGCCGTCGCGTTCCTCGTGGGCATGGCCTCCAACGCCTCCCGGCCCGCCGTACAGGCGATGATGGCCGACATCGTGCGGCCGGAGGACCGTATCCGGGCCTTCTCGCTCAACTACTGGGCCATCAACCTCGGCTTCGCGATCTCCTCCGCGGGGGCCGGGTTCATCGCCGAGTACAGCTACCTCGCCGGGTTCCTGATCGAGGCGGGCATGACGCTGGTCTGCGCCGTGCTCGTCTTCGTGAAGCTGCCCGAGTCCCGGCCGGAGGGCAAGGACTCCCCGGGCGGCTCCGGGGAGAGCGGCTCCGTCTCCCTCCTGACCGTGCTGCGCGACGGGCGGTACATGGGGGTCGTCGGACTGTCCTTCCTCATCGCCCTCGTCTTCCAGCAGGGATACCTGGGACTTCCGGTCGCCATGGGGGAGGCCGGGTTCACGCCCGCGGACTTCGGGATGGCCATCGCCGTCAACGGCGTACTGATCGTCGTCCTGCAGCTTCCCGTCACCCGGTTCATCGAGCACCGGGACCCCGGACGGCTGCTGGTGGTCTCCTCGCTGCTCGCCGGATACGGCTTCGGGCTCACCGCCTTCGCCGGGTCGGTCGGCGTCTTCGCCCTCACCGTGTGCGTGTGGACGCTGGCCGAGATCGTCAACGCGCCGACCCAGACCGGGCTGGTAGTCCGCCTCTCCCCGGTGCACGGACGCGGGCGCTACCAGGGCATGTACACCATGTCCTGGGCGGTCGCCTCACTCGTCGCCCCGCTGATGTCCGGGTTCGTCATCGACCACTGGGGCGCCGAGTGGCTGTGGGGGATGTGCGCCGTCGTCGGGACGGTGGCCGGCCTCGGATACGGACTGCTGATGCGGCGGCTTCCGGAGGAGGAGCTTCCGCAGAAGGAAGCGGTCGTGGTGGAGAAGGCCGCGGAGGTCAGTGCCTCCTGAGAGGGGCCGGCCTCCGCGGGGGTGCGAACATGCCGGTCAGACCGACAGCGTCACCGCGTGGATCTCGTCGGCCTTGTGGCCGGTGCGTTCGTGGATGCGCTGGACGGCTTCGGCGGAGGGGGCCTCGGAGAGGCAGTAGATCGTGCCGGACTCCGGGTCCGCCCACGCCTGCCGGAAGTGGACTCCTTCCTCCTGCTGGATCGCGAGGTCGGACTCGTGGGCCTGCCGCAGCTTCTCCTCCGTGATGCCCTCCATGCCGTGGTGGACGTCCATGAACTGGGTCATGGCTCCGCACCTCCTTCCGAACTTCCGAACTTCCGGGCTTTCGGGTTGCGTCACTGCCGCCCATCTCCCATCCTGCGCCCCGCCGCACCCACCGGCACGCCGAGGACCCCGGCGCCGATGACGGGCGCCGGGGTCCTCGGGCGATGACGGGCCGGATGCGTACGGCGTCAGCCGCACTGGCAGGGACTGCCCGACTGGCAGCCGCAGCCGCAGCCCGAACCGCAGCCGCAGGCGGCGATCAGGGTGAGGTTCCTGATCTCGGCGGGCTGCTCGGTCTCGCGCTCCCGCGCGGGGTCGGGTGTCGTGCTGGGGGATTCGGCCATGGGTCCCTCCTCAGGGCTGGCGCCTGTGCACACCTGCCCCCATTGGACGCCCGCTCCGCCGGGCGCAGCAACGGCGCATTGGAGCTCGTACGGATCCCGGCCGGCCCCCGCGCGCGGGGTCACGACCGCCGTCAGACCCCGTCGCGCGGGGTCACGCCGGCCGTCAGGCCCCCTCGACCCCCGGCACCGGCTGCAGGTCCGACTGGATCTCGTCCGCGTGTTCGCCGGTGACCAGGTACACCACCCGCTTGGCGACCGAGACCGCGTGATCGGCGAAACGCTCGTAGTACCGGCCCAGCAGCGTGACGTCGACGGCCGTCTCGATGCCGTGCTTCCAGCGGTCGTCCATCAGGTGCTGGAAGAGCGTGCGGTGCAGGAGGTCCATCGCGTCGTCGTCCTGCTCCAGCTGGAGCGCCAGGTCGACGTCCTTGGTGATGATCACCTCGGCCGCCTTCGCCATCAGGCGCTGCGCGAGCTGGCCCATCTCCAGGATCGTGGCGTGCAGATCACGCGGCACCCCCCGCTCCGGGTAGCGCAGCCGGGCCAGCTTGGCCACGTGCTGGGCCAGGTCGCCCGAACGCTCGAGGTCGGCCGACATCCGCAGCGAGGTGACGACTATGCGCAGGTCGGTCGCCACCGGCTGCTGGCGGGCCAGCAGGGCGATGGCCCGCGCCTCCAGGTCGTGCTGGAGCTCGTCGACCTTCTGGTCGGCCTCGATCACGCTCTCCGCCAGCTTCAGATCGGCGTCGAGGATGGCCGTCGTGGCGCGTCCGATCGCCGACCCGACCAGCCGGGCCATCTCCACCAGACCGTCGCCGATCGAATCCAGTTCCTCGTGGTACGCGTCCCGCATCAGGGTTCCTCTCGTACTTCTTCATCCGGACTTCAGGGGCCTGCTCTCCTCCCCACGCTCCCACGTTGTGTCCTCTACGCGTCCGATTCAGCCACCTCACATGAACCACCCCTGGCTCCAAGGTGAACTCTGGGCGACGAGTGTTCGAGCTCGCACTCCGACGGCTGTGGGCACCACCCGCGCCATGCCTAACCTGGAGACATGGACGTGAACGCGGCGGTCGCCGCAGTGGCAGCGATCGCCGGTGTGCTCACCGGCGTCATCGCCATGCTGGCGTTCCGCTTCAGCGAGCGCGAACAGAGGCGCCCCACGCGCACCTCCCTGCACACGGACCCGGTGCTTCCGCCGGGAGTGGACACCGTGCTGTCCGTGCTGCGCTCGTCCGCCGTCGTCCTCGACGAGGCCGACGGCGTCGTCAAGGCCAGCTCCGCCGCGTACGCCCTCGGGCTGGTCCGCGGCGGCAAGCTCGCCGTGGAGCCCATGCTGCAGATGGCCCGCGACACCCGGCGCGACGGCGAGATACGCCAGGTCGAACTGGACCTGCCCCGCCGGGGGACCGGACGCGGCGAGGCCCTCGCGGTGTCCGCGCGGGTGGCGCCGCTCGGCTCCCGGCTCGTCCTGCTGCTCGTCGAGGACCTCACCGAGGCCCGCCGCATCGAGGCCGTACGACGCGACTTCGTCGCCAACGTCAGCCACGAGCTCAAGACCCCGGTCGGAGCGCTCTCGCTGCTCTCCGAGGCGGTGATGGACGCCGCCGACGACCCGGAGGCGGTGGAACGGTTCGCCGGGCGGATGCAGATCGAGGCGACCCGGCTGACCAACCTGGTGCAGGAGCTCATCGACCTGTCCCGGGTGCAGAACGACGATCCGCTGGAGGACGCCGAATCCGTCCGCGTCGACGAACTCGTCGCCGAGGCCATCGACCGCTGCCGGCACCAGGCCGGCGCCAAGGAAATCACCATGGCCGCGGGCGGCACCGCCGACCTGCACGTATGGGGCAACCGCGGCCAGCTCGCCGCCGCGCTCGGCAACCTCGTCGAGAACGCGGTCAACTACTCACCCGCCCGCACCCGCGTGGGCATCGCGGCCCGTACGGTCGCGCAGCCCGGCGGGGCCCTGATCGAGATAGCGGTGACCGACCAGGGCATCGGCATCTCGGAGAAGGACAAGGAGCGCATCTTCGAGCGCTTCTACCGGGTCGACCCGGCCCGTTCCCGCGCCACCGGCGGTACGGGGCTCGGCCTCGCGATCGTGAAACACGTGGCCGCCTCGCACGGCGGGGAGGTCACGGTGTGGAGCGCCGAGGGCCAGGGTTCCACCTTCACCCTGCGGCTGCCGGAGGCCCGTGCGGCCCGCGACCGCGCCCACCAGATGTCCCACCGGGACGACACGTCCCCTCAGGACGGCGACACCCACGGCCTCGACGGTGAGGCCCGGCGGGTGTCCCGCTCATCCCCCCACTCTTCCGATTCATCCGCGTACGAAACGCTTCCCTCCCCGGAGGTCCTTCCGTGACCCGTGTGCTCGTCGTCGAGGACGAGGAGTCCTTCTCCGACGCCCTGTCGTACATGCTCCGCAAGGAGGGCTTCGAGGTCGCCGTCGCGACCACCGGGCCCGACGGACTCGACGAGTTCGAGCGCAACGGCGCCGACCTCGTTCTTCTCGACCTGATGCTGCCCGGCCTGCCGGGCACCGAGGTCTGCCGCCAGCTGCGCGGCCGTTCCAACGTCCCCGTCATCATGGTGACCGCCAAGGACAGCGAGATCGACAAGGTTGTCGGGCTGGAGATAGGGGCCGACGACTACGTCACCAAGCCGTTCTCCTCGCGGGAGTTGGTGGCCCGCATCCGCGCGGTGCTGCGGCGGCGCGGGGAGCCGGAGGAGGTCGCTCCGGCGGCGCTGGAGGCCGGGCCGGTACGGATGGACGTCGACCGGCACGTGGTGACGGTGGGCGGTGCGAAGGTCGACCTGCCGCTGAAGGAGTTCGATCTGCTGGAGATGCTGCTGCGGAACGCGGGGCGGGTGCTGACGCGGATGCAGCTCATCGACCGGGTGTGGGGGGCCGACTACGTCGGCGACACCAAGACGCTCGACGTTCACGTGAAGCGGCTGCGGGCGAAGATCGAGCCGGATCCGGGGGCGCCGCGGTACCTGGTGACGGTGCGGGGGCTGGGGTACAAGTTCGAGCCGTAGGCCTGCGGCGCGGCGTTCGCCGGTGCCGGTGCTGTGGCAGGGCTGTGGCGGGGCGGGGGGTGTTGCGCGGCCCGGCGTTCGCGGGGTGCCTCCCCCACCCTCGGCTCCGCTCGAGCGGGGGGACCCCCGCCGCCCACCCGTGCCGCCCTGGGGGTACCTCCCAGGCCCTTGAGGCACTGGGGGAGGCACGATTGCCCGCAGTGACGCACGCAGTGAAGGGCGGGACCCCGAACAGGGGTCCCGCCCTTCCGCGTCGTGCGAGTGATCAGTGGCCGGTCTGCGCGCTTGCGGAGGCCGCGTCGGTCGGGGTGTCCGAGGGGGCGTCGGTCTCCGTCGACCCGCCGTTCCCGGCGTTCTCCGTGCCCTCCGGGGCGCCGGTGGCCTCGTCCGTGGTGCCGGCGCCGGCGGCCGGCTCGCCGGAGGACTCCGCGGACGGCTCCGTCGAGGCGCCCGGCGCGGCGGCCTCCTCGGTCGGGCCCCAGCTCTCGAAGAAGTGCTCGGCCGGGAAGACGAGCGCGCGCAGGCTCACGTCACCGGTCTTGCTGAAGGTGAAGGTGACCTTCTGGGCGTTGCCGTCCTGGACGGCCTCACGGCTGCTGGGCAGAACGGCGGACGCGTTGCCCTCGCCGCCGAGGATCAGCGAGCCGCCGGCCGGGACGGTGAGGCTGCCGCCCTCGGCGGGGGACAGTTCGGCGGTCTTGCCGGTGCCGGGGATGGTGACCGACTCCAGCGTCTGGTCGGTGCGGCCCTCGTTGAACAGGGTGGCGGAGACGACCGCCGGGCCCGTCGACTCCAGATCGGGCTGGGTGATGACCGTGGCGTTCTGGACCTTGATGTCGCCGACGGTCGTCGCCGCGTTGTCCGGCTGGATCTCCAGGGTCTGGGCGTTGTGGCCGGCCGCGCACGCGGAGAGCGAGGCGATCGAGAACGCGATGGCGGCGGCGGCGAGAGCGCCGCGTCGAAGGCTGCTGCTCACGGCGGCGGCAACTCCTTGACTCGAGTCGTTCGGCGACCGGGTGAAGCCGCCTAAGTGTCTGTCAGCGGCCTCAGGTTACCGAGCCGTCCCCGCGCGACCGCACCCGACCCTCCCGAGACGTCCCGTGTCGGCCCGGTGAGGCGTGTCCGGAACCTCCGTCATCACCCGTCGGCGGTCGGGAGCGGGCGCTCCCCGCCTCTTGAGTCACAAGTGACTCACCAGTCACTTGGGTCGCTTTCACGTCGTACTCCCGCGCCATTCCCATAGTGATCGCGCATTTCTCGTGAGGGAATGAGCGGAGGGCTCCGGAATTGATCACCGGCCGCTCATCCTCGCACCGTGTGATCAATTCCGGATTCGGCCGGAACCCGGCCCGGCACACCGAACGGAGTAGCGGAACTCGAGCACTTGGAACCGGACATATGGGGATGTTCGACCGCTCGTGCGGGGCTCCCGATGCGTGTAACGTGCGCGTTTCGCTTGCGCCGGAGAGCCGCTCCGACCTGCGAATACCTGCTTCCGCTAGGTGTCCGCAGCACGTTCCTGTTGCTGTTGTCAAGCCCCGAGAATGGCCCTGACCTGCGAAAACGCCATTCAGAAGACGCCGTATCCGTGTTACCCTGGATAGCCACGGAAGGGGTACCTGTCACATGACGTTCAAGGTTGGCGACACCGTGGTCTATCCCCATCACGGGGCCGCGCTGATCGAGGCTATCGAAACTCGCCAGATCAAAGGCGTGGACAAGACCTACTTGGTGCTGAAGGTCGCCCAGGGTGACCTGACGGTACGTGTGCCAGCGGACAATGCGGAGTTCGTCGGCGTACGTGATGTGGTCGGTCAGGACGGGCTGGACCGGGTCTTCGAGGTGCTGCGCGCACCGTATGCGGAGGAGCCCACGAACTGGTCCCGTCGCTACAAGGCAAATCTCGAGAAGCTCGCCTCGGGCGATGTCATCAAGGTCGCGGAAGTCGTACGTGACCTGTGGCGTCGTGAGCGCGAGCGCGGACTCTCCGCCGGTGAGAAGCGCATGCTCGCCAAGGCGCGTCAGATCCTGGTCAGCGAGCTCGCCCTCGCGGAGAACACCAACGAGGACAAGGCCGAGGCCCTGCTCGACGAGGTCCTCGCCTCCTGAGATTTCTGAGCAGGCCGCAGCCCGCGGCTCACTCTCAACACTCAGCACTTCGAAATGCCGCGGTGCCCGATGACGTCATGGACGTCGCCGGGCGCTGCGGCATGTTCGTACCCGGACAGCGTACATACGCTGCACTTGCGTCGCGCCGGGGAATGTGTCATGACTCACGTCCCCATCCCTGGCGTGCCGGGCCCGGGCGGTCGACTCGACCAGAATCACGGAAGGGCCTGGTCAAGGCGGGACGCCCGGCACTCCCCCCGCTCCGGGAGCAGGGGGTACGCCCAGGCCATACCCACCTGGGCCGAGCACACAAACCTGACAGGAACCGATGTCTGACGATCCGCTCCCCCCGCCGTCGCCGAGCCCCGCACCAGGCCGTACGACCGTCCGCACGGCGGCCGTGATCCCGGCCGCCGGCCGTGGTGTACGCCTCGGACCGGGCGCCCCCAAGGCGCTCCGCGCGCTGGGCGGCACCCCCATGCTCATCCACGCCGTCCGCGCGATGGCCGCCTCCCGCGCCGTCTCCCTGGTCGTCGTCGTGGCCCCGCCCGACGGCGCCCCCGAGGTCAAGTCGCTGCTCGACGCACACGCACTGCCCGACCGCACCGACTTCCTCGTCGTCCCCGGTGGCGAGAGCCGCCAGGAGTCCGTGAAACTCGGCCTGGACGCGCTGCCGCCCGGCTACGACATCGTCCTCGTGCACGACGCCGCCCGCCCGCTCGTCCCCGTGGACACCGTCGACACCGTCATCGAGGCCGTACGCGACGGCGCGCCGGCCGTCGTCCCCGCACTGCCGCTCGCCGACACGGTCAAGCAGGTCGAGCCCGCCGCCCCCGGCGAACCCGAACCCGTGACCGCCACCCCGGACCGGTCACTGCTGCGGGCCGTACAGACCCCGCAGGGCTTCGACCGGGCCACCCTCGTGCACGCCCACGAGACCGTGAAGGACGACGTCACCGACGACGCGAGCATGGTCGAACAACTCGGCCTCACCGTCGTCACCGTCCCCGGCCACGAAGAGGCCTTCAAGGTCACCCGCCCCCTCGACCTGGTCCTCGCCGAGGCGGTCCTCGCCCGCAGGAGGCTCAACGATGGCTTCTGAACAGCCGTGCCCCCTGCCACAGGTCGGCATCGGCACCGACATCCACGCCTTCGAGGACGGCCGCGAACTGTGGTGCGCCGGCCTGAAGTGGGAGGGGGAGGGTCCCGGGCTCGCGGGACACTCCGACGCGGACGTCGTCGCGCACGCCGCCTGCAACGCCCTGTTCTCTGCCGCCGGTCTCGGCGACCTCGGACAGCACTTCGGCACCGGACGCCCCGAATGGTCCGGCGCGTCCGGCACCACCCTGCTGACGGAGGCCGCCCGCATCGTCCGCGAGGCCGGCTTCCGCATCGGCAACATCGCCGTCCAGGTGATCGGCCCCCGCCCGAAGATCGGCAAACGCAGGCAGGAAGCCCAGGAACTCCTCTCGGAGGCGGCGGGCGCCCCGGTCTCGGTCTCGGGCGCCACGACCGACGGCCTGGGCTTCCCCGGCAGGGACGAGGGCCTCATGGCGGTGGCGACGGCACTGGTCGTCAAAGAAGGGTGAGCCGTCCGGCCCGGGGGACGCGGGGCTGCGCCGGTATGCGGGCGCGACACCCCCCACCGGGCCCGCCCATGACAAACGTCCCCGAAACAGCGAGGCGCACCGCGCACACGTCCGCGCCTACTACCCTGGTCTCGTGACTATTCGCCTGTACGACACCAGCGCCCGGCAGATCCGTGACTTCACCCCGCTCCAGCCGGGTTGCGTCTCGATCTACCTGTGTGGTGCCACCGTGCAGGCGGCACCCCACATCGGGCACATCCGCTCGGGCCTGAACTTCGACATCATGCGCCGCTGGTTCGAGTACCGCGGCCTGTCGGTGACGTTCATCCGCAACGTCACCGACATCGACGACAAGATCATCGCCAAGTCCGCCGAGCAGGGCCGCCCCTGGTGGTCCATCGGCTACGGCAACGAGCGCGCCTTCACCGACGGCTACCGGGCCCTCGGCTGCCTGCCGCCGACCTACGAACCGCGCGCCACCGGCCACATCACCGAGATGGTCGAGATGATGCGCGGCCTCATCGAGCGCGGACACGCCTACGAGGCCGACGGCAACGTGTACTTCGCCGTCGCCTCGTTCCCCGAGTACCTGAGGCTGTCCAACCAGGAGCTCGACAACCTGCTCCAGCCGTCCGCCGAGGGCGAGACCGGCAAGCGGGACCCGCGCGACTTCGCGATGTGGAAGGCGGCCAAGCCCGGCGAGCCGAGCTGGGAGACCCCGTGGGGCCGTGGGCGCCCCGGCTGGCACCTGGAGTGCTCGGCGATGGCGCACAAGTACCTCGGCAGCGCCTTCGACATCCACGGCGGCGGCCTCGACCTGATCTTCCCGCACCACGAGAACGAGATCGCCCAGGCCAAGGCCTACGGCGACGAGTTCGCCCGCTACTGGGTGCACAACGCCTGGGTCACCATGAGCGGCGAGAAGATGTCGAAATCGCTCGGCAACAGCGTCCTGGTCTCCGAGATGGTCAAGCGCTGGCGGCCCATCGTGCTGCGCTACTACCTCGGCACCCCGCACTACCGGTCCATGATCGAGTACAGCGAGGAGGCCCTGCGCGAGGCCGAGTCCGCGTTCGCGCGGATCGAGGGCTTCGTCCAGCGCGTGGTGGAGAAGGCCGGGGGCGTCGTCGAACCCGCCACCGAGGTGCCGCCCGCGTTCGCCGAGGCGATGGACGACGACCTGGGCGTCCCGCAGGCGCTCGCCGTCGTGCACACCACCGTCCGGCAGGGCAACAGCGCGCTGGCCGCCGACGACAAGGAGGAGGCCGTCGCCCGCCTCGCCGAGGTCCGCGCCATGCTCGGCGTGCTCGGCCTCGACCCGCTCGACCCGCACTGGGCCGGCGAGACCGGCCGCGGCGAGGACCTCCACGGCGTGGTCGACACCCTCGTCCGCATGGTCCTCGACCAGCGCGAGGCCGCCCGCGCCCGCAAGGACTGGCCCACCGCGGACGCCATCCGCGACCAGCTGGGCCAGTCCGGCCTGGTGATCGAGGACAGCCCGCAGGGGCCGCGCTGGAGCCTCGGCCCGCGCTGAGGAGCCGGGCCCCGACCGGCTCCGACCTCGGCATCCGAAGATCGACTGTGCCGTCCGGGCCTCCGGGCGGCACACTTCATAGGCACACGTCACAGACGTACGCACACAAGCAGTACCACCCACGACTTCACGGAGACGGATACCTCATGGCCGCGAACAACCGCCGCATGTCCGGCAAGAAGGGCGCGCAGGTCGGCAGCGGCGGCCAGCGGCGCCGGGGCCTGGAAGGCAAGGGACCCACGCCGCCCGCCGAGATGCGCAAGGGGCACGCCAAGCAGCGCGCCGCCCAGGCGAAGGTCCGCCGCGCCCAGGGCGGCCGCCCGCAGCAGCGGCGCGGCGGGGGCCGCTCGGCCTCCGAACTCGTCGTCGGCCGCAACCCGGTCGTCGAGGCGCTGCGCGAGGGCGTGCCCGCGTCCACGCTCTACGTCCAGCAGTTCATCGACAACGACGAGCGGGTGCGTGAGGCGCTCCAGCTCGCGGCCGAGCGCGGCGGCATCAACCTCATGGAGGCGCCGCGTCCCGAGCTCGACCGCATGACCAACGGCCTGAACCACCAGGGCCTGGTGCTCCAGGTCCCGCCGTACGAGTACGCACACCCCGAGGATCTCGTCGCGAACGCCCACGACGAGGGGCAGGACCCGCTGATCGTCGCCCTCGACGGGGTCACCGACCCGCGCAACCTCGGCGCGGTCGTCCGGTCCGTCTCCGCGTTCGGCGGCCACGGCGTCGTCGTGCCCGAGCGGCGCGCCGCCGGCATGACCGCCGGCGCCTGGAAGACGTCCGCCGGTACGGCCGCCCGTACGCCCGTCGCCCGCGCCACCAACCTGACGCGCGCGCTGGAGGCCTACAAGAAGGCCGGCATCGCGGTCGTCGGCCTGGCCGCCGACGGCGAGGCCGAGCTCGGAGACCTCGCCGCGCTGGACGGACCGGTCGTCATCGTCGTCGGCAGCGAGGGCAAGGGCCTCTCCCGACTGGTCGGCGAGACCTGCGACTTCCGGGTCCGGATCCCGATGCCGGGCGGCGCGGAGTCGCTCAACGCCGGTGTGGCGGCGGGGATCGTGCTGTACGAGGCGGCGCGTCGGCGGGGCTGATTCCGGAGGGCGGCGAAGGCCGCCGGCCGGGGGCCTTCGCGGCCGGACGAGTGCAGCGGGCGGGGCTGGACGGATGTTCGGCTGGGTCGCCCATGCGGGGTGTTCCGGGCGGTCCGGGCAGGCTTGACGCGGTCCGGACACTTCCGGCGGGTCAAGGCAGTGTCCTAACGCCGTGTCACTCGGTTAGATGAGTGTGGACACGAGAACACCCCGCACACCCACGGGGGACCGCTCGTCGGGACTCGACGACGCTCCCGCGCTGAGCATGGTGAAGGTGCCGAGCGATCCGGCGCAGGTCATCGTCAATCACGCCAGCTTCCGCGTGCAGCTGGGCGGCTCGGCGCGACGCGCCCAGTCGCCGCGGATCGCACGGCACGTGAGCGCCGCCGAGGACACCGCCCGCATCCCCGTCGTCACCACCGTGGGCACACCGGGCCAGACCGGCACCCGCCGCCGGCCCGTCGTCTGGAGCGGCCGGTCCGCACCCGACGACACCGGCGCCCACCGACTGCTCCAGGCCGTACGGCACGAAGGCGTCCGCCACACCGACGAGCCGCTCACCCACGCCGGCGCCACCCAGGTCATCCCGCACACCGGCACCGGGTACGACCACGCCGACGACCCGGTCACCCAGACCCTCGAAACCCCGTTCGTCGGCGCCCAGCGCCGCCCGGCCGACAGGCCCCTGCTGCCCCCGATGCGCACGGTCGGCAGCGCCTACGACGAACCCGCCTACGACGAACCCGCCTACGACGAACCCGCCCACGACGACGGGTATGAGGACACCGGCCGCCGCACCAGGCGGCACGGCGACGACCCGGCCCGGCACGCCTACTACCCCGGCCGCCGGATGAACCTCGGCGTCGTCCTGCTCCCGCTGCGCGTCTTCCTCGGCGGCATCTCCGTCTACGCCGGGATGAGCAAGCTGTGCGACCCCCTCTACTTCGAGGGCGGCAAGCGCGGCTCCATGGTCAAGTGGCTGCACACCCTGCACCCCTGGGAAGTCGCCGAGCCACTGCGCCAGTTCGCCCTCGAACACCCCATCGGCTCCGGGCTCGCCATCGCCTTCGCACAGATCGTCGTCGGCGTCCTGACCGCCCTCGGCTGCTGGCAGCGCCTGGCCGCCGTCGTCGGGGCGGCGCTCTCGGCGGCCCTGCTGGTCACCGTCAGCTGGAAGAGCGTCCCCGCCTACGAGACCCCCGACATCATCTACCTCGCCGCCTGGTCACCGCTGATCATCGCGGGTGCCCCCGTCTACTCCGTCGACGGCCGCCTCGCGAGCCGGGCCTGGCGCCGGCTCGGTCCCCGCGCCGACATCTGGGACCTGCGCCGGTACGTACTGCGCCGGGGCGCCCTGGTCACCTTCGTGGTCTGCGGGTTCAGCATGCTCGTCGGCTCACTGCTCGGCGGCGCCGTGCGGGACGCCGACCGGGTGGTCGTCCCCGGGCCCGGCGAAGCCCCGCGCAACGAACTGCCCGGCTCCCCGCTGCCGGAGGAGTCCGGCCAACACCGGAAGAAGGAACGGACCCCGGCCACCTCCACCTCACCCACCCGGGACGCCACCTCGGACGCGGCGAGCCCGTCCGCCGGTACCACCACCCCGGGCGCGACCCAGGGCGCCGGCGCGGCCACCGGCACCCCCAGCCAGACCCAGGGCAGCGCCGGCCAGGCCCCGCCCCAGCAGTCCTCCCCGGCCGGCCAGGCACCCAGCACCAGCTCCGGCCCCACCTCGGGCGGCACCGGCACCTCCGGCGGCAACGGCGTACCGAGCGGCGGCAGTGGCGGTTCCTCCGGGAGGCCGGGACTCGTGGGCGGCCTTCTGGGATAGCCCGCACACGGCAGTGGGGTCCCGCACGGACGACGTGCGGGACCCCACTGCCGTAGGGAAGCGGTGGCTACGGCCGACCTCACGCACACGACGCCGGCCCCACGGTGTGACGGGCGGAAGGGAAAAGACTTCAGCGACCCTGCGCCGAGAGCTCCTTCGCCGCCTCCGTCAGGTCCTTCGCGGTGTCGATCGCCCGCCAGTAGGAGCCCTGGGGGATGGGGAAACCGGCCAGACGGCGCTCACGCGCCAGATGCGGGAACGTGGTGCGCTCGTGGTCACCGCGCTCCGGGAGCAGACCGGCGAACTCCGGGGAGAAGACGTACACACCCGCGTTGATCTCGAAGGTCGACGGCGGCGCCTCGATGAAGTCGGTGATGTGCCCGAAGCCGTCCGTGCGCACCGCGCCCCACGGGATACGCGGACGGGCCAGGGCCAGGGTCGCGACGGCGTCGCGCTCGGTGTGGAAGTCGGCCATGTCGCGCAGCGAGAAACGGGTCCAGATGTCGCCGTTGGTGGCGTACCAGGGCCGGTCCGGGTGCGGGAGGCGGGCGGCGGCGTACTTCAGGCCGCCGCCGCGGCCGAGGGGTTCCGTCTCCACGACGGTGGTGACGGAGAGGGGCAGGTCGGCGGTGTCCAGCCACTTCTGCAGGACCTCGGCGAGGTGACCGCAGGAGACCACCACGTCCGTCACACCCTCCTCGGCGAGCCAGGAGAGCTGGTGGCCGATGATCGGGGTTCCCGTGCCCGGGATCTCGACCATCGGCTTGGGGCGGTCGTCGGTGTACGGCCGGAGCCGGGATCCCTGGCCTCCGGCCAGGACTACGGCTTGTACGGGGCGGGCGACGGCTCGCGGATCGGTCATGCCCGCACTTTACGCGGCGCGGCGTTCGGGGTTTTACAGGTGCCCTGTGCTGGTGCCGGTGCTTTGCGGGGTGCCCCGTGTCGGTGTGGGCCGGGGGAGTGGTCACGCAGTCCGGCGTTTGCGGGGGTGCCGTCGCGCCCACCCGTGCCGCTGGGGGTACCTCCCAGGCCCTTGAGGCACTGAGGGAGGCACGACTGCCCGCGGAAACGCGGTATGCGGCTGCCCGCGGGAGCGGGGCAGCCGTGTCAGCGGTTGGCTGTGGTGACGCCCGAGGCGAAGGAGGTGTCGCAGACCGGGCGGGCGTAGGACTGGGCCTTGGTGGGACCGTAGACACGGACCGCCGCCTTGCCGAGGGCACGCGCGATGGACGCACAGTGCTTCGCCAGCGACGGGCGGTCGTTCACGGCCTGCTGGAGGTGGGTGAGCGCCACACCCGGGTTCTCCTCCTGCAACTCGACCAGCAGCTTGTCCCGCAGCGCGTGCTGCGGCGCCTGGGCGCCGGCACCGGAGGAGGCACCGGAGGCGGCCGCGAGCACAGGGCTCGAGGAAGCCCCCGACCAATTGACCCGCGCGACCGCGAAAGTCCCGGAGAGCACCAGGACGACGGGCAGGACGAGGGCGAGGGAGCGGCCGATCCGGCGGGCGGGGCCCCGGCCGCGACGCGTCTGACGGTTAGTGGAGTGCTTCACGCGTGTGAGGGTAGCGCCCGGTAGCGACAAGAAAACATTCCGTCACCGTTACGGGGGACACGGAACTCCGTACTCAGTGCGGCGTGTTGACGTACGAGGTCGAAATGACCGGTATGCCGGGGTATTTGTCGACAACGCGAAGGGCCCCGCAGCAAGCCGCGGGGCCCTTCCACGCGATGACGTCAGTCGGACAGGCGCGCACCGGTCGACGTCGAGAACACGTGGGTCTCACCCGCGCGCGGCACGACGTGCAGCTCGCTGCCCTTCTCCGGAACCTCACGGCCACCGACACGGACCACGATGTCCTTGGCCTCGCCACCCACCTGCGCCGTGCCGTACACGAACGCGTCGGAGCCCAGCTCCTCGACGACGTTCACGGTGACCGCGAGACCCTTGTCGGCGTCGGCACCGGCCACGTCGAAGTGCTCGGGACGCACACCCACGGTGACGGTCTTGTCGCTGGTCGCGGAGAGCGCGTCACGCTGCACCGGCACCACCGAGTTGCCGAACTTCACACCACCGTCGGCGATCGGAACCTCGACCAGGTTCATGGCCGGCGAACCGATGAAGCCGGCGACGAACAGGTTCGCGGGCTTGTCGTACATGTTCCGCGGGGTGTCCACCTGCTGCAGCAGGCCGTCCTTGAGAACCGCGACACGGTCACCCATGGTGAGGGCCTCGACCTGGTCGTGCGTGACGTAGACCGTGGTGATGCCCAGGCGGCGCTGCAGCGACGCGATCTGCGTACGGGTGGACACACGGAGCTTGGCGTCCAGGTTGGACAGCGGCTCGTCCATGAGGAACACCTGCGGCTCACGCACGATCGCACGGCCCATCGCGACGCGCTGACGCTGACCACCCGAGAGCGCCTTCGGCTTGCGGTCCAGGTACTCGGTCAGGTCGAGGATCTTCGCCGCCTCCTCGACCTTCTGCCGGATCTCCGCCTTGTTGACACCCGCGATCTTGAGCGCGAAGCCCATGTTGTCCGCGACCGTCATGTGCGGGTAGAGCGCGTAGTTCTGGAACACCATGGCGATGTCCCGGTCCTTCGGCGGCAGATGCGTGACATCACGGTCACCGATGCGGATCGCACCGCCGTTGACGTCCTCGAGCCCCGCGAGCATGCGGAGCGAGGTGGACTTGCCGCAACCGGACGGACCGACCAGGACGAGGAACTCGCCGTCCGCGATGTCGATCTCCAGCGCGTCGACGGCGGGCTTGGTGGAACCGGGGTAGATCCGGGTCGCCTTGTCGAACGTGACAGTGGCCATGGTGAATGGTCCCCTTCTACCGGCAGGAACGTGCCGGACGATCCGAGTAGGAAGGTGATGCCACGACGGATACTCCGCTGTGGTGTGGTCCACACGAGTGAACTGGCACAGGACGGTACCCGGCGTTCACCTGGTTGTCAGTAGTTCCAGGGCTGTGAATTTCACGGAAACTTTCGACCACGGGGGTGACTGTCACGTTTCGTACGTGATCACCGCTCGCTCGCGTAGCGGTCCGCCAGCACCCCCACCGCCCTCGTGACCGCCTCCCGCAGCCCCGCCGGGCCGAGCACCTCCGCCTCGACGCCGAGCCGCAGCAGGTCGCCGGTCGCGACCGCCTCCGACTCGACGATCAGCTCCACCTCCACCCAGCCCCGCCCGTCCGCCGGCCCCGCGTTCGCGAGCGCCCGCGCCCCCGTCGCCCCGAACTGCATCGGCAGCAGCTTCTGTCCGCGCGGTGAGAGCCGCACCCGGGCCGTGCCCTGCCGCATCGCCGCCTCCATCCGCCGGGACGACTCCGTCCAGTACGCGGCCAGGTCGAAGCCCGTGGGCCGGATGAACTCCTCGCCCGTCTCCGCCACCGCCTGGAACCGCGACACCCGGTAGGTGCGCACCGCGTCGTCCGCCAGCGCCACCAGATACCAGATGCCGCCCTTCAGCACGAGTCCCAGCGGACGCACCTCCCGGTGCACCTCGCCACGCCAGCGCCGGTAGCGGGTCTCCAGCACCCTGCGCCCCCAGACCGCCCGCGCGACGGGTTCGAGGTACGGCACGGGGTCGGCGTCCCGGAACCAGGCCGGCGCGTCCAGGTGGAACCGCTCGCGCACCCGCCGCGCCTGGTCCGCCAGTTCGCCCGGCAGGGAGGCCTCCACCTTCAGCTGGGCGCTCGCCAGTACGGCACCCAGACCCAGGTCCCGGGCCGGTCCCGGCAGTCCCGCGAGGACCAGCGAACCGGCCTCCGCGTCCGTCAGCCCGGTGAGCCGCGTGCGGTAGCCCTCCATCAGGCGGTAGCCGCCCTCCGGCCCGCGTTCGGCCCGCACCGGCACCCCGGAGGCGCCGAGCGCCTCGATGTCCCGGTACACGGTGCGCACCGACACCTCCAGCTCGGCCGCCAGTTCGGGGGCGGTCATCCGGCCGCGGTTCTGCAGCAGCAGGAGCAGGGAGAGGAGCCGGTCGGCGCGCATGGGAGCCATTGTCCCGCCGTACCTGACAGAGGATGTCAGGTACGGCGGGAAGGGTGGGGCACACCGTCGTCCACCCCGGAAGGAAACGCCCATGCCCACCACCGAGACCACCGGTCACTTCACCTTCGCCGACTGGAAGGAGAGCCCCGTCACCGAGGAGGGCAGTCTCCCCCGCCTCGCGCACGCCACGGTCACCAACGCATTCTCGGGTGGCATCGAGACCGAGGCCACGGCCTGCGACTACGCGATCACCTACCTGACCGGCGGAACGGGCACCTTCACGGGCATGGAGCTCGTCGGCGGCCGGGTCGACGGCCGGGCCGGCACCTTCGTCCTGGAGGAGCGCGGCCGCTTCGAGCCCGACGGCACCGTCCACTGCACCTTCGAGGTCGTCGAGGGTTCGGGCACCGAGGAGCTGACGGGGCTGCGCGGCACGGGCGGGTTCACCTACCGGCACGGGGAGACGGAGGTGGCGTACACCTTCGAGTACGACTTGGGGTGAACGGGCGGGACCTCGTCCCACAAGTGCGTGGCCCGGCGAAACCGGCTCTGTGTACAGTGGACCAGCCTTCGCGCGCGCCGCGCGGCGCCTCCTTAGCTCAGCTGGCCAGAGCAACGCACTTGTAATGCGTAGGTCGTCGGTTCGAATCCGACAGGGGGCTCGGTGAAACCCCAGGTCACTCCTGACCTGGGGTTTTTCATGCCGTAAGACCGTGCAGCCGGCGCGCGATCTCCAGGTCCGCCTCGTCCAGCGGACGGCCCTCCTCGACCTCCCACAGGCAGTTCTGCAGCAGTCGCCCGTACGTCCACGCGCGTGCCCGCGCGCGGTCCAGGCCGAGGACGTCGGTCATGGCGTCGAGGCGCCAGTCGATGTCGTCGGGGTCGAAGCGGTTGGCCAGGGCGGGCCAGAGGTCGAAGCCGGGGTCGCCGGCCAGGGGTTTGGGGTCGATGGCGAGCCAGGGGGCGCGGTCGGAGGCGAGGACGTTCTCGTCGTGCAGGTCCCAGTGGAGGAGGCGGTCGCCGGGTTCGTCGGTGACCTCGCGCACGGCGGCGGCGCAGTCGGCGACGAGGCGGCGGGCGGCCGGGTCCGTGATGCGGTTCAGGACGGCGGGGGTCCGTTCCAGCATGGCGGGTGCGATGTCGCGGAGGTGGCGCATGCCTTCGGGGGCCGGGGTGGTGTGGAGGTGGGCGAGGAGGTGGGCGATGACCAGGACGGCCTCGTGGACGTCTTCCTGGTGGGCGAGCATGCGGGTGGCGTCGAGACGTTCCAGGAGCATCGTGCCGGTGGGTTCGTCGTGGTCGAGGAGGCGGACCGCCCCGTCGCCGTTCCAGAGGCGTAGGGCGATCGGTTCGCCGTCGGTTTCGTGGTCGCGGATCTGGAGTTTGAGTACCGCGTGTGTGTCGTCGGTGCGGATGACGGGGAGGACGAGGGCGCTCACGCCGTGCATGGGTGTTCCGGTGACGCGCAGGTCCCAGCGGTCCAGGAAGGTGGCGGTGAGGTCGGGGAGGGCGGCGATGAAGGCGCGGCCCGCTTCCTTGTTGTACTTCTCCTGCGTGGCGGCGAGTTCCGCGGGGATGTCGATCATCTTTCGCACGGTAATGGTGTCCGCTACGGCTCCAGGACGACTTTTCCGGTTGTCTCCCTGTTCTCCAGGGCGCGGTGGGCGGCGGCGGCTTCGGTGAGGGGGAAGCGGTGTACGGCGGGGGTGAGTCTGCCTTCGGCGGCTTGGGCGAGGGCGCGGAGTTCGAGGGTGCGCAGGGGGTCGGGGCCGCCGGCTCTGCGCATCATCCCGGGGCCGAGGACGTTGTGGGAGACGCCTTCGACGAAGTAGGGGTTGTCGCTGTGGATGCCTTGGGAGGACCAGCCGAACACGATGTGGCGGCCGTCGGGGGCGAGGAGGTCGACTGCCGTGCGGGCGGTGTCGCCGCCCACGCCGTCGTAGACGATGGTGATCTTGCCGCGGTGGGCGTGGAGCTGTTCGGGCCAGTCGGGGTTCGTGTAGTCGATGGCGAGGTCGGCGCCGTTGGCTGTCACCTGGGCGGTTTTCGTGGGGCCGCCGGCGAGGCCGATGACGGTGGCGCCGGCGTTCTTGGCGTACTGCACGAGGAGGGTGCCGATGCCGCCTGCCGCCGCCGGGACGAGGACCACGTCTGCGGGGCCGGGTTCGGCGAACTGCACGATTCCCATCGTCGTGCGGCCCGTGCCGATCATGGCGACGGCTTCGGCGAAGTCGAGGCGTTCGGGGATGTCGTGGAGCCGGTCGGTGTCGGTGACGGCGAGTTCGGCGTAGCCGCCGGGTGCGAAGCCGAGGTGGGCGACGACGCGGCGGCCGAGCAGGTCTTCGGGGGCGCCTTCGCCGAGTGCGTCGACGACTCCGGCGATCTCGCGGCCGGGGATGGTCGGCAGGGTGGCGGGGGCCGGGCCGGGGCCTTTGGCGCCCTCTCGCAGGGCTGTGTCCAGGAGGTGGACACCGGCCGCGCGGACGGCGATACGGACCTGGCCCGGACCGGGCAGCGGGTCCTCGACCTCCTCGTAGGTGAGGTTCTCGGCCGGGCCGAAGGTGTGCAGACGGATGGCGTGCATGGGGGATTCCCTCAGGGGTCGGGTCGTGTGCCGTTGCGGCTCCCACGGTGTGACCTCAAGCGTGCTTGAGGTCAAGGGTGTTCCGGCCGAGGGCGAGGGAGACGGCCGTCAGGGCGCTGTTGAAGGAGACCTCGGAGAGCACGCCGGGTGCGGCGACCTGGTCGCCGGCGAGGTAGACGCCGTCGCCGCGGTCGACGGCGGGGCGGTCGCGCCAGGTGGTGCCGGGCGGGTCGACGGCGCCGGTGCGGCCGTTCGCGATCGCGTCCCGCCGCCAGGTGACCCGTTCCCGCCAGTCGGGGAAGGCGAGGTCCAGCAGTTCTTCCGCGCGGGCGGTGCCGTCCGCCTTGGTCTCGTGGGGGGCGATGGGGATCTGGCCCTGGATGAGTTGTTCGCCGGTGGGGGCGAGGGTGCGGTCCTGGGCGGTGAAGCGTTCCAGCCAGCCGGGTGCGTCGAGGTCGGACACGGCGAACGCGTCGCCGCGTCGGGTGCGCAGGGCGAGGTCGATCAGGACGGTGCGGCCGCTCGGCCAGGTGAGGGTGGGGTCGTCGAGGAGGCGGCGGGCGGAGTCGAGTGAGGTGGCGACGACGACGGGGGTGTCGGTGGGCGGGGTGCCGACGCGGGACAGTGTCTCCATGCGCACGCCGAGGTTCCACGCGTGGGCGGCCATCCGGTCGATGAGGCCGCCCCAGCCGCCGCGCGGGTAGTGGGCCTCCGGGGGGAGTTTGGTGGCGCGGCGCAGGCGTTCCTGCACGAACGCGGCGGACAGGGAGCCGGGGTCGTGGTGGAACAGTGCGACCGCGGTGTAGTGGGCGGCGGCCCGTGCGCCTTCCTCGCCGGCGATTGTGGTGGCCCAGGTGAGGAAGTCGGTGTCGACGGGTGCCTGTGCGATGCCGCGGCGCAGGAGTTTCAGCAGGGCGAAGGGTGGGGTGCGGCGCAGGGTGCCCCGGTGGCGGAGTCGCAGCCGGGCGGCCTCCAGGGGCGGGAGCGGGGCGAGGGGGCCGATGAGGTTGCGCTGTCGGAGCCAGGTCCAGTGGGGGCCGCCGTTGTAGAGGGCGTGGGGTCCGTCGTTGGTCCGGTAGGGGCCTTCGGCGGTGCGGGCCCGGCCGCCGAGGGTGTGGTGGGCTTCGTGGACGGTGACCTTGGCGCCTGCCTCCGCGGCGGTGATGGCCGCGGTGAGTCCGGCGAATCCGCCGCCGATGACGGTGATGTGGTGCATGGCTGGGGGTCTCCCTTGGTCGGGGTCGCCTTCCGGCTTTGCGTGTACGACGGAGTGAGGGCGCGGGAATGTGACATGCGCGGGGTTTTCGCAGGTCGGGTGGATTGTCAGTGGTGGGGTGCAGCATGGGGCCATGGCGAGGAGAGCAGTGGGTGGTACGGGAGTGAAGGGGGTGAGGCGACCTGAGCTGCGGCTGCCCGCGTTGGAGCGTTATGAGGGGGGCGGGCTGGAGCCGGACGGGGATTACGACGGGCTGGAGTTCCGGGAGGCGGACTTCGCCGGGCAGGACGGTGGCGGGGCGCGTTTCATGGACTGTGCGCTGACGGGGTGCGCGCTGGACGGGGCGCGGTTGTCCCGGGTGCGGGTGCTGGATTCGGTGCTCGCCGGTGTCCGGGGTGTGGGTACCGACCTTGCGGAGGCGACCCTGCGTGATGTGGAGCTGGCGGACGCGCGGCTCGGGGGGACGCAGTTGCACGGGGCGGTGCTGGAGCGGGTACTGGTCCGGGGCGGGAAGATCGACTTCCTGAATCTGCGTTCGGCCCGGCTCAAGGACGTCGTCTTCGAGGGGTGTGTCCTGGTCGAGCCGGACTTCGGTGGGGCGCGGCTGGAGCGTGTGGAGTTCGTGGACTGCGCGCTGAAGGACGCGGATCTTTCGGGGGCCACGTTGAAGGACGTGGATCTGCGGGGTGCCGTGTCGTTGGGGATCGCGCGGGGGGTGGACCGGTTGTCGGGGGCGGTGATCAGTGCGGGTCAGTTGCTGGATCTGGCGCCGGTGCTGGCGGGGGAGCTGGGGATCCGGGTGGAGGGGTGAGCGGTGGTGAGGGGGCTTACTCCCCGTACCAGCCCCATGCGCCTGCTCCTTCGGACGGGTCGAAGGACTGGTGCAGTGCGATGAGGGCGTTGACGAGGCGCGGATCGATGCCGGCGGTCAGGAGCCGGTAGTCCTCGGCCACCGCGCGGAAGACGAGGTGTGCGCGGCGTGAGCTGTCCCGCCAGATGATGCGCCGGGGCGGGCGGAATCCGCCGTCGCCCTCGCCCAGGAGGGTGGTGACCAGCCATACCAGGCTGATGGGCAGTCCTAGGGGCCACCACAATGCCCACCACATGAGGCGGCCTTGATATCCGTGGAGAGTGGGTCCGGTGGCCGGTTCCACGGTCCAGTGCCGGCGGCCGGGCCGGAAGGCCCGGCGGCGTCGCAGGGTGATCCGTCCGATCGGTGTGCCGGACGGGTCGAGGACCTGGTAGACGGCGGGGCGTCCGCTCAGCCGTGAGCCGAGGGGCTGCTCGGTGATGATGCGGGCGGCCGGGGTCCGGTCCTCGGTGAGGAGGTGGAAGGCGCGCAGGGAGCGGAGCCGGTCGGGGGCGGGGCTGTCGATGTCGCGGGAGAGCCGGACGGCCGGGCCGAGGATGTCCGGTGTTCCGTCACGGACGACGGCCGGTGGGAACACCCTGTGGTCCAGCGTGTAGGTCACGCGTTCCTGCGCCACTCGTCTCCCTCTCCGCCGCGCTGCCGCCGTCGGGGTGATGTTCTCATCGTGGTGATCGGCAGTGGTCAGGGGATTCTCGGGAAGCGGGCCTGAAGGGTCCAGATGGCCGGGTTTTCGCCGAGGTCTTCGTGGAGGTCGGTCAGGTCGGCGAGGAGGTCGTGGAGGAAGTCGCGGGCTTCGCGGCGGAGTTCGGTGTGGGAGAAGGTCAGTGGGGGTTCGGAGGCGGGCAGCCATTCCGCTTCGATGTCCACCCAGCCGAAGCGGCGTTCGAAGAGCAGGCGGTCGGTGGATTCGGTGAAGTCCAGTTCCGCGTGCTGGGGGCGGGAGGCGCGGGAGCCGGCCGGGTCCCGGTCGATGTGTTCGACGATGTCGCACAGGGCCCATGCGAAGTCGAGTACCGGTACCCATCCCCAGGCTGTGGAGAGCTCGCGGTCCGTCCTGGTGTCGGCGAGGTAGACGTCTCCGCAGAACAGATCGTGCCGCAGGGTGTGGACGTCCGCGCGGCGGTAGTCGGTCTGTGGGGGGTCGGGGAAGCGGTTGGAGAGGGCGTAGCCGATGTCGAGCACGGGGGTGATGGTGTCACGTCGTGGTGGGGCGGCCCTCATAGGATCCCGGGGTGCGCTTTCACGGCTCCGGTTCCCGCAGTGTCGTCGCCGCCCTGCTCATGGTGTCCGTGGTGGCTTGTGGGGGTGGTTCCGGGGCTTCCGCCGGCGGTTCCGGTGTGGGTGATCCGTACTTTCCGGAGGCCGGTAACAGTGGTTACGACGTCGGCCACTACGCCCTCGACCTCGCCTACGACCCGCGTGCGCACCGCCTCAGCGGCACTGCGACGATCACCGCCCGTGCGAGGGAGGATCTCTCCGCGCTGACCCTCGACCTCGAGGGTCTGGAGGTCGAGGAGGTCACCGTGGACGGTGTGGCCGCCCGCTGGAGCCGGGCGGGGCGGGAGCTGACCGTCCGGCCGCGCGAGGCGGTGGAGGGCACCTTCCGGGTGGCCGTCCGCTATGCCGGCGCCCCGGTGACCGTCACGGACCCGGACGGTTCGCAGGAGGGCTGGCTGCGTACCGCCGACGGTGCGTTGGCGTTGGGGGAGCCGGTGGGGTCGATGGCGTGGTTCCCGGGCAGTCACCATCCTTCCGACAAGGCGACGTATGCCGTCGCGGTGACGGTGCCGAGCGGGTTGCGGGTGGTGTCCAACGGGGAGCCGGCCGGTGAGGAGAGGAAGGGGAGCCGTACGACGTACCGGTGGCGTACCGGTGAGCCGATGGCGAGCTATCTCGCGATGCTGGCCATCGGGAGGTTTGAGGTCCGTCGCACGGTGACGGCCGGCGGGCTGCCCGTGTACACGGCTGTCGATCCGGAGCAGGCGGGGGCGGGCCGCGCGGTTCTGGCGCGGATTCCCGAGGTGCTGGAGTGGGCGGAGCGGACCTTCGGGCCGTATCCCTTCTCCTCCGCGGGTGCGGTCGTCGAGCGTCCCGAGGACGCCGGGTATGCCTTGGAGACCCAGAACCGGCCGGTCTTTCCCGGTGCCCCGGACATCGTGCTGCTGGTGCACGAGATCGCCCATCAGTGGTACGGCGACTCCGTGTCCCCGCGCAGTTGGCGGGACATGTGGCTCAACGAGGGTTTCGCGACGTACGCGCAGTGGCTGTGGCAGGAGGAGCACGGGGGTGACAGCGCGCAGCGGATCTTCGACCTGCTGTATGCCGGTTCGTATTTCCCGGACGCGGGGACGAACGAGGCGTTGTGGTCCTTCCCGCCGGCCGAGCCGCCGGGCGCGGCGGACATCTCGGCCACTTCCGTGTACTGGCGTGGTGCGATGGTGCTGCACAGGATCCGGCAGACGGTCGGTGACGATTCCTTCTTCGCCCTGCTCCGGGGCTGGGCGCGGGAGCACCGTCACGGTAACGCGGGCACCGGTGACTTCACGGCGTATGTGGAGAGGTCGGCCCCGGGCGAGGATTTCACCGGGATCTGGGAGGACTGGCTGTACGGGGAGGGGCGGCCGGAGCGGCCCTGAGGGTGTGCCGGAGTCCCCGGCCGGGTGGTTGCCGCCCGGCCGGGGACCGCGTCGTGAGCGGGGTGTCGGTCAGACGTTCACGCCGAAGTCCTGGGCGATGCCCACGAGGCCCGAGGCGTAGCCCTGGCCGACGGCGCGGAACTTCCACTCCGCGCCGTTGCGGTACAGCTCGCCGAAGACCATGGCGGTCTCGGTGGCGGCGTCCTCCGACAGGTCGTAGCGGGCGATCTCGGTGCCGCCGGCCTGGTTGATGATGCGGATGTAGGCGTTGCGCACCTGGCCGAAGTTCTGGCTGCGGTTCTCGGCGTCGTAGATCGACACCGGGAAGACGATCTTGTCGATGTCGGCCGGGAGGGCGGCGAGGTTGACGTTGATCGCCTCGTCGTCGCCGGCGCCCTCGCCGGTGCGGTTGTCGCCGGTGTGGACGATGGTGTTGTCCGGGGTCTGCTTGTTGTTGAAGAACACGAAGTGGGCGTCGGAGTAGACCTTGCCCTGCGTGTTGACCGCGATCGCCGAGGCGTCGAGGTCGAAGTCCGTGCCGGTGGTGGTGCGGACGTCCCAGCCGAGGCCCACGGTGACGGCGGTCAGGCCCGGAGCCTCCTTGGTGAGCGAGACGTTGCCACCCTTGGACAGGCTTACAGCCATTGTTGGGAGTCCCTTCCCTCGTTTGCGTACGGCTAGAAGCTACAGCTACCCCATTGAACGCGAAGAGGGGTGCGAGAGGTTCCAGGTCTCTTTACTTTCTTTACCCGTGTCCCGGGATCGGTGTCCCGCGATCCGGATATTCGGGTGACGTGGCCCGGTCAGGCGCGGGAACCTGTAGGGCATGTCCGGTCCCTATCTCATCCGCGGTTCCGTCGTCCTGCCCGAGGCGGAGCTCATGTGGCGTTTCTCGCGGTCGTCCGGGCCCGGTGGGCAGCATGTGAACACCAGTGACTCCCAGGTCGAGCTGCGTTTCGACCTCGCTCGTACCGAGGCGCTGCCCGAGGTGTGGAAGCAGCGGGCGCTGGAGCGGCTGGCCGGGCGGCTGACCGGTGGTGTGATCACCGTTCGCGCTTCGGAGCACCGTTCGCAGTGGCGTAACCGGGAGACGGCGGCGGTGCGGCTGGCGGCGCTGCTCGCGGAGGCGAGCGCGCCGCCGCCGAAGCCGCGCAGGCCCACGCGTATTCCGCGGGGGATCAATGAGCGGCGGTTGCGGGAGAAGAAGCAGCGGGCCGAGACGAAGAGGGGGCGCTCCTCGCGGGACTGGGGGTGACCTCCCAGTTCCCCTTGGGCGTGGCCCCGGCCCCCGGGTGTGGCCTCCGGCCCCCGAGGTGTGGCCTCCCGGCCGGGGATCAGTGTCCCTGCGGGTCCGTTGTGGCTGGTCGCGCATTTCCCCGCGCCCCTATTGGGGCGCGCCTGTGCGGCGGTAGTCGCGTATCGGGTACAGCCCCGCGCCCCTGTCGGGGCGCGCCCGTGCGGCGGTAGTCGCGTATCGGGTACAGCCCCGCGCCCCTTTGGGGCGCGTCCACCGCGAGTTTCCATCCGGTGGCCGATGTGGGGTCTCGCGCACCGTTCAGTCCGGTCAGCGCAGCTTCAGTACGCCCACCATCTCGTTCCCGGCGAGTTCGCCGGTCTTGTGGAAGCCCAGGTTCAGGTAGAAGTCCTCGGGGCCGTTGTCGCCGGGGTGCCAGGTGACGTAGAGCTCGTGTGTGCCCCGGCGGCGGAGTTCCCCGGCCACTGACCGGACGGCGAAGCGGCCGTAGCCCTTGCCCTGTTCCTCCGCCGCGATGTTCAGGCGCCACAGGCCGGAGCGGAGGGCGCTGCCGCCGTCCTCGTGCCAGTCGATGTCGAGGAAGGCCATCAGGAAGCCGACCGCGCGGTCGCCGTCCATGATCAGGCGGGGCCAGGCCCTACCGGGATGCACGTAGGCCTCGGCGAGGGACTTCACCACCGGCGCGACCGCGAATTCCTGGTCGGGGCGGACCCGTATCCCGAGGGCGGTCTCGAGGTTCTTCGGGGTGATCTCTTCGAGGCGGAGTGTGGTGGGCGTCGTCATCCGGGCACCCTAATCAGGTAAATCCCGTCCGGTGAAAGGGATTTCGGCGACGGCGGCAAATCGTTCAGCCCAACTGCCGGTAACGGCCCCGGAAATACGTCAGCGGGCCGCCCTCCGCGCTCGGTACCCGGGCGGTCAGGACGCGGCCGATCACCAGGGTGTGGTCCCCGGCCGGGACCCGCTGCTCGGTGCGGCACTCCAGGGTCGCCAGCGCGCCGCCCACCAGGGGCGCCCCGCTGTGCTCGCCGCGCAGGTACGGGATGTCCGCGAAGAGCAGGCGGTCGCTGACCCGGCCCTTCATCGCGAAGCGGCCCGCGATGTGCCGCTGGCTCTCGGAGAGCACGGACACCGCCCACAGGGGCTGCTCGTCGAGGAGTTCGTCCATGCGGGAGCCGTTGCGCAGGCTGACCAGCACCAGCGGCGGGTCCAGGGAGACCGACAGGAACGCGGTGGCCGTCATGCCGACGTCCTCGCCGGCCGGCGCCGAGGGGTCGTCGGGGTCCAGGGGCGGCTCCTGCGCGGTCACCAGGACCACGCCGGCGGCCAGCCGGGACAGGGCGGCTCGGAACTCGTCGTTGCTCACCCCCTCAGCATGCAGGGCGGCGGGCGCAGCGGTGATCGTGGACGGGGCGGAAGTGTTCGGCACGCCGGAAACGCTAATCTCCGCTCCACGGGCACCGCATCGGGCCCCGGCCCGAGCCGGGACCTAGGACCAACGCCCGAGTCGGACACAGTCCCTGCACAAACACCACAAAAACTGCGTTCGTCAAAAGCGAGGGGAAACCGCGGAAAGCCCACGCAATTGTTCACGTTTGCCTGTGACTTGAGTCACAAGGGGCAATAATTGTTGACCCTGTGTACCGAGTGGGCAGCGCGCTGTGATTCAGTGGCGGGGAAGCTGCTGGGACGATACGCCGAAGACAACCCTTGATTCGCTGCGAGGTCTCGGGGGGAGGGCGAGGATGGAGACCGAGTCGGAACCCTACGTCCGCCTTGCGTCGCTGCGGCAACTCCACCAGGCCATGGCCGACATGAACACGGCCCGCAGTCTGGCGGACACGCTGCAGACGGTCGCCGACGGTGTCGTGGACGCCCTCGGTTACGAACTGGCGTGCGTCAATCTCGTACGCCCCGACGGTGATCTCGTGGTCGCCGCCCTCGCCGGGAACTCCGCCGCCGAGGCCCTCATCACCGGCCGGACCGGCTCCCGCGAGTCCTGGGACCGCCGCCTCGGCATGGGTGAACGCTGGGGCGATCTGGTCTTCATCCCGCACACCGAGGGCTGGGTCCTCGACGACGACGACGTCCCGCAGTGGTACACCGACGGGCCCGCGCCCCGCTTCGAGGACGAGTGGCACCCCTCCGACCGGCTCTTCGCCCCGATGTACGCCCCCGGCCCGCAGGGCGGCGGCACCTCCGGGGAACTGGTCGGCGTCCTCTCCGTGGACCGCCCGCGCAACGGCCGCCGGCCCGGCGCCTGGGGCCGCGAGGCGCTCCAGATGTACGCCTTCCAGGCCGCCATCGCGATCAGCAACGCGCGTCTGCGTGCCAACATGCAGCGCGCCCTGGTCCGCCTGGAGCGCGACCAGCAGGCGCTGCGGGCCAGCGAGGAAAGCTTCCGCCAGGCCTTCGAGTACGCCCCCTCCGGCATGGCCATCGCCGAGATGGGCGGCGACCAGCACGGCCGCATCCTGCGCACCAACGACGCCCTGTGCCGCCTGCTGGGCCGCCCCGCCTCCGCGATGCGCCGCTACTCCTTCTCCGACCTCGTCCACCCCGAGGACATAGGCACCCTGCTGCGCACCTCCGCCGAGGGCGGCCGGGCCGAGCTGCGCCTGGGCCGCCGTGACGGCACGTACGTCTGGGTGTCCCTGCGCAACAGCGTCGTCGCCGACGCCGCCGACGGCCCCCGCTTCCTGCTCACCCACGTCGAGGACATCGAGGAGCGCAAGCGCCGCGAGCTCCAGCTCGCCCACCGCGCCTCCCACGACTCGCTCACCGGACTGCCGAACTCCGCCGAGCTGCGGGCGCGGCTGTCCGCCCGGCTGTGCCGGCAGCAGCCGCAGGGCGTGCTGCCCGCCTCCGTCGACTCCATGGAACCCTTCGAGTCCTTCGACTCCGCGGACTCCTTCGACGCCGCCTACGGCCCGCCCGCCTTCGACCGGGGCCACGACTTCGACTTCCCGCCGGGCGCCGAGACGTACGACGGCTACGACCACCACGTGCACACCGTCGCGCCCGCCACCGAGTTCGACGACGGCGCCAAGGGGCTCGCGGTGCTCTTCTGCGACCTCGACGGCTTCAAGTCGATCAACGACCGGTTCGGGCACAACGCGGGTGACGCGGTGCTCATCGAGGTCGCCCGCCGGCTCGGCAACGGCGTGCGCGACGGCGACACCGTCGCCCGGCTCGGCGGCGACGAGTTCGTGATCCTCGCCGACGGGCTCGGCCGGGCCGACGCCCAGGACCTCGCCGTCCGGCTGCGCAACGAGATCATCCAGCCCATCCGGGCCGAGGGGCGGGCCGTGCGGGTCGGCGCCAGCTTCGGCATCGGGTGGGCGCAGTGCGGGATGACGGCGGACGAAGTGCTGAAGTCGGCCGACGAGCGGATGTACGTCGAGAAACGATCTCGTCCCAAACAGCACAGACGTGCGGGATGAAGCGCAGGTCAGTGGGTTGATGCGGTGCGGGTCACCCGTTCGGGCCATGGGAAGCGGGTAGGCTCGTTCTCTCCACACTCGTACCGCACCCGATCCGCAGCTAGGAGCACCAAGGGATGACGGCCGGCAACAACGGCGCGAGCACGCCGGAGGACGACGACCCGTTCGGCTACCTCTACGCCGACGGGCAGGCCAACGGGGCCCAGCCGCCGTCCGGGGGCTACGGCTACCCGAACTCGGTCAACCGGGTGCGGCCGGTCGGGACCCGCCAGTACGGGCAGCAGGCGCAGCCCGCTCCGCAGCAGCAGGGCGCGTACGGCCAGGCGAACGCCCACTACGCCGCCCCGGAGACGCTGCCCGGCGGCGCCACCACCGTCCAGTCGCACCAGCCGTCGCACGGCGGGGGCGGCCGGGGCCGCGGCCCGAACACCAAGGGCCTGCTCATCGGCGCGATCGCGGTGGTCGCCGCGGTCGTGATCGGCATCAGCGTGGCCATGATCGGCGGCGACGACGAGGACGGCGGCGACAGCCAGGCCGACTCCACGCCGACCCAGTCCCAGGACAGCGGCGAACCGACCCCGTCGGCGAGCAGGAGCGCGGGCGAGGAAGAGAAGGCGGAGCTGCCCACCGCCGACGCGAAGGCGATGCGGCTGGGCGGTACGGCCGCCCTCGCGTCGGACGTCGAGGGCGCGCAGTCCGACGGCGGCATCTACGTCGCCAACCTCAACCAGCCGGGGAACTCGGTCACCTGGACCGTCAACGACATCCCGGAGGCCGGTACTTACACCGTCTTCGTGCGCTACAGCACCACCGACGACCCCCAGTCGATGACGCTCACCGTCAACGGCAAGGAGTTCGGCTCCAAGCTCAACATGGACAACTTCGCCCGTGCCAAGGACGGCGACTTCTCCAAGGGCTGGACCCAGACCTACGCCTGGCCGACCCTCAACAAGGGCTCCAACACCATCTCGGTCTCCTGCGCCGGCGGGGACAAGTGCAACGTCCTGCTGGACCAGCTGTGGCTGAAGGAGGGCCAGGTCGAGAAGTGACCTGCCCTACGCCGCGGTCGCTTCCCCGGTCACCGTGACCCCGGTCAGCAGCTCCTCGTAGGCCGCCCGGTCGAAGTCGCCGGCCGTCGGGGACAGGACCGTCGCCGCCGACAGGGCGACCGCGCGGGCCAGCCGGTCCGGCCAGGGACGGTGTTCCACCAGGGCCGACAGCAGGCCCGCGACGGCCGAGTCGCCGGCGCCGGTCGGGTTGCCGCGCAGCCGCCGCGGAGGGACCGCACGCCAGAGGCCCTCGGGGGTCACCGCGAGCAGGCCCTCCGGGCCCAGGGAGGCGACCACCGCGCCCGCGCCGCGCCGACGGGCCTCCTGGGTGGCGCGCAGCGGCTCGTGGGAGCCGGTGAGTCCGGCCAGTTCCTCGGTGCTCGGCTTGAGGACGTCGGGCCGCCCGGCGACCCCGCGGCGCAGCGCCGCGCCGCTGGTGTCGAGGAGGGTGGGGACCCCGGCCGCGCGGGCGGTGCGGATCAGGCCCGCGTAGGCGCCCACCGGGACGCCCGGGGGCAGGCTGCCGCACAGGGCCACCGCCGAGGCGGCGGCCAGCAGCTCCTCGTACACCTCCTGGAACGCGGACCACTCGGCGTGGGTGATCACCGGGCCGGGCTCGTTGAGCTGGGTGGTGGTGCCGGAGCGCCCGTCGGCGACGGCGACGGTGCGCCGGGTCGTGCCGGAGACCGGGACCAGCGCGTCCGTCAGGTGCGGGACCTCGGCGAGCCGGTCGCGCAGGATCCGGCCCGTCGTGCCGCCCGAGAAGCCGGTGACCGTCACCTCGTGGCCGAGGGCCGCGAGCACCCGTGCCACGTTGACGCCCTTGCCGCCGGGGCGTTCCGTCACCTCGGCGACCCGGTGGGAGGCCCCCGGCCGCAGGGACGGTACGCGATAGGTGATGTCGAGAGCGGTGTTCAGCGTGACCGTGAGGATCACCGGGCCGACCTCCCCCTTGACGCCTGCTTCTGCCGTGAAACCCGTGGTCACGATCATGCCAAACGGACGACGGTCGGCCCACCCCCCGGACCGGCCGCCGTCCGTCGACGGCGGGACGGATCAGCCCAGTTGGGGATCGACCACCCATTCCCCCTGCCGCATGACGCCCACCAGGTCGAAGGCGGCGTCCAGCACCACCAGGTCGGCGTCCTTGCCGGGCTCCAGGGAGCCGATCCGGTCGTCCAGGCCGAGCAGCCGGGCCGGGTTGGCGGAGATCGCCCGTACGACGTCCTCGACGGGCAGCCTGTCCACCGTCACCGCCCGCTTGAAGGCGCGGTCCAGGGTGAGCGTGGAGCCGGCGATCGAGCCGCCCTCCACCAGCCGGGCCACCCCGTCCGCGACCTCGACCTCCAGAGGGCCGAGCATGTAGCGGCCGTCGCCGAAGCCGGCCGCGTCCATCGCGTCGGTGATGAAGGCGACCCGCGCGGCGCCCGCGTGGTGGAAGGCGAGCTGGAGGGCGGCCGGATGCAGATGGGTGCCGTCGTTGATCAGTTCGACGGTGACCCGCTCGTCCTCCAGCAGGGCGGTGATCGGGCCGGGGGAGCGGTGGCCGAGCGGCGGCATCGCGTTGAACAGGTGGGTGGCGACGCGCGCGCCCGCGTCGATGGCCTGGAGCGTCTGCTCGTACGTGGCGTCCGTGTGCCCGACCGCCGCGATCACCCCGTGCTCGGCGAGCAGCCGTACGGAGTCCAGGCCGCCCGGCAGCTCGGTGGCCAGCGTCATCATCCGCGCCTGCCCGTGCGCGGCGTCGAGCAGCTTGCGCACCTCGGCCGGGTCGGGGGCGCGCAGCAGCGCCTCGTCGTGCGCGCCCTTGCGGCACGGGGAGATGAACGGCCCCTCGAAGTGGATGCCGGCGATGTCGCCCTGCTGGGCCAGCTCGGCGAGCATCCCGGCGTGCCGGGCGAGGAAGTCGAGGTCACCGGTGACGGCGGAGGCGACCACCGTGGTGGTGCCGTGCGCGCGGTGGGTGTGCACGCCCTTGAGGACGTCCTCGGCGGTGCCGCCGGCGAAGGACGCGCCGCCGCCACCGTGGTTGTGGAGGTCGACGAAGCCGGGGACCACCCAGTGGCCGCTCAGGTCGACCGTCTCGGCGCCGGCGGGCGCCCCTCCCGGACCTCCGGCGGGCTCCGGCCCGGGGGGACCCCCACCCGCGATCCGCGTGCCCTCGACGATCACGCGGCCGTCGTCCACGGTCCCGGTGGGCAGGACCACCCGGGCACCGGCGAGAACCTTGGTGGGGGCCATCAGGTGGTTACCTCCGAGGGATACGAGGGATACGAGGGGTCAGTGGCGTCGATCAGGTCCCAGGCGAGGAGTCCCGCGCCCAGGCATCCGGCGGTGTCCCCGAGGGCCGCGGGGACCAGGGACGGCAGTTTCTGGAAGGTGATCCGCCGCCGGACGGCCTCCCGCAGCGGTGTGAACAAGGTTTCCCCCGCCTCGGCGAGCCCGCCACCGATGATCAGAGCCCGGGGGTCCAGCAGGGTGAGCGCGGTGACCAGCCCGTCGGCGAGCGCGTCCACCGCGTCCTGCCACACCTGACGGGCCCGTACGTCCCCGGACTCGACGGCCTTCGCGCAGTCCGCCGCGTCCGCGCCCGGGTCCTCGCAGGCCGCCGCCCACGCCTCGCTCACCGCGGCGGCGGACGCGAACCGCTCCAGGCAGCCGCGCTGCCCGCACGGACAGGGGGCGCCTCCGGGCCGTACGACGATGTGGCCGATCTCGCCCGCGAAGCCGTGCGCACCCGCCTCCACCCGGCCGTCGACGCCGATGGCGCCCGCGATGCCGGTGCCCAGCGCCACGAACAGGAACCGGTCCGCGCCCCGGCCCGCCCCGATGCGGCCCTCGGCGAGACCGCCGGTGCGCACGTCGTGGCCGAGGGCGACGGGGACGCCGCCGAGGCGTTCGGTGAGCAGTGCGCGCAGCGGGACGTCGCGCCAGCCGAGGTTGGCCGCGTAGACGGCGACGCCCTCCGCCTCGTCGACGATGCCGGGGACGGCGATGCCGACGGCGGACGCGGCCTCGCCGTACTGCCGTACGCCGTGGGCGCGCAGGTCCGCCGCGAAGTCGAGGATGCCCGTGACGACCGCGTCCGGGCCGCGTTCGCGGCCGGTGGCCCGGCGGACCTGGTGCAGCAGCGTGCCGTCCGCCCCGACCAGGGCGGCCTTCATCCCGGTGCCGCCCACATCGAGGGCGATGACGTGTTTCACGTGGAACAGTGTGACCCCCGGACCCGCAAGAGGTCTAGTCCACTCGCGTGGTGTAGACCTTATTCCGATTATCGGAAGGCTTTCGGATGGCGCGATGCGCCGGGGCAGGGGCAAGGCAAGTGCAGCGGCAGGTCAGGACAAGGGCGATCGCGGTGGTGTCCGCACTGGGGCTGACGGGAGTCCTCGGCGGATGCGGACTCGGCGGCGGGTCCTCCGATGTGACCTTGAGGCTGGTCGCCGCCGACTACGGCGACAGTGCGGCCAACAGCTCCAAGAAGTACTGGGCCGGCCTGGTCGAGCGGTACGAGGCCGAGCACCCCGATGTGAAGATCGACGTGGACGTCTACTCCTGGAACGACGTCGACCGCAAGGTCAAGGAGATGGTCGACGCGGGCGACCCGCCGGACATGGCGCAGATCGGCGCGTACGCCGACTACGCGGCCGAGGGCGAGCTCTACAAGGCGGGCGACCTGCTCTCCATCCCCGTCCAGGCGGACTTCCTCGCCCAGCTCACCACCGCGGGCGAGGTCAACAGCGTGCAGTACGGCATGCCGTTCGCCTCCTCCACGCGCGTGCTGTTCTACAACAAGAAGCTGTTCGCCGAGGCCGGCATCACCCCGCCGCAGACCTGGGACGAGCTCGCCGAGGCCGCCCGGGCGCTCGACGCGAAGGGCGTGAAGTATCCGTACGCGCTGCCGCTCGGCCCGGAGGAGGCACAGGCCGAGACCATGCAGTGGATGCTCAGCGGCGACGGCGGCTACACCGACCTCATGGGCACGTACAGCATCGACTCCGCGCAGAACGTCGAGACCTTCTCCTGGCTGAAGGACGAGCTGGTCGACAAGGGCCTGACCGGTCCCGTCGCGCCCGGCAAGCTCAACCGGGCCGACGCGTTTGCGGCGTTCGCCGCCGGGGACGTCGGCATGCTCAACGGGCACCCCTCGCTGATGGAGACGGCGAAGGAGAAGGGCGTGGAGTTCGGCATGGTGCCGACGCCGGGCATCGACGGCGCGAGCCCGGTCACCCTCGGTGTCGCCGACTGGATGATGGCCTTCAAGAAGAACGGCCACCGCGACCAGGTCGGCGAATTCCTCGACTTCGTCTACAGCGAGAAGAACGTCCTCGGCTTCTCCCGCGAGTACAACCTGCTGCCGGTCACCACCTCCGCGTTCCGGACGATGGCCGCGTCCGACCAGGACAAGGACCTCAGGCCCTTCCTCGACCAGCTCGCGACCTCGGAGCTCTACCCGGTCGGCAACACCTCCTGGGCGGCGGTCAACGCGGCGGTCAAGAAGCAGATCGGCAAGGCGGTCGCCCCGAACGGCAGCCCCGCCGGCGTCCTCGGCGGACTCCAGGCGACGGCGACGCGCGCGGAGAGCGCGGAGTAACCTGCGGGGCATGGGCACGGGGGACGAGGAGCACGAGGCCGGCGCGGGTCTGGGCCGGCGTGAACAGGACATCCTGGCGCTGGAACGCCGGGGCTTCCCCGGGCCCGGCGCCAAGGAACGCGCCATCCGCGAGGAGCTGGGCCTGGTACCCGTCCGCTACTACCAGCTCCTGAACGCGCTCCTGGACGACCCCCGCGCCCTCGCCCACGACCCGGTGACGGTCAACCGCCTGCGCCGCGTACGGGAGACCCGCCGCACAGAGCGTTGATTCGCCCCCGCCGCCCCTTCCCGTCCCGACCCGGGGGCGCAGCCCCCGGACCCCCGCTCCTCAAACGCCGGAGGGGCTGAAACCAGCCCGTCTGGGGGAGTTCGAGGACGAGGCCCGTTCAGGGCCGAAGGGGGGTCCGGGGGCGTAGCCCCCAGGGACGGGAACGGGAAGGGGCGGCGGGGGCGAAAAAATCCGGTCAGCGCATCCGCCCCGCCAGCGCCCGCAGCAGCCCCACCACCCCCGCCGGCCCGTCGACCACCAGGTCCGCCCGCTCCCGCAGCTCGGTGACCTCGTCGCTGCCGCTGCACACCAGCAGCCCCGGAGTGCCGGCGGAGCGGAGCTTGTCGACGGCCGTGTAGGCGGGCAGGTCGCCCAGGTCGTCACCCGCGTACAGGACCGACTCGGCGCCGATGTCCCGCGCGTACTCCAGCAGGGCGACGCCCTTGTCCATCCCGGGCGGACGCAGCTCCAGCACCATGCGGCCGGGCTCGACGATCAGACCGTGCCGGGCGGCGAGCCCGGCGAGCGGCTCGCGCAGGGCCTCGAACGCGGCCTGCGGATCGGCGGCCCGGCGGGTGTGGACCGCCACCGCCCGGCCCCCCTTCTCCTCGATCCACGTGCCCTGCCACGCGCCGACCCGGTCGAGCACCCCCGGCAGCTCCGCGCGGACGGCGGCGACCCCGGGGTGCGGGGCGGGCGCGGTGACCGTGCCGGTGACGGCGTCCCAGCGCTCGGCGCCGTAATGGCCGAGAACGACGAGGTGTTCCAGGCCGGGAACGCCCGCGAAGCCGCCGTGGCGGACCGCGACCCCCGCCGGCCGGCCCGTGACGACGGCGACCGCGGCCACCTTCGGGGCGAGCGCGGCGAGCGCGGGTACCGCGTCGGGGTGTGCGCGGGCCTGCTCGGGGTCGGCCACGATCGGCGCGAGCGTCCCGTCGAAGTCGAGCCCGATCAGTGCCTTCCCCGGGCGGGAGAGAAGCGCCTCCAGCCCTTCCCGCCCGGCCTGCGTGGCGGGCGTCGGCGTGGCGTTCGGCTCCGTGGAATCCGTATGGCTGGCCATACGTCCAACCTATCCGCGCCCGCCCCCTCGCACGCCTGTGTGACCGGCCATACCCGCGATCAGCCGGGCGTTCCGTCCCGCAGCGCCTCCAGCTGCTCCAGGAACCAGCGGGCCGGGGGCAGCGCGGTCGCCGCCGCGGCCAGGCGCTTGGTGCGCTCGGCGCGTTCGTCCGGGCCCGTCGTCAGGGCCTCGTGCAGGGCGCGGGCGGTCCCGACGACGTCGTACGGGTTGACCGTGATCGCGTCCTCGCCCAGCTCCTCGTGGGCGCCCGCCTCCCGCGACAGCACCAGCGCGCAGCCCGCGTCGGAGACGACCGGGACCTCCTTGGCGACCAGGTTCATGCCGTCGCGGATCGGGTTGACCAGCGCCACGTCCGCCAGCCGGTACGCGGCGAGCGAGCGCGCGAAGTCGTCCTCGACGTGCAGGACGACCGGCCGCCAGCCCGGGGTGCCGTACCGCTCGTTGATGTCCTCGGCGACCCGCCGCACCTCGGCGGTGTAGTCGCGGTAGACGGCGAGGTCCTGCCGGGAGGGGTAGGCGAACGCGACGTGCACGACGCGCTCGCGCCACTCGGGGTGGTCGTCCAGGAGCTGCCGGTACGCCAGCAGTCCGCGCACGATGTTCTTCGACAGCTCGGTCCGGTCGACCCGGACGATCGTCCGGCGCCCCGCGCCGATCTCCTCCCGCAGCGCGGTGATCCGCTCCTCGACGTCCGCCTCGTGGGCGCGGGCGCGCAGGAAGTCCGCGTCGGCGCCCAGGCCGTGCACGCCGATCCGGGTGTCCCCGAGGCCGCCCGCGAAGCGTTCGCAGCACGCGGTGAACGCGTCCGCCCAGCGGCGGGTGAGGAAGCCGAGCCGGTCGGCGCCGAGCATCCCGCGCAGCACCTGCCGCGCGATGTCGTCGGGCAGCATCGCGAAGTACTCCGGCGGTGCCCACGGCGTGTGCGAGAAGTGCGCGATGCGCAGGTCGGGGCGGAGTGCGCGGAGCATCCCGGGGACGAGGGTCAGGTGGTAGTCCTGGACGAGCACCGCCGCGCCCCGCGCCGCCTCCTCGGCCAGCGCCTCGGCGAACGCCCGGTTGTAGGCCTCGTACGACGCCCACTGCCGGCGGAACTTCGCGTCGAAGACCGGCTCCAGCGGCGTCTGGTACAGCATGTGGTGCACGAACCACAGCACCGAGTTGGCGATCCCGTTGTACGCGTCGGCGTGCACGTCCGCCGGGATGTCCAGCATCCGCACGCCGTCCTCGCCGACCCCGCGCCGCACCGCCTCGCGGTCGCCGTCGGACAGCGCCGAGCACACCCACAGCGCCCCGGCGTCCGGCCCGATCGCCGACAGCCCGGACACCAGCCCGCCGCCGCCCCGCCCGGCCCGCAGTGAACCGTCGTCCTCCACCGTGTACGAGACGGGCCCGCGATTCGACGCGACCAGCACCTGAGCACCCTGAGCAGCCTGCGTGACAGCCATGAATGTCAACCTAGCCCGGCCCCGGAGACCTCAAACGCACAAGATCGGCCGTATACGGGTCAGGCCACCCGCCGTGCCTGGTACTCCGCGATCTCCGTCATCGGCGGCCGTTCCTCCGTGTCGACGGAGTACGTGCGGGGCTCGAAGGCGTCGCCCGCCCGCTCGAACTGGGTGAGGGAGGGCCGGATCAGATGGCCGCGGGCCAGGCGGAGCTGGGCGGTGCGGTAGATCGCGGCGGCCATCCGGCCGAGGGCCTGGCCGTCCTGGTGGCGGTGGACGCGCACGCCGACGTCGACCTGGGCGAGGGCGTCCAGGCCGACCAGGTGCAGGGCGTCGACCAGCATGCCGAGCTCGACGCCGTACCCGACCGGGAACGGGAGCTGTTCCAGGAGGCTCCGGCGGGCCGCGTACTCGCCGCCGAGCGGCTGGACGAAGCCGGCCAGCCGGGGCCAGTGCATGTTCAGCAGCGGGCGGGCCATCAGCTCCGTGACCCGGCCGCCCTGACCGGCCGCCGAGCCGAGGGGACGGTCGTACATGGCCTTGACCAGCTGCACGTCCGGCTCGGTGAGCAGCGGGCCGACGATGCCGGAGACGAAGTCGGAGGAGAACTCCCGCAGGTCCGCGTCGACGAAGCACACGATGTCGCCGCGGGTGACGAGCAGGGAGCGCCACAGCACCTCGCCCTTGCCGGGCACCGCCGGTATCCGGGGCAGGATCGCGTCCCGGTGCACCACGCGCGCGCCCGCCGCCGCCGCCACCTCGGCCGTGCGGTCGGTCGAGCCCGAGTCGACCACCACCACCTCGTCGACCAGCGGGACCTGGAGCACCAGGTCGTGCCGGATCGCCGACACGATGTCGCCGACCGTCGCCTCCTCGTCGAGCGCGGGCAGCACCACGCTCACCGTCTGCCCCGTCGCGCGTTTCGCCGCCAGGATCCGGTGGAGCGGGCGGTCGGCCACCGACCAGGACCGGTCGGTCAGCCAGCGCTCGACTTCTTCCAGCACGGTCCCGGGCTCCTCACTGGCCTGTGATCCATCTCGCGGTTCGGACGACTATCTCAACCATGCAGGCCTTCGGTTACAGTCTTGAACAACGCCGATGACCACCGCATGCCGGGGTCACCGCGCGGACGACAACTGAACACCGCTCATCCAGAGGGGCAGAGGGATACGGCCCGATGAAGCCCCGGCAACCCTCCAGTCGGTTCTTGTCACACGGACGTGGCGAGGCTCCCGGCTAGGGAAGGTGCCAAATCCGTCTCACGGCGAGGTGCGTCGTGAGGAAGATGAGGAGAAAGGGCCTCGCCTCCATGGCTGTGCAGACTGTTGCAAGCACCACCGATTCCGCCGCCGCGAACTCCGTCGACCTGGGCCCCGCCGCCGCGCTCTCCTGCCGCGAATGCGGACACCGGGTCCCCCTCGGGCCCGTCTTCGCCTGCGAGGAGTGTTTCGGCCCGCTGGAGATCGCGTACGACTTCTCGGCCCACGACACCGAGGAGCTCCGCAAGCGGATCGAGGCGGGACCCGCGAACATCTGGCGCTACGCGCCGCTGCTGCCCGTCCCGGCGGACGTGGCGACCAAGCCGAACATCAACCCCGGCTGGACCAAGCTCGTCCAGGCCGACAACCTCGCGCGTGAGCTGGGCGTCGACGCCGGCAAGCTGTTCGTCAAGGACGACTCCGGCAACCCGACGCACTCCTTCAAGGACCGCGTCGTCGCCCAGGCCATCGAGGCCGCCCGCGCCTTCGGCTTCACCACCCTCTCCTGCTCCTCCACCGGCAACCTCGCCGGCGCCGTCGGCGCCGCAGCGGCCCGCGCCGGCTTCCGGTCCTGCGTGTTCATCCCGCACGACCTGGAGCAGGGCAAGGTCGTCATGGCCGCCGTCTACGGCGGTGAACTCGTCGGCATCGAGGGCAACTACGACGACGTGAACCGCTTCTGCTCCGAGCTGATCGGCGACCCGGCCGGCGAGGGCTGGGGCTTCGTCAACGTCAACCTGCGGCCATACTACGCGGAGGGGTCCAAGACCCTCGCGTACGAGATCTGCGAGCAGCTCGGCTGGCGGCTCCCGGACCAGATCGTCGTCCCGATCGCGTCCGGCTCGCAGCTCACGAAGATCGACAAGGGGCTGCAGGAGCTGATCAAGCTGGGGCTGGTCGAGGACAGGCCGTACAAGATCTTCGGCGCGCAGGCCGAGGGGTGCTCGCCGGTGTCCACCGCCTACAAGGCGGGGCACGACGTCGTCCGTCCGCAGAAGCCGGACACGATCGCCAAGTCGCTGGCGATCGGGAACCCGGCGGACGGGCCGTACGTGCTGGACATCGCCCGCCGGACGGGCGGGGCGGTGGAGGACGTGAACGACGGGCAGATCGTCGATGCGATCAAGTTGCTGGCGCGCACCGAGGGGATCTTCGCGGAGACCGCGGGGGGTGTCACGGTCGGCGTGACGAAGAAGCTGCTTGAGAGCGGGGTGCTCGACCCGTCTCTGACCACGGTCGTGCTCAACACCGGGGATGGTCTGAAGACGTTGGACGCGGTGGCCGGCACGGGGATGACTGCGACGATCCGTCCGAGCCTTGAGTCGTTCCGTGAGGCCGGACTCGCCTAGGGGCCCTTCTCACCGTTCTCGTCCGCGGGCCGATGGGGGCTGGTCGCGCCCACGCGGCGGTAGCCGCATATCAATACAGCCCCGCGCCCCTGGGTACGTCACCTGACCGGAGGTTTCAAAGTGAGCGTTACTGTTCGAATCCCTACCATCCTGCGTACTTACACCGGTGGGCAGGCCGAGGTCGCCGCCGAGGGGGCCACCCTCGGCGAGGTCATCTCGGACCTGGAGAAGAACCACACCGGGATCGCCGCCCGGGTGCTGGACGACCAGGGCAAGCTGCGGCGGTTCGTGAACGTCTACGTCAACGACGACGACGTGCGGTTCGAGCAGGGGCTCGAGACGGCCACCCCGGACGGGGCCGGCGTGTCGATCATTCCGGCGGTGGCCGGCGGCTGATCATTACCTTCGGTAATGACGATGACCGAACGTTGAGGATGCGGCCCCCTCCGTGAGAGAAGCGGAGGGGGCAATTCCATGGGATTGAGCGCGGTAGAGTTGGGGAAAGCGCTCCTGATCTCTTGATCGGAAACACTGAATTCCTGCCGCGGGCCCGACTGGATGTAGCCAAAGTGCGGGCACTCTCCGCGGCATTTGCGGCCTTTGCGTGGCCCGACTTGCCCTGGATTAAGGCGAATTCTCGCCACATTCCGGACCGGCGTCGTCCAGATTTCTCGTCCGATTGACCTGTTGCAGACGGCAGTTGGACAGATACATTCAGCCGCGGTCGACGCGTTCCGGCGCACGCCCCCAACCGTTGGGGGGTGAGGTCTGACCCGGATCCGCGAAGTGCGGATCTGTGCAAGGGCCAGTAATAGGGGAGTTAGGCATGGCTCAGGGCACCGTCAAGTGGTTCAACGCGGAGAAGGGGTACGGCTTCATCGCGGTCGACGGTGGTGCGGATGTTTTCGTCCACTACAGCGCGATTCAGATGGACGGCTACCGCACCCTCGAAGAAGGCCAGCGGGTCGAGTTCGAGATCTCGCAGGGTCAGAAGGGCCCACAGGCCGACATGGTTCGTCTCAGCGCCTGAACGCGCTACCAGCCGCAAGCATCTTCTGCCGGCGAAGGGCCCGCACCCCTCAGGGGTGCGGGCCCTTCGCCGTGCCCGCGGGCGGCCGAGCGGTGCCCGTGGGTGGTTGAACCGTGTCCGCGGGCGGCCGAGGGGCGTCCGCGGGTGGCCGGGCGCCCCCGTGTACTCCCCATGGGCGCTTGCACTCGCATGGGTCGAGTGCTAATCATTGGCGTTAGCACTCTGAAGGTGAGAGTGACAACGAAGGACCGGGTCGGTGAGGCCCGCGGGCCGTGTGGGGCAAGGAACCACGGGGTCGGCGAGCCGTCCGTCGCGGGCGCGGGCGCGGTCCGAAGGAATCACCCCCAGTCCTGGAGGGACCACTTCACATGGCCAAGATCATCGCGTTCGACGAGGAGGCGCGGCGCGGCCTCGAGCGCGGCATGAACCAGCTCGCGGACGCCGTCAAGGTGACGCTCGGCCCCAAGGGCCGCAACGTCGTCCTCGAGAAGAAGTGGGGCGCCCCCACGATCACCAACGATGGTGTGTCCATCGCCAAGGAGATCGAGCTCGAGGACCCGTACGAGAAGATCGGCGCCGAGCTGGTCAAGGAAGTCGCCAAGAAGACGGACGACGTCGCCGGTGACGGTACGACCACCGCGACCGTCCTCGCCCAGGCCCTGGTGCGCGAGGGTCTGCGCAACGTGGCCGCCGGCGCCAACCCGATGGCCCTGAAGCGCGGTATCGAGAAGGCCGTCGAGGCCGTCTCCGGTGCCCTGCTGGAGCAGGCGAAGGACGTCGAGACCAAGGAGCAGATCGCCTCCACGGCCTCCATCTCCGCCGCCGACACCCAGATCGGCGAGCTGATCGCCGAGGCCATGGACAAGGTCGGCAAGGAAGGCGTCATCACCGTCGAGGAGTCCCAGACCTTCGGTCTGGAGCTGGAGCTCACCGAGGGTATGCGCTTCGACAAGGGCTACATCTCGGCGTACTTCGCCACCGACATGGAGCGTATGGAGGCCGTCCTCGACGACCCGTACATCCTGATCGCGAACTCCAAGATCTCCAACGTCAAGGACCTGCTCCCGCTCCTGGAGAAGGTCATGCAGTCGGGCAAGCCGCTGCTGATCATCGCCGAGGACGTCGAGGGCGAGGCCCTGTCGACCCTGGTCGTCAACAAGATCCGCGGCACCTTCAAGTCCGTCGCCGTCAAGGCCCCGGGCTTCGGCGACCGCCGCAAGGCCATGCTCGGCGACATCGCCATCCTCACGGGCGGCGAGGTCATCTCCGAGGAGGTCGGCCTCAAGCTGGAGAACGCCACCCTCGACCTGCTGGGCAAGGCCCGCAAGGTGGTCATCACCAAGGACGAGACCACCATCGTCGACGGTTCGGGCTCGGCCGACCAGGTCCAGGGCCGCGTGAACCAGATCCGCGCCGAGATCGAGAACAGCGACTCGGACTACGACCGCGAGAAGCTGCAGGAGCGCCTGGCGAAGCTCGCCGGCGGTGTCGCGGTCATCAAGGCCGGTGCCGCCACCGAGGTGGAGCTCAAGGAGCGCAAGCACCGCATCGAGGACGCCGTGCGCAACGCCAAGGCGGCCGTCGAGGAGGGCATCGTCGCCGGTGGTGGCGTGGCCCTGCTCCAGGCCTCCACGGTCTTCGAGAAGCTGGACCTCGAGGGTGACGAGGCGACCGGCGCCAACGCCGTGAAGCTCGCCCTGGAGGCCCCGCTCAAGCAGATCGCCGTCAACGGTGGTCTCGAGGGTGGCGTCATCGTCGAGAAGGTGCGCAACCTGCCCGTCGGCCACGGCCTGAACGCCGCGACCGGCGAGTACGTCGACATGATCGCCGAGGGCATCATCGACCCGGCGAAGGTGACCCGTTCCGCGCTGCAGAACGCCGCCTCCATCGCCGCGCTGTTCCTCACCACCGAGGCCGTCATCGCCGACAAGCCGGAGAAGGCCGCGGCCCCGGCCGGCGGCGGCATGCCGGGCGGTGACATGGACTTCTGATCCCTTCGAGGATCGGATCCGTCCGTCGTACGCCCGAGGGCGGCACCCCCTGTTCCGACAGGGGGTGCCGCCCTCGGGCGTTTCAGGCGCACCACGGCACGCGGCAGACGTGCGGTGCCGTGCCCTGCGGGCACAGACCCCGCAGCACCGCCTTGCGGACCGCCCGCCAGGTCCGCAGCGAGCACACCAGGCGGACGCGCAGCTCGACCGGTTCCCGTGCGCCGCCGCTTCGGCCCGGGTGCTCCCAGGCCCACTGTTCCGCCAGGTGGTCGTAGAGGTCGGCGGTCGTCATCCCGCTGCCGGGGAGCGTGCGGACGACGTCCCGGCCGACGATCCGGGCGCTCCGGGGCGCCATGGCCCGGTCGACGACCGAGCCGGCCCACGCCAGCCCTTCGTCGTCCGCGTAGAGGCCGAAACGCAGAAGGCGTGTTCTCACCGGGCGACCGTACCCCGGTGCGCGGGAAGGCGTCCCGTGACCGGAGTCACGCCCGGGGCCCGAAGGGGAATGCCCCTCCTCGCTTCCCGGTTGGCACTGTACGTGCATTTAATGCACGTACACATACCGACCGGTATTCGAAGCGAAGGAGCCCCCACGTGACCGTCACCGCCCCGGACACCGCCGCCCGAGCGGCCGCGATTCTCTCCCGGCCCGTCACGATCAACGGCCTGACCGTCCCCAACCGCATCGCCATGGCGCCGATGACCCGGATGTTCTCGCCGGGCGGTGTGCCCGGTGAGGACGTGGTGTCGTACTACTCCCGTCGTGCCGCGGCCGGTGTCGGTCTGATCGTCACCGAGGGCACGTACGTCGGCCACGAGTCGGCCGGGCAGAGCGACCGGGTGCCGCGGTTCCACGGGGAGGAGCAGCTCGCGGGCTGGGCGAAGGTCGCCGAGGCGGTGCACGCGGCGGGCGGCACGATCGTGCCGCAGCTCTGGCACATCGGCATGGTCCGCGAGCAGGGCCAGGCGCCGTACCCGGAGGCTCCGGCGGTCGGTCCGTCCGGGGTGCGCACGGACGGCACCGAGGGCAAGGGCGAGGCGATGACGCAGGCCGACATCGACGATGTCGTCGGCGCCTTCGCGCGGGCCGCCGCCGACGCCGAGCGCATCGGCTTCGACGGCGTGGAGCTGCACGGCGCCCACGGCTACCTCATCGACCAGTTCCTGTGGTCCGGCACCAACCGCCGCACCGACGCCTACGGCGGCGACCCGGTGGCCCGCGCGCGGTTCGCGGCGGAGATCGTGGCGGCGGTGCGCGACGCCGTGTCGCCCGAGTTCCCGGTCGTCTTCCGCTACTCGCAGTGGAAGCAGGACGCCTACGACGCCCGGCTCGCCGAGACGCCCCAGGAGCTGGAGGCGATCCTCGCCCCGCTCGCCGAGGCCGGTGTCGACGCCTTCCACGCGTCCACGCGCCGCTACTGGCTCCCGGAGTTCGAGGACTCCGACCTCAACCTGGCCGGCTGGACGAAGAAGCTGACCGGCAGGCCCGCCATCACCGTCGGTTCCGTCGGCCTGAACGGCGAGTTCCTCAAGGCCTTCCAGGGGCAGGGCGCCGAGCTCGGCAGCATCGACAACCTGCTCGACCGGATGGAGCGGGACGAGTTCGACCTCGTCGCCGTGGGCCGCGCGCTGCTCCAGGACCCGGAGTGGGCGGCCAAGGTGCTGGCCGGCCGCTTCGACGAGCTGACGCCGTACGAGGCGGCGTCCCTGCAGACGCTGAGCTGACGTCGTACGGGCCGGTGTCCCCGCGGACGCTGAGCTGATGTCGTACGGGCCGGTGTCCCCGCGGACGCTGAGCTGACGCCGTACGGGCCGGCGGCCATGAAGGTGCCGGGCTGACGGTGCACGGGTCGGCGGCCTCCGTGAAGGCGCCGGGCCGAGCCGGCCGATGGCGCTCCCGGACGCGGGGGCGCCATCCGCATGTCACCCGTTTTTAATTTGCTTAAGTCAATCAATCGCTTTAAGGTTGCCTGAGTCAAGTACTGGCCTGAGTCCCGACGGAGACCTCCTTCATGTCCGACGCACTCGACCGCTCCCCCACGTCCGGCACCGCCGCGCCGCCCAAGACCGGCGCCGTGGTACCCGTACTGGCCCTCAGCGGCATCGTGGTCTCGCTGATGCAGACCCTGGTGATCCCGATCGTGGGGCAACTGCCGCAGTACCTGAACGCCTCCGCCGCGGACACCGCCTGGGCCATCACCGCCACCCTGCTCGCCGCGGCCGTCGCCACCCCGGTCATGGGCCGCCTCGGAGACATGTACGGCAAGCGCCGCATGCTGCTGGTCAGCATGGCCATGCTGGTCGTCGGCTCCGTCGTCGCCGGACTCAGCGACTCCCTGGTCCCGATGATCGTCGGCCGCGCCCTGCAGGGCCTGTCGTCCGGTGTGATCCCGCTCGGCATCAGCATCCTGCGCGACGAACTGCCCGCGGAGAGGCTCGGCTCGGCCACCGCGATGATCAGCGCCTCGCTCGGCGTCGGCGGCGCCCTCGGCCTGCCCGCCGCCGCACTGATCGCCGACAACTTCGACTGGCACGCGCTGTTCTGGACCTCCGCCGCCCTCGGTGTCGTCGCCCTGCTCCTGGTAGTGGTCCTCGTACCGGAGTCGAAGGTGCGCACCGGCGGACGGTTCGACCTGGCCGGCGCGGCCGGCATGGCGACCGGACTCGTCTGCCTGCTGCTGGCGATCTCCAAGGGCGCCGACTGGGGCTGGGGGAGCGGCACCACCCTCGGCCTGTTCGCGGCGGCCGTCGTCGTCCTGCTGGCGTGGGGCTTCTTCGAACTGCGCGTCGACCAGCCGCTGGTGGACCTGCGCACCGCCGCCCGCCCCCAGGTGCTGATCACCAACCTCGCCTCGGTGGCGATCGGCTTCGGCATGTTCTCCATGTCCCTGGTCATCCCGCAGCTTCTCCAGCTGCCCGAGCGGACCGGCTACGGCCTCGGCCAGTCCCTGCTCGCCGCCGGACTGGTCATGGCCCCGTCCGGCCTGGTGATGATGGCGTTGGCGCCCGTCTCCGCGCTGGTCTCCCGCGCCAAGGGCCCGAAGGTGACGCTGATGATCGGCGCCCTGATCGTGGCAGCCGGCTACGGTCTGAACGTCCTGCTCATGAGCGAGGTCTGGCACTTCGTGCTGGCGTCCTGCGTCATCGGCGCCGGCATCGGCTTCACCTACGGCGCGATGCCCGCCCTCATCATGGGCGCGGTGCCCGCCTCCGAGACCGGCGCCGCCAACAGCCTCAACACCCTGATGCGCTCCATCGGCACCTCCGTCGCCAGCGCCGTCGCCGGTGTCGTCCTGGCGCAGATGACCACGCGGTTCGGCTCGTACGCGCTGCCCGGCGAGGACGGCTTCCGCACCGTCCTGGCGCTCGGCGCCGGGGCCGCGCTCATCGGCTTCGCCATCGCCGCCTTCATCCCGCGCCGGCCGGCCGCGGCGGCGGACGCGCACGCCGTCGCCGAGGCCCCGGCCGAGGAGTCCACGGGGGTGGCGTCCACGGCGTAGGCGCGGTTCACCGCGGCCGACGGCCGCCGCCCCGGAATCCTCCCGGGCGGCGGCCGTTCGTCGTCACGGCGGCCGGACGCGGCCGACGAGGCGTTCCGGACGAGCCCCGGGAACGTCCCCGGGGGACCGGGCCGTGGAGGCGGAGGAGAGGGCCGGCTCCGGACCGGCTCAGAGATTGCCCATCGGCTCGATGTCGACCCGCACCGGCGTCCCCCACACGCGCAGCACCTCGTAGTCGGTGAACTCGTGCACGATCCGGTACGCCATGGCGGCCCGGGGCCCGCGCCGCTGGGCCGCGATGTACAGCTCCGCCTCGCGCCGGTCCCGGCGCGGGGTGCCGCACAGCTGCCACGCCTGCCCGTTCCACAGCTCCGGCAGCCAGCGCTGCTGCGGCTGCGGCCGGTCCGCGCGCACCCCGTACCGGGACGGCGCGGGCTCGGCGGGCCGGGCCTGCGGGGCCGGGCCGTTGAACTCGGCGCGGCGGGCGGTGCGGCGCCGGGTCTCGCAGAGCAGGCACAGGTCGGGGGCGCTCTTGTCGACCGGTCCGGTCGGGTGCTCGGCGCAGCGCGTGCTGGGCGCGGCCGTGGTGACGCTCTCCTCCAGCAGGTCCAGGGCCCGCTTCAGGTCGTCCTTCACTTCGTGCAGCCGGGCGTCAGGGGTGTCGGCGGACAGCGCCTCGCCGTGCTCCCCGAGCACGCGCAGGGCGCGGCCCAGGGCGGTGAGCTGCGCGTGGTTCATGGTGGTTCTCCATAGGGGGTCGGTCCAGTATCCCAGCGTGCGCCGAATGGCGAGGATCTACGATGCCTGGTCGAACGGGCGGTCGTCGAAGGGTGCGGGGGCATGAACGGAATCGAGCCGGTGGCGGTGGAGGTCTCCGGTGGCGGGCCCGGGGGCCGGTCCGGTGGCGGGGTGGTCCTGAACTCGGTGCTGTGGGCGCTCGCGCTGACGGTCGCGCTGCTGCTCGGCGCCGCCGTCAACCCGTGGTCCGTCTGGCTCGGCGTCGTGATCACGCTGGCGGCCGTCGCCGTCGCCGGGTGTCTGGTCGGCGGCGTCTGGCACCGGGCCGGCGCCGCCGTCCTCGTCTGCTGCGCCGGGTTCGCCCTGCCGCTGTTCGCCGGGTCCGCGGTGTACGACGGCTACATGCGGACCGTGGGCGAGCCGGTGGACGCCGTGGTGACCGGGGTCGTCGACCGGGACCAGCGGCGCGGCCCGGACATGTTCTGCACGGTCCGCGAACTGGGCGGGGAACGCAGGACGTACGAGGTCTCCCAGCGGGAGAACTGCTTCGGGCGGGCGGAACCGGGGGACCGGGTCGTGATCCGCGAGGACCCGCTCGGTCTGCTCGACCCCCGGCTGCCGGACGGTCCCGGTCAGGGGGACACCGCGGAGATCACCCTCGCGAGCACGGCCGGTCTGACGCTCCTCGTCGCCGGCGGTCTGCTGTACGGGGGCCTGCGCCGCAGGGGGTAGCCGCTCGTCCCCGGGTCTCAGCCGGACCGGGCCCGGGCCAGCGCCGCCCGCAGGTGGCCGTCGGACTCCGCGAGCAGGCGGGCGGCCGTCGGGCCGTCCACGTCCGCCAGGACGACCAGGATCGCGTCCTTGACCTCGCCGTCCGTGGCGGCCAGGGCGCGCTCGACGACGTCGTCCGCCGCGCCCGTCGCCTGCGCGACGATGCGGCGGGAACGGGCGCGCAGCTTCTCGTTGGAGGCCCGCACGTCGACCATCAGGTTCCCGTACGTCTTGCCCAGCCGGATCATCGTGATCGTCGACAGCATGTTCAGCACCAGCTTCTGTGCCGTACCGGCCTTCAGGCGCGTGGAGCCGGTGAGGAACTCCGGGCCGACGACGACCTCGATGCCGTGCTCGGCCGCCGCCGCCAGCGCGCTGCCCCGGTTGCAGGCCAGCCCCACGGTGAGGGCGCCGCGCGCACGGGCGTACGCGACGGCGCCGACCGCGTAGGGGGTGCGGCCGGAGGCGGAGACCCCGACCACCGTGTCGTCGGCGGTCAGCTCCAGCGCGGCCAGGTCGGCCTCGGCCAGTTCGCGCGAGTCCTCGGCGCCCTCCACCGAGGTGACCATGGCGTCGGGCCCGCCCGCGATCAGGCCGACGACCCGCGCCGGGTCGGTGTTGAAGGTCGGCGGGCACTCGGAGGCGTCCAGCACCCCCAGCCGGCCGGCGGTACCCGCGCCCGCGTAGACCAGCCGCCCGCCCCGGGCCATCCGCTCGGCGACGGCGTCGATGGCGGCGGCGATCACCGGCACCTGCTCGGCCACGGCACCGGCCACCGTGGCGTCCTCGCCGTTCATCAGCCGCGCGATGTCGAGCGTGGGCAGCCGGTCGACGTCCGCCAGCTCGGGCCGGAACGCCTCGGTGGTCAGCGTCTCCAGCTGGGCACGGAGATCGTGGTGGTGGGAGGTGGAATTCATGGCGGATCTTTCCGGTCCGGGAGTGGGCGGCCTGCCTCAGGGGCGCGGGGTCGTGTCCGATGCGCGGCCACCGTCGCGTGGGCGCGGCCGGCCACGGACCACCCGCGGTCGAAAACGGCGCCGCACCCCTACGGCCCCTTGCGGAGCACCCGGTGCCGGTGCGCCAACGCCTCGTACGACGCGGACAGCGCCGGCGCCGCCGACTCGTACGTCCGCTGGGCGACCCCCACGAACAGACAGTCCACGACCAGCAACTGCCCCGTCCGGGACGACATCGCGGCCGGCCGCAGCTCGCTCTCCCGTGCCGTGGACGTGGTCAGGACATGATCGGCGTACTGCGTGACGGGACCGTCCGGGCGTCCGGTGACCGCCACCGTCGTCGCCCCGTGCTCGAAGGCGACCCGGAGCGGTTCGATGACGTCCCCGGTCGATCCGGAGTGGGTGATGGCGATCGCCACGTCCCCCGACCGCAGCTGCACCGCGTTGGTGACGGCGAGGTGCGGATCGCTGTGGGCGTGCGCCATCAGGCCTATGCGCAGCAGCTTCTGGGTGAGGTCCTGGGCGACGAGCCCCGACGCGCCGACGCCGTACACATCGGTGCGGCGGGCCCCGGCCAGGGCGGCCACGGCCGCCGCGAGCTGGACGGTGTCCAGTCCGGCCGCGGTGTCGGCGAGGGTCTGCTGCTCGTCGTAGGCGAGTTTCGCCACGACGTCGGCTATGGGATCGTCCACCGCGATGTCGGTGGTGATGGCGGGCGCGCGCCCGGACTGCTGCTGGGCGGCGAGCCCGGCCAGGGCGAGGCGCAGATCACGGTAGCCGGGGTAGCCGAGCAGGCGGGCGGTGCGGACGACGGTGGCCTCGCTGGTGCCGGTGAGTTCGGCGAGTCCGGTGACCGTGAGGGCCGCGCAGCCGGCCGGGTCGTCGGCGACGGCCTCGGCGACCCGCTGCATGGAACGGGTCATCGACGGAGCCAGCGTGCGCACCTTGGCCGCCAGGGCGGCGGGCGCGGGAGGGGAGGGCTTGCCGCCGCCCGAACCGGTCCCGAAAATTTCCTTCACTTCACGGGTCACGGTATGAAAGATATTTTCGTTCCGGTCGTGCGGTCAAGAGTGCGCACAATGGAGGCATGGCCCCCGACGATCCGCCCGGTGAACCCGGCGCCCCCGGACTCCGCCCGGTCAGCCCCCTGGAACAAGCCTTGCACGCGGCGCGCGCCCTCGTGCTCGCCGATCTGGTCGCGCGCGAGGTCGCCGAGGCGGACGTGGTCTCCCTCGTCGAGGAGTCCGTCACGCACCGGCGCTGGTGGGTGGAACAGTGGCCGGACGGTGCCGGGTTCCTCGCCGGCCTGGTCGCCCAGGACGTACAGGACGCCCTGCTGGAGCGGCACGGGCGCTGGCCGCTGTGCCCGGTCTGCGGCACCGGCGACCCGCACGCGCTGGACGTGGAACCGGAACTCGGCCCCGATCCGCACTGGGTGTGCCACAAGGCGGGCGTGAAGGTCGCGGCGGTGGGCCGGCTGGGCGGAGCGGTCCCCTCGTGACCGTGTACATCGACCCGCCCACCTGGCCGGGCCACGGCCGGATGTGGTCCCACCTCGTCAGCGACCTCTCCTACGACGAACTGCACACCTTCGCCGACCGCTTGGGCGTCCCCCGCCGCGCCTTCGAACGCGACCACTACGACGTCCCCGCCCACCGGTACGCCGACGCGGTGCGCGCGGGGGCGGTCGAGGTCAGCAGCCGTGAGGTGGTGCGGCTGCTGCACGGGGCGGGGCTGCGGCGCCGCAAGGGCGCGGCTCAGCCGCGGAGTTCGTAGGAGATCTGCCCCTCCTGCCGGGACACCTCGGTGAAACCGGCCCGGGTGACGACCTTCTGCGAGGGCACGTTCTCCTGGTCGACGACGGCGGCCACCGTCCGTACGCCGTCCTGCTCCAGCGCCCAGCGCGACAGCGTGCGCAGCGCCTCGGTGGCGTAACCGTGACCGCGGGCGCCCACGACCAGGTCGTAGCCGATCTCCACGCGGCCGTCCCCGTCCGGGACGCCGTGGAAGCCCATCGCGCCCACCGCGCGGTCGTCGTCCCGCCGGACCAGCACGTACATGCCCCACTCCGGGTGGAACAGGCCCTCCTCGTACTGCTGGACCATGATCCCGGCGCCTTCGCGGGTGCCGTCGGCGGCGGCCCCGCCGACCCACTCGTGACCGCCGTCACCCGTCAGGGACAGGTCGGCGGCGGCCGCCGGGGTGACGCCCTCCAGGGTCAGCCGCTCCGACCGGAGCACCGGGTTGTTGTCCCACTTCCACTCGGTGACGGGCTCCCGCCCCGGCAGTTCACCGCGCCCGGTGGCCCACAGCAGCGTCCGCCACGGCGTGGGCCCCGGCTCGACCCGCGGGAAGATCCGGGTGAGGACGAAGGAGGCCAGCCCGGCCGGCGGCTCGTAGCCGATGCCCGTCCCCTCGGCGATGTCGTGCGTGTGCAGCAGCACCTCGGCGACGCCCATCGCGGCGAAACCCTCACGGTTCGCGTGCCGGAAGGGGTGCGGGTGGAAGGCGCGGACCGCGCGCGGGGTGGTGCGGACGGCGGCGGCGAGCAGGGCACCGGCCGTGGTGATCACCTGGAGGACACCCGCGTTGCCGACGGCGTCCGGGCCGTCCTCGCCGCCGTCGAGGGTGATGTCGAAGGGCACGTACGCGTCCCGCGCCCGTCCGGCGAGCTGTCCCGCGTACGCGATGAGATCGCTCGCGATGTGCACCGCCGTCTCCCGGCAGTCCCACTCCAGCCGCCCGGCCCGTACCCCCGTCCAGTCCCGGTCGGTGACCGTCCCCAGCGCCGCCACGCAGTCCGCGACGGCTTCCTCCACCTGGTCCGCTCCCACAGCATGCATGCGGGGCAGGCTAGGCGGGCGGCGCGGGCGCGGTCGACAGCATTTCCAGCTCGCCGCGCATGTTGTGGCGGGCGGTGGCCTCCCAGTGCTCCCGCCCGTACGGCGTACGGAACAGGCGCGGCAGGGCGAGGAGTTGCCGCAGCACCTCGGACCGCCCCGCCCGGAACGCGTCGTTCGGCACGAAGTGGTACTCCTCGCGGACGGCGGCGGTGTAGGCGGCGTACGACGACGGCGACGCGGCGAGGATCGCCAGGTCGGCGTCGCACAGCACCTGCCCGTCCCGGTCGTCGTCGGCCGGATCGTGCGTGACGGTGAGCCGCACCAGCCGGGCCACCTCGGCGGTCTTCTCCGCGGACACCCCGGCCTCGGGGAGCGCCCGCTCGGCGAGCCGGGCGGAGCGCTCCTCGTTGGTGGACCGGTCCGGCAGGTAGACCGCGTCGTGGAACCAGGCGGCGAGCCGTACGACGTCCGGATGGTCGGCGTACTCCTCCAGCACGTCGATGTGGTCCAGGACGGCTGTCAGGTGGGTGAGTGTGTGGTAGTGCCGCTGGGGCTCCGACCAGCGGCGCAGCAGGGCGTCGGCGTACCGGGACGGCTCGGGGTGGCACGCGCCGTCCCGTGCCGGGAGGAGAGCGCGCAGCCAGCGGGCACGGAGGGCGTCGGTGTCGGCCATGGGCCCATTGTCCGCCCCGGCTCCCGGCGCCTGCCGCACACGGAGATGATGATCACACGGATCCGTTCCGCCGGCCGGGCCGGCCGCCAGGCCGACGCCCGGTGGGCCGCGCGCCCCCGCCGCACTAGCGTGGGCGGCATGACGACTCCTGCGGATGTGCGGAACGTACGAGACCCCGAACTGCCCGGCCGGCTGCTGGCCGTCGAGCGGGACGCGCTGATCCCGTTGCTGCGGGGGAGGTCCGACGGGGACTTCGCGCTGCCGGTGGCGGCGTGTCCGGGGTGGACGGTGCGGGATGTGCTGGCGCACTGTTCGGCCGCGTTCACCCGCGTCCTGGAGCGGCGGTTCGAGGAGGGGGTGTTCTCGCCCGGGAGCAATGAGCGGGACATCGCCGAGCGGGCCGGGTGGACGAACGCCCGGGTCGTGGACGAGCTGGAGCGCGGGATGACCGGGGCGGGACCCGTGATCGCCGAGGCGGGCGGGGCGCTGGACGGGCTCGCGCTGGGCGAGTGGGTGCACGCCGGGGACGTACGGGTCGCGCTCGGGGAGCCGGGCGCGTACGCGGGCGCGGGACTGCCGTACGCGCTCGCCCTGCTGGGCCAGGTGACCGGCCGGAAGGGCCACCTGCCGCTGCACGCCGACCTCGACGACGCCGACGAGCCGCTGCGGCTGGGCGACGCCACGGGGGAACGTCCCCCGGCCCGCTACATCGGGGACGGTCCGACCCTCGTACGGCTGTACGCGGGGCGTCCGGTGGACGGTGCCGCGTACGAGCTGGCCGGGGCGGAGGCGGCGGAGCTGAACATTTTCGGGGACTGAGCGGAGGGGCGGGGCGGCCTCGGGCGGACGGCCGGGCGTAGTCTTGGATTGGACTAGACCTGTAGTCGCCGTCTGATGCCGAGGAATGGGGTCCCATGAGCAAGCGTGCAGTCCTGGAGGTGATCGCCCTCGACGTCGAGGACGCGGTGGCCGCCCAGGCCGGAGGTGCGGACCGCCTCGAGCTGGTGACCGACATGGCGGCGGACGGACTGACGCCCTCGGCGGCGACCGTCGCGGGGATCCGGGCGGCCGTGGACATCCCGGCGCGGGTGATGCTGCGGCTGGCGGACGGGTTCGCCGCGGGGGACGTCGAGCGGCTGGTGGCTGCCGCGTGCGCGATGCGCGAGGCCGGGGCGGAGGAGTTCGTGCTCGGGTTCCTCGACGCGGGCGGGGCCGTGGACCTGGGGGCGGTGGAGCGGGTCGTCCGTGAGCTGGAGGGGTGCCGGTGGACGTTCCACCGGGCCATCGACCGGGCCGCCGACCGGGGCGCCCTGCGCAAGCGGCTCGCGGACTTCCCGGGGCTGGACACGTACCTGACGGCCGGGGCGGCCGAGGGGGTCGACGTGGGGATGCCGACGCTGCTCGCGGAGGCGGGGCGGCGGGGGGAGCCGGGGTACGGGCAGCGGTTGCTGGTGGGGGGCGGGCTGCGGCTGGAGCACGTGCCGCTGTTGCTGAAGGCCGGGATCGATGCTTTCCACATCGGCGGGGCGGCCCGTCCCGAAGGGTGGGCCGGGCCCGTGTCGGCGGAGGCCGTCGCCGAGTGGCGGCGGGTGCTGGGGGGTTGAGCGGGGCTCCTTTTTGACGGGGGTGGTGGCTGGGCGGTGCTGTTGCCCGGCGGGGCTTGCAGCTGGACGGTGCTGTTGCCGGGCGGGGGTGGGTCGCGACGCCCGGCGCTTGCGGGGTGCCTCCCCCAGAGGGGGTACCCCCAGCCCACCCGTGCCGCCCCAGCGGCACGACTGCCCGTGGCTGCGGCGGCAGGCGGCTGCCCGGGTGGTAGGCGGTTGGCCGCGGGGTTACGTCAGTTGGTCCGGCAGCGGGGCCGTGTGGGTCACGATCAGGCCCGAGACCGCTCGGGTGAGGGCCACGTACAGGCGGCGCAGGCCGGTGCGTTCGTCCGGTTCGGCGTCCACCACCGCCCGGGGTTCGTCCAGGACCACGTAGTCGTACTCCAGGCCCTTCGCCAGGGAGGCGGGGACCAGGGTCAGGCGGGTGGCGTGGGTCGTCTCCTCGCCGGGGGCGACGTACGTGGTCCCCGCCGCCGTCAGTGCCTCGGCCAGCTCCGGGACGCGGGTGTCCGCCGCGATCAGGCCCACCGAGCCCTCGTTGCGCAGGAGTTCGTGGCAGGCGGAGACCACGTCGTCCGTCCCCCCGGACCGGCGGACCTCGAAGAAGCCCGGGTTCTCACGGATCGACACCACCGGGGTCAGACCCGGCGCGATGTGCGGGAGGAGCCGGGAGGCGTAGGTGATGACGTCCGTGGGGACGCGGAAACCGGCCGTCAGCTCCTCGATCACCGCGTCCTGTTTGCCCAGGTGGAGCAGGGCCTCGTGCCAACTGCGCGTCGCCCACGGCGTGGTGCCCTGGGCCAGGTCGCCGAGGACGGTCGCCGAACCGGTCGTGCAGCGGCGGCCCACCGCCCGGTACTGCATGGGGGACAGGTCCTGCGCCTCGTCGAGCACCACGTGTCCGAGGGAGTGCGTGCGCTGGACGAGGTCGGTCGCCTCGTCGATCAGCACCGCGTCCGCCGCCGACCACTTCGCCGACTTCACCGAGCGGGCGGGCTTCGCCCACAGGATCGTCTTCCGCTCCTGCTCGTCGAGCAGGCCCTCCGCGTGCTCCGCCAGGAACTCCGGGTCGCTCAGCAGCCGCAGCACCAGTTTCGCCGGGTCGACGGCCGGCCAGACCGCCTTCACCGCCGCCTTCACCGCCGCGTTGCGGGCCACCGCGTCCTGCACCCTGTCGTCCGGTGCCTCGCCCGCCCGCTCCATCTGCACCAGCACGGCGTGCGCGATGCGCTGCGGAAGGGCGTCGCGGGCGGCGCCGTAGCGGATGCCGCGGTCGAGCAACTGCCGGACGATCTCCTCCAGTTCGTACGCCGGAACCCGCCAGCGGCGTGAACCGCGGACGACGACGACCGGCTCGGTGGGCATCGTGACGTGGGAGTAGAGGGCCCTGCGCAGGACCTCCGCCATCCGGGCGTCGCCCTTGACCACCGCCGCGCTCGCGTCGTCCGTCCCGCGCACCTCCACGTGCACCACCAGGTCGTCCACCGTGGCCTGCGCCACCGTCAGCTCGCCCAGCGCGGGCAGCACCTGCTCGATGTAGTGCAGGAAGGACCGGTTCGGCCCGACGACCAGCGTGCCGGTGCGGGCCAACCGCTCGCGGTGGGCGTAGAGGAGGTAGGCGACCCGGTGCAGGCCGACGGCCGTCTTCCCGGTGCCCGGACCTCCCTGCACGCACACGCTGCCGGACAGCCCCGACCGTACGATCTCGTCCTGCTCCGGCTGGATCGTCGCGACGATGTCCCGCATCGGGCCCACGCGCGGACGCTCGATCTCCTGCTGGAGCAGCTTGCTGGTGGTCGCCGCCTCCGCCGGGTCGGAGAGGTGCTCGTCCTCGTACGCGGTGAGGTCGCCGCCGGTGTAGCCGAAGCGGCGGCGCAGCGCGATGTCCTGCGGGTCCTTCTTGGACGCCCGGTAGAACGGCTGCGACACCGGCGCACGCCAGTCGATCACCATCGGGTCGCCGTCCGCGTCGTGCACGTGCCGGCGCCCGATGTAGAAGCTCTCCCCCTCCGCGCCCTCCGCCTGCTCGGCGCCGGGGGAGTGCAGGTAGTCGAGCCGGCCGAAGAACAGCGGGGTGTCGCTGAGGTCGGCCAGCGCCTTGATGCGCTCCTCGATCTGGTGCGCCAGCGCGGCCGCGTTGACCCAGTTCGCGGTGACGTCGCTGATGTCGAGGGCCTCGACGTCCTCGCGCATGGCGCGCAGCGCGGAACGGGACGCGGCGAGGTGGGAGCGTTCGCGGGCGAGCGGGTCGTCCGCGGGGGTGGTCGCGGGACCGTCTACGGGCTCGTCTGCCGGTGTGGACGCGGACAAGGGGGTGCCTCCGGGGGACCTGCTGCTGGTTGCTGCGGCGAAATGCCGGCCGGTTTCCGTCCGGGCGGCGGCGCTCCGTGAGGGGAGGCGGGGAAGAGCGGAGATTCTAGGACGCCGGGCCGGTGCGCTCCAAACCATTTACCGTCCGCCCCTGGCGGTGGGGGCTCCCGCCTGAGAAGTACGGGGTCGCCCCGGAGACGTACACGGATGGCCCGCGGACCGGTCCCTCCGGCCGATGCCCGTAACCCGGCCGGGGAGCAACCATGGAGACATGAGCGCAGCGACCCTCCACCCCACCCCACCGCCGGTGCGGCCGGCCGGCGCGACCTCGCTCCGGGGCGGTCACCCGCACCGCCTCGGCGACGCCCTGCGCGCCGTGAAGGTGTTCCTCGGCGCCGCCTTCGACGTGATGATCCTCGGTGAGTACGGCGAGGAGGCGGGCGTCCGCCGCGGGTAGGCGGCGCCCTCCTCCGCCCCGTACGGCGGCCGTCGCGCCCGCGGCCGGCCGGTCACCCGTGATCCTGACCCGGTCCGGTTGTGTCGTCCGAGGTCGTCCCGGGTTTCGTGTACAGGACCTCGCGGGCCTGTTCGGCGGCGCGGATCATGGTCTCGGAGACGAAGTCGAGGAAGCGGGCGGCGTTCTCCAGACGCACGGCGGCCGGTGTGCCGGGCCCCATGACGGCGACGCCCTGCCGTGAGGTCTCGGCGACCTGGGCGGTCGAACGGGCGCTGGCCATCATCGACTGGTACCAGATGTCCTCGTCGAAGCCGTAGCGCTCACGGCGGCCCTCCTCGCGGAATCGGCGGACGAGGTCCTGGCTCTCCAGGAACGTGATCGCCTTGGAGATGGACGCCGGGCTGACTTCGAGGCGCTGGGCGAGTTCGGCGGCGGTGAGGCTCCCGCTGTCGGTGAGGGCGAGGCAGGCCATGACCCGGGCCATCATCTTGGGCGTGCCCGACGCTATGAAGACGGTGGTGAGCGTCTCCTCGTACGCACGCACGGCCTCCGCGTCGCGGCCGTAGTCCTCCGTGGGCGCCTTCGACCCCCGCGACGTGGCCTGTCCGCGCCGGTGGGTCCGGCGTTCGGTGGCGCGGTGGGCCAGGTCCGCGCGGTAACCGGCGGGGCCGCCGTTGCGCATCACCTCGCGCGTGATCGTCGAGGTGGGGCGGTCCAGGCGCCGGGCGATCTCCGCGTAGGCGAGCCCGTCGGCCAGTCCCGTCGCGATCTGCTGGCGTTCCTGCTGGGTGAGCCTGCCTCCTGGCAATGCGGTCTCCTTCGTGGTCCGTGATGTCGCCAGCATAGCTTTCGCTTCAATTCATTGCAACGAACATACCTTCTCTCGTTGCGTTATCTCTCATCTCGTTGCAACGATTTCACTGCTCTGACCTGCATAAATCGATATCGAATGCAACGAACTAGTTGCCGTAACTATGAACGCAACGTAGCGTTTCCGGTGTCAGAAACGACAATCCGAAGGAGCGCACCATGCAGTTCGACACCCCCGCCCCCATCTCGGTCGCCCTCGACGTCCCCGCCGGCCGCATCCGGTTCATCGCCGCCGACCGGACCGACACCGTGGTCGAGGTCCTGCCCGCGGACGCCAGGAAGAGCCGCGACACGAAGGCGGCGGAGCAGACCAGGGTCGAATACGGCGACGGCGTCCTGCGGATCGACGGCCCGTCGGCGAAGAACCAGCTCCTCGGCCCGTCCGGATCCGTCGAGATCACCGTCCAGTTGCCCACCGGCTCCCACGTCGAGGCGAAGGCCGCCGGCGCGGAGCTGCGGGGCGTCGGCCGGCTCGGCGACGTCGTCTTCGAGGGCGCGCAGGGCCCGGTCAAGCTCGACGAGACCGCGAGCGCCCGCCTCACCGTCCTCGCCGGCGACATCTCGGTCGGCCGCCTGGGCGGTCCTGCCGAGATCAGCACCCAGAAGGGCGACGTCCTTGTCACCGAGGCCGTGCGCGGCACGGTCACGCTGCGCACCGAGCACGGTGACATCGCCGTCGGCGCCGCCCGCGAGGTCTCCGCCTCCCTGGACGCCGGCACCGGCTACGGCCGGATCCACAACACGCTCAACAACGCCGACGGTGCCGCCGCCGGCCTGACCGTCCACGCGACCACCGCCTACGGCGACATCACCGCCCGCAGCCTGTGACCCCCACAGCACCCGAAGGAGAATCCCCCATGACCGGCTTGGCCATCGCGGCGCACGGCCTGCGCAAGTCCTACGGCGACAAGACCGTCCTCGACGGCGTCGACCTGACCGTCCCGGAAGGCACGATCTTCTCCCTGCTCGGCCCGAACGGCGCCGGCAAGACCACCGCCGTCAAGATCCTCTCCACCCTCATCACCGCGGACGCGGGCGACCTGCGCGTCGGCGGCCACGACCTCGCCACCGACCCGCAGGCCGTGCGCGCCGCGATCGGCGTCACCGGCCAGTTCTCCGCCGTGGACGGCCTGATCACCGGCGAGGAGAACATGCTCCTGATGGCGGACCTGCACCACCTCCCCAAGCACGAGGGGCGGCGGGTGGCCGCCGAACTGCTGGAGCGGTTCGACCTCACCGAGGCCGCGAAGAAGCCCGCCTCCACCTACTCCGGCGGCATGAAGCGCCGCCTCGACATCGCCATGACCCTGGTCGGCGACCCGCGGATCATCTTCCTCGACGAACCGACCACCGGCCTCGACCCGCGCAGCCGCCACACCATGTGGCAGATCATCCGCGAGCTCGTCACCGGCGGCGTCACCGTCTTCCTCACCACCCAGTACCTGGAGGAGGCCGACGAACTCGCCGACCGCATCGCGGTGCTGCACGACGGCAGGATCGCCGCCGAGGGCACCGCCGACGAACTCAAGCGGATCGTCCCCGGCGGCCACATCCGCCTCCGCTTCACCGACCCGACCGCCTACCGCACCGCCGCCACCGCGCTGACCGAGGCCGGCCGGGACGACGACGCCCTCGCCCTCCAGCTCCCCAGCGACGGCACCCAGCGCGAACTGCGCGCGATCCTCGACCACCTGGACGCCGCCGGCATCGAAGCCGACGAACTCACCGTCCACACCCCCGACCTCGACGACGTGTTCTTCGCCCTCACCGGCCCCACCGCCGTCCCCGCCCAGCCCAAGGAGACCGTCCGATGAGCAACCTCGCCCTCGCCGTCCGCGACTCGTCCACCATGCTGCGCCGCAACCTCCTGCACGCCCGGCGCTACCCCTCGCTCACCCTGAACCTGCTGCTCACGCCGATCATGCTGCTGCTGCTCTTCGTCTACATCTTCGGCGACGCGATGAGCGCCGGCCTCGGGGACGGCGGAGGCGACCGGTCCGCGTACATCGCCTACATCGTGCCCGGCCTGCTGCTGATGACCATCGGCTCCACCACGATCGGCACCGCGGTCTCCGTCTCCAACGACATGACCGAGGGCATCATCGCCCGCTTCCGCACCATGGCCATCCACCGGGGCTCCGTGCTCATCGGGCACGTCATCGGCAGCGTGCTGCAGTCGGTCGCCAGCGTGGTCCTCGTGGGTGCCGTCGGCGTGGCCATCGGCTTCCGCTCCACGGACGCCACGGCCCTGGAATGGCTGGCCGCGTTCGGGCTGCTGGTGCTGTTCGCCCTAGCGCTCACCTGGATCGCCGTCGGCATGGGCCTGGTCAGCCCGAACGCCGAGGCCGCCAGCAACAACGCGATGCCGCTGATCCTGCTGCCGCTGCTGTCCAGCGCCTTCGTCCCGGTCGAGGGGATGCCGGGCTGGTTCCAGCCGATCGCCGAGTACCAGCCCTTCACGCCCGCCATCGAGACCCTGCGCGGGCTGCTGCTCGGCACGGAGATCGGCCACCACGGATGGCTGGCCGTGGCCTGGTGCCTGGGCCTGGCGGTCCTCGGCTACTTCTGGTCGGCCGCCAGGTTCGGCCAGGACCCGAAGTAGCCCTCATGAGGGGACGAACCATGTCCCGCGCTCCGGCCCCAGGGGCGGCGTACTCCGACACCGAGTCGGCGCACGCCGCCCCTTCGGCGTCTGAGTACGCCGACACGTCCCGGCTGAGTACCCGCGCCGGTGCGCCGGCCACCGCCCGGCCGCTTCACTGGCCGTATGAGCCACCACCACGCCGCCGCCCCCGTTCCCTCCGCCTGGCAGGACCGGGCCGAGCGGGACCCCCGCGCCTGGGTGGCGCCCACCGTCGCGACCGTGCTCGGGGCGCTGCTGGCACCCGTGGCGTTCCTGTTCGGCGGGCTGTCCGTGATGGCGACCGACGGCTGCGGACCCGACGACTGCTCGCAGGCGCTGACGACCGCCCTGAACATGGTCTTCGGAACCCTGTTCTTCGGCGGCATCCTCGCGGCAGGCGCCTGGCTGGCCTCCTGGCTGCTGCCCTGGACCCGCCGCTGGTCGGTGCCGCGGGCCTGGCTGGCGGGCCTGTCGCTGCTGCCCTGGCTGCTCGTCCTGGCGCTGGTGTTCAACCTGCCCGAGGGATGACCGTCAGCCGTCGGTGAGCAGCTCGTCCGCGTCCATGATCCGGTACGCGTACCCCTGCTCCGCCAGGAACCGCTGGCGGTGCGCAGCGAAGTCCTGGTCGATGGTGTCCCGGGCGACCACCGAGTAGAAGTGGGCCTGGTGCCCGTCCGCCTTGGGCCGCAGCACCCGGCCGAGCCGCTGCGCCTCCTCCTGCCGCGAGCCGAAGGTGCCCGACACCTGGATGGCGACCGTGGCCTCCGGCAGGTCGATCGAGAAGTTCGCGACCTTGGACACCACCAGGACGCTGATCTCGCCCTCCCGGAACGCGTCGAACAGCTTCTCCCGCTGGGCGTTCGACGTCTCACCCTTGATCACCGGCGCGTTCAGGTGCTCGCCCAGCTCGTCGAGCTGGTCGATGTACTGCCCGATGACGAGGATCTGCTGCCCCGCGAACCGCCGGACGATCGCCTCCGTCACCTTCTGCTTGGTCGCCGTCGTCGAGCAGAAGCGGTACTTCTCCTCCTGCTCCGCCGTCGCGTACGCCAGCCGCTCGGAGTCGGTGAGGTTGACCCGGACCTCCACGCAGTCGGCCGGGGCGATGTAGCCCTGCGCCTCGATCTCCTTCCACGGCGCGTCGAACCGCTTCGGGCCGATCAGCGAGAACACGTCCGACTCGCGGCCGTCCTCGCGCACCAGGGTGGCCGTCAGGCCGAGCCGCCGCCGGGCCTGGAGATCGGCGGTGAACTTGAAGACCGGCGCGGGCAGCAGGTGCACCTCGTCGTAGAGGATCAGGCCCCAGTCCCGGGAGTCGAACAGCTCCAGGTGGGGGTAGATCCCCTTCCGCTTCGTCGTCAGTACCTGGTAGGTGGCGATGGTGACGGGGCGGATCTCCTTCCGCGTCCCGCTGTACTCGCCGATCTCGTCCTCGGTCAGCGAGGTCCGCTTCACCAGCTCGTGCTTCCACTGCCGGGCCGAGACGGTGTTGGTGACCAGGATCAGCGTGGTCGACTTGGCCTGCGCCATCGACCCCGCGCCGACCAGCGTCTTGCCCGCGCCGCAGGGCAGGACGACCACACCGGAGCCGCCGTGCCAGAAGTTCTCCACGGCCTGCTTCTGGTACGGGCGCAGCGCCCACCCGTCCTCGACCAGCTCGATGGGGTGCGCCTCGCCGTCCACGTACCCGGCGAGGTCCTCGGCCGGCCAGCCCAGCTTCAGCAGCGTCTGCTTGATCTGCCCGCGCTCCGAGGGGTGCACGACCACCGTGTCGGGGTCGATGCGGGCGCCGACCAGCGGCGCGATCCGCTTGGAGCGCAGCACCTCCTCCAGCACGGGCCGGTCGGTGCTGGTCAGGACGAGGCCGTGCGCCGGGTGCTTGTGCAGGCTGAGCCGGCCGTAGCGGTCCATGGTGTCGGCGATGTCGACGAGCAGCGCGTGCGGCACCGGGTAGCGGCTGTACTGCACCAGCGCGTCCACGACCTGCTCGGCGTCGTGCCCGGCCGCCCGCGCGTTCCACAGGCCGAGCGGGGTCACCCGGTAGGTGTGGATGTGCTCGGGCGCCCGCTCCAGCTCGGCGAACGGCGCGATGACACGACGGCAGTCGTCGGCCTGCTCGTGGTCGACTTCGAGGAGCAGGGTCTTGTCGGACTGGACGATGAGCGGACCATTCACGCGCGGCTGCCTTTCTGCGACGGGCTCGGCACGGGCCCTTCGGCCAAACCTCCAGTCTGCCCGATCGCGCGCGTTCGTGGTCCTGAGCGGACCGGGCTACGTCAGCGCGGGCAGCGTGAGGTTGTTCACCAGCGGCCCCTCGACGAGCACCCCCTCGGTGAGGAGCGGCTCCCCTCCGGCGGCCGGAACCGGCAGCGGCAGCGCGGCGGCGGCCGGGGTGAGCACCGCGACGAGCGCGAGAGCGGAGAGACAGACGGCCACCGCACGGAACGTGGAAGTCACGGGACACCCTTCATTTCTTTCGGACTTCTTCGACCTGTTCTTCGACTTCTTCGGGCTTCTTCGGGCTTCTCCGGACGACGGGAACGGGCCGGCCCCGGGGACGAGGGACCGGCCCGCCGTGAACGAGAAACGGAACGGATCAGAACACGGGACGGGTCAGGACACGGACACGTGTCAGAAGGTCACACCCCCGCCGAGGTCGATCCCGACCGCGGCGGCCTCGGCGGCGAACGCTCCGAGCAACACGGCCGTGGAGGTCAGTACGGCGGCGACGCGACGAACGGCACGCATGGGACTTCCTTTCTGTTGCGTGCGAACGGACCGCGGTGGCTTCCGGGCCCGTCCAGGACATCCGGTGGCTGCCCAACGGCCCGCCACGGGATGCGCGACACCCCACAACCTCGCCCATCAGGGGGAACATCCCGGCGTGGCGCGCATGAAGTCCGCCGTACACCCGAACGGCTCAGCCCTCGTCGTCCGCCAGCTCCGCGACCCCCGTGATCCTGTGCAGCGGATACGTACGCACCTCGTCCGCGGTGTGGTCGTACGCCGTGACGAAGCCGCCCTCCACCCGGACCGGGGCGATGACGCGCTGGCTGGCGCCGCCCTCGGCGTTGACGTAGCCGATCCACAGCGCCTCGCCGGTGAGGACGGCGGCCTGCACGGTGGCGAGGGTCTCGGCGGCGGTCGTACGGGGCGGCTCCCCGCGGTCCGGCTCGCTCCCGCCGGCCGGTCTGCGCGGGGCGGTGGAGGCCAGGTCGCCGGCGCGGACGGCGCGGACCGCCGCCGTGAGCAGGGTGTCGTCGGGGACCGGCGGCCCGTCCGGGACCGGCGCGGGGGGAGTACGCGGCGGGGTGCGGTGGGCGTCGGCGCGGGCGATCACCACATCGCCCTCCGCCGACTCGGCGGCCGGTGCGAACCCCATCGCGCGCAGCCCCTCCAGCAGGCCGGCCGGACCGGCCTGCGCGGCCAGCACGGTCGGGGCCAGCCGGCGCAGGCCCAGCCCCGCGGCCCGCCTGTCGGCGAGGATCTCGCTGAGCACGGCGTCGTCGTCGCAGCGGACGTAGGCCGAGGCGGCGCCCACCCGCAGGTGCCCGTGCCTGCGGGCGACGTCGTCGATGAGGTACGCCAGCGGCTGCGGCACCGGCGTACGGGAGTGCGCGGCGAGGAAGGCGTGCAGGTCGGAGGCGGTCTGCCCGGTGTCGAGGGCACGCCGTACCGAGCCGGGCGTGAACCGGTAGACGGTCGCGCCACCCTTCGACTCCACGTCCGCGAGGACCCCGAGCACGTCGGCGAGCGGACGCTCCAGCGGGCCCGGCGCCACCGCCGTCAGATCGGCCTGGAGGAGCACGTGGTCCAGCGGTTCGGGCAGCAGCGGCGCGAGCAGGCGGGCGGCGGCAGCGGCGGCCGTGGCCTGCTCGGCGGGGGAGAGCGGCGCCGGCGCCGGGGCGGGCCGGTGGTGCACGGGCAGCTTGTCGCCCGGCCCTTCGGACTCCGCCTCCGCCCGCCTGGCCGCGGGCGCGCCGATCAGCGCACGCCCGTGCGCGGACAGCGCGCCGCGCCCGGTGACGCCGAGCATCTCCGCCTCGGACAGCGTCCACCGCGCGATCCGCGCCCGCAGATCCTCGCCGTCCCTCTCCGCCGAGGCCCCCTCCGCCCCGCGGACACCTCCGGCGACGGAGCCGTACGCACCCGCCCCCCTGCCGTCCCCGGCCCCGGGGCCGCCCGGCGTCCGGTGGGCGCCCTCCGCCGCCGGAGAGGCCGTACCGGCGGAACCCCGCCCGCCCCCGCGCGGGGGGCGTTCCCAGCGCAGTCGTGCCAGGACCGACTCCAGGGCCGGTGCGGTCCCCTCCGGGAGGCCGGACAGCAGGGCCAGGACCCTGTGCCGTACCTCCGGGGCCGCCGAGCGGTCCAGGCCCGGGCCCAGGGCCGACAGTGTGCGGTCCTTCGCGTCCCGCCCGCCGACCAGCCCCGCCGTCCGGGTCGCCGTCAGCCACGCCGTGGCCAGGTGCGCCCACCGCTCCGCGTCCGGCCGTTCGCGCCACTGGTCGTACGCCGGGGTCGCCGCGTACCGCTCGTCCGCCTCCCCGTCGGAGGCCAGCAGCCCGGCCGTGTAGGCGAGTTCCACCCAGAACGCGGCCACCGGCTCGGGCACGTCCAGGGCGGCGGCGGTCCGCTTCAGGTCCCGCACGCTCAGCCCGCCCGCCCGCAGCACCGCCGGGCCGCCCTCGTGCCAGTCCTTCAGCAGCTCCTCGACCGTCGACAGCGCCGTGTACGCCTGCCCGGCCGCCGTCGCGTCCACCACCTGTGGACGGTGCGCGGCGGCCGCCTCGACGGGCGGCGGCGACGGCTCCACCGCCCGGTGCGCCCGTCCGGCCCGCAGCCGCAGCGCGACCTCGCGCGGCAGGACGACCGTCCCGGGCGCCGTCGGCAGCAGCAGCCCCCGGTCGAGCAGCCAGCGCAGCCGGGGCGCGGGATCGGCGGTGACCTGCCCGTACGGCGGGCCCCAGACCAGCCGTTCCAGCACCTCCACGGACTCGGCCGGCGCCCCGTCGAGCAGCGCCGACATCCGCTCCGGGTCGTCGAACAGGGCGGTCAGCGCGGTCACGGCGGACACCGAGTCGTGCGTCGACGGCAGTCCCGCCGCCGCCACGATCTCCTGGATCCGCCCCGGCGACATCCCGGCGGTGGCCTCCCGCACGGTCGGCCCGAGCCCGGTCGGCGAGGGGTGCTGCGGCGACGGCGCCAGCAGCTCACGGGCGGCGCGCACCAGCCGCAGCCGGTCGTCACCGCCCCACACCAGCGCCTGCTCGCGCAGCACGCCGAGCGCGTGCGGCAGCGCGGCGGAGACCGCCGGGTCGCGGTCGTCGCCCGCCATCAGCCCGAGCAGTTCGCCGTACGACGCCGGATCCGCCGCCACGGCCAGCGCCTGCGCCGTCTGCAGCGTGAACCGGTCCAGCCGCTCCAGCGCCCGTACGACCGAGGCGCGGGTGCCGGCGCGGGTGGCGAGCTGGGTGAGGTCGGTGGGCACGGGCGTGACGAGGTCCGGCCGGCCGCGCAGCAGCGCGGCCAGCGCCGCGTCGTCCCGCCCCCGGAGGGCCTCGGCGAGGGATCGGGGGGCCGCCGCGGGCTTCTCCTCGGTGCTCATCCGCCTCACGTTAGCGGGTGGGTACGCCGGTGGCGTGCCGGGAGTTGGGTCGGCCGGTCCCACTCGCGGTACCGTCGGGCGACGGTGTCCCGACGCATCCGTCCCGGAGGGGACTTCGTGGGTATCGAGAGCGACCAGGTCGTCTACGAGTATCTGAGCCGCGTCGGCGACGTGGCGCAGCAGCGGCAGCTGCCGTCGGCGGCCCGTATGCGGCTGGTGGCCGAGCTGCGCGACGAGATCGACCGGCGGCGGGCGAAGGCCGTGGTCGATTCGCCCGCGGCGGTCCGCCGCATCATCTCCCGCATCGGCACACCGACCGAGGTCGTCACGGCGGCCGAGGACACCTCTGCCGCCGCCGCGCCGCCTGCGGCCGTGCCGGTGCAGCGGGAGCGGGAGGGCGGCGCGGGGGCCCGCGAGGACGCCCGTGCCGGGGCTCGCGAGGACGCCCGTGCCGACCGCCCCAAGGGCGTCCTGCGCCGGCTCGTCCCCCGGCCCCGTCCTGTCGCCGGGGCGTCGGACGGCGGTCCCGCCCCCGCCGACGTGCCGTCCCCGCCGCACCGGGCCGGCACGGACGAACTCGGTGACAGCGCCACCCAGCCCGACTGGTGGCGGGTGGACAACAGCGCGTTCGGCATCGGTGACGAGGTGCCGGGCTTCGTCGGCGGGGTCGAGATCCCCGAACTCCTCAAGCCGCCCCCGGCGAGGGAGAAGGAGGAAACGCCGGCTGAGCCGGCCGCCGTGCCCGAGGCAGAGGAGGAGCCCGCCGCTTCCCGTCGCCGCCGCTTCCTTCCGCGCCTGCCGTCCGGCCGCTGGAGCAACCCCCTGCTCCTGCTCGCCGCCGGCCTGCTGGTCGCCGGGACCGTGATCGGTGACTGGCGCGCACTGCTCCTGGGCTGGCTCATCGCCTACGCCTCCCGTCGCCTGACCCAGGCGGAGATCAAATGGGCGGTGGTGATCCTTCCCGGCCTCGCGCTCGCGGGCGGTGTCGTGTGGCTCTGGGGGAGGACGGCGGGGCGTTGGGGTACGCCCATCGCCGAGGGGCACATGAACGCCGCGATCTCCGAGACGTGGCCGTGGGTCATCCGGGCCGCGGCCCTCACCACGGCGCTGTTCCTGGTCTGGCGCTCACAGCGCCGGCGCTGACCCTTCGGGTCGGCTCAGCGCACTTGGCTCGGCTCAGCGCCTTCAGCTCAGCTCAGCGCCTTCAGCTGAACTCAGCCTTTCCGGCTGGACCCAGCCCTTTGGCTGTACTCAGCCCCTCCGGCGTTTGAGGAGCGGGGGTCCGGGGGCAGCGCCCCCGGGGACGGGAATGGGAAGGGGCGGCGGGGGCGATCCAACCCGGGCGTCCGGTTGCGCTCACGGCGCTTGCCAGGCGCCGCTGCGCCCACCCGTGCCGCCCCAGCGGCACGACTGCCCGCAGTTACACGGCGCGACTGCCCGCAGTTACGCGGCACGTCTGCCTGCGGTTACGCGGTGCGACTGCCTGCGGCTACGCGGCACGCCTGCCCGTGGCCGCGGGCGGTGCGTCTGGCCGTGGCCGGGGTGTTGGGACAATGGCGCGCATGGCCCTCACCGTCCCCCTCCCGCCCACCGTCGGTTTCGACCTCGACATGACGCTCATCGACTCCCGCCCCGGCATCCGCGCCTGCTACCTCGCGCTGGCCGAGCGGACCGGGACGTACATCGACGCCGACCTCGCGGTCACCCGCCTCGGCCCGCCGCTGGCGGACGAGCTGGCCAACTGGTTCCCGGCCGAGCGGGTCGACGAGATGGCGGACCTCTACCGGGCGATGTACCCGGCGTACGCCATCACCGCCACGCCCGCCCTCCCCGGCGCCCGTGAGGCGATAGCCGCCGTGCAGGAGGCGGGCGGGCGCGCGATCGTCGTCACCGCCAAGTACGAGCCCAACGCCAAACTGCACCTGGCCCACCTCGGCATCGAGCCGGACGCCGTGATCGGGGACCTGTGGGCCGAGCAGAAGGCGCTCGCGCTGCGCGAGCACGAGGCCGCCGTCTACGTCGGCGACCACGTGGGCGACGTGCGCGGCGCGCGGACCGCCGGCGCGCTGTCCGTCGCCGTCGCCAGCGGTCCCTGCGACGCCACGGAACTGCGCGAGGCCGGCGCGGACGTCGTCCTCACCGGTCTGCCGGAATTCCCGCGGTGGTTTTCGGACTACTGCTCGAACGGCTGACCGGAAACCGCTCAGGAAACCGGATCCGAAACCTGCCCGGAAACCTGTCCCGCCCGTGCCCGGCGGCGCCCCGCCGCGGCCGAACGCAGTACGCCCGCGCCGGCCATCAGGAATCCGACGGCCATGAACATGCTCAGTCCGAACATGTACGTGGGAAAGGGCGTCGTCCCGAGGAACAACGGGGCCACGGTGACCAGAGTGGCCACGGCGCCGACGAAGAAGACGATGGCACCGGCACGGACCAGACCGTCACCGGGCGCGGGGGAATTCGCTTGGGTTTTGTCACGCACCGGACCAGGGTAGTTCCCAGCGCGAAGGAACAACCGGGTGACGTCTTGTCACCGGCCCGAAGACCATTAGCCTTGGTACCGGCGGGTCATCGGGCCCGCCCGAGTGCTATCAAGAGCCGTTTTCCGAAGCAGTTTTCCCGACGAGTACGAGGACGAGGACAGACGTGCCCACCGGCAAGGTCAAGTGGTTCAACAGCGAGAAGGGCTTCGGCTTTCTCTCCCGTGACGACGGCGGGGACGTCTTCGTGCATTCCTCGGTCCTCCCCGCCGGAGTCGAGGCCCTCAAGCCGGGCCAGCGCGTGGAGTTCGGCGTGGTCGCCGGACAGCGCGGTGACCAGGCCCTCTCCCTGACCGTCCTGGACCCGGCTCCGTCGGTCGCGGCGGCCCAGCGCAAGAAGCCGGACGAGCTGGCCTCCATCGTCCAGGACCTGACGACCCTGCTGGAGAACATCACGCCGTCACTGGAGCGGGGCCGCTACCCCGACCGCGCGGCCGGCAAGAAGATCGCCGGTCTGCTCCGCGCGGTCGCCGACCAGCTCGACGTCTAGAGCCGGCTCAGGGGAACCGCAGCGCGTCCGGGCCGAGGGGCGGCACCAGTCCCTCGGCCGCCGCACGCGTGAGCAGCCCCCGTACGGCCGCGTAGCCGTCCTCGCCGAGACCGGCCGTGAACTCGTTGACGTACAGCCCGATGTGCTGGTCGGCGACGGCCGGGTCCATCTCCTGGGCGTGCTCCATGACGTACGGACGTGACACCTCCGGCTCGTCCCAGGCCATCCGTACAGATGTGCGAATGGCGTCGGCGAGTCGCGTCAGCGTCTCCTCGCCCAGCGACCGCTTCGCGATGATCGCGCCCAGCGGGATCGGCAGTCCGGTGGTCCGCTCCCAGTGCTCACCCATGTCGGCCAGCTTGTGCAGCCCGTAGTCCTGGTAGGTGAAGCGCGCCTCGTGGATGACGAGTCCCGCGTCGACCTTCCCGTCCCGTACGGCGGGCATGATCTCGTGGAACGGCATCACCACGATCTCGCCCACCCCGCCCGCCCGTCGCCCACCACCGCCCTCAACCGAGGGCCCTTCGGGCCCGCCCCCCTTGGTTCCAACGACGTCCGCCGCCCACAGCCGGAACAGCAGGTACGCCGTCGACCGCTCGCTCGGCACCGCGACCGTACGCCCGGTCAGGTCCGTCCCGGCCTCCCGGGTCAGCACCAGCGGCCCGCAGCCCCGCCCCAGCGCGCCCCCGCAGGGGAGCAGGGCGTACTCGTCGAGGACGTACGGCAGCACCGCGTACGACACCTTCAGCACGTCCAGCTCACCGCGCTCGGCCATGCCGTTGGTGAGGTCGATGTCGGCGAAGGTGACGTCGACGGCGGGCGCGCCGGGGACGCGGCCGTGGGCGAGGGCGTCGAAGACGAAGGTGTCGTTCGGGCAGGGCGAGTAGGCGATCCGCAGGCGCTGCTGCTGTTCAGGGGTGGTCATGCTGAATCCAACTCTCCAGGACGGGCGCGAGCTTCCCGAAGCCCTCGGTGAGGGCGCTCAGGGCGTCGCCGATGCGCCAGGCGGCGCGGTCGCGCGGGCCGACGGGGTTCGACACCGCCCGCACCTCCAGCACGGGCCGACCCTGTGCGACGGCCGCCTCGGCCACACCGAAGCCCTCCATGCCCTCGGCGAGGGCGTCCGGGTGGCGGGCGCGCAGTGCGGCTGCCCGGTCGGCGGTGCCGGTGACGGTGGAGACGGTGAGGACGGTGCCGGGGCGGGCGCCCGTCACCCGGACGGCCTCCCGTACGAGGGACCGCGGGGAGGGGTGCGTGACGTGCCCGAAGCCCAGTTCGGTGACGGGGAGGAAGCCGTCCGCGGTCTCGGCGCCGAGATCGGCCACCGTGATCGTGCGGGAGACGACGAGCGAGCCGAGGGGCGCCTCGGGCTGGAACCCCCCGCCGATGCCGGCGCAGACGACGAGACCGTAAGGGGTGCCGTCCAGCGCGGCGGCGGTCAGCGCGGCGGCGGTGGAGGCGGCGGCCGCGGCGGGGCCGACACCGGCGGCCAGCAGGTCGAACCCGCCGCCCGTGCGGACCAGGCTCACCCCGGGAAGGTGCACGTGCTCCGCGTCCCCGGGGAACGCCCCGGCCACCGCGTCCCGCTCGACGGGGACCGCGGTGGCCACGAGGACGCGTGAGGACGACACGACCGGACCGATCAGTCTTCCTTCTTCTTCAGCCGGAAGGACCACAGCCCCGTGGCCGACTGCTCGCCCTCCTTGATCGACACCAGGGTCGAGTCGCCCTGGGCGCCGTACTGGGCGTTGAAGAACACGCTGCCCGGGATGACCTGGTAGGTCTTCTTGCTGGAGTCGACCAGCGGCTGACCGTTCATCAGGATGGTCCAGCCGTGGTCGGCGATCTCCGGGTCGACGCCGAAGCGCACTTCCTTGGTGGAGTCGACGGTGATCTCGTCGATGCCCTTGTCCTGGAGGCACTTGTTGAGCGTCTCGGTGTTCAGGGCCTCGCCCTCACCACCACAGGTGGCCTCCGAGCTCACCGAGTCGCCGCCCACCGTGATGGTGGCCATCGGCGTCGGCTTGTCACAGGCGGCCAGGACGAGCAGTCCGGCGGATACGGCGCCGACGGCGGCGACGGCACGGCGGCGTCGCACAGCGCGGTGACTCGAAGCGGCTGCGCCGCGGGGCAACGTGGTCATGGGGCGAAGGCTATCTGGCGCGTCCGCCACACTCCCCATGCGGGGGTACGGCGTGGCCGCGCCGTTACGCCACTCGCGCCCGCCCCGCGTTCCCCTGCCGGGCCGAACGGATCAGTCCCCGGACCGTGGTCAGCCAGCCCGCGGCGACGATCGTCGCGCCCACCGCCAGCCCCAGCGCGCCGATCAGCGGCATCACGATGCCGATCGCGCCGCCCAGCACCCACGACATCTGCAGCAGCGTCTCCGAGCGCGCGAACGCCGACGTCCGCACCAGCTCGGGCACGTCCCGCTGGATCAGCGCGTCCAGCGACAGCTTGGCCAGCGCCTGCGCGAACCCGGCGACCGCGGCGAGACACGCCACCAGGACCGCGCCGAAGAACGCGGCGGCCAGGATCGCCGCACTCGCCACACACGCCACCACCGTCACGATGATGATCTCCGGGGCGCGCGACCGCAGCCACGCCCCGACCGCCGTACCGAGCGCGTTGCCCGCCCCCGCCGCCACGCCCACTATGCCGAGGGACACGGCGGCGCTCTGCCCCGTCATCGGGTGCTCGCGCAGCAGGAAGGCGAGGAAGAAGATCAGGAAGCCGGTGAGGCAGCGGATGGAGGCGTTGGCGCCGAGCGCGTGGGTGACGGCCGGGCCGACCGTCCGCAGGCCGGGACGTTTCTCCGCCTTGCCGCGCGGGCCGTGCAGATGCCGCTCGTCGGCGGCGAGCAGCGCCACGTCCTCGCCCTTCGCGGAGTCCACCTTCGGCGGCAGCCGGAAGGACAGGAACATCCCCGCCACGAAGATCACGAACGCCCCGTACAGCGGCCAGCGCGGCCCGACCTGTTGCAGGCCCGCGCCGATCGGCGCGGCGATCCCGGTCGCCAGCAGCCCGCCGAGGGTGACCCGCGAGTTCGCCTTCACCAGGGAGAAGGCGGGCGGCAGCAGCCGCGGCACGACCGCGCTCCGGACCACCCCGTACGCCTTCGACGAGACCAGCACGCCCAGCGCCGCCGGATACAGCTCCAGCCCGCCGTTGACGACCGCGCCGGACAGCACCAGCGCGAGCAGCGCCCGGGCGAGCATCGCGCCGGCCATGGCGGCGCGGCGGCCGTGCGGGATGCGGTCGAGGAGCGGGCCGATCACCGGGGCGAGGAGGGTGAACGGTGCCATGGTGATGGCGAGGTAGAGGGCGACCCGGCCGCGCGCCTCGTCGGTCGGCACCGAGAAGAACACGGTGGACGCCAGCGCGACCGTGATCATGACATCGCCGGCGCCGTTCACGCCGTGCAGTTCGATCAGCTTGCCGAGCCCGGACTCCCCGGCGCCGTGCGCGTGGGTCGCCCGGCGGATGCCCCGCGCGGTTCTGGTCACCGGGAAGTGCAGGGCGCGCCCGAACGCGCGAAGAGGACCGCCCGCCCGGCTCGTCCCGGAGCGTCGGCCGCTGCCCCTGACCCCTTTCGGCCCACCGGTCCCGGTGGCGCCCTGGGGTGTCCTCGCGGTAGCCACGACGCCATAGTGCCCCGAGATGGCCGTGTGTAATGCCGTATCGCCGTGGACGCCGCCCGTGGTGCGGCTGTACGGCCGAACGCCGGAGGCCGACGGAAACACGTCGCCGGGGCCGGCCGGCCGCCCCTCGGAAACCGGCGCGCGGGACTCCGTAACAACCGTCGGTGTAGGCCCAGCGCACGCGAGAAGGTAGCGTGCGTATCTCAGCCATCCCGCAGAATGGATGGAGGCGCGCCCGAGCACGTTGTGGCGCGGACGTCGACGCGGTCCCACTGTCCGCTCCGTCCGCCCCCCGTGCTGGGAGTGGCGCACTCGTGAGACGGCGTAGGAGAGAAGCGATACCTGTGAGCGCAGCGACAACGCGAAGCCGCACCCCCGACCGTCTGTGCGCCGAGGCCGTCGACCTCGCCCGCGCCGCAGCCGAGGAGGTCGCCGCGCCCGGGGTCGTGGGCGAACACGAGGGGCTGGTCTCCGAGGGCGACCGCGTCGTCACCCACTTCTTCGGGTGCCACGAGCCCGGCTACCGCGGCTGGCGCTGGGCCGTCACCGTGGCCCGAGCCTCCCGCGCCAAGATCGTCACGGTTGACGAGGCGGTGCTGCTGCCCGGTCCCGACGCGGTCCTCGCCCCGGAGTGGGTGCCGTGGAGCGAGCGGCTGCGCCCCGGCGACATGGGCCCCGGAGATCTCCTCCCCACCGAGGCCGAGGACCTGCGTCTGGAGCCCGGTTTCTCCGGCGAGGAGGAGCCGCCGCCGAGTTCCGCGGTCTCCCATGAGATGGCCGACCTGGTGGAGGCGGAGGACGCCGAGGTCACGGCCGGCGCCCCGGCCGGCCTGCCGGTCGCCCCGTCCCGCGGCTCGATCGCGGCGGTCGCCGAGGAACTCGGCATGCGCCGTGCCCGGGTCCTGTCCCGTTACGGCCTGCACAGCGCCGCCGACCGCTGGGAGGAGGGGTTCGGAGCGAAGACCCCGATGGCGCAGGCGGCTCCCGCCTCCTGCGTGTCGTGCGGCTTCCTCGCCCCCATCGGCGGCTCGCTGGGCCAGGCGTTCGGGGTGTGCGCCAACGAGTTCTCCCCGGCCGACGGCCACGTCGTCTCCCTGGCCTACGGCTGCGGCGGCCACTCCGAGGCCGCGGTCATGCCGAAGCCTCCGCAGCCGGCCCCGCCGGTCATCGACGAGACCCGCGTCGACCCCTTCCCCCTCCGCCCCGCCCCCGACTCCGGCTCGGTCCCGGCGACGGAGGACGCCTTGGCGGCGGAGCTGGGCCACTCGTAGGCGAGAGCGGCTCGCCGGCCACGGCGCGACGGATCACGTCACGCCGTGACGGGCGGGGCGGGGCTCAGCGCCGCTGTTCGACGTCCTCGATCGAGGACGGGCCCATCTGGCTGGCGCTGGCGTACTCGGGCATCGTCATGGGCTTGTCGAAGAGGAAGAACGACTGGTTCGTCCCCACGGTGAACTCCATGTACGCGCCGGTCGTGGCGTCGAAGCCGTAGTACGCGTGGCACATGGAGCCTGCCGAGTACGTGCCGTCCATACCGGGCTGCGGCAGGACCGCCACGCCGTGGGACGTGCTCTCCATCCGCTCGGTCGGGGTGAGCATCTTGCAGCGGGGCACCGGCAGGCCCTTCATGATGAAGTACCCGTACTCGCCCTTGGCGTTCTGGATGTAGACGTACGACAGTTTGCCCCGCTTGCCCCAGGTCTCGACCCACTGGTTGATCGCCTCACGGGTCGGCGAGTACTCCATGCGGCCCGCGGGCTGCCGCGCCACGAGCCGGTCGTAGCCGTCCTGCTTGGCCTTGTTCTCCTTGTCCTGGCTGGAGTCGTCGGTGCAGGAGGCCAGTCCGAGGCCCAGAGCGAGCACCGAGACGGCTGTCAGGGAGATGCGTGCGATCCTGCGCATGGTCGGTCGTCCCCTTCCCGGGATCAGGCGGTGCAGGTCGTCTTCTCGGCGTCGACGTCGAGCCGGTAGGGCAGGTCCCTGTCACGGAAGGGGGCGCGGTGCTCCTGGGCGGCCTTCGTGTTGTAGTCGTTGACGGACTCGATCCGTGTCGCCCGCAGCGCGGTGACCGACTGGTCGATCTGGGCCCTGCGCGCCTCGGACGCCGACTCCCGCTCCTGCTGGAGCGCCAGAATCGTCCCTTCGGCGTTCTGCACGGCCTCGCACAGGTCGAAGAACTCCTCGTACGTCGTCAGCCGGAACGCGCCGGACCCGACGGTCCGCTCCCGCTCCTCGACCTCACCGCGGAACGGCGCCGTGATCCACCCGGCGCCCCCGAAGGCGAACGCGCCGACCACGTACAGAATCGCCAGGCCGACGATCCCGCAGACGAGCCATGTGCCGATCCGTGCTCCCTCGCGTAGTTCCCCCATGGCACTTCCCTTCCGGGCTGTCCACCACAGGCGCGGAAGCCGGCGCCCGGCAACGCGCCTCTCCTGTAGGATCGTTGAACAATCCTCCCAGTCTGACAACCCCTCGCGCGACTGATTTCCCGTCAACCGCGCCTCGCGGCACGGGGCGCGACGGCTCGCACCCCGTCCACGCTCCTCGAAGGGACGAACGCGCCCATCGCCGCCGATGGCCTACGGCACCCGGCCGGAGGGGATCCTCGGTTCGGCCCGGACCGTCTTGCGTGGAAAACGGCCCTCCGTCGCGCCCCAGCGGTCGGCGAGCGCCTCGACCAGCAGCAGGCCGCACCCGCACTCCGTGTCGGAATCGGCCTGTTGCGGCTGGGGCAGGCGCTCGCCGCACGTGTCGGTGACCTCGATGCGGAGGGTGTCGGCGACGACGTGGAGCGTGAGCCGGAAGTCCCGTCCCGTGACGCGACCGTGGGCCGCCGCGTTGACGGCCGGCTCCGCGATGACCTGGCGAGTAGGGTCCACGGGCAGCCCCCAGGAGCGCGGTTGGTCCGCTCCCAGTCGCCGGACTTGGTGAGCACCGCGTGGCGTGGGGGAGAGCAGCACGCTGAACCGCACCCAGGACTGGACGGCCGAATCGAGTCGCTGAAGTTCCTGGACGGTACGGCAGTGGGGCGCTCCGACGGTAAGTTCAACGGGCCTGCTGTCTCTGACCCGAGGCAGCTCCGCGTCCTTGAGTTTTCGCTTCGGGCTCATGAACCGCAGGGCATCCGCCAGGGACGTCTCTGACCTGGTGTGGTTCAAGAGCAGCTACAGCGACGGTACCGACGGCAACTCCTGCGTCGAACTCGCCCTCACCCCCGGCACCGTCCACGTCCGCGACTCCAAGACCCTCACGGGCCCCGTCTCGCCCTCGCACCGGACGCGTGGGCGCGTTTCGTCCCGTACGCGGCCGAGAACTGATCACCGAAAGCGACCCCGAGAACAGAGCCGTTCTCGGGGTCGCTCGGGTGGTGCCGGGTGCGCGGTGGGTCAGACCGTCACGCCGTTGGCGCGCAGGAACTTCGCCGGGTCCATGGCGGAGCCGTAGTTCGGGGTGGTGCGGATCTCGAAGTGCAGGTGCGGGCCGCTGGAGTTGCCGGTGTTGCCGGACAGGGCGATCTTCTGGCCGGTCTTGACGATCTGGCCGATCTTCACATTGACCTGCGACAGGTGGGCGTACTGGGAGTACGTGCCGTTGCCGTGCTTGATGACGACGGCGTTGCCGTACGCGGGGCCGTCGCCGGCGCCGTTGGGGCCGGCCTTGACGACGGTGCCGCCGTGCGCGGCCATCACGGTGGTGCCGGTCGGGACGGCGTAGTCCTGGCCGCTGTGCTTGTGCGCCCACATGCCGCCGTTCTGGGCGAAGCTCGCGGACAGCTTGTAGCTCTTGACCGGGGAGGTCCAGGAAGCCGTCGTCTTCGCGGCGGCCTGCGCCTGGGCGGTGGTGGCGGCGCCGGGCGCGGCCGTGTTCTCGGCGGCGACCGCGGCCCCGACTCCCAGGACGACCGTGGCGCCCATACCGGCGGCCAGGACGGCCGCGCGGGTCTGGTTCAGGGACGTACGGGGGAGACGGGACGTGACGCGCTGGAGCATGGAGACCTCATGGGTGAGGGGACAGGGAAGCCGGCGGCGGAACGGGTCCGTGCCGCGCTGGCTGTTCCTTGGTAACCGGAACCGGACAGAAGCCGCAAAGGTGTGACCTACGACGAAAGGCCGTACTTCAGGCATGAGACGCACGTCTCTTGACCGGTGGGTCCGGGCGGGGCGAAACCCTCCATTCCAAGCTGATCCCTCAGCTCTTCACCCTAAATGTCCCTTTTGAATTCAACCACTTTTCCACTATCCCGGTTAGTACCGGACGGAACGCCTGTGCCGCTTGTCACCGGGAGCCCGATCCGCGGCCCGCCTGGATGTGGCGTGGGTCTCCGGGGTCTCCGTCCGGAATCACCCGCCCAGCAGCTCCAGCGACACCCACAGCGCCACCGTCGACGCCACCAGCGCCGTCGGGACGGTGGCCAGGCCCAGCAGCGTGAAGCGCCTGAGGCTGACCTCATGGGCGTGGTGGTGGGCGATGCGGCGCCACAGGAGGGTGGCCAGGGAACCCGCGTAGGTGAGGTTCGGGCCGATGTTGACGCCCAGCAGGACCGCGAGGACCGCGCCGGGGCCGGACGGCGCGGCCAGGGGGACGAGGGCCAGGACCGCCGGCAGGTTGTTGATCAGGTTGGCGAGCAGCGCCGCCAGGCCCGCGACGGCCAGCAGGGCCGGCAGCGACGTGCCGTCGGGGAGGACCGCGCCGAGCGCGTCGCCCAGACCGTGGTCCAGGACCGCCCGTACGACCACGCCGAGGGCGAGGACGAACGCGAGGAACGGCAGGTCGGCCGAGCGGAGGAGCGCCGCCGGGGTGGTGCGGCGACGCGACAGGGCCCGTACGGCCAGCACCGTCGCGCCGGCCGCCGCCGCCCACGCCGGGTCGACGCCGAGCGCGGACGCCACGGCGAACCCGGCGAGCGTGGCGGCCACCGTCACCAGGGCGAAGAGCGGCGGCCCCACCGGCTCCTCCGGCACCTCCGGAGCGGTGGGCACCGCATCCAGGTCGGCGGCGAAGAAGCGGCGGAAGACGGCGTACTCCACGGCGATCGCCGCCAGCCACGGCAGGGTCATCAGCAACGCGAAACGGGTGAAGCCCAGTCCCGTGGCGGTGAACGCGAGCAGGTTCGTCAGGTTCGACACCGGCAGCAGCAGCGACGCCGTGTTCGACAGGTGCGCGCCCGCGTAGACGTGGGGAGCCGGACGGGCACCCATGCGGGTGGCGGTGGCGAACACCACCGGCGTCAGCAGCACCACGGTGGCGTCCAGACTGAGCACGGCGGTGATCAGCGAGGCGAGGGCGAAGACCGCGCCCAGCAGCCTGCGCGGCCGGTGACGCGACCAGCGGGCCATCCAGCTCCCGCAGGCGTGGAAGAGGCCCTCGTCGGCACAGAGCCTGGCGAGCACCAGCACGGCGGCGAGGAAGCCGAGCACCGGCCCGAGCCGGACGGCCTCCTCCCGCACCGCGTCCAACGGGATCGCGCCGGCCGCGATCACGACGCCGGCCGCGGGTACCGCGAATACCGCCTCCGGCCAGCGGAAGGGACGGACGACGGCATACACCAGCACCACGGCCAGCGCGGCGACGGACAACGATTCGAGCAGCACAGTCCTGATCATCCACAGGGGGCGGCGGGACGTGGACACCGCGTCGCCGCAACGGCGTGGGGCGGTACCTTCGACCTCACGCCGATGCGCCGATGTGGGGCCGATGAGGAGAGATGAACGTGAGCAAGTTCGTGCGGCCCGCCGCCGAGGGTGCCGATCCGTTCGGTACGGCACGTCTGCGGCGCGGGGTCCTGGACGCCTGGGTCACCAGCCCCGCCCGCTTCCGTGAGGACGCCAACGCCGAGGAGGACCTCGTCCTCGGCGGCTACCGGGACCGCCTCGTCGTCGAACTCGCCCAGAACGCCGCCGACGCCGCCGCCCGCGCCGGCGTACCGGGACGGCTGCGGCTCACCCTGCGCGACGGGGTCCTCGTCGCCGCGAACACCGGGGCCCCGCTGGACGCGGCCGGTGTCGAATCGCTGTCCACCCTGCGCGCCTCCGCCAAGCGGGACGCGCCGGACCGGGCCGTGGGACGCTTCGGTGTCGGCTTCGCCGCCGTCCTCGCCGTCACCGACGAGCCCGCCGTCGTCGGACGGCACGGCGGGGTCCGCTGGTCGCTGGCCGAGGCGCGGGAACTCGCGGGCGACACCGCCCGGCACAGTCCAGGGCTCGGGGACGAGATCCGGCGGCGTGACGGGCACGTACCCCTGCTCCGGCTCCCGTTCGCCGCCGAGGGCACCGCGCCCGGCCCGTACGACACCGCCGTCATCCTCCCCCTGCGCGACACCGCCGCCGCCGGCCTCACCGAGCGGCTGCTGAACGCCGTCGACGACGCCCTGCTGCTCGCCCTGCCCGGCCTGGAGGAGGTGGTCGTCGAGATCGGGGACGGGGAACCCCGGACGGTGAGCCGCCGCGCCGACGGCGCACTCACCGTCGTCGAGGACAGCCGGGAAGGCACCACCCGCTGGCGCACCGCCGCCGCACACGGCCCGCTCACCCCCGAACTGCTCGCCGACCGGCCCGTCGAGGAGCGGCTGCGCCCCCACTGGTCGGTCACCTGGGCCGTCCCCGTGGACGCCGACGGCGGCCCCGCCCGGCCCCGCACCAGCCCCGTCGTGCACGCGCCCACCCCCAGCGACGAGCCGCTCGGCGTGCCCGCCCTGCTCATCGCCTCCTTCCCGCTGGACTCCACCCGCCGGCACGCCGCCCCCGGCCCGCTCACCGACTTCCTCGTGCAGCGCGCCGCCGACGCCTACGCCGGACTCCTCGCCGACTGGCACCCGGTGACCGCCGGGATCATCGACCTCGTGCCGGGCCCGCTCGGCAAGGGCGAACTGGACGGCGCCCTGCGCCGGGCGGTCCTCGAACGGCTGCCCCGCACGTCCTTCCTGCCACCGGCCGCCGGGCCGCGCGGGCAGGACGACGACTCCGAGCTGCCGCAGTCGCTGCGGCCCCGCGACGCCGAGGTCGTCGAGGGCGCGGGCGCCGACACCGTACGGGTACTGGCCGAAGTCCTCCCGACCCTCCTGCCCGCCGGTCTCGAACGCCGCGCGGAGCTGCGCACGCTGGGCGTGGCCCGCGTCCCGCTCACCGACGCGGTCGACCGGCTGGCCGGCCTGGAGAAGTCCCCCGAATGGTGGCGGCGGCTGTACGACAGCCTCGCCGGGGTCGACCCCGACCGGCTGTCCGGGCTGCCGGTGCCGCTCGCCGACGGACGCACCACCATCGGCCCCCGGCAGGTGCTGCTGCCCGGGGCGGAGGCCACCCGGATCGACCCCGAGGTGCTGGCCCGGCTCGGTCTCAAGGTCGCCCACCCGGACGCCGCCCACCCCCTCCTGGAGAAGCTCGGCGCGCTCCCCGCCACCCCGCGCGCCGTCCTCACCACCCCGCAGGTGCGGGCCGCCGTCGCCGCGTCCCTGGACGACGAGGGCCCGGTGAACTGGGAGGAGGACACCCCGGACGCCGAGGAACTCGCCGACACCGTGCTGGGTCTCGTACGCGACGCCGCCCTCGAACCCGGTGACGAGCCGTGGCTGGGCGCCCTCGCCCTCCCCGACGAGGACGGCGAACTCTCCCCGGCCTGCGAACTGGTCTTCCCCGGCGGGCCGTTCGCCCAGGTCATGCGGGAGGGCGAACTCGCCGCCGTGGACGGCGAACTGGCCGAGCGGTGGGGTGAACAGCCGCTCGCCGCCTGCGGGGTGCTGGTCGACTTCGCGCTGATCCGCGCCACCGACGTCGTCCTCGACCCGGACGAACTGGAACCGCGCGAAGGCGACTTCGCCGAGCCCGACGACGCGGGCCTGCTCGACGCCGTGGACGTGTGGAGCGAGGACGTCCTCGACCGCTTCCCGGACAGCCCCGTCCCGCCCGTCGCCACCGAGATCGTCGCCGTGCGCGACCTCGACCTCGTCGACGACGACCGCTGGCCCCAGGCCCTCGCCCTGCTCTCACGCCCCCCGCTGCGCGACGCGCTCGTCCAGCCCGTGCGGATCCTGCTGCACGACGGCACCCACGAGGTCGTACGGCCGTACACCGCGTGGTGGCTGCGCGGGCACCCGGTGATCGGCGGGCGCCGCCCCGCCGGACTGCGCGCGGCCGGCGGCGACCCGCTGCTGCGCGGCCTGTACGACGAGGCCGACGCGACCGGGTTCGAGGACGAACAGGTGCTGCGGGCGCTGGGCGTACGGACCTCGGTGGCCGCGTTGCTCGACGAGCCGGGAGGCGCCGCCGAACTGCTGGACCGGCTCGCCGACCCCGGCCGGCCGGTCACGGCGGCCCAGCTGCACGCGCTCTACGGCGCGCTGGCCGAGCTGGACCCCGAGCAGGTGACCCTGCCGGACGATCTGCGGGCCGTGGTCGACGGCCGGGTGGAGGTGGTGGACGCCGCGGACGCGGTGGTCGTCGACTCACCCGACCTGCTGCCGTTCACGTCGGGGATGCCGCTGCTGCCCGTACGGCCGGCGCGGGCCGCCGAACTGGCGGAGCTGTTCCAGGTGCGGCGGCTGAGCGAGTCCGTCACCGGGGAGGTGGACTCCGAGGGCACGGAGCACGACGTACCGGAGCCGGTACGGGTGCTGCTGGGGCCGCGCACCCCGGCGTCGTACGTCGAGCACGAGGAACTGGTCGTCGACGGCGTGGAGATCGACTGGCGGCTGACGAACGACGGCGTCCTGCACGCGGCGACCCTGGAGGGCGTGGCCGCGGGCCTCGCCTGGGCGGCGGGCCAGTGGCCCCGGCGCTTCGAGGTGGCGGCACTGCTGGAGGACCCGTCCCGGACGGAGGAGTTGGCGCGGGACCGCTGGTTCGACTGAGCCCGGGAAATCCCGCACGAATTTTCCACTTCTCGTACAACCATGTGACCAAGTGGTGCATCTGATCATGCGAGTCAACAGACTCCCTGATCATCCGGGGCCCCGGCCGACGACGAGCCGTACGAAACGACCAGAGCCGGGGCCCCCTTCTCCAATGTGGGGAACACATGCGTATACGCGCCACCGTGGCCGCCGTCTCCGGCGCCCTGGCCCTGTCCGCCCTCGCCGTCCCGGCCGCCCACGCCGACGACTCCTTGGGCGACACGAAGATCTCCAACGTGGTGGTCAACGGCGGCAAGTCCGTCGTCATCGGCGCCACCGCCGCCAAGAAGGTCACCGTCACCTTCACCGTCACCGACAACTCCGGCGTCGCGTGGGCACAGGCCGTCCTGTTCCACGGCTCGACCATCGAGAACTCCGACGCCGGGGCCATCGCCGACGGCAACGACGGCGAGGCCACGTGCACCAAGGTCAACGCCACGACGTCGACCTGCAAGTCCACCTTCACCCTGAAGCCGGCTTACGACATCGTCAACGCGTCCGCCGGCACCTGGAAGGTGTGGGCCGTCGCCGCGGCCAAGGACGACAACTTCGTGCAGAAGGACAACGTCAAGAGCTTCAAGGTCCAGCGGGCCTCCCAGCTCACCGTCAACGCCTCCCCCGAGCCGGTGAAGAAGGGCAAGACCATCACCGTCACGGGCAAGCTGTCCCGCGCGAACTGGGAGACCGGCAAGTACGCCGGTTACACCGGCCAGTCGGTGAAGCTCCAGTTCCGCAAGAAGAGCTCCAGCACCTACACCACGGTCAAGACCATCAAGACCAACTCCAAGGGCGAGCTGAAGACCACCGTCAAGGCCTCCGCCGACGGCTACTACCGCTACTCCTTCGCGGGCACCTCGACCACCCCGGCGGTCAACGCCGCGGGTGACTTCATCGATGTGAAGTAACCCGACCTCCGATACCGGCAGTTCACCTCCTGGGCATCAGGGTGAACTGCCGGTGCCGTTTCCACCAAGCCTTCGCATGGCGTACAACCAGTCACTCCTGCCACGGATCGGATCATGTGAGTCACCAGACTCCACTGTCACCCTGTGGGGGATCCAACACATGCGCATACATGCCACCGTGGCTGCCGTCACCGGCGCCCTGGCTCTCTCCGCCCTCGCCGTGCCGGCCGTCGCACAGGCCGCCGACGAAACCCGGCCGTCCTTCGGGGCGACCGTCAGCGACACCACCGCCGGCCTCAAGGCCGACCTCAAGGCCGACGCGCCCGCGCCCGCTGCCCGCAGCGGCGCCTCCGTGGAGGCCGCCGCCGCGCTCGACGTCACCGTCTCCGGCGTGTCGGTCAACAACAACAAGGACGTCGTCGTCGGTACGACCGGCACCTACACCGTGCCGCTCACGTACACCCTGAACCACACCGGCGACCTGGGTGCTTACGGCACCGCCGCGATGATCTACCACGGCACCTCGATCGACGACGCGACCTGGGGCTTCGCCTCCGACGACGCGGCCGCCTGCACCGAGGTCTCCTCGACCGCCCTGAAGTGCTCGACCACCGTCACCTTCCTGCCGGACGAACTGCTCAACGAGGACGCCGGTACCTGGCGCGTCGGCGTCGTCGTGGTCACCGAGGGCGACGAGGTGACCCTGGAGAACGTGGGCACCCGCAAGGTCCTGCGCACCTCCAAGGTGACCGTCGACGCCGCTCCGGAGCCGGTGAAGAAGGGCGCGACCATCACCATCACCGGCAAGCTGACCCGCGCCGACTGGGACACCAACAGGTACGTCGGCTACGGCAGCCAGTCCGTGGTCCTCCAGTACCGCGCGAAGGGCTCCAGCACTTACGGCAACGTCAAGGGGATCAAGTCCACCTCCACCGGCGCCCTGAAGACGACCGTCAAGGCGAGCGCCAGCGGCCACTACCGCTTCGTCTTCAACGGCTCCCCGACCGGCGGCAAGGCCACCGCCACCGGTGACTACATCGGCGTGCAGTAACCCCCGGGGCCTACCCGGCGGGAAAGCGGCGGTCGACCAGTCTCCACAGGAGTTCCAGGGCGGCCGCCGCCACCGCCGCGATGCCGACCGCGGCCCAGGGCATCACCGTGCCGACCAGCTTCAGCGCGAAGAACTCCTGCAGCCACGGCACCACCAGCACCACCAGGAACGCCCCGCCCATCGCCGCCACCAGCCCGATCCGCCACCACGTGTACGGCCGGGCGATGATCGCCAGCACCCAGATCGAGATCAGGAACAGCGTCAGCGTCGCCGCGCTCGTCTCCGCCTCCAGCGCGCCCGCACCGGTGTACTGCTCCCGGGCGACCAGATACGACGCGAACGTCGCCAGCGCGGCCAGCACCCCGCCAGGGATCGCGTACCGCATGACCCGCCGCACGAAGTTCGGCCGGGCGCGTTCCCTGTTGGGGGCGAGGGCGAGGAAGAACGCCGGGACGCCGATGGTGAGCGTGGACAGCAGCGTCAGATGGCGCGGCAGGAACGGGTACTCCACCTGCGAGATCACCACCAGCACCGCCAGCAGCACCGAGTACACCGTCTTCACCAGGAACAGCGTCGCGACCCGGGTGATGTTGCCGATCACCCGGCGCCCCTCCGCCACCACCGACGGCAGCGTGGCGAAGCTGTTGTTCAGCAGCACGATCTGCGCGACCGCCCGCGTGGCCTCCGAACCGGAGCCCATCGCCACGCCGATGTCCGCGTCCTTCAGCGCCAGCACGTCGTTCACGCCGTCCCCGGTCATCGCGACCGTGTGGCCGCTCGACTGGAGCGCGCCCACCATGTTCCGCTTCTGCTGCGGGGTGACCCGCCCGAACACCGTGCCGTCGTCCAGCGCCTTCGCCATGCCGTCCGGGTCGGCGGGCAGCCGGCGCGCGTCCACCGTCGTACCGGACAGGCCCAGCTTGGACGCGACCGCCCCGACCGACACCGCGTTGTCCCCGGAGATGACCTTGGCGCGGACGTCCTGCTCGGCGAAGTAGCGCAGGGTGTCGGCCGCGTCCGGCCGCAACCGCTGCTCCAGCACCACCAGCGCGGCCGGCCGTACGCCCTCGGCGGCCCCGGGGTCGTCGACGTCCACACCGTCGCGGGCACGGGCGAGCAGCAGCACCCGCAGCCCCTGTTCGTTCATCCGTCCGGTCTCGGCCAGCGCCGGGTCGTCGGGGTCCAGCAGCACGTCGGGCGCCCCCAGCAGCCAGGTCACCGCTCCGCCGTCCGCGCCCTCCTCGAACGTCGCGCCGCTGTACTTGCGGGCGGAGGAGAAGGGCAGCGTGTCGGTGAGGCGCCACCCGGTGGTGTCCGGGTACGCGTCGATGATCGCCTTCAGGGAGGCGTTCGGGCGGGGGTCCGCCGAGCCGAGTTCGCCCAGCACCTTGCGCAGGTACGCCTCGTCACCGTCCCCCAGCACCCGCAGCTCGGTGACGTCCATGCCGCCCTCGGTGAGCGTGCCCGTCTTGTCCAGGCAGACCGTGTCGACGCGGGCCAGCCCCTCGATCGCCGGCAGCTCCTGCACCAGGCACTGCTTGCGCCCCAGCCGGATCACCCCGATCGCGAAGGCGACGGAGGTGAGCAGCACCAGCCCCTCGGGGACCATCGGCACGATCCCGCCGACCGTGCGGGCGACCGAGTCCTTCAGCTCGTTGTCCTTGACCACGAGCTGGCTGATGATCAGACCGATCGCGGTCGGGACCATCATCCACGTCACGTACTTGAGGATCGTGGAGATGCCCGAGCGCAGCTCGGAGTGGACCAGCGTGAACCGGGACGCCTCCTCGGCGAGCTGCGCCGCGTACGCCTCACGTCCCACCCGGGTCGCCTGGAAGGAGCCGCCGCCCGCGACGACGAAGCTGCCGGACATGACCTGGTCCCCGGGCCGCTTCACCACGGGGTCGGCCTCGCCGGTGAGCAGCGACTCGTCGATCTCCAGGCCGTCCGTCTCGGCGCACACCCCGTCGACGACGACCTTGTCGCCCGGCCCGATCTCGATCAGGTCGTCCAGCACGATCTCGGAGGTGCCGACCTCCGTGGCCGTCCCGTCCCGGCGCACCGTGGGCCGTACCTCGCCGATCACCGCGAGGGAGTCGAGGGTCTTCTTCGCCCGCCACTCCTGGACGATGCCGATGCCGGTGTTGGCGAGGATCACGAAGCCGAACAGGCTGTCCTGGATGGGCGCGACCACCAGCATGATCAGCCAGAGCACGCCGATGATCGCGTTGAACCGGGTGAAGACGTTCGCGCGGACGATCTCGCCGAGGGACCGGCTGCTGCGCACCGGTACGTCGTTGACCTGCCCGCGCGCCACCCGTTCGGCGACTTCCGCGGCCGTCAGCCCGGTCACCGGTGAGGTGACCTCGGCGGGTCGCACGCCGTCGACCCGGTCGCCCGCCTCGAGATGCGTCATGCATTCGACGGTACGTGCGGATCCGGGGGGCCACCCACCCGATCGGCGGAAGATCCGACCTGGGGAGGACGGCCGTAGTGCCGTGGTCGTACGGCGGTGGCGTCGGAGCCGGCAGGGTTCAGCCGTACGGCGGTGGCGCGGAGGCCGGCCGGGTTCAGTCGGCCGACGGGGCGGGGGAGCGGTCCGGCTCCGGCGTCCCGGCAGCCCGCGCCCGCTGGATCGCGGCCTCACGCCTGCGGACGTACCAGATGCCGATGAAACCGAGCCCGCCGCCGGCCAGGCAGGTCCACAGCCACCAGGTGTGGCCGTGGTCGTCGAACCAGCCGTAGAACGGCAGCTGGACCAGGAACAGGGCGAACCAGACGATCGTGCCGCCGATGATGGTGGCGACCACGGGGCCCTCCAGGGGCTCCGGCGCCTCGTGCTTGGGGGTCCACTTCGCCATGCGGACAAGCTTACGAGGCCCGGCACGTGACGGGGACCGCACGGGGCCACACGGTTCTACGCGCGGAGATAGCGTGGACGGCGTTATATGTTCATACTGAATCCGTTTGTCTCTGACCGCTTTCATTCGTAGAAAACACCAAAGGGCTTCGGGGGGCGCCCACCGGTGATGAGGTCTCCGCATGTCCCCGTCGGCCACGACCAAGGCCCCCACCCCCGAGCAGCCGGGGTCCGGTGCCGCGTCCGGCGCCCTCGACCGCTACTTCCGGATCTCCGAGCGCGGCAGCACCCTGTCCCGTGAGGTCCGCGGCGGTTTCGCCACCTTCTTCGCGATGGCGTACATCATCGTGCTGAACCCGATCATCCTGGGCAGCGCGAAGGACATGTACGGCCATCAGCTCGACAACGGCCAGCTCGTCACCGCGACCGCCCTGACCGCCGCGTTCACCACGCTGCTCATGGGCGTCATCGGCAACGTCCCGATCGCGCTGGCCGCGGGCCTGGGCATCAACTCCGTCGTCGCGCTCCAGCTCGCGCCGCGCATGTCGTGGCCGGACGCCATGGGCATGGTGGTGCTGGCCGGTTTCATCGTGATGCTGCTGGTCGCCACCGGTCTGCGCGAGCGCGTGATGAACGCCGTCCCGCACGGTCTGCGCAAGGCCATCGCCATCGGCATCGGCCTGTTCATCATGCTGATCGGCCTGGTCGACGCCGGGTTCGTCTCCCGCATCCCGGACGCCGCCCACACCACCGTCCCGCTCCAGCTCGGCGGCACCGGTCACCTCACCGGCTGGCCGGTCCTCGTCTTCGTCCTCGGCGCGCTGCTCACGCTGGTGCTGATCGCGCGCAAGGTGCCCGGCGCGATCCTCATCTCGATCGTCGCGATGACGGTCCTCGCGCTGATCATCAACGCCGTGGCCTCCATCCCCACCTGGGGCCTGACGACCCCCGAGTGGCCCGGTAACCCGGTCGCCACCCCCGACTTCGGCCTGATCGGCCAGGTCAGCCTGTTCGGCGGCTTCGAGAAGGTCGGCGTACTGACCGGCATCCTGTTCGTCTTCACCGTGCTGCTGTCGAGCTTCTTCGACGCGATGGGCACGATCATGGGCGTCTCGGACGAGGCCAAGCTGACCGACGCCCAGGGCCAGATGCCCGGCGTCAACAAGGTCCTGTTCCTCGACGGCGTCGGGGTCGCCGCGGGCGGTGCCGCCTCCGCCTCGGCCACCACCGCCTTCGTGGAGTCCACGGCCGGCGTCGGCGAGGGTGCGCGCACCGGCTTCGCCAACGTCGTCACCGGCGGCCTGTTCGCGGTGGCGCTGTTCCTCACGCCCATCGCCACGATGGTCCCGTCCCAGGCGGCCACCCCGGCGCTGGTCGCGGTGGGCTTCCTGATCCTGGCCGGTTCGGTCAAGGAGATCGACTGGGCGGACCACACGATCGCCATTCCGGCCTTCGTGACGATGGTGATGATGCCGTTCACCTACTCGATCACCAACGGCATCGGCATGGGCTTCATCACCTTCGTGGTGCTGCGCCTGGCGGCCGGGCGCGGCCGGGAGATCCCGGCGGCGATGTACGTGGTGTCGGCGGTCTTCGCCTTCTACTACCTGATGCCGGCGCTGGGCCTGACCTGACCGTGCACGCGGGGGCTCACGTGACCCCGTAGAACCTCTCCGTCTCCTCGACGGCGGTCTGGAACCGCTGGTCGAAGTCATCGCGCATGAGCGTCCGGACGACATAGTCCTGGACGCTCATGCCGCGTTTGGCGGCATGCTCCCGGAGCCGTTCGAGCAGGTCGTGATCGATACGCAGGCTGAGCACGTCGGTCCCCATGCGCATGAGGGTCCCTGCACACCACGGTGCGCCGCGCCACGATTCGCGGATGGATCACTCGTATGGGTGATACGGCGTGACAGTGGCGGGGGTCACGGGCGTGTACATGCCTCCCAAGTGGTCCTTAGCGAGAGTAATGAGTTACGCTAAAGAACATGCCGGACTTCAGCCATGGTGACGACGCAGCCGCCGTGAACGCCCTCCGATCCGCCGTGATGCGGTTGTCCCGTCGGCTCAAGCACCAGCGCGTCGACGAGTCCCTCAGCCCCACCGAGATGTCGGTGCTGGGCACCCTGGCCCGCTGCGGCCGGGCCACCCCGGGCGAGCTCGCCCGCAAGGAGCACGTCCAGCCGCCGTCGATGACCCGCATCGTGGCCCTGCTGGAGGCCAAGGGACTGGTCCGCCTGGAGCCGCACCCCGACGACCGGCGCCAGAAGGTCGTCACGCAGACCGAGCGGGCCGAGGCGATGCTCGAGGAGAGCCGCCGCAAGCGGAACGCGTTCCTGGCCGCGCTGGTCGAGGAACTCGACGACGACGAGTGGGCGACACTGCGCGCCGCCGCCCCCGTGCTGGAGAAACTGGCGCACGTCTGAGCACGCAGTACGGCAGTACGGCAGCAAGCAAGGAGGCGAATCCTTTTGAGTACGGGATCCGGAGCAGCTTCCGCCCCCGCACCTGACCCCCACGACACCCCGGCCGCCCCCGACCCCACCCCCACCCGCAAGACCTCGATGTTCGCCTCGCTGAGGGTCAGGAACTACCGCCTGTTCTTCCTCGGCCAGGTCGTCTCCAACATCGGCACCTGGATGCAGCGCATCGCCCAGGACTGGCTGGTGCTCAGCCTCACCGGCTCCTCGGCCGCCGTCGGCATCACCACGGCCCTGCAGTTCCTGCCGATGCTGCTGTTCGGCCTGTACGGCGGTGTCCTCGTCGACCGCCTGCGCAAGCGCCCCACGCTGCTCGTCACGCAGACCGCGATGGCCCTCACCTCCCTCGTGCTCGCCGCCCTCACCCTGACGGGACGGGTCGAGGTCTGGCACATCTACGTCGCCGCCTTCGCCCTCGGTCTCGCGACCGTCGTCGACAACCCGGCCCGCCAGTCCTTCGTCTCCGAGCTCGTCGGCCCCGGCCAGCTCCAGAACGCGGTCAGCCTGAACTCCGCGAACTTCCAGTCCGCCCGCCTGGTCGGCCCCGCCGTCGCGGGCCTGCTGATCACCGGCGTCGGCACCGGCTGGGCGTTCCTCCTCAACGGCCTGTCCTTCGTCGCGCCGCTCGCCGGCCTGATGATGATGCGCGCCCGCGAGCTGCACGCCGTCGAGCGCGCCCCGCGCGGCAAGGGACAGCTCCGGGAGGGCGTGCGCTACGTCACCGGACGGCCCGAGCTGATCTGGCCGATCGTCCTGGTCGGCTTCATCGGCACCTTCGCCTTCAACTTCCCCGTCTACCTCTCGGCCTTCGCCGACGACGTCTTCCACGGGGGCGCGGGCGTCTACAGCATGTTCAACACCCTGATGGCGGTCGGCTCCGTCTCCGGCGCCCTGCTCGCCGCCCGGCGCGGCACGGCCCGGCTGCGGCTGCTGATCCTGGCCGCGCTGGCCTTCGGCGGGCTGGAGATCCTGGCCTCCGCGTCGCCGGAGCTGTGGATGTTCGCCCTGATCATGGTCCCGCTGGGCCTGTTCTCGATGACGGTCAACGTCACCACCAACACCAGCCTCCAGATGGCCACCGACCCGGCGATGCGCGGCCGGGTCATGGCCCTCTACATGATGGTCTTCCTCGGCGGTTCCCCGGTCGGCGCCCCGATCGTCGGCTGGATCACCGACACCTACGGCGCCCGCGTCGGCTTCGCGGCCGGCGGCGCGGTCGCGGTGGCCGCGGCGGCCGTCATCGGCCTGATCCTGGCCAGGGTCGGCGGCCTGCGCCTGTCGGTCGGCTGGCACCGGGGCCACCCCAGCGTCCGCTTCGTACCCCGTGAGCGTCAGGAAGCCCTGGCGCCGGCGGTCTGACGGCAGACTGGTCCCATGAGACTCTTCGCCGCCGTACTGCCGCCCGAGGACGTGGTCCAGGAGCTCGCCTTCGAGGTCGCCCGGCTGCGGAGGCTGCCCGGGGCGGACGGGATGCGGTGGACCGGGCGGGCCGGGTGGCCCCGCGGCGGAGCCGCTGATTGGCCCCGCGGCGGAGCCGCTGATTGGCACTTCACGCTCGCCTTCTACGGTGAGGTCGACGACGAGCTCGTACCGGAGCTGACGGCGCGGCTGGGACGGGCCGCGTCCCGGACGGACCCCTTCGAGCTGGCCCTGTGCGGCGGCGGGCAGTTCGGGCACGGCAGGGTGCTGTGGGCCGGTGCGGAGGGGGACCTGCGCACGATGCGGCTGCTGGCCGAGCGGGCCGAGGCGGCGGCGCGGAAGGCGGGCGTGCCGATGGACGAGCACCGGCGCTACAAGGCCCACCTGACGGTGGCCCGCAGCCGGGACGCCGTCGACGTACGGCCGTACGTGGGGGCCCTGCACGCCTTCCGCAGCCGCACCTGGACCGTGGACGAGGCGGTGCTGGTGCGCAGCGACCTGCCGACGTCCGGGGTGCCGGGCGAGCAGCCCCGCTATACGCCAGTCGCCCGGCGGGCACTGGGCGCGGCCCGTTAGGCTCGACGGCGTGGACCCGAAGACCCGTAACCGGATCATGGCCGGTGTGCTCGTACTGATGTTCGTCGTGGTGGCGCTGGCGGCGGCACTGGGAAATTAGCGCCGCCGCCGTACGCGGCGCCGGGCGATCGGCGCCGCCGACCGCCCCGTACGCGCCGCTACCAGGCGAAGGCCTCCGGCGACGGCCCCGGACCCGGGAAGATCTCGTCCAGTGAGGTCAGCAGCTCCTCGCTCAGCTCCAGCTCGACCGCGCGCAGCGCGGAGGCGAGCTGCTCGGCCGTGCGCGGGCCGACGATCGGGCCGGTCACGCCGGGCCGGGTGAGCAGCCAGGCCAGCGCGGCCTCGCCGGGCTCGACGCCGTGCTTGTCGAGCAGGTCCTCGTACGCCTGGATCTGCGCGCGGGACGACGGGTCGGCCAGCGTGTCGGCGGCCCGCCCGGAGGCGCGCCGGCCGCCCTGGACCTCCTTCTTGATCACACCGCCCAGCAGCCCGCCGTGCAGCGGCGACCACGGGATGACCCCGAGCCCGTACTCCTGCGCGGCCGGGATGACCTCCATCTCGGCGCGGCGCTCGGCGAGGTTGTAGAGGCACTGCTCGCTGACCAGGCCGATGGTGCCGCCGCGCCGGGCGGCGATCTCGTTGGCCTGGGCGATCTTGTAGCCGGGGAAGTTCGAGGAACCGGCGTAGAGGATCTTGCCCTGCTGGACCAGGACGTCGATCGCCTGCCAGATCTCCTCGAACGGGGTGTTCCGGTCGACGTGGTGGAACTGGTAGACGTCGATGTAGTCCGTCCGGAGCCGCTTCAGGCTGGCGTCGACGGCCCGGCGGATGTTCACCGCGGACAGCTTGTCGTGGTTGGGCCACGCCTCGCCGTCGGCGCCCATGTTCCCGTACACCTTGGTCGCGAGGACCACCTTGTCGCGGCGCTCGCCGCCCTTCGCGAACCAGTTCCCGATGATGCTCTCGGTCCGGCCCTTGTTCTCGCCCCAGCCGTAGACGTTGGCCGTGTCGAAGAAGTTCAGTCCCGCGTCCAGCGCGGCGTCCATGATGGCGTGGCTGTCGGCCTCGTCGGTCTGCGGACCGAAGTTCATCGTCCCGAGGACGAGCCGGCTGACCTTGAGTCCCGTGCGTCCGAGCTGTGTGTACTTCATGGTCGTCAAGCCAACGGCCTGGAGTGCGCTCTATGCAAGAGGGGACGGGTCCCGGGGGAAGGCGCTGGTGCTCACGGTCAGGTCGGCCACGGTGCCGGTCAGATCGATGTCGTCGCCGAAGTCCACCCGAGTCCGCGTGACGTAGTCGCCGTTCTTCGGGTCGGTGTAGACGTAGCAGCGGCCCTGGTAGGGGTCGACGATGACGTAGAGGGGGACCTCGGCGGTCGCGTAGGCGGCCTTCTTCGGGCCGTAGTCGTTGGCGGCCGTGCCCTCGGAGATGACCTCGAAGACGAATTCGACGTCCTCGTACCGCCAGTGGCCCTCGTCGTCCTTCTCGGCGGAATCCCGGAGCATGGCCACGTCGGGACAGAGGCCGTTCTCGTGGCCCGGGAAGTCGATGCGGACGTCCGAGAACACCTGGACATCCATCCCGAACCTGTCCTCGACGGCCCGCACGATCCGGCGGATGATCCCCCAATGAGTGTCACGCTGCGGTGTCATGTAGACGGTGCCCCCGACGATCTCGACCCTGAATCCTTCGGGGACGGGCATCCGCTCCAGGCGCTCGAACCACTCGTCCAAGCGCTGCGTGTTGACGTCGGCCATGGCGATCCTGTCTTCAAGGACGGTCATCGTGGCGCTCTTCCACGGCCGCCCACGGACGAGTGCGGCCGCGCGGTACAACGATACGCACGGCGAGCAGGACACGGGGTCGGGCGCATATGCCAGAACTCCCCGGCCGCTACGCCGCCCCGTACGGCCCGCCCAGCCCCCACCCCCGCCACATCGCCTCCGCGAACGCCCCCGCGATCCTGTGTTCGCCGCTCTCGTTGGGATGCGTGCCGTCGTACGTGTCCGTGTGGAAGTCGTACGACGCCGGCGGGGGGACCAGCAGCAGTGACGAGTCCGCCTCGTCCAGGTCGGCGACGGTCTTCGCCAGGAGTTCGTTGAAGTGGGCGACCTGTCCGGCGAAGGCCGGGTCGGCCTCCACCCGGATGTTGCGGATCACCGGCATGACGGCCACGCGGACGCGCGGGTTCGCGGCCCTCGCCCCGGCGACGAAGGCGCGGACGTTCTCCGCCGTCTGCTCGGCGTTGGTGTAGAAGCCCAGGTCGATCAGGCCCAGCGACACCAGCAGCACGTCCGCGCGGCAGGAGCGCACCGCCCCGCCGATCAGCGGGGCCATGTGCTGCCAGCCCTCGCCCCAGCCGGCCAGGTGGGCGCGCGGGAAGCCGGGGTCGGCGTACGCGTACGAGGTGGGGGCGTCCGTCCCCGGGTCGTGCAGCGTCTCGCGCGGGCCGACCAGCGTGAAGGGACCGCCGTACGCCGTGCACAGGTGCTGCCACAGCCGGTAGCGCCAGGTGTGTTCACCCGCGCTCCCGATCGTCATCGAGTCACCTACGGGCATGAACCTGAGCACCCGATCATCATGGACGATCGGTCCGGCCGCCGCGATCCGTCGCGATGTGAGTCCGGACACCCACCCTGAAGTGCGTTGATCGATGGCACTCTTGGCACATGCGCCGACCCTTCGCCCTGATCGCCGCGACCCTCCTCACGGGTGCGCTCACCGTGCCCGCCGCCTCCGCAGCCGACGGCGACGAGGGCTTCACCCTCAAGGACCCGCGCATCACCGAGTCCAGCGGACTCGCCGCCTCCCGCCTCCACCCCGGCGTCTACTGGACCCACAACGACCAGGACGACGGGCCCTACCTGTACGCCGTCGACGGCGGCACCGGCGAGACGGTCGCACGCGTCGCGCTCTCCGGCGTCGGCACGCTCCGCGACGTCGAGGCCATCTCCGTCGGCCCCGGCAACAAGATCTTCGTCGGTGACATCGGGGACAACCTCGGCGGCACCTGGCCCCACGTGTGGATCTACGAGCTGCCCGAGCCGACGGAGCTGAAGGACCGGACGGTCCGGGCGACGCAGTACGTCGTGAAGTACGCGGACGGCGCCCGCGACGCGGAGTCGATGGTCGTCCACCCGAAGACCGGACGGGTCTACATCATCGACAAGAACGAGGACGGCGGACACCTGTACGAGGGTCCGGCGAAGCTCTCCGCCTCCGGAACGAACGTCTTCAAGCCCACCGCCCCCGTCGACCTGTGGGCCACCGACGCCGCGTTCTCCCCGGACGGCGAGCGGCTCGCCGTGCGCGGCTACCTCGGAGGCATCTGGTACGACTGGAACGGCGGCGAGATCCGGCGCGGGGGGCGGATCAGCGTGCCCCTGGGGCAGGGCGAGTCCGCCACTTACACCACCGACGGCAGGAAGCTGCTGCTCGGGATGGAGGGGGCCCAGAGCCCCGTCGCGGCCGAGGACGCGCCCGGAGGCGGTGGAGAGCCGGGTGCGGGCGCCGAGGGCGAGAAGCGCGGGAGCGGCGGTGCCGCCGCCGACGGCACCGGCGGCAGCGTCAAGATCGGCGCCGCCGCCGCGGCGGCCCTCCTCTGCGTGCTCCTCTTCCGGCTGCTGCGCCGCCGCAACCGCTGATCAGCCGTCCCGTCGCTGTGCCGGCACACGCCAAGGACCCTGGTCCGCCGGGGAGGAGAGCGTACGGATGCGTGAGGGGCGCCCGGTGGATCGTCCGCCGGGCGCCCCTCACTCGCGTACGACGGTCTACAGCTGCTCGATGACGTAGTCCACGCACTTCGTCAGGGCCTCGACGTCCGCCGGGTCGATCGCCGGGAACATCGCCACGCGGAGCTGGTTGCGGCCGAGCTTGCGGTAGGGCTCGGTGTCGACGACGCCGTTGGCGCGCAGGACCTTGGCGACGGCGGCGGCGTCGATCTCGTCCGTGAAGTCGATCGTGCCGATGACCTGGGAGCGCTTGGCCGGGTCGGTGACGAACGGGGTGGCGTGCTTGGACTCGTCCGCCCAGGTGTACAGGCGGGTCGAGGAGTCCTTCGTGCGGGCCGTGGACCAGGCGAGGCCGCCCTGGCCGTTGATCCACTCGAGCTGCTCGTTGAGCAGGAACAGGGTGGCCAGCGCCGGGGTGTTGTACGTCTGGTTCTTGCGGGAGTTGTCGATCGCCGTGGGGAGGCTGAAGAACTCCGGGACGTGGCGGCCGGAGGCGTGGATCCGCTCGGCGCGCTCGATCGCGGCCGGGGAGAACACGCCGATCCACAGGCCGCCGTCGGAGGCGAAGGACTTCTGCGGGGCGAAGTAGTAGACGTCCGTCTCGGCGATGTCGACCGGGAGGCCGCCCGCGCCGGAGGTGGCGTCCACCAGGACGAGGGCACCCTCGTCGGCGCCGGCGACGCGCTTGACCGGCATGGCGACGCCGGTGGAGGTCTCGTTGTGGGTGAAGGCGTAGACGTCCACGCCCGCCTCGGCGGCGGCCTCCGGGTGCGTGCCCGGGTCGGCGGAGACGACGGTGGGCTCGGCGAGCCAGGGGGCGAGCTTCGCGGCCTTGGCGAACTTGGAGCTGAACTCGCCGAAGGTGAGGTGCTGCGACTTGTTCTCGATCAGGCCGTGGGTCGCGACGTCCCAGAACGCGGTGGAGCCGCCGTTGCCGAGGACCACCTCGTAGCCGTCGGGGAGCTGGAACAGCTCGGAGATGCCCTCGCGTACCTTGCCGACCAGGTTCTTCACCGGGGCCTGGCGGTGGGAGGTGCCGAGCAGGGACGTGCCGGTCGCGGCCAGCGCGTCCAGCGCCTCCGTCCGCACCTTGGAGGGACCCGCACCGAAACGACCGTCGGCGGGCTTGATGTCAGCAGGAATCCGGATCTCAGCCACGACCGGAGCCTAGCGGCTGCGGGAAACCCGGGCGAAACATCGTCCGTCCGCTGAGACGGGTGGTGGACGGGTGGCGGACGGACCGGGGGGAGGTCCGCCCACCACCCGTGTCGTTCACCCGCCGAGCTTCACCGGAAGCTCGAACAGGTCGTTCTGGGTGACCACCGGCTTGTTGCGCAGCTCGCTCGCCGGGACCGCCAGGTCCAGCTTCGGGAAGCGGGCGTACAGGGCCGGGAGGGCCACGCCCGCCTCCAGGCGGGACAGCGCCGCGCCGGGGCAGACGTGCGGGCCGTGGCCGAAGGAGATGTGCCGGTTGGTGACCTCGCGGGTGATGTCGAAGACGCCGGCCGTCGGGCCGTGCGCCTGCTCGTCGCGGCCGATCGCGGCGTACGACACGATCAGCGCGTCACCCGCCGGGAGGACCTTGTCGCCCACCGGTATGTCCTCGGTCGCGAACCGGATCAGCACGTGGGACGTCGGCGTGGCGTACCGCAGTGTCTCCTCGACCACCGCCGACCAGTCCGCCTCGCCGGACAGCACCAGTTCCCGCTGCTCGGGGTGGAGGGACAGGTTGGCCACCGCGTTGACGATGAGGGAGATCGTCGTCTCGTGACCGGCCGCCACCATGAGCTGGAGCGTGGCGACGATCTCCTCGTCGGTGAGGCTGTCGCCGTCCTCCGACGCCTGGATGAGCGCGGAGGTCAGGTCGTCGCCCGGGTTCTCGCGCTTGTGCGCCACCGTCTCGGCCATGATCCCGGCCAGCTCGGTCAGCGTCGCGATGACCTCCTCGGGCGGGGTCTGCGTGGAGAAGAACTTCTCGAAGAGTTCCTTCAGGCGCGGCAGCCGCTCCTCCGCGAGCCCCATCAGGTCGGCGATGACGTACATCGGCAGCGGGTAGGCGAACACCGCCTTCAGGTCGACCGTGTCGCCGGGTTGGGCGGCCACCTGGTCCAGCAGGCCCTCGGTCAGCTCCGTGATCCGCTCCCGCATCCGCTCCACCCGGCGCGGCGTGAGCGCCTGCGCGACCAGGGTGCGCAGCCGGCGGTGGTCGGCGCCGTCCACGGTGAGCATGGAGCGGGGCGGGTTGGCCAGCCCGATCAGCGGCCAGTCGGGGGCGATCTCGCCGCGCTGCCAGGCGGTCCAGACGTTGATGTCCTTCACCACGCGCGGGTCGGTGAGCAGTTTCTTCGCCTCGGCGTGGTGGGTGACCGCCCACACCGGTACGTCACCCGGCAGCGTCACGGCGGCCAGCGGTCCGGCGGCCCGCAGCGCGGCGCTCTCCCCGTCCAGGTCGGAGACGAAGGGGTCGAGGGGGATACGGGTCTGTCCGGTGCCGGTCGTCATGGTGTCCGTACCAGCCGTCATGCGAGCGAGCCTCCAAGGGCGGGGGTGGGTGTGAACGTGACCGGGAGTTCGGACAGTCCGCGCAGCCACGGCGACGGGCGGCGGGTCAGCTTCGCGGCCGGCACCGCGAGGTCGATGTCCGGCAGCCGGTCCAGTACGACCTCGATGCCGGTCCGGGCGATCACCTCGGCGATCTCCTGCGCCGGGAACGGGCAGCGGTGCTCCCCGTGACCGAAGGAGAAGTGCGCGCTGTTGCCGCCGGTCAGCGCCGAGCCGTCGGTACGCACCTGGGGGTCGGAGTTGGCGCCCTGGAGGCCGAGCAGCAGCATGTCGCCGGCGCGGACGCGGCGACCGCCGAGCTGGGTGTCGCGGGACGCCCAGCGGGCGGCCACGTTCTGGGTCGGCGTGTCCTCCCACAACACCTCGTTCATCGCCTCGGCGACGCTGTTGCGGCCCCCGAAGAGGGAGGCGGCGAACCGGGCGTCGGTGAGCATCAGGCGCAGCGAGTTGCCGATCCAGTCGGCGGTCGGCTGGTGCCCGGCCGCCATCATCACCATCAGGTCCTGGACGATCTCCTCCTCGGTGAAGCCCGAGGTGTCGGCGAGCATCCGGGACACGACGTCCTCGGCGGGCGCGCTCCTGCGGGCGGCGACCAGCTCCGTCATCGACGTGAACAGGTGGGTCTGGCCCGCCAGCGCCCGCTCCCGACCGTCGATCATGTCGTTGAGGGCGGTGACCAGGCCCGGGCCCTCCTCGTCGGGGAAGCCGTAGAGCCGGGCCAGCACCCGCACCGGCAGCAGCATCGCGAACTCGCGGATCAGGTCGGCGGTGCCCTCGGAGCAGATGCCGTCGATCAGCTCGTCCGCGAACCTCTCGGCGTACCCGCGCAGTTCGAACGGGTCGACCGCCTCCAGCGCGTTCCCCAGCATCCCGGCCCGCTCGCGGTGCCGCTCGCCGACGGTGTACAGGATCGACGGCTGCCTGCGGCCGATCATCGGCAGCAGCGGCCAGTCGTCGGGGATGTTCTCCCACTGGTTCCACAGGTCGGAGTCGCGGCTGAACAGCACCGGGTCGCCGGTGATCTGGTGCAGCTCGCGGTAGCCGAGCACCAGCCACGCCGGTGCGTCCCCGTCCAGCACCACCGGGACGACGTTGCCGTGCTCGCGCCGCATCTCCCGGTACACGCGGGCCGGGTCGTCCTGGAGCAGGGACCCCTGGAAACGGACGGCGTCGGGGACGGAGGCGGGACTCACACCAGCTCCTGACGGGGGGTTCGGGCCGGGCCGGCGTACAGGGCCTGGATGTGCTCCACCAGCGTGATCAGCACGATCTTGCTGGACTCCCGGGACCGCGCGTCGCAGTTGACCAGGGGTACGTGCGGATCGAGGTCGAGGGCCTCGCGGATCTGCCGCGGGGTGAAGGTGGGCCCGCCGAAGTCGTTGCAGGCCACGATGAACGGCGTGCCGTGCTTCTCCAGCCGGTCGATGGCGTACCAGGAGTCGTCGATGCGCCGGGTGTCGACCAGCACGACCGCGCCGAGCGTGCCGGAGAACAGCCGGTCCCACAGGAACCAGAAGCGCTCCTGTCCGGGCGCCCCGAACAGGTACAGCACATTGCGGGTGTCGAGGGTGATGCGGCCGAAGTCGAAGGCGACGGTGGTCGCGGTCTTGCCGCTCACCCCGCTGGTGTCGTCGACGGACTCCCCGGCCTGGGTCATCGTCTCCTCGGTGTTGAGGGGACGGATCTCGCTGACCGAGCGGACCATCGTCGTCTTGCCGGCGCCGAAGCCGCCCACGACCACGATCTTCAGGCCGTTGTCGGCCGACGCGTCGAGCGGTGTACGCGTCTCAGAGGTTGCGGAGTCCAACGAGCACCTGCTCCAGGATGTCGGGGTCGGGTACGGCGGCCTTGCGGGGGTGACGGGCGCTGACCCGGCCCGCCGCCTGCAGGTCGGAGAGCAGGATCCGGGTGATGCTCACGGGCAGCTTCAGCTCGGCCGCGATCTCCACGACCGCCGTGGGGCGTTCGGCCAGCCGCAGGATCGCCGCGTGCTCGGACTGCATGCCGGGCACCGGATCGCATTCGGCGACGACCAGGGTCACCAGGTCGAAGGGGTTGTCGGGACCGGACCGGCTGCGCCCTCCGGTGAGGGTGTAGAGCCGGTCGGGGGAGTCGTCCCTGCCGGGCCTGCTCATGAGGTGCGCGGCTGCGCGGTCAGGTGCTCGCCGAGCTGTTCCACGAGCTCGCTCATGTTGTGTCCGACGAGCCCGGCGTCCGCGTCCTCGGCGGTGATCACGGCCAGGTGCGCGCCCTCCCCGGCCTCCACGATGAACAGCACACCGCCGTAGAACTCGGTCATCGCCGAGCGCACGCCGCCGCTGCCGTCGCCGAACTCGACGGAGGCGCCGTGCGACAGCGACTGGATGCCGGCGGCGATGGCGGCGAGCTGGTCGGCCTGGTCGGTGGAGAGCTCCGGGGTGCGGCACAGTTTCAGGCCGTCACGGGAGAGCACGAGTGCGTGCCGTGCGCCCGGCGTTCGCTCCAGCAGGCCCTCTATCAGCCAGGTGAGCTTCTCGTCGGCGGTCGTCGTGCCGGTCATGAGGTGGTGTCGCCTTCCGGGGTCGCGGGGGTGGGGTGTGCTTCGGGGGTCGGGGCGGCGGTGGTGCCGGTGTCCGGGTCGGCCGTGTCGTCCGGGGTGGGCGGGCGGACGGCCTGGCGGAAGCTGCTGAAGCGGGCGGTGCGCGCCTTGGTCTCCTCGGCGGTCGGGGCGGGCCGGGGCGTGGTGCCACGGCCGCCCGGACGGGTGCGCTCCGCCTCGGCGAGGGTCCGGCCCCGGCGGCGGCGGGGCAGGACGAGGGGCGGGGTGTCGGCGGTCCGGTCCGGGGACTCGTGGGTCGGCACTGGGTCGGGGTCGAGGTCGGCGCCCGCGCGGGAGGCCGCGTAGGAGGGGGCGGGGCGGGTGCTCCCGGGGGACGCCGGGCGGTCCACCGGGGAGGTGCCGGCGTCGGTGCCGATGCCGGTGTCGCTGTCGCCCGTGCTGCCGTGGCTGGTCTCCGGTTCCGGCCGGCCGGGGACGGTCTCCGCGCGGTGGTCGCGGTGCCGGAGGAGGCCGCCGGACGTCTCGTCCGCCGGGGCCTGCGGGGCCTGCGGGGGCCGCGGAGCCTTCGGGCCCTCGGAGCCGAGTGCCTCGACGAGTGCGGCGGGGGTCGCGGGGACGGACGGGGTGCCGGCCGGAGCGGTGGTGCCCCCGGTCGCCGCGGTTCCCGCCGCCGGGACCGCGGATGCCGCGTCCGGCGGTACGAGGATGTCCTGCGGGACGAGCATCAGGACGCCCGTGCCGCCGCGGGCCGAGGGCCGGTAGGAGATCCGGAGCCCGTACCGCCGGGCCAGCCGGCCGACCACGGCGAGGCCGAGCCGGGTGCCGGTGAGGCCCCCGAGTCCGGCGGACTCGCCGGAGACCGCGCGCTCGGCGCGGCGCAGCTGCGCCTCGCCCATGACGAGCCCGCTGTCCTCGACGGAGACGATGACCCCGGCCGGTACCTCCTCGACGTACACGTGGACCTCGGCGGTCGGCGGCGAGAAGTTCGCGGCGTTGTCGAGGAGTTCGGCGAGCGCGTGCATCACGCCCTCGGCGGCGTGTCCGGCGACCGCGGTGTCGCTGGCGGAGTGGACCCTGACCCGCTGGTAGCCGCTGATCCGGCCCATGGCGCCGCGCAGGATGGACTCCATGGCGATGGGCCGGGCCCAGCGGCGGCCGGAGCGGGCGCCGGTGAGGACGGCGACGGAGTCGGCGAGCCTGCCCGCCTGCGCGGTGCGGTGGTCGAGGTGGAGCAGGTCGGCGAGGACCTCCTCGTCGTGGTGCTTCTCCTCCATCGCGCGCAGGTCGGCGAGCATGCCGGTGGCCAGGGCCTGCATGCGTCCGGCCGCGTTGGCGGTCGCGGACAGTGCGGCGGCCCGGGCGCTGTCGGTCTCGCGCAGCCGGGTGGCCAGCCGTACGTTCTCCGCGGTGAGCCGGTCCCGGTCCGCCTCGAGCCGGTCCCGCTCCTCGGCCAGCCGGCCGAGCTCCTCCGCGTGGTCGCGGGCCGACCGGGCGGTGTGGGCTTCGTGTTCCTCGGTGATGAGGCGCAGCTTCCCGGCGTGTTCCTCGGTGAGCCGCCTCAGTGCGGTGGTGTGGTCGTCCGTGAGCCGGGCCCGCTCGTCGGCGTGCTCCCGCGTCAGGCGGGCGGTGTCGGCGGTGTGCTGCTCGGCGAGACGGTCGCGTTCCGCGGCCAGGGTCTCGGCGAGGTGGTTGCGCTCCTGGTCCAGTTCGGCGGACAACCGGGCGCGCTCACGGGTGAGTTCGCCGGTCAGCCGCTCGTGCTGGCGGCGGGACTCCTCCGCCAGCCGGGCGCGTTCCTGGAGCAGTCGGCCGACGTCCTGGGTGACGGCGTCCAGCCGTGTCCGGGCGGCCCGCGCCGACAGGACGGCGTACGTGGCCACCGTGGCCGCCGCGCACAGCAGTACGGCGGCGACCGTCCCGACCACCACGACGGAGCCGACCGCGTCGTCCGGGACGAGGAAGAGGGCGGCGAGGACCCCTGCCGCGGTGACTGCCGCGGTGAGCACCGGGACGGGCAGCAGGCTGCGGGGGGTGGGGCGGTCGCCGGGGAGCAGGGGGGAGGTCATCAATCGGGGTCCTCGGTCGGTTCCTCGGTCGGTCCGCGGGCGTGCACCGTCGTGTCTGCGCGGCCCTCGGGCGGTTCCACGGGAATGCCGGACTCGGTTTTCGGGGTCGCTTTCGAACGAGGCCGACAACTGCGCGCAACTCGCGGTCACTATATGAGAGTTCGTGTTCGACTTGGGAAGATTCCGCTTCCGTTTTCACCCATCGCCCACCTCGGGCATATGCCGGGACTTTCCGTGGCGCGATGGGACATGCGGGCGCCGTCTCCTGCGCCCGGTCTCCGCGGAGGCATCCTGAGGGCATGACGGATCACCGGGAACTGCCGGCCGGGCTGCGGGCGGCCGTGCGCGGCGAGGTCGACTTCACCGCGACCGCACGGGCGCTGACCACGATGGACGCCTCCAACTACCGCCGGGTGCCGCTCGGTGTGGTGGCCCCGCGGGACGCCGACGACGTGGCGGCGGCGCTGTCGGTGTGCCGGACGTACGGCGTCCCCGTGGTGCCGCGCGGCGGCGGTACGTCGATCGCGGGGCAGGCGACCGGCACCGGTGTGGTGCTCGACTTCACACGGCACATGAACCGTCTGCTGTCCCTCGATCCCCGGGCACGCACGGCCGTCGTCCAGCCCGGTCTCGTCCTCGACCGCCTTCAGGAGGCCGCCGCCCCGCACGGCCTGCGCTTCGGCCCGGACCCCTCCACCCACAGCCGCTGCACCCTCGGCGGCATGATCGGCAACAACTCCTGCGGCTCCCACTCGGTGGCCTGGGGCACGACGGCCGACAGCGTGCGCGAGCTCGCGGTCGTCACCCCGCGCGGGGACCGGTTGCGGCCGGGACGGGGCTGGGCGGGCGCACCGGCGGGACTGCGGGACCTGGTGGACGGCGAACTGGCCCGCCTGCGCACGGCTTTCCCCGACCTCCCCCGCCGTATCTCCGGATACGCCGTGGACGCCCTGCTGCCCGAGCGGGGCGCGGACGTCGCCCGCTCCTTCTGCGGCTCGGAGGGCACTCTGGGCGTGCTCACGGAGGCGGTCGTGGATCTCGTACGGGCACCCCGCGCGCGTGCGCTCGCCGTGCTGGCGTACGCGGACGAGAGCGGGGCCGCGGAGGCGGCGGCGGGGCTGCTGGAGCACGGCCCGCTGACCGTGGAGGGCATGGCGGCGGACCTCGTGCCGTCCGCCGCGGACCTCCCGCGCGGGGGCGCCTGGCTGTTCGTGGAGACCGGCGGGGACACGGAGGCGGAGGCACGCGCGCGTGCGGAGACGATCGTCCGCGCGGCGGACGTCGTGGACGCCCTGGTGGTCACCGAGCCGGCACGGCAGCGCGCGCTGTGGCGCATCCGGGAGGACGCGAGCGGTACGGCGACCCGGATGCCGGACGGTACGGAGGCGTGGCCCGGCTGGGAGGACTGCGCGGTGCCGCCGGCCCGGCTCGGCGCGTACCTGCGCGACTTCCGGGCCCTCATGGCGGACCACGGGCTGCGCGGCACGCCGTACGGGCACTTCGGGGACGGCTGCATCCACGTCCGCATCGACTTCGACCTGCTGACCGGGCCGGGCGTCGCCCGCTTCCGGCGCTTCTCGGAGGACCTGGCCGGTCTGGTCGTGGCGCACGGCGGCTCCCTCTCCGGCGAGCACGGGGACGGGCAGGCGCGGGCCGAGCTGCTGCCGCGCATGTACGGCGCGGAGACGGTCGCCCTCTTCGAACGCGTGAAGGCCGTCTGGGACCCGGACGACCTGCTCAACCCCGGCATGCTGGTCCGCCCCGCGCCCCTGGACACGAACCTCCGCTTCTCCGTCCTCCCGCGCGAACCGGTCGACGTCGCCTTCGGTTACCCCGCCGACGGCGGCGACTTCTCGGCGGCGGTACGGCGCTGCGTGGGCGTCGCCAAGTGCCGTACGACGTCCGTGTCGGGGCCGGCGGTGATGTGCCCGTCGTTCCGCGCGACGGGCGAGGAGCGGCACTCCACGCGCGGGCGCGCCCGCCTGCTGCACGAGATGCTCGCGGGCGAGCTGGTGACCGACGGCTGGCGTTCCACGGAGGTACGGGACGCCCTGGACCTGTGCCTGTCCTGCAAGGGCTGCCGCTCGGACTGCCCGGTCGAGGTCGACATGGCCACGTACAAGGCGGAGTTCCTGCACCACCACTACCAGGGCCGTCGCCGTCCGGCCGCGCACTACGCGATGGGATGGCTGCCGGTGTGGCTGGGCTGGGTGGCGCGGACGAGGTCGGCGGGGACGGTGAACGCCCTCGCCTCGGTGGGGCCGCTCGCGGACGTGGCGAAACGGCTGGGCGGGATCGCGCGGGAGCGGGACGTCCCCAAGGTGGCGGAGGAGACGTTCACGCGCTGGTGGCGCAAACGCGGAAGCTCGCCCTCCGGCGAGGGCGAGCCGGTGGTCCTCTGGCCGGACACCTTCACCGAGCACCTGTCGCCGTCGGTGGGCCGGGCGGCCGTACGGGTCCTGGAGGCGGCGGGCCTGCGGGTGGCGCTGCCCCCCACCCTGCGGCCGGGGAGCCGCCCGGTCGGTGACGCCCGCACCCGCTCGGCCCTCTCGCTGCTGACGGCCCGCAGGGGCCGGGTCTGCTGCGGCCTGACGTACATCTCCACGGGCCAGCTCGACCGTGCCCGTACGGTCCTGCGCCGAACGCTGGATCTCCTGGAACCGGTCCTCGCCACGGACGCCCCCCTGGTGGTCCTGGAACCGAGCTGCGCGGCGGCCCTGCGCACCGACGCCCCGGAGCTCCTCCACGACGACCCCCGTGCGGCGCGGCTCGCCGCACGGGTCCTGACCTTCGCGGAGGTGCTGGAGCGGCACGCCCCGGACTGGACCCCACCGGTGCTGAACCGCCCGGTCACCGGCCAGACCCACTGCCATCAGCACGCGGTGCTGGGCGAGGCCGCCGACCGACGGCTGCGTGAGGCGGCCGGACTCACCGGCGACCTGGCCGGCGGCTGCTGCGGACTGGCGGGCAACTTCGGCTTCGAGGAGGGCCACTACGAGGTCTCGGCCGCCTGCGCCGAGGACCAGCTCCTCCCGTCGGTGCGCGAGGCCCCGGACGAGGCGGTCGTCCTGGCCGACGGCTTCTCCTGCCGGACGCAGCTCGAGCACCTGGCGGGCGTACGGGGGCGGCACCTGGCGGAGGTGCTGGCGGATGCTCTGGAGAAATAGGTGAGCAGTCGCGGCCCTGGTGTCCTCAGCGCGCTCAATTGAGCCGCTCCAGCCTCCGCCGCGGAGCGGCCTGAGGCGTAAGGTCCGCGCGCACGGGCCCGTCGGGCTCAGGGAGTCGTCTCGCCCCGTACCAGCGGTCCGCACACCGGCTGGACGCCCTCAGGGAGGTCGTCCGGGCGGCACCAGCGGGCCTCCAGGATCTCGAAGGGGTCGAGGCGCAGTTCGCCGCCGAGCAGGCGGGCCTCGTAGGCCACCTCCATACGTGTACGGAAGCCGCTGTTCAGCATGACCAGGCGGCCCACCTCCACGTCGAGGTCCGTCTCCTCCTTGACCTCGCGCACCACGGTCTGCCGGAAGTCCTCGCCCTTGCGGGCGAAGCCGCTCGGCAGGCCCCACTGGCGGCCCGGCGGCCACATCCGGTGCCGCAGCAGCAGAACCCGCCCCTCGTCGTCGCGCACCACACCGGTCACGCCCACCACGTATTTGGTGTGCAGCAGCCACATGATGCGGCTCTGCACGGGGCGCAGGAGCCGCCAGAGACGGGTAATGAGTCGGTGCACGGGACCTCGGACGGTGTGGGAGCGGACGCGGGTGATCACCGGTGGGAACGGTACCCGCTGGGTCCAGGTGACGAACGGAGTTGACCTGGACGGGACGGGGACCGCATGGTCAGGTATATAAGTGCTTCACGGTGCTGACTTGGTCCAATACTCTGGACCGAGGAGTTCATCAGGATGCACACTCGGTACAGGCAAGTGTCCGCTCCGACGTCCCTGGAAGGCCCCGTGACCACCCCCAGCGCCGCCACCCCGTCCACCGCAGCAGGGACGGGGCGGCACGGCCACGCGCCCGCCCCGGCCGGCGCCCCGCGCGGACGGGGTTCCCTCGGGCCGGTCGGGCTGGTCCTCGCCGGCGGGGTCTCCGTGCAGTTCGGCGGGGCGCTGGCGGTGACGCTGATGCCACGGGCCGGTGCGCTCGGGGTCGTGACGCTGCGGCTGCTGGTGGCGGCGCTCGTGCTGATGGTGCTGTGCCGGCCGAAGCTGCGCGGACACGCGCGCGCCGACTGGGGCACGGTGATCGTCTTCGGCGTCTCCATGGCGGCGATGAACGGGCTGTTCTACCAGTCCGTCGCCCGCATCCCGCTCGGCCCGGCGGTCACGCTGGAGGTCCTCGGCCCGCTCGCGCTGTCCGTGCTGGCCTCCCGGCGGGCGGTCAACCTCGTGTGGGCCGCCCTGGCCCTCGCCGGTGTGTTCCTCCTGGGCGGCGGCGGCTTCAGCGGTCTCGACCCGCTGGGTGTGGTCTTCGCACTGGGTGCCGGCGCCATGTGGGCGGCGTACATCGTCTTCAGCGCGCGTACGGGGCGCCGCTTCCCGCAGGCCGACGGTCTCGCCCTCGCCATGGCCGTGGCGGCGGTCCTCTTCCTGCCGCTGGGCGTCATCGAGTCCGGTACGAAGCTCCTCGACCCGACGGTCCTCGGCCTGGGCGCGGCGGTCGCGGTGCTGTCCTCCGTCCTCCCGTACACCCTCGAACTCCTCGCCCTGCGCCGCCTGCCCGCCTCCACCTTCGCCATCCTGATGAGCCTGGAACCGGCCCTCGCCGCAGCCGCCGGCTTCCTCGTCCTCGACCAGGCCCTCTCCACCGCCGAGGCCGCCGCCATCGCCCTGGTCATCGCGGCGAGCATGGGGGCGGTGCGGACGCAGGTGGGGCGGGGGAAGGCCGACGGCGCCGGGCTGTGATCCGGCGCGCTCTACAGCCGTACCGAAAGGTTTCCCACCGTGGCCGTTATGGTCAGCTCGCCGCCGATCGCGTGCAGGTACGCCGCCATCGTCGAGGTGTCCAGGCGAGCGGTCCCCCGCTCGATCTGACTGACCCGGCCCTGAGTGACGCCCATCGCCTTGGCGACCTGGACCTGGGTGAAGCCTTGAGCCTTGCGGAGCGTGGCCAGCTCGTGTCCGCGCTCCGCATCGACCATCTCCGCCTTGATGGCATCGATGCGTTCGCGCTTCTCGGGGGTGATGTCGGCCGTCAGGTCGTCCATGGAACCAAGGTTCATCAGCCCTGCCCTTTCCTCTTCTCCTGTTCCAGCGCCTCAAGGTATGCCGTGAACTTGTCGTCGGCCTCTTTGATCGCCCTGGGGTACCAGGCGGCCCACTGGCGCCCGGCGGCCTTGTTGCCCGCGACCAGGAAGATGGCCCGCCGCTCGGGGTCGAAGACGAACAGCATGCGGATGCTCACCGTCCCGCCGTTGCGGGGACGTAACTCCCGCATATTCCGGTAGCGGCTTTTCTCGATCGCCCCGACCGTTGGTCGCCGAAGCGCCGGGCCCACTTCCTGGAGTCGTTCCAGAGCGGCTATCACGTGAAGGTGGCTTTCCGGGTCCTCCTTGGCGAGCGTCTTGATCCAGTCCAGTACGTCTTCGAAGAAGCGCAGCTCATAGGGTTCGGCCACACCTGAAGAAATTAGCACAGGCTAATATTTTGGGCAAGTGGGCGAGTTGTCACCCGGCGAATAAAAACGAGCAAGCATGCTTGATTGTTTTATTCGCCCCTGCCATGCTCCCCTCATGGCCGACCCGACGCGTGTCATCGACGACCTGTGTGCCGAGAGCGACGACCTCGACCGGCTGGTGGCCGGGGCGGGTACGGAGCAGTGGGGACGGGAGACGCCCGCCGCGGGCTGGACCGTGGCCCACCAGGTCGCCCACCTCGCCTGGACCGACCGCTCCGCGCTGCTCGCCGTCACCGACCCGGACGGGTTCCGGACGCTGGTGGAGAAGGCCCTCGCCGCCCCGCACACCTTCGTGGACGAGGGGGCCGAGGAGTACGCCCGGTCCGCGCCCGCCGACCTGCTCGCGCGGTGGCGGGAAGGCCGCGCGGCGCTGGAGAAGGCGCTGCGGGAGGCGCCCGCCGGGGCGCGGTTCCCCTGGTACGGGCCGCCCATGTCCGCCGCCTCCATGGCCACCGCCCGCCTCATGGAGACCTGGGCCCATGGACAGGACGTGGCGGACGCGATCGGTGTGATGCGGCCACCCACTGAGCGGCTCCGGCATGTGGCCTGGCTCGGGGTGCGGACCCGGGACTTCGCCTACGCGACGCACGGACTCACCCCGCCGGCCGATCCCTTCCGGGTCGAGCTCGCCGGGCCGGGGGGCGGGGTGTGGGCGTACGGCCCCGAGGACGCGCCCCAGCGGATCACCGGCCCCGCGCTCGACTTCTGCCTCCTCGTCACCCAGCGCGCCCACCGCGCGGACCTCGCCCTCACCGCCGACGGCCCCGACGCCGACCGCTGGCTGGACATCGCCCAGGCCTTCGCCGGACCCCCCGGCGGTGGACGCCCGCCGAAGGAGGGCACCCGGTGACCCTGCGCATCGGGAACTTCTCCGGCTTCTACGGCGACCGCTTCGACGCCCCGCGCGAGATGCTCACCGGCGGCGAGGTCGACGTCCTCACCGGCGACTACCTCGCCGAGCTGACCATGCTCATCCTCGCCCGCGACCGGCTGAAGGACCCCTCCGCCGGGTACGCCCGCACCTTCCTGCGGCAACTGGAGGAGACCCTCGGGCTCGCCCACGAGCGGGGCGTCAGGATCGTCGCCAACGCGGGCGGACTCAACCCCTCCGGACTCGCCGACGCCGTACGCGCCCTCGCCGGCCGGCTCGGCGTTCCCGTACGGGTCGCCCACGTCGAGGGCGACGACCTCACCGCGCGGTACCCCGGCAGCCTCGCCGCCCACGCCTACCTCGGCGGATTCGGGATCGCGGAAGCCTTCCGCGCGGGCGCCGACGTGGTCGTCACCGGGCGGGTCACCGACGCGGCCCTCGTCACCGGGCCCGCCGCCGCGCACTTCGGCTGGAAGCCGACCGAGTACGACCGGCTGGCGGGGGCGGTCGTCGTCGGGCACGTGCTGGAGTGCGGGGCGCAGGCGACCGGCGGGAACTACGCCTTCTTCGGCGAGCGCAGCCCCGGCGACCTCCGGCGGCCCGGATTCCCGCTCGCCGAGATCCACGCCGACGGCAGCGGTGTCATCACCAAGCACCCCGGCACCGGCGGTTTCGTCGACGTCGGCACCGTCACCGCGCAACTGCTGTACGAGACCGGCGCGGCCCGGTACGCCGGGCCGGACGTCACCGCACGCCTCGACACCGTGCGGTTGCGGCAGGACGGGCCCGACCGGGTGCGCGTCGAAGGTGTCCGGGGGGAAGCCCCGCCGCCCACGCTCAAGGTCGGGCGCAACCGGCTCGGCGGCTTCCGCAACGAGGTCGTGTTCGTGCTCACCGGGCTCGACATCGAGGCCAAGGCCGGCCTCGTGAAGGAGCAGATGGGCGACGCGCTCGCCAAGTCGCCGCCCGCCGAGGTGCGCTGGGAGCTGGTCCGCACCGACCGGACCGACGCCGGCACCGAGGAGACCGCGAGCGCGCTGCTGCGGCTCGTCGTACGGGACCCCGACCAGGAGAAGGTCGGACGGGTGCTGAGCGGGGCCGCCATCGAGCTGGCGCTGGCCAGCTACCCCGGATTCCATGTGATGGCACCACCGGGCAAGGGCTCTCCCTTTGGCGTCTTCGAGGATGTGTACGTCCCCCATGGTGACGTCGACCATGTGGCCGTCCTCCATGACGGACGCCGTATCCCCGTGCCGCCGGCCCACGACACTGCCGTACTCGAAGACGTACCGGAACCCGCGCTCCCCGAACCGCTGCCCGCGGGACCCACGACGAGAGCACCCCTCGGCCTCCTCGCCGGCGCCCGCAGCGGCGACAAGGGCGGGAACGCCAACGTCGGCGTCTGGGTCCGCTCCGACGACGCCTGGCGGTGGCTCGCGCACGAGCTGACCGTCGAGCGGTTCCGGAAGCTGATCCCCGAGGCCCGCACCCTGCCCGTCACCCGGCACGCGCTCCCCAACCTGCGCGCCCTCAACTTCGTGGTCGAGGGCATCCTCGGCGCGGGCGTCGCCGCCCAGACCCGCTTCGACCCGCAGGCCAAGGCGCTCGGCGAATGGCTGCGCTCCCGGCACCTCGACATCCCGGAGGTCTTGCTGTGACGGTCCTCACATCCGCCCTGGACACGGTCGACCCGGAGTACCGCGCGCACCGCGACGCCATGCTCGCCAAGCTCGCCGAACTCGACGCCGAGCACGCCAAGGCCCTCGCGGGCGGCGGCGAGAAGTACGTCGAACGGCACCGCACGCGCGGCAAGCTGCTCGCCCGCGAGCGCGTCGAGCTGCTCCTCGACCCCGACACGCCCTTCCTGGAGCTGTCTCCGCTGGCGGGCTGGGGGAGCGAGTACACCGTCGGCGCCTCGCTCGTCACCGGGATCGGGGTCGTCGAGGGCGTGGAGTGCCTGATCACCGCCAACGACCCGACCGTGCGCGGCGGCGCCAGCAACCCCTGGAGCCTGAGGAAGGCCCTGCGCGCCAACGACATCGCGCTCGCCAACCGGCTGCCCGTGATCAGCCTCGTCGAGTCCGGCGGCGCCGACCTTCCTTCCCAGAAGGAGATCTTCATCCCCGGGGGCGCGATCTTCCGGGACCTGACCCGGCTGTCGGCGGCCGGCATCCCCACGATCGCCGTCGTCTTCGGCAACTCCACCGCCGGGGGCGCGTACATCCCCGGCATGTCCGACCACGTGATCATGGTCAAGGAGCGGGCGAAGGTGTTCCTCGGCGGCCCGCCGCTGGTGAAGATGGCCACCGGGGAGGAGAGCGACGACGAGTCCCTGGGCGGCGCCGAGATGCACGCGCGCGTGTCGGGCCTCGCCGACCACTTCGCCGTCGACGAACCGGACGCGCTCCGCCAGGCCCGCCGGGTCGTCGCCCGCCTCAACCACCGCAAGGCGTACGGCGACCCGGGACCGGCCGCACCGCCCGAGTACGACGAGGACGAACTCCTCGGCATCGTCCCGGGCGACCTCAAGATCCCCTTCGATCCGCGCGAGGTCATCGCGCGGATCGTCGACTCCTCCGACTTCGACGAGTTCAAACCCCTCTACGGCGCCGGCCTCACCACCGGCTGGGCGGCTCTCCACGGCTATCCCGTCGGCATCCTCGCCAACGCCCGGGGGGTCCTCTTCAGCGAGGAGTCACAGAAGGCCGCCCAGTTCGTCCAGCTCGCCAACCAGCGCGACATCCCCCTGCTCTTCCTGCACAACACCACCGGCTACATGGTCGGCAGGGAGTACGAGCAGGGCGGCATCATCAAGCACGGCGCGATGATGATCAACGCGGTCGGCAACTCCCGCGTCCCCCACCTGTCCGTCCTCATGGGCGCCTCCTACGGCGCCGGCCACTACGGCATGTGCGGCCGCGCCTACGACCCCCGCTTCCTCTTCTCCTGGCCCAGCGCCAAGTCCGCCGTCATGGGCCCGCAGCAGCTCGCCGGCGTGCTGTCCATCGTCGCCCGCCAGTCGGCGGCGGCGAAGGGACGGCCGTACGACGACGAGGCGGACGCGGCGCTGCGCGCCATGGTGGAGCAGCAGATCGAGTCCGAGTCCCTGCCGATGTTCCTGTCGGGGCGGCTGTACGACGACGGCGTCATCGACCCGCGCGACACCCGCACCGTCCTCGGCCTGTGCCTGTCGGCCGTCCACACCGCGCCCTACGAGGGTGCGCGCGGCGGCTTCGGCGTCTTCCGGATGTGAGGGACCGATGATCACTTCCCTGCTGATCGCGAACCGGGGCGAGATCGCCTGCCGGATCGCCCGCACCTGCAGTGAGTTGGGAATCCGGACGGTCGCCGTGCACTCGGACGCCGACGAGGACGCCCTCCACGCGCGCGTGGCCGACGCCGCCGTACGGCTGCCGGGGGTCGCGCCCGCCGACACCTACCTGCGCGGCGACCTGATCGTGAAGGCCGCCCTCACGGCCGGCGCGGACGCCGTGCACCCCGGCTACGGCTTCCTCTCCGAGAACGCCGGCTTCGCGCGGGCCGTCCGGGACGCGGGCCTGGTGTGGATCGGGCCGCCTCCGGAGGCGATCGAGGCGATGGCGTCCAAGACGCGCGCCAAGGAGCTGATGGGCATCGAGCCCCTGCGCGAGGTCACCGAGGCCGACCTGCCGGTGCTGGTGAAGGCGGCGGCGGGCGGCGGCGGGCGCGGGATGCGCGTCGTACGGCGCCTCGCGGACCTGGACGGTGAACGGGACGCCGCCCGCGCGGAGGCCGCGAGCGCCTTCGGCGACGGCGAGGTGTTCGTCGAGCCGTACGTGGAGGGCGGCCGGCACGTCGAGGTACAGGTGCTCGCCGACACCCACGGCACGGTGTGGGTGCTGGGCACCCGCGACTGCTCCCTCCAGCGCCGCCACCAGAAGGTGATCGAGGAGGCCCCGGCACCCGGTCTCACCGGCCCGCTCACCGAGGAGCTCCACGCCCTCGCCGTACGCGCCGCGCGTGCCGTCTCCTACGTCGGCGCCGGGACCGTCGAGTTCCTCGTCGCCGACGGCCGGGCGCACTTCCTGGAGATGAACACCCGCCTCCAGGTGGAGCACCCGGTGACGGAGGCCGTCTTCGGGATCGATCTCGTCGCCGAGCAGATCCGCGTCGCCGAGGGCCACGCCCTCCCGGGCGACCCGCCACACGCGCGTGGGCACGCCGTGGAGGCCCGCCTCTACGCCGAGGACCCGTCCCGGGGATGGGCACCGCAGACCGGCCGCCTGCACCGCCTCGCCGTCCCCGACGCCGTGCGCCTGGACACCGGCTACGCGGACGGCGACGACATCGGCGTCCACTACGACCCCCTGCTCGCCAAGGTCGTCGCCCACGCCCCCACCCGCGCGGAGGCGGTCCGCAAGCTGGCCTCGGCGCTGGACCGCGCGGTGATCCACGGCCCCGTCACCAACCGGGACCTCCTCGTCCGCTCCCTGCGGCACGAGGAGTTCGCGCAAGCCCGCACGGACACCGGGTTCTACGACCGTCACCTGCCCGAGCTGACCGCCCCGGCCCCCGACCCGTACGCCCCGCTCGCCGCCGCCCTCGCCGACGCCCACGGCCGCTCCCGCTTCGGCGGCTGGCGCAACCTGCCCTCGCAGCCGCAGACCAAGCGGTACGCCATGGCCGGCGAGGAGCACGAGGTCCGCTACCGGCACACGCGCGACGGTCTCGCGGCCGACGGGGTGCACGTCGTGCACGCCGACGCGGGGCTGGTGATCCTGGACGTGGACGGCGTACGGCGCCGCTACGAGGTCAGCCGCTACGGCGACCGCGTCCACGTCGGCGCCACCACCCTCACCGCCCTGCCCCGCTTCCCCGCCCCCACCGCCCCCCGCGCCCCCGGCTCCCTCCTGGCCCCCATGCCGGGCACGGTCGTCCGCCTCGCGGAGAACCTGACCGAGGGCGCGGAGGTGGAGGCCGGCCAGCCCCTGCTGTGGCTGGAGGCGATGAAGATGCAGCACAAGATCACCGCCCCGGTCACGGGAGTCGTGAGCACCCTCCGCGCGGCCCTGGGCCAACAAGTGGAGCCCGGCACCCTCCTGGCGGTCGTGGAGGAAACCTCCTAGGGGCGCGGGTCTGTGCCCGATATGCGGCTACCGCCTCGTGGGCGCGAGCGCCCATGAAGAACCCGCACCCCCCGACGCCCCGAAGCCCCTCATCCTTAGGAGCGCTCATGCCGTTGATCGAATCAAATGAGCACAAAGCCCTTCGTGAAGCGGTAGCTTCCTTCGCGAACAACCACCCTCACGCCCCCGGCGCCGACAACCGCCCCTTCTGGCAGGAAGCCGCCAAGCTCGGCTACATCGGCGTCAACCTGCCGGAGGCCTACGGCGGTGGCGGCGGCGGCATCACCGAACTCTCCCTCGTCCTCGAGGAGATGGGTGCCGCCGGCAACCCCCTGCTGATGATGATCGTCTCCCCGGCGATCTGCGGCACCGTCATCTCCCGCTTCGGCACGGAGGCCCAGAAGCGGGAGTGGCTGCCCGCCCTGGCCGACGGCAGCCGCCTGATGGCCTTCGGCATCACCGAACCCGACGCCGGCTCCAACAGCCACCGCATCACCACCACGGCCCGCCGCGACGGCACCGACTGGCTCCTCACCGGCCGCAAGGTGTTCGTCTCCGGCGTCGACATCGCCGACGCCACCCTCGTCGTGGGCCGCACCGAGGACGCCCGCACCGGGAAGCTCAAGCCCTGCCTGTTCATCGTCCCGCGCGACGCCGAGGGCTTCCAGCGGCGCCCCATCGACATGGAACTCCACGCCGCGGAGAAGCAGTTCGAGCTGGTCCTCGACGACGTACGGCTGCCCGCCGAAGCCCTCGTCGGCGACGAGGACGCCGGCCTGCTCCAGCTCTTCGCCGGCCTCAACCCCGAACGCGTCATGACGGCCGCCTTCGCGATCGGCATGGGCCGCTACGCGCTCGCCCGCGCCGTCGCGTACGCGCGTGAACGCACCGTCTGGAACGCCCCCATCGGCTCCCACCAGGCGATCGCCCACCCCCTCGCCCAGGCGCACATCGACCTCGAACTGGCCCGCCTGATGACGCGGAAGGCCGCCCACCTCTACGACGCCGGCGACGACATCGGCGCGGGCGAGGCCGCCAACATGGCCAAGTACGCGGCGGCCGAGGCCTGCGTGAAGGCCGTCGACCAGGCCGTGCACACCCTCGGCGGGAACGGCCTCACGCGCGAGTACGGGCTCGCCTCGCTGATCACCGCCGCACGCGTGTCCCGCATCGCCCCGGTGAGCCGGGAGATGATCCTCAACTACGTCTCCCACCAGACCCTGGGCCTTCCCAAGTCGTACTAAGCCCTCATGGCCCCTCGGCCGTCCTGGAGGAACCGTGTTCCGAAGCGAGTACGCAGACGTCCCGCCCGTAGAACTCCCCATCCACGACGCGGTGCTCGCGCGGGCCGCCGAGTTCGGGAACACCCCGGCACTGATCGACGGCACCGACGGCACCACCCTCACCTACGAGCAACTGGACCGCTTCCACCGGCGGGTCGCCGCGGGGCTGGCCGAGGCGGGCGTGCGCAAGGGGGACGTGCTCGCCCTGCACAGCCCCAACACGGTCGCCTTCCCCACCGCGTTCTACGCGGCCACCCGCGCGGGAGCCGCCGTCACCACCGTGCACCCCCTGGCCACCGCCGAGGAGTTCGGCAAGCAGCTGAAGGACTGCGCGGCCCGCTGGATCGTCACCGTCTCACCGCTGCTGGACACCGCGCGGAGGGCCGCCGAGCTGGCCGGCGGGATCGAGGAGATCCTCGTCTGCGACAGCGCGCCCGGACACCGTTCCCTGATCGGCATGCTGGCCTCCACCGCGCCCGAGCCGGTGGTCGGCATCGACCCGGTCGAGGACGTCGCCGCCCTGCCGTACTCCTCCGGCACCACCGGCGTCCCCAAGGGGGTGATGCTCACCCACCGCCAGATCGCCACCAACCTCGCGCAGCTCCAGCCGCTGATCACGGCGGGTCCCGGTGACCGCATCCTCGCGGTGCTCCCGTTCTTCCACATCTACGGCCTGACGGCCCTGATGAACGCCCCCCTCCGTCAGGGCGCCACCGTCGTCGTCCTGCCGCGCTTCGACCTGGAGACGTTCCTCGCGGCCATCCAGAACCACCGCATCACCGGCCTGTACGTGGCCCCGCCGATCGTCCTGGCCCTCGCCAAGCACCCGCTGGTCGCCCAGTACGACCTGTCGTCCCTGAAGCACATCATCAGCGCCGCCGCACCCCTGGACGCGAGCCTCGCCGCCGCCTGCTCGCGGAGACTCGGACTGCCGCCCGTCGGCCAGGCGTACGGCATGACGGAACTGTCGCCCGGCACCCACGTCGTCCCCCTGGACTCCATGAGCGAAGCGCCCCCAGGCACCGTCGGCAAGCTCATCGCCGGCACCGAGATGCGGATCGTCTCCCTCGACGACCCCGGCAAGGACCTCGGACCCGGCGAGCCCGGCGAGATCCTCATCCGCGGGCCCCAGGTCATGAAGGGCTACCTCGGCCGCCCCGACGCCACCGCCGCGATGATCGACGGTGGGGGCTGGCTGCACACCGGCGACGTCGGCCACGTCGACGAGGGAGGCTGGCTCTTCGTCGTGGACCGCGTGAAAGAGCTGATCAAGTACAAGGGCTTCCAGGTCGCCCCCGCCGAACTCGAGGCGCTGCTCCTCACCCACCCCGGCATCGCCGACGCCGCCGTCATCGGCGTCTACGACGAGGACGGCAACGAGGTCCCGCGCGCCCACGTCGTCCGTCAGCCGTCCGCCCCGGAGCTCTCCGCGGGCGAGGTCATGAGGTACGTCGCCGAACGCGTCGCCCCGTACAAGCGCATCCGGCACGTCACCTTCATCGACGGCGTCCCGCGCGCCGCCTCCGGAAAGATCCTGCGCCGTGAACTCCGCGCGGCGCGCGAGGAGCCCTCGTGACCCTGATCGGCCGCACCCGCGCGCGGGGCGTCGAAACGCTCCGTCTCGACGCCCCGGAGCGTCGCAACGCCCTGTCCGCCGCCCTCGTCGGCGAACTGGCCGACGCGCTCACCGGCGCCGGCGAGGACACCGGCGTCCGCGCGGTGGTCCTCACCCACACCGGCAACACCTTCAGCGCGGGCGCCGACCTGCGCGACCCGCCCGCCCCCGAGGCGCTGGTGGGTCTGTTGCGGCAGATCGTCGAGCTGCCCAAACCGGTCCTCGCGCGGGTCACCGGGCACGTCCGCGCGGGCGGCCTCGGCCTGCTCGCCGCCTGCGACATCGCCGTCGCCTCCCGCGCGGCGACGTTCGCCTTCACCGAGGTCCGCATCGGGGTCGCGCCCGCCGTGATCTCACTGCCGCTGCTGCCCCGCACCGACCCGCGCGCCCTGGCCCGCTACTACCTCACCGGCGAGCGCCTCGACACCGCCGAGGCCGCCCGCATCGGCCTGCTCACCGCCGCCGGCGACGACGTGGACGAGGTCCTCGCGCCGATCCTCGACGGCCTGCGCAGATCCGCCCCCGACGCCCTGGCCGAGACGAAACGGCTGCTCACGGCTAGGGTGCTGGAGACCTTCGACCGGGACGCGGCCGACCTGACCGCGCTCTCGGCGCGCCTCTTCGCCTCCGCCCCCGCGCGCGAGGGAATGACGGCCTTCCTCGAACGACGGGATCCGGAATGGGTGGTGTGAGCACGGCCGACCGTGCCGAACGAGTCCCCAAGCAGGACCGCAGCCGGGCCACCCGGCAGCGGCTCCTGGAAGCCGCCGTGGCCTGCCTCGCCGAACACGGCTGGGCGGGCTCCACGGTCTTGGTCGTCGCCGAACGCGCGGGCGTCTCCCGGGGGGCCGCCCAGCACCACTTCCCGACCCGTGAGGACCTCTTCACGGCCGCCGTCGAGTACGTCGCCGAGGAGCGCTCCACCGCCCTGCGCGCCCTCTTCCCGGAGGGCGCCGCGGCGAGTGACCGCCGCGCGGTGATCGAGGCGCTGGTCGGCCTCTACACCGGCCCCGTCTTCCGCGCGGCGCTCCACCTGTGGGTCGCCGCCTCCAACGAGGAACAACTGCGCCCGCGCGTGACCGAGCTGGAACTGCGCGTCGGCCGCGAGGCCCACCGCATCGCCGTCGACCTCCTCGGCGCCGACGAGTCCCGCCCCGGCGTCCGCGAAACCGTCCAGGGCCTCCTCGACATGGCCCGGGGTCTCGGTCTCGCCAACCTCCTCACCGACGACACGGTCCGCCGCGAGCGCGTGGTGACCCAGTGGGCGGCGCTGCTGGACGAGGCGCTGGGCTGAGGGCGTTGTCGGTGGCGGGGCCTACGGTCTCCGTATGGGTGATCACTTCCAGACGATCGTCGACCTCGACGCCGGCGCCGACGAGGCGCCAGGACTCGCGGACCGCGTGGTCGCGTGGCTGGTGGACGAGGGCATCGTCCTCGCCGAGCGCACCGACTGCGTCCTCGGTCAGCCGCTCGGGCATCCGCCCGGCCCGAACTGGCACCGCGCCGTGGCGGAGGACGACGCCGACGAGGAGCCGTGGGACGGACTGGCCGTGGAGGTCGGGCGCACGGTCTTCGACGGCGGCCAGGGCGAACCCGAGGCGGTGACCTGCCCACGGTGCGCGGTCACCACGCCGCTGCTCACGGACGGCTGGGACCCGATCGACGACGCCTGGGCACCCTTCGGTGACGCCATGACCACCTGGCAGGAGACCGGGGAAGCCCAGGTCACCTGCCCGGCCTGCGCTCGCCCCGTCCCGCTCCCCGAGTGGGACTGGGCCGACGACTGGTTCGCCTTCGCCCACCTCGGCTTCGAGTTCTGGAACTGGCCCGAGTTCACGCCGGAGTTCCTGACCCGGTTCTCCCAGGCCCTCGGCGGCCACCGCGTCAGACGCGTGTGGGGCAAGCTGTGAGAACGCGCGCGATCACGCCCGCCCGCGCGCCTCGCGCACCGCGCGGAGAACCTCGGTCACGTCGTCCGCCGTGACCCCACCCCGCGCGGCGATGTCACGGGCCTCCACCGCCGCCTCGGCCGGCGACAGTGCCGCCTCCTCGTCCCCCGCACGGGACTCCCGCTCGTTCACGGGCTCAGCCTCTCCACCCGCCAGCCCCCGCCCGCCTCCGCGACGTACCGCAGGCGGTCGTGCAGCCGGTTCTCCCTGCCCTGCCAGAACTCCACCTCCCGCGGGGTCACCCGGAAGCCGCCCCAGTGGGGTGGCACCGGGACCTGCTCGTGCTCCGGATAGCGGGCCGCCAGGCCGGCGTAGGCCGCGTCGAGCTCCGCGCGGCCGGCGATCACCGAGGACTGGCCGCTGGCCCACGCGCCGAGCTGGGAGCCGTGCGGGCGGGTGCGGAAGTAGGCGGCCGTCTCGTCGCGGCCGGTGCGGCGCGCGGTGCCGGTGACGATGACCTGCCGGGCCATCGGGTGCCAGGGGAAGAGGAGCGAGACATGGGGGTTCTCCGCCAGGTCGCGGCCCTTGCGGGAGTCGTAGTTCGTGTAGAAGACGAACCCATCGTCGTCGAAGTGCTTCAGCAGCACCGTGCGTGAGCTGGGCCGTCCCTCCGCGTCCGCCGTCGAGACGATCATGGCGTTCGGTTCGAACAGCCCGCCGTCCGTCGCGGCCTGTTTGAACCAGCGCGCGAACTGTTCGACGGGGGTGGCGGCCAGGTCGGTCTCGGAGAGCCCCTCGGTCCGGTACTGCTTGCGCATCGAGGCGAGATCGAAGGGGACGGCGTCTCGGTCGGTCACGCCGTCATCCTGCCGTATGCGCGGAGTCCCCGAGAACGGGGTGTCCTGCGTCACGTGGTGGCACTGAGTGCCGCGAACTCTCCCCAAAGATGGCACTCGGGGATATCGTGCTGCCACTGATCCGGTTGGGTGACCGCCAGCCGGGCATCACAGGGGTGACGTCCCGGACCGCGAATCCGTTCGATACGGACCGTGGATCCACCGGACGCCCGTCCACGCTTCCGCCGACCGCAGACCGCCGGACCTGGTCGTCCCACCCCACAACACCATCTGTCACCCACCTCACAAGGAGCCGCCAGATGTCCGACTTCGTACCCGGGCTCGAAGGAGTCGTCGCGTTCGAAACGGAGATCGCCGAACCCGACAAGGAGGGCGGGGCCCTGCGGTACCGGGGCGTCGACATCGAGGATCTGGTCGGGCACGTCTCCTTCGGCAACGTGTGGGGGCTGCTCGTCGACGGGGCGTTCAACCCCGGACTGCCGCCCGCCGAGCCGTTCCCGATCCCCGTGCACTCCGGCGACATCCGCGTCGACGTGCAGTCCGCGCTGGCCATGCTGGCGCCCGTGTGGGGCCTGAAACCACTCCTCGACATCGATGCCGAGCAGGCCCGCGACGACCTCGCCCGCGCCGCCGTCATGGCCCTGTCCTACGTCGCCCAGTCCGCGCGCGGCCAGGGCCTGCCCATGGTGCCGCAGCGCGAGATCGACAGGGCCGAGTCCATCGTCGAACGCTTCATGATCCGCTGGCGCGGTGAGCCCGACCCCAAGCACGTCGCGGCCGTCGACGCGTACTGGACGTCGGCCGCCGAGCACGGCATGAACGCCTCCACGTTCACCGCGCGGGTCATCGCCTCGACCGGCGCGGACGTCGCGGCGGCCCTCTCGGGAGCCGTCGGCGCCATGTCGGGACCTCTGCACGGCGGCGCCCCCTCGCGCGTGCTGGGCATGATCGAGGAGATCGAGCGCACCGGGGACGCCGAGGCGTACGTCCGGCAGGCCCTCGACAAGGGCGAGCGCCTCATGGGCTTCGGCCACCGCGTCTACCGCGCGGAGGACCCCCGCGCCCGCGTCCTGCGCCGCACCGCCCGCGAACTCGGCGCCCCGCGCTTCGAGGTCGCCGAGGCCCTGGAGAAGGCCGCCCTGGCCGAGCTGCACGCCCGCCGCCCGGACCGGGTGCTCGCCACCAACGTGGAGTTCTGGGCGGCCATCGTGCTGGACTTCGCCGAGGTCCCGGCGCACATGTTCACCTCGATGTTCACCTGCGCCCGTACGGCGGGCTGGTCGGCGCACATCCTGGAGCAGAAGCGCACGGGCCGCCTGGTCCGGCCCTCGGCCCGCTACGTCGGCCCGGGCACGCGCGACCCGCGCGAGATCGAGGGCTACGGGGACATCGCCCACTGAGGAAAGGCCCCGAAACGCAGACGACCCGCGAGTCTGGTTCCTCCCTGGGGAGGAGCCGGCCGGACGTTACCGGCGACTCGCGGGTCGGGTGACTGCGTTGGATTGGGCCGGCTGCGTGTATCTCGCACACGCTGGCCCGGCGCCGAACCGAGTACGACGGCGGGCTACTGGCCCGCAGCCACCTCTTCCGTCCGGTTGTCATACATCTGCCGAACCACCTCCCTTCTGAAGTACCGCCCACCTTAAGAACCGCCTCTCGCCGTATCAACCGCTTTTTTCGTTGACCTTCGCGCGGGGGGCTTCGACGAGGTCGAGCGGGTACGTTCCGCCGGGGGAGCGGACTGTGGCTGACGCTGCGGCCGGCGCCTTTCCCCCGTGGACGGGCGGATCGGGCGGGGCCGTACAACGATTCCCGCAATCTTGCGGGAACCCGGTGTGCGCTGAGTCACGTTCAAGTTGAATGATTGCAAGTGAGCGAACCGTCGTGCCGTACGTGCGGACGCAGCCTGCAGGGGGTCCAGGTGAGTGCTTCCCGGCGTAGTGGGACCACCGACGAGCTGGGGCCGGACGAGCCCGAGCCCGCGCGGGAGGGGGCGGACGGCTCCGATCTCCTCGCCGCGCTGCTCGACGGTATGGACGCCGCCCTGTGCGCCTTCGACGCGCACGGGACGGTCACGCACTGGAACCGTGAGGCGGAGCGGATCCTCGGCTGGAGCGCGGACGAGGCGGTGGGCCGGGCCGGGTTCGCCGGGTGGGCCGTGCGCAGCGCGGACGCCGAGGAGGTCGAGGCGCGGCTGATGTCGGCCATGGACGCGCCGGGCCGGCAGGTCGACGAGTTCGCGCTGCTGACGAAGGACGGCGGCCGGGTGCTGGTGCGGACCCAGTCCGCGGCGGTGCGCGGACCGGACGGGAAGCCGGCGGGGGTGTACTGCGCGTTCAGCGAGGTGCACGCGCAGATCGACCTGGAGCGGTCGATCGCGCTGAGCGAGGCGCTGCTGGAGGAGGCGAGCTGGGGTGTCGTCCTGGTCGACGCGGACCTGCGGCCCGCGGTGGTGAACGCGCACGCCGCGCGGGCGCTGGGGACGGGGCGGACGTCCGTACTGGGCCGGCCGCTGGGGGAGCTGCTGGCGCAGGGCGTGGAGGAGCTGGAGAGCGCGCTCACCCATGTCCTCGCGGAGGGCGCCCCGCCCGCGCCGGCCGACCTGTGGGTGAGCGTGCGCACGCCGGAGGGCGAGCGGCGGCGGTGCTGGCGGAGCGGGTTCGTGCGGCTGTCGTCACCGCTGGCGGAGGAGCCGGTGCCGCTCGGGGTCGGCTGGCTGTTCCAGGACGTGACCGAGTCCCGGCGGGGCGAGCAGGAGGCGTCGCTGCTGCGGTTCCGCGCGCAGCAGCTGCACCGCGCGGCGCGTGCGGCGGCGGAGTGCGAGGATCCGGCGGAGGCGGTGACGGTCCACCTGGACTTCGCGCTGGCCGGGTTCGCCGACCACGCGCTGATCGACCGGGTGGCCGGTGGCACGGAGGACGTCGGCCGGGTGCGGCTGGTGCGGATCGCCGCCACGCCGTCCGGTGCGCCGGGGCCGAGCAGGCTCGCCGGGCGGGCGGGGCTGCCGGTGCGGTACGGCGAGGGGCATCCGGCGGTGCAGTGTGTGGAGCGGGCCGGGACGGTGCGGGTGGACGCCGGGTCCATGGGGGCCGAGGAGGCGCGGGCGTGGGCGCTGGCGCGGCAGTGGCCGGGGGACGCGGTGCACGCCTTGTGCGCGGTGTTGCGCAGCCGGGGGCGGTCGCTTGGTGCTGTGACGTTTCTGCGGGGGGTGGGGCGTCACGCGTTCGAGCGCTCCGACGCGATGTACGCGGAGGATGTGGCGGTTCGCATCGCCGCGGCCCTGGATCTGGCGGGGCTTCTCGGCGACGACCGCTGACATTTGTTTTCTCGCCCCGCCGCCCTTACCCGTCCCCTCCCGGAGGCGCTGCCCCCCGGAGTCCCGGGCTCGGGACGGGAAGGGGCGGCGGGGGCGAGAAAAACCGTCGTCCCGGGTCAGTGGCGGTAGAAGATCCGGTCGCCGTACTCGTCCATGATGCGGGCGTTCCATTCATGGCCGCCGTCCACGTTGCCGGAGCGCAGAAGCGGAGGCTCGATGCCGCGGTCGGCGAGAACCGCCGCCGCCGTGGCCATGACGGCCTGGAGGAGCGCCGAGGTGACCACCGTGGACGCGGGAGCGAAGGGCGCGGGCACGTTGTCGAGGGTGAGTTCCGCGTCACCGACCGCGATCCGGGAGTCCAGCACGAGATCGCAGTGGTCCTTCAGGAACGTCCCGGAGGAGTGCCGGGACGTCGTCTGCGCCGCGTACGCCACCGACGTCACGCCGATCACCCGTACGCCCCGTTCCCGGGCCTTCATGGCCATCTCCACGGGCAGCGCGTTGCGCCCGGACAGCGAGACGATGATCAGCGCGTCGCCCGCGCGGAGGGGTGAGGAGTCGAGCACGACGCCCGCGAGGCCGTCGACCCGTTCCAGGGCGGAGCCCAGCGTGGCCGGCATCACGTCGACGCCGACGACCCCCGGGACGGCGAGCAGGTTCATCAGGGCGAGTCCGCCGGCCCGGTAGACGAGGTCCTGCGCGGCCAGCGAGGAGTGCCCGGCGCCGAAGGCGAAGAGCCGGCCGCCGTCCGCGACCGTGTCGGCGAGCAGCGTGCCCGCAGCCGTGACGGACTCGGCCTCCTCGTCGCGGATCCGCCGCAGCAGGTCGATCGCGGAGTCGAGGAACCGATCGGCCGGCGTGCGGTCGCTCATGCGGCATCCCTTCGGGCACTTCGGGCAGGAGTGTCGCGGATCACCGTGCGGTCTGGACCAGTGCCGTGTCAATACGGCGTCCGACGGCGGGGTTTCCCCTCCGCGCGGCCCCTCGTTTCCACTGCGCGGCCCGGTTGTCGGTCCGATGCGTCAGAATTGGGTCCTGGGCCAGCGCACGCGCCGGTGAGCCGTCCAGCCTCCGGCAGAGCCATCCGCAGATCTCATCAAGGGGCATGTATGTCCGGACTGATCGACACCACGGAGATGTATCTCCGCACCATCCTCGAGCTGGAGGAGGAAGGTGTGGTCCCCATGCGCGCCCGGATCGCCGAGCGGCTCGACCAGAGCGGGCCGACGGTCAGCCAGACGGTGGCGCGGATGGAGCGCGACGGCCTGGTGTCCGTCGCCCCGGACCGGCATCTGGAGCTCACCGAAGAGGGCCGCCGGCTGGCCACGCGCGTGATGCGCAAGCACCGCCTCGCCGAGTGTCTCCTGGTCGACGTGATCGGTCTGGAGTGGGAGCAGGTCCACGCCGAGGCCTGCCGCTGGGAGCACGTGATGAGCGAGGCCGTCGAGCGCCGGGTGCTGGAGCTGCTGAGGCACCCCACCGAGTCGCCGTACGGCAACCCGATCCCGGGTCTGGAGGAGCTGGGCGAGGAGGACGGGGCCGACCCGTTCCTGGACGAGGGCATGGTGTCCCTGGCCGACCTCGACCCGGGCGTCGGGGGCAAGACGGTCGTGGTGCGCCGGATCGGCGAGCCGATCCAGACGGACGCGCAGCTCATGTACACGCTGCGCCGGGCGGGTGTGCAGCCCGGCTCGGTGGTCAGCGTGACGGAGTCGGCGGGCGGGGTGCTGGTGGGCAGCAGCGGCGAGGCGGCCGAGCTGGAGTCGGAGGTGGCCTCGCACGTGTTCGTCGCCAAGCCCTGACCGGCCGGCGGACAGGCCGGTGGGACGGGAGGCCGGGCGGCCGGTCCGCGCCCGCCGGTGTGAGGTGTGAACGCGCCGAATCCCGGATCCGCTGCGGCGAATCGCAGCGCTCACCGGATTCGCGTGCGAGGCTGTCGCGTGAGGCATATGACCTGAGTGGCTCTGGCCGGGCCGACAGCGATGTCATCCCGGCAGGGGAGGGGCGGGACGATGTGCCGTGACCACGTGAGGAGCCCCGGCGCCGCACGGCGCCGGGGCCTGTCCTCCCCTGTGCTGACCCGGAGCCCCGAGCTCTCAGGGTCATCCCCTTCGGACCGTTTTCCCCGAGCGGTCCGCCTCCCGATGAAGATCTCCCCCGGGCCGCGGCGATCAATCCCCGCGGGGGGTCACTCGAACGAGGGGTGTTGCCGGGCAAAAAGCCATTTTCGAATGCTCATTCGATAGCCTGCGGGCAGTGGCAACGGGCAGGGCCAGTACACAGGCAGCGGACAGGCAGCGAGCTTGGGGGTGCCAGGACCATGGCGCGACGCATCGACGTGACCGGGGCGGACGGCGTACGGCTCGCCGCCTGGGAGTTCGGCGACCCGCCCAAGAACGGGGCCGACCCGGCGGAGAGCGCCGGGCGGAACGCCCCCGGTGTGCTGTTACTGCACGGCCTGATGGGCCGCGCCTCGCACTGGGCGTCCACCGCCCGCCGGCTCTCCGGGCGGTACCGCGCGATCGCCCTCGACCAGCGCGGCCACGGCCGCAGCGACAAGCCCCCGCAGGCCTCCTTCACCCGTGACGCCTACGTCGACGACGCCGAGGCCGCCGTGGAGCAGCTCGGTCTCGGCCCCACCGTCCTCATCGGCCACGCGATGGGCGCGCTGACCGCCTGGCAGCTCGCCGCCAAACGCCCCGACCTGGTGCGCGGGCTGGTCATCTGCGACATGCGGGCCTCCGCCCTCGGGGCCGCCTCGCAGCGCGAGTGGGCGGAGTGGTTCAAGGCCTGGCCGGTCCCGTTCGCCACGCTCGCCGACGTACGCAAGTGGTTCGGCGAGGACGACCCCTGGGTGGAGCGGCCCAACCCGGCCCGCGGCGCGTTCTACGCCGAGGTGATGGCCGAGTCCCCGGACGGCTGGCGTCCGGTGTTCGACCCGGACCAGATGCTCCGCTCCCGCGAGACCTGGGTCTTCGACGCCCACTGGGAGGAACTGGCCCAGGTGCGCTGCCCCGCCCTGGTGGTCCGCGGCCTCGACGGCGAACTCGGCCGCGCGGAGGCCCAGGAGATGGTCCGCGTCATGCCCCACGGCCGCTACGCGGAGGTCGCCGACGCCGGCCACCTGGTCCACTACGACCAGCCGGAGACCTGGCTCGCGGCGGTCGAACCCTTCCTGGACTCCCTGGACCCACCGGGCGAGGACTGACCGCGGCTCACCCCTTGCTCACCGCCGTCAGGATCTCCGGCAGCCGGCGGGCCGTCCGCGGGGCCGCCAGCCGCAGGCCGAGGAACGTCAGGGCCGCGCCGTACGCCGTGCCCACCGGCAGCAGCAGCCACAGCCGGTCGTCGCCGCCCTCGGCGATGTTCAGCCAGACGGTGAGGGCGATGACCGGGACGCACAGCACCGCCGCCGCGACCATGCCGCCGAAGATGGAGATCCAGGCCAGCCCGACCTGCCCCGGGGCGACGTTCCTGTGGCCCTCCTGCGGGATGGAGTACGGGAAACGGGCCGAGGTCCACGCGCCCGTCGAGAGCATCGCGCCGAGCAGCGCGAAGGACAGGCCCAGCGCCTCCGGCAGCCGCGCCCAGTCGCCCAGCATCGCCGTCGTCAGCACGGTGACGAGCGTGGCGTACGGCAGGGTGACCAGCAGCAGCGCCAGCGCGCGGGCGCGCAGCTCGACGTACGCGTCCCGGGCCGACGAGATCGTCATCGCGACCATCCAGAACGCCGAGGTGTCCTGCCCGAACTGGTTGTACATCTGGATGCCGAGCATCCCGGCGGCGAAACAGGCGAAGTAGACCGAGCCGGTGCCCTGCCAGGCGTTGAACACCGGCACGATCAGCCCGATCGCCAGTGAGGTCACCCACGCGGCCTTCGTCTTCGGATCACGCCAGACGTAGCGCAGGCTGCGCTCCATGACCGTACCCGTGCGGCCCGGCGGCAGCAGCCGGGACAGTCCCGTCGACGCGCGGTCACGGACCGCCGTGTCCCCGGCCGCCTGGAGGGTGGAACCGTCCGGCGAGGTCATCAGCCGCGTCAAGGACCGCGACCACAGCGCGAGCAGCCCCGCCAACGCCGCCGCGCTCAGCGCCAGTTGCGCCAGCGCGACCCCGTACGCCCCCTCGCCCGCCGTGTGCACCGCGGCGACCGCCGACGCCGGCGGGAACCACCGCAGCACGTCCGCCGCCGGGTCGAGCTGTTCCAGACCGGAGGAACCCAGCCGCTGCGCCCCGAAGTTGACCACCTGAGCCCCGACGGCGATCACCAGCCCGCTGAGCACCGCGAGGTCCCGGCCCTTGCGGCTGGTGAGCAGCCGTACGTTGGCGGCGGCCACCGCCCGCGCGAGCGCCACGCACACCAGCAGCGCCAGCGGCACGGCGAGGACGCCCACGGCGAACGCCGCCCCGCCGTGCGCGACGGCGATCACGGAACCGGCGAGCAGGCACAGCGTGAACAGCGGCCCGACACCGACCAGCGAGGACACGAGCAGGGCCCGCACCAGCGGCCGCGGCCGCAGCGGCAGCATCACCAGCCGGGTCGGGTCGAGGGTCTCGTCGCCCCCGGGGAAGAACAGCGGCATCACCGCCCAGCCGAGGCTCAGCACCGCCACGAGCAGCACCACCAGCGACTCGACGTGACCGGAGCCGCGCAGCGCGATCAGCCCGAGCAGTTGCAGCGCGGCGAACAGCAGGACGACGACGGCGGAGGCGATGTACGCCGCCTTCCGTCCGCCGGACTGCCGCAGCCCGTTGCGCAGCAGGGACAGTTTCAGCCGGACGAAGACGGAGGTGAGGGCGGCGGGAGTGCTCACGGCGCTCACCGGGAACCCCCGCCCAGCCAGTCCAGATCCGAACCGGCGTCCCGGCTGTCCGCCCCGACCAGCTCCAGGAACGCCCGCTGCAGCGAGGGCGCGTCCCCGCGCACCTCGGCGAGCGGGCCGTGGGCGCGGATCCGGCCGACGGCCATCACCGCCACCCAGTCGCACAGCGACTCGACGAGCTCCATGACGTGGGAGGAGAAGACGACCGTGGCGCCGGACGCCGTGTACCGCTCCAGAACACCCCGGATGGTCTGCGCGGAGACCGGGTCGACCCCCTCGAACGGCTCGTCCAGGAAGAGGACTTCGGGATTGTGCAGCAGGGCGGCGGCGAGCCCGATCTTCTTGCGCATGCCGGTGGAGTAGTCGACGACGAGCTTGTGCTGGGCACCGGCCAGATCGAGGACGTCGAGCAACTGCGTGGCCCGCTTGTCGACCTCGGCACCGGGCAGCCCCCGCAACCGCCCGGTGTACGCGAGCAGTTCACGCCCCGACAGCCGCTCGAACAGCCGCAGCCCCTCCGGCAGCACCCCGATCCGCGCCTTGACCTCCACCGGATCCCGCCACACGTCGTGCCCGGCGATCTCGACGGTGCCCTGATCGGGCCGCAGCAGCCCGGTCACCATGGACAAGGTGGTGGTCTTCCCGGCCCCGTTGGGCCCGACCAGCCCGATGAACCGCCCCGCGGGCAGCTCCAGATCGATCCCCCCGACCGCGACCTGCTCCCCGAACCGCTTCCACAGCCCCCGCACACTTACGGCCATGATCCCCACCAGGTCTCCCTCCGTCAGCAGAGAAGCCTAGGGGAGCGGAGCGCCCCGAAGGGGCGCGGGAACGTGTCGATACGCGGCTCCGCCGCGTGGGCGCGACACGCCACGACGAACCCGCGGTCGCGACACCGCACAAGCCCCGCAGGACAACAGGCGCCCTACCGATCCCGACCGCACGCATAAGCCAGCGGCGAGACCAGCTCCTCCACATCCGGCAGCCACCGGTTCACAGCCGTGGGCCGGCAGGCCCACTGCACGGCCCCCCGGCACCCGACCCGCGTGGGCGGCGCGGCCACGTACGCCCCCTCCCCGAGGACCACCAGGTCGAGCGACGACAACGACCACCCCAGCCTGCGCAGCAGCTCCGGCACCTTCGCGGAAGCCCCCGGCAGCACGAAGAACTCCGTCCGCCGGTCCGGCGTCACCGTGACCGGCCCCAGCGTCAGCCCCATCCGCTCCATCCGCGCGAGCGCCAGGAACCCCGCCGTCTCCGGCACGGAGACCGCGTCGAACGTCCGCCCGGTGGGCAGCAGGATCGACGCGTCCGGCTGCTTCTGCCACATCCGGCGGGCGACGGTGGCGCTGCCGGTCGCCTGGGCCGCCCAGTCCGGGCGGGCCGGGTGCGCGCCGGGCGCGGGACACGCGGCGTCACCGCACGAGCAGCGCTGCACCCCCTCGACGGCCTCCAGCCAGGTGCCCGGGAACACGTCCCAGTGCCGCTCCTCGGCGTAGCGAACTGCGGTGTCCAGCAGCGATTCCCCGCGCTGCTTCGGGATCTGTACGGCGTCGGCGCCCGCGATCGTCTCTTCCACGATGAACACAACTACGGCCGTCACCAGGGGTTACGCCCCCGCGCATGCGCGGGGGAGGAGCACCGGCTCCGTGTTCGGGGCGCATGGGTGCATCCATGGGGGCGCGCGGGAGGATCCGCGTCCCCGGTGGGTAACCAGGAGGGGGGCCGGCATCCGCCGTTACCCCGGCAATCCTCACATGTCCCGCATTGTCGGTACTTCGGTGGGGCATTGATCTTCCCGGCCGCATCCATCGCCGGGACGCGAGACGTACGGCCGCGGAAGACACGTCAACTCGGTGCGTGGCAGGGCACCGCAGCCTCAGGGGGTACGCCAATGGCCGCAAGGCCTCTCGTCGCACGGCAGCCGAACGAACGGCTGCAGGCGCTCATCCAGGAAGCCGGATGCTCCAACGCCGGGCTGGCCCGCAGGGTCAACATGTGCGGCGCCGAGCACGGCCTCGACCTGCGCTACGACAAGACGTCGGTGGCGCGCTGGCTGCGTGGACAGCAGCCGCGGGGCCGGGCGCCGGCGATCATCGCGGAGGCACTGGGCCGCAAACTGGGCCGTACGGTCACGATCGACGAGATCGGCATGGCCAACGGCAAGAACCTCGCCTCGGGTGTCGGCCTCCAGTTCTCGCCGACGGTACTGGGGGCCATCGAGCAGGTCTGCGAGCTGTGGCGCAGCGACGTGGGCCGGCGGGACTTCCTGTCCGGGTCCTCCGTCGCCGCCTCCGCGCTGGTGGAGCCCAGCCGCGACTGGCTGATCTCCGCGCCCGACGGGCAGGTGGCGCGCTCCGCCGGGCCCCGCGTGGGCCAGTCCGACGTGGCGGCCGTGCGGTCCATGACGCAGGCGCTGGTGGACCTGGACCACCAGTACGGCAGCGGGCACGTACGCCCGGTGGTGGTCCACTACCTCAACAGCGTCGTCTCGGGACTGCTGGCGGGGTCGTACCGCGAGGCCGTGGGGCGCGACCTGTTCGCGGCGGTCGCGCGGCTGACCGAACTCGCCGGGTACATGGCCGTCGACACCGGGCAGCCGGGCCTCGCCCAGCGCTACTACATCCAGGCGCTGCGGCTGGCGCAGGCGGCCGGGGACCGCGGATACGGCGGGTACGTGCTCGCCGCCTCCATGAGCCACCTGGCCGCACAGCTCGGAAACCCGCGTGAGATCGCGCAGTTGGCGCGTGCGGCGCAGGAGGGCGCGCGGGGGCGCGTGACCCCCCGCGCGGAGGCGATGTTCCACGCGGCGGAGGCGCGCGGGCACGCGCTGATGGGCGACGTGCACGCCGCGCAGACGGCGGCGGGGCGCGCGGTGAGCGCCATGGAGGCCGTCGATCCGGCCTCGGGCGACGACCCGGTGTGGATCGCGCACTTCGACGAGGCCTATCTGGCGGACGAGTTGGCGCACTGCCACCGGGACCTCGGCCAGGCGGAGGCCGCCGCGCGGTGCGCCCGCCAGGCGCTGGAGGGGCATCCGGTGTCGCGGGCGCGGCGGCGGGCGATCGGCCTCGTGCTGCTGGCCACCGCGCAGGTGCAGCAGCGCGAGGTCGAACAGGCCTGCAGTACGGGCCTGAAGGCGGTGGAGCTGCTGGGCGGACTCCGCTCCAACCGGGGCGCCGAGTACCTGGAGGACCTCCAGCAGCGCCTCGAACCGTACCGGGAGGAGTCGGTGGTACGGGAGTTCGGGGCGCGGATGGAGCTCCAGACGGCGGCCTGACGTCCACGACGGGACGGGCAGGGGCGAAGGGGGTGGCGCAAGCGGCTTACGGTGTCCCGGTTTTGTTACCGCGCTCACAGGGCAGGAGGTCAGGCCCTGTGCTGCGTGGCACCGGGCTCCGGGGACCCGGTAGCGTGAGCCGACGATTCACAAGGTCCCCCATTGGTAGGAGTCCCGGTGACGCAGAGTGGACAGGGCGAGGAGCCCTCGGCGCGCCCCGCGCGCGAAGGCATCGTGCTGCCCTCCGACGGTGGTGAACCCCTGCTGCCGGGCATGACGGCCGGACCGGTCGCCCCCGGCGGCGCGGACGGCCGCACCTCCGGCGGAGGGTTCCCCGCCTCGGCCCCGCCCGGCGGCCAGACCTGGGACACGCCGTGGGGCCCCGGGCAGCAGAGCCCGGCCGCACCGCCCGGCCAGGACTGGCAGCCCCCGTCCGACGGCCGGTGGGGCACCCCGGAGCCGTCCCCGTGGGGCGCGCGGAACACGCCCGGCGGCCCCGGCCCGCTCCCGCCCGAGGGCGCGCAGACCCACGGCGGTCATCCGCCGTACGGCGCGAATGGCCCGCAGCCGGGCGCCGGATACGGCGGGAACACCCCCTCCGGCCCGCACGGGAACGTTCCGCACGGCGGTGCCGGTCCGTACGCCGCCGGAGCCCCGCTGCCGCCCGCCGACCCCTACGGCGCCCCCGCCCGGAACGGCTACGGCGCCCCCCAGTACCCGCCGGCCGCCATGCCGGACGGGACGGAAGGGGCCACCCAGTACATGCCGCCGGTCGCCGCCGGCGAAGGGGCGACGCAGTTCATACCCCCGGTACTCGCCGCCGACGAGGGAGCGACGCAGCTCATCCCCCCGGTGGGGCCGGGTGCGCTGCCGCCCGAGACGCCCGCCCACGGCTCCGAGGCCGGCGGATACCCGGGCATGCCCCCGCGGAACGCGCCCGGCGCGGGACACCTGCCGCCCGCCGGCGGCCCCGACGCCGAGGCCACCCAGTACATCGCCCCCGTCACCGACCAGCCCCCCGGGCAGCCCTACGGCGCCCCGCCGCCCGGTGACGGCAACCGGCAGCCGCCCGCCGAGTTCGACAACCTCTTCCGCGACGGTGCCGCGGGACCGGCCGGATCCACCCAGCAGCTCCCGCGCGTCGACTACGGCCCGCCCGCCCGCACCGCGCCCGGCGGACCGGCCGGCCCGGCCGGTCCCACCGTCCCGGCCGGCGGCCGGGGCGGACGCGGCGGCGGACGCACCGGCTCACGCGTGCCGCTCATCGCGGCGATCGGCGTCGGTATCGCCGTCCTCGGTGTCGGCGCGGGCGCGCTGCTCGGCAGCCCGGGCGGCGACGACGACGGTGACAACCAGAACGTGTCCGCGACCGCGCCCGCGAGCGCGGAGGCCTCCGGCTCGCCGTCCGCCGACCCGGCCCGTGAACAGGCCGTCGAGCTGGACAAGCTGCTGGCCGACAGCGGCGACAGCCGCACCACCGTGATCAACGCGGTCGCCGATGTGAAGGCCTGCCGCGATCTCGGCCGGGCGGCCGAGGACCTGCGGGAAGCGGCCGGGCAGCGCAACCAGCTCGTGACCGACCTCTCCGGCCTGTCTGTGGACAAGCTGCCCGACCACCAGGCGCTGACCACCGCGCTCACCAAGGCGTGGCAGGCGTCGGCCTCGGCCGACAACCACTACGCGGCCTGGGCCGACCAGACCGCCGGCAAGAAGGGCTGCAAGAAGGGCCAGGCCCGCTCCACCGGCCAGACCCAGGCCGGCAACCAGGCCAGCGGCACCGCGACCACCGAGAAGCAGAAGGCCGCCAAGCTGTGGAACGTGATCGCCAAGCGGTACGGCCTGACCGAGCGCCAGCCGACCCAGCTCTGACCGGACACCGCCGACCCGCGTCCCGCCCGGCCGGGCGGAACGCGGGTCAGCCCAGATCCGCGTCCCGCAGCGTCTTCGTCACATCGGTGAAGCCCTTGCGGGCCGCGACCAGCCGGCCGTCCTCGACCGCCTGCAGCGTCACGTTCGCGTTGACCAGGCGGGGAAAACCGACGGCGGCGAGATCGTCCTGGAAGTCCCACCGCAGGGTGGGGGTGAGCCCGCCCGTGGTGACCTTCAGCCCGCCGTCCAGCGCCCCGCTCACCGTGTCGGCGCTCACCTCGCCGTCCCCCAGCTCCTCGACGACCTGCTTGAACACGGTGTAGGCGATCCAGGTGGTCTGCACCCCGGCGTCCGCGGCGTCGATCCGGTTGTCGCCGAACGCCTCCTCCTTGATCACCTTCTTCATCGGGTTCCAGCGGGCGTCGCTCGCCGCCGGGTACCAGCCGGTGACGTACGACCCCTCGTACGGCCCCGACGCCCCGCCGGACGCGTCGATCGTGCTCTGGTCGACGCTGCCCAGCACGGTCGCGGTGTGCACCTCGGGATAGTCGGCGCGGGCCCGCCGGAAGGAGTCCATGAAGGTGCCCGTGCGGTCGCCGAGTGCGGGCACCACGCAGCCCTGCGCGGCCGTGTCCGCGGTGGCGCGCTCCAGGGCCTGCCGCGCCTGGCTCTCGTAGGAGGTGGCGTCCTCCGCCGCCCGCTGGTCACTGGAGCGCGCGTGCCCGCCCGCCGCCAGGCCCGAGTCGAGCAGCGGGGGGAGCTGGTCGCCCACGATGGTGTCGGGCCGGATCAGGGTGACCGGCCCGCAGGTGTCGGCCAGGGTGCGGCCGAGACCGGCCAGCAGCACCGGCTGGCCGCCGTTGACGGGATAGGACAGCGGGCTGGTGAACTCGTTGGTGGTGATGCCGTAACCGCCGATGTACGGGATTCCGGCGCCCTCCAGGGTGGGCATGAAGGAGTCGGCGTGCTGGCTGTAGGAGCCGACGACCGCGACGGCGTTCTCCTGCACCGCGCGCCGGGCGCATCGCGCGGCGGCCACGGTGTCGTTCTTGTCGTTGCAGGTCAGTACGGTGAGCCGGCGGCCGTTGATACCGCCCTGGGAGTTGATCCAGCGGGCGTACGCTTCGGCGAACGCGGGCATTCCGGGCTTGTTGGTGGCCTCGGTGTCCTGGGGTGCCCACGTCATCACGGTGATGGGGCCGTCGTCCCCGGAACCCCCCGTGGCACCGGGGACGACCCCGCACCCGGCGGCGAGCGACGCGCACGCCACCAGCGCGCCCGTGGCCAGGACGCGGGCCCTGACGGGCCGGTGGAGGAGGCGGGGGAGGAGAATGCTGCGGATGCGTCGCCTGCCGGTCATGCTCCCCCACGATTCCGCCACACGGCCAACCTCGGAGTGACCCTTGGTCAACGGATGGTGACGCCGAGGTGAATTACGGGGTCCCGTATGACTCATGTGGCGCGGAAACGTACGATCGACGATCGTGCAAGGTTCGGAGAACTCTTCCCGTCGTGGCCGTCGCTCCTTCACCATGGGCGGCATGCCACTCAACGACATGCCGTGGTGGCGCTGGCGCAGCAATGTGCGCTCCGCGCTGCACATGCTCTCCGACCCCGCCTTCCAGCGGGGCGTCTGGCTGGCCGGGGCCGACGGTTACGGCGACGTCACCGACGCCGTCTACCGGCTGGTCGAGGACACCTGGCTGGACAACTGGTCCGCCGAGAAGTACGTCGGCACGATCTTCCGCGACTCCCAGGAGGCGGCGCTCGTCGACACCGCGGTGCTGCGCGTCCTGCGGATCATGCACCAGGTCGGCCCGGACGCGCCGGTGGCCGCCTATCTCGAGCACGAGGGGTGGCCGGAGGCGGTACGGGCCGCGCGGGACGCGCACGTGCGGATGGCGGCGAGCGACGGCGACGACCCCGACGCCCCGCCGAGCACCCTCGAGGTGCTGCGGATCGTGACGCGGTCCGCGTAGCGGAACGGACGGCCGGCCGTTCCCGCGTGTGTGGGACCCTTTTCCGCATGAGCGAGCAGTCCACCCGAGCCGCGGCCCCCGCCGACCAGTACGTCCTCACCCTGTCCTGTCCCGACAAGCAGGGCATCGTGCACGCCGTGTCGAGCTACCTCTTCATGACCGGCTGCAACATCGAGGACAGCCAGCAGTTCGGCGACCACGACACGGGACTGTTCTTCATGCGCGTCCACTTCTCGGCGGACGCCCCGGTGACCGTGGAGAAGCTGCGGGCGAGCTTCGCGGCGATCGGTGACTCCTTCCACATGGACTGGCGGATCAACCGGGCCGACGAGAAGATGCGCGTCCTGCTCATGGTCAGCCGGTTCGGGCACTGCCTGAACGACCTGCTGTTCCGCGCGCGGACCGGTGCGCTGCCGGTGGAGATCGCCGGGGTGGTGTCCAATCACACCGATTTCGCCGAACTGGTGGCTTCGTACAACATTCCCTTCCACCACATCCCGGTGCCGAAGGACGGCAAGGCGGAGGCCGAGGCCCGGCTGCTGGAGATCGTGCGCGAGGACGAGGTCGAGCTCGTCGTCCTCGCCCGCTACATGCAGGTCCTCTCGGACGACCTGTGCAAGCAGCTCTCCGGGCGGATCATCAACATCCACCACTCCTTCCTGCCGAGCTTCAAGGGCGCGAAGCCGTACCACCAGGCGCACGCGCGGGGCGTGAAGCTCATCGGCGCGACCGCGCACTATGTCACCGCCGACCTCGACGAGGGGCCGATCATCGAGCAGGAGGTCGAGCGGGTGGGGCACGACGTCACGCCCGAGGGGCTCGTCGCGATCGGGCGGGACGTGGAGTGCCAGGCGCTGGCGCGGGCGGTGAAGTGGCATGCGGAGCGGAGGATCCTCCTGAACGGGCGGAGGACGGTCGTTTTCGCCTGAGGGCTCGGGGGGTTCCGGCTCGGTGGCGACTGCGGGTGGTCTGTGGCCGGTCGCGCGGGGAACCGCGCGGGCAACCCCCACGCACCCGCGCCCGCCGACGAGACGGAACCCGCCCCTACATCCGGCTCATGCTCGCCGCCGCGAACAGCACGTCCTTGATGGCGTCACGGTCTCCGACCTGCCCCACCGCGGCCTCGCGCGGAGACACGTGCCCCGCCGCGAGCCTGCAGAACTCCGCCCCGTCCAGCGCGACGTGCGCCACCTCGTGCTCGGCCGACCCCTTCGCCGCCGGAGAGTCCAGCGGGATCAGCCACTCGCCCCCGCCGGACCCCTCGATCTCCAGCCGCAGGCTGCGCCCCGGCGCCCCGGCGGCGACCAGGTGCCGCTCCACGGGGGAGGCCAGCCCGTGCTGCCGGCGGTGTTCCAGCACGGCCGGCAGCATGCGCGCGGCCAGGTCGACGATGCGGTGCAGATGCCGCCCGGAGGGCGGGTCGTACGGGTAGTCCACCGCCTCGGCGATGTCCTCCGCGTGCACCCAGCACTCGAAGGCCCGGTCCAGCATCGCGTCGTGCAGCGGCAGTTCGTAGTCGCCGTACGACACCGGCAGCCGTCCGGTGCCGCCGCCCGTGAAGGACACCGTCCGCACGAGGTCGTGGCTCTGCTCCCGCCAGGGCGCCCGCACCGAGCGGGTGGGCGGGAAGCGGGCCGCCCGCCAGTACGCCTCGGTGCGGTCCGTCGGGGTGGGCCGGGCGGCCGTGGCGTCGCCGAGCGGGTCGTCGAGGCCGAGGGCGACCGCGACCAGTCCGTCGACCGTCAGCAGATGCGCGATGACCCCGGCGACGGTGGTACGGCGGCTGCTCGCCTCGTCGGACTCGTACCAGCGCAGCCGCACCGGCGCGTGCCACTCGGAGTCGCCGAAGTCCTGGAGCAGCGCGTCCAGCCGCGCGGTCTCGGCGTCGTACGCGGCGGCCCACTCCGGCACGGGGACGCGGGGCGGGCGCCGCTCCAGGCAGGCCTCCAGGACGCGGGTGCGCAGGCCGGGGTCCAGGTCCAGGCTCTCGGGCCGCTGGAGCAGGCCGACCGCCTCGCGCAGCCGCAGCGCCTCGTCCGCGCAGGGCCCGCAGGCGCCGAGGTGCTCCTCGACGGCGTCCGCCTCCGCCTGCGCGCAGGCGGCCAGCGCCCAGGCACCCAGCAGCGACTTCAGCACGTGGTGCTCCAGTACGAGCGGTCCGGCACGGTGCTCGCTCACGCGGCGCCCCCGATCCCGGGCGGGTCGCCCGGGGCCCCGGTGTCGTGCGCGGTGGCCAGCAACTGCAGGCCGAGGCGGAGCCGGCGGCGCGCCTCGTCGTCGGTGACGCCCAGGTCGGCGGCGGTCTGGCGGTAGTCCCTGCGCTGGAAGTACGCCAGTTCCAGGGCGTCCCGCAGCGGCGCCGGCATGGACTGGACGATGTAGTCGGCGCGGGCCGCCACCGAGGCGTGCCGCACCGTGCGCTCCAGGTCCTCCGTGGTGCCGGGGCCGCCGCGGGCGAGCGCCGCGGTCTTTGTGGTGCGCAGCCGTCGTACGGCCAGCAGGCTGGTCAGCGTGGCGAGCCAGGTGCGCAGGGGTTCCTGCGCGGGGTCGTAGGAGTCCGGGTGTTCCCAGACGTGGGCGAAGACGTCGCGGGTGATGGCGTCGGCGGCGTGTTCGTCGCCGACGACGCGGTGGGCGAGGCCGTGCACGAGCGAGGCGAACCGGTCGTAGAGCTCGCCGAGGGCCGCCGCCTCCCCGCGCGCGAGCCGCTGCTGCATCCTGCGGTCCCAGCGGGGCGGTACGTCCGTTTTCGGCATGCGGCCCCTCACCCCCTGTTCCTTCCCGGTCCCGGGTTGGTCGGTACCCGGTTCCGGTGTGGCCTGCGACCCCAAGAATGTAGTCGGCGCACAGGAGGGCGCACGCCCCTTTATGGCAATGTGCGCCCCTGGAGGAGCCGTGGATGGTAAGGGGCCGCCCGCCCACGTCGGACGCCGTCCGGGCCGCATCCGCCCACCTCCGCACCGATCGGAACCGATCGAATCGGATCGAAGACGACCAAAATAAGCCCTTTCTGTTCGGTACCCGTTTCTCGGCTCGCGTTTCAGGGAACGGCCGGTGGGCAGCCGCGCTGCAAGGAAGCGTAGGGACTGCTTCCGTTTCGGCGAGCGAGGGGCGTGGTGGTGACCTTCAAAGTGACCGACAAGGAGCACGGCGAGTGGACCGTGCTCCGGGTCTCGGGCGAGCTGGACCTGGTGACGTCCCCGGTGCTGCGCCAGCGGGTGCACGACGTGGTGGCCGGGGGCGGGCACAGCCTCGTCCTCGACCTCTCCGAGGTGTGGTTCTGCGACTCGAGCGGGGTCGGCGTGCTCATAGCCTCCCGCAGACTGCTCCGCTCCTGCCGGGGCAGCCTGCGGCTGATCCTCCCCGCGCGGGGGGCCGCCGACGGCAGTCACGTCAACAAGGTGCTCGGCGCCCTCGGGGTCCGCCGGCTCTTCGAGATCCACCCGGACGTCCCCTCCGCGGTCGACGAGGACTCCCGCCCGCTGTCGGCATGACGGCACGCGCGGGCGCTCACACGTGTCACACGCTTGTCCCGTTATTCCCCCGGTCTTGGTCCAGGCGTCGTTTTCCGGCTTCCCGGCGGCCCACCACCACGTACGCTCCCAGCGAGACGACCCACTGACCTAAGGCGGCCTGAGAGAGACATGGTCACCAGCGAGTACGAGCGAAGGATCGCGGCCCGCTTCGCGGGCTTCGACCAGGACGGCAACGGCTACATCGACCGCGAGGACTTCAGCGGAGCGGCCAAGGCGCTGCTCACCGAGTTCGCCGTCGCGGCCCGCTCCGACCGGGGCCAGGCCCTGTACGTCGGCGCCGAGGCGTTCTGGCAGGGCATGGCGGGGATCGCGGACCGCGACGGCGACCAGCGCATCACGCGCGAGGAGTTCGTGAACGGCGCGGTCAAGCGGCTGCGGGACAACCCGGAGCGGTTCGCCGAGATCGCCCGCCCCTTCCTGCACGCGGCGCTCGCCGTCGCCGGCACCGGCGGGGACGGCACGGCCGGCGTCGAGGACGTCGCGCGGGTCCTCAAGGTGCTCGGCGTCCCCGAGGACCTCGCCCGTACGGCCGCCGCCGCGCTGGACCCGGACGGCGACGGCAGGATCGGCGAGGAGGAGGTCGTCCGGTCCTTCGCCCGCTACTTCACCGTCCCCGAGTAGCTCCGGTGGCCCTGACGGTCCGGGTGGCCCGGTGGAACACCTCCGCGCGGATGTCACGGATCGTGGCATTTTCATGATCACGGAGGGTTGATACCGGCTTGTGTCCTGTGCGGCACTCGTCACGGCCCGGAGTCGGACGTCCCCTCCGGTACCTTGTGTGGGATGCGAGTGGTCCCGCGTACGCACCGCGCCGGAGTCGCCCCCGAGGCGACTCCGTACCGGCCGGTGCCTGCGACTTCCCGCCGGGTGGCCAGGCGAAACGCCGGCACCCGTGCGGCTCCCCGCGGCGGGCGTCGCACAGTATGCCGTACGTGTACTCCTTCGCGCTGGAATATGCCCGAAGCGCTTGTTGGGGTGACTGTACGTCAACCATGCTGTTCCACAAGGGATTCACGTTCCGTGACCCCTGTCCCGGCCGTTGTTCTGGCCATGCAGGAAATGGCTACGATCGTGGCCATCGTGAGGCGCGAGTCCAAGTGTCCGCCGGTTCGGATGGTGTGAGCGGTGCAGGTGCTTCAAGTGCAACTGGAGATCCGGCCCGACCCCGCTGAGGTGGGACGGGCCCGGCAGTGGACCCGTTCGCGGCTGGCCGGCTCGGGCATAGAGGCCGACGAACCGCTCGCCGAGACCCTGATCCTGCTCGTCTCGGAACTCGTCACCAACGCCGTGGTGCACACCGGCCGTCCGGCCGTACTGCGGCTCTCCCTGCCCGGGGAGGACGCCGAGGAGGCCACCGTCCGCCTGGAGGTGACCGACCGCAGTGAACGGGCCCCGGTGCCGCGCTGTGTGGACGGTGAGGCCACGGGCGGGCGCGGGCTCGCGCTCGTGGACGGGCTGGCGGATCGGTGGGGGTGGAGTGCGGAGGGCGCCGGCAAGCGGATCTGGTGCGAGCTGGACCGCTGCGGGCAGGTGCCCGACGGGGCGCCGGCGTGTGGCGGGCTGGCTTACGAGGCGGTGTAGTACGCGCGGGGCGCGTGGTGCGTGGGCGCGGAAGGGCTCGGGCGGCCGGGGTGTGCGGGTTCCTCGCGGTTGACCGCGCCCGCGCGGCGGAGCCGCATATCGCTACGGCCCCGTGCCCCTTGGGGAGTTGTCCGCGTCCCTTCTCGCCCGGTCGTCCGCGTCTCCGCAGGTGCACGGGTGCACGAGGGGCCAGGTCGGCGGGCGGGGGTGTGACGTGGTGCGCCGGGTGTGCTTCCGTGCGCGGTCTCGGCCAACAGGGCATATGCCTCAAGCAGGTCATTGTCACCCGAATCGGTATTGACGTTCGGTGACCGTTTGATCACTCTGTTCGTCAGCGATTCGCCGCGAGGGGACGGCGAGGGCCCGACGACGGGGGTCCTCGACGAGTGTGGGTCGTGATTCGGCGTCGGTTCCCCCAGGGCCGAGGGGGGAACCCCGGGCGGGAACGCCGAAGCCGAAGAGCGGTGCGGCGCTGCCGTGCTCGGGGCGGACAGCGCCGCACCGCCACCGCCGGCGGGGACCCGGGTTCTCCACAGCCTGTGGGCGGCCTCCCGCTCACCCCCGGGCCGGCGCGGCCGTCCCGGCCCGGAAGGTCCGCCGGTACGCCGTCGGCGTCACCCCCAGCGCCGCCTGGAGGTGCTGCCGCATCGACTGGGCCGTGCCGAAACCGGCGTCGCGGGCCACCTGGTCCACGGACAGATCGGTGGACTCCAGCAACTGCCGGGCCCGCTCCACCCGCTGCCGGGTCAGCCACTGCCCCGGACTGACCCCGGACTCCTCCCGGAAGCGGCGCGTGAAGGTGCGGACCGACATCGCCTCCCGCGCGGCCATGTCGCGCAACTGGATCGGCTCGTGCAGCCGGCCCAGCGCCCACGCACGGGCACCGCTCGTGGAGGACTGCTGCGGATCGGGCACCGGCCGCTCGATGTACTGCGCCTGCCCGCCGTCCCGGTGCGGCGGTACGACCGTACGGCGGGCCACCTCGTTGGCCACGACGGCGCCGTGGTCGCGCCGCACCATGTGCAGGCACAGGTCGATCCCGGCCGCGACGCCCGCCGAGGTCAGGATGTCCCCGTCGTCGACGAACAGCACGTCCGGATCGACCTCGATCCGCGGGAACAGCCGCTGGAAGCGCTCGGCGTCGGCCCAGTGGGTGGTGGCGGGCCGGCCGTCGAGATACCCGGCGGCGGCGAGGACGTACACGCCGGTGCAGATGGAGGCGAGCCGGGTGCCGGGACGGATACGGGCGAGGGCGGCGGCCAGCTCGTCGGTCAGCTCGCCCCGCTCGAACACCGGGCCGAGCTCGTAGGACGCCGGGACGATCACCGTGTCGGCGGTGGCGAGGGCCTCGGGGCCGTGGGCGACGTGGAGGGTGAAGTCGGCGTCGGTCTCCACCGGCCCGGGCGGCCGGACCGAGCAGGTGATCACCTCGTACAGGTGCCGCCCCCGCCCGTCCTGAGGGCGGCCGAAGACGCGGTGCGGGATGCCCAGCTCGAAGGGGAGCAGTCCGTCGAGGGCGAGGACCACGACCCGGTGGGGCCGGAAGTCGGCGGACACTCGGGGGAATTCGACCGGATCCATGGCCCGATCCTAGTGAATGCTGTCCTCCGGGCCACTCGTTGTGGCGGGACCGATCCCGGAAGCTCTAGGGCGTGACCCAGACAAGCGAGACAGCCGTCGTCGTGGAGCCGCCCGCGAGCGGCCCGAAGCCAAGCCGCACGCGCGTGCACCGCGCGTGGTTCGTCGCCGCCGTCACCTTCGTGACGATCATCGGTGCCGCCGCCTTCCGCTCCGTACCGGGCCTATTCATCGACCCGCTGCACGACGAGTTCGCGTGGTGATGCTTTGGGGAATTTGAAGGCGGGTCTCTTGGTACCTGCCAGTTCGAACCGGGCGGGGCGGATTCGGCGGCCAGGCGCCCGCACGGGGCGGCCCCCAGGGGGAGCGCCCCGATCCCTCACTGCGGCGTGGTCGAGTACCGCTCGATGCTCGCGCGGCCTGTCGATCGGTCGAGTAGGTGCAGCTCCCACGGGCCTGTGTTCACATCGAAGTCCTTGCCGAACCCGACCCACTTGCCTGCCATGCGTCGGCCTGTCGGCTCGATGAGTAGCTGAATCGCACCGTGGTACCGGGCGCCTTGGTAGTATCCGTCAGTCGCCGTCTGCTCGGTCCACGTACCGGTGACGACGTTCCGATCAACGGTGAGATCCAAAGACAATGGGCTGTCCGGGTTGGTCGACGCTCCGGGCAGACTCTGGGCTGTCAGCCGGTTGCCGTGTTGGACGATCACGACGTGGTGCTTACAGTCGAACGTCTCGTCACGGCTGGACGAGTAGAACTCGTAGCGGGACAGCCAGATGCCCGCGTACTCGCTCTGCGGCTCCGGCTCCGGGCTTGTGGCAGCGTCAGCCGTGCCGACTTCCTCGGCCTCCATGTCGTGGCCTCCTGCCCCGTCTGAGTGGACGCGTGCCATCGGGATCGCGAACCCCAGCGACTCAGGGGTACGGCCGGTGAACCGCTTCAGTGCCCGCGCATACAGCGGGCGGCATGTCCTGGTCTCCCCGGACTCCCAGCGTTGCACGAGTCGCTTGGAGGCGTCGTTCGGTTCCCCCAGCTCCTCGCCTGCGCCGCGTAAGCCTCGGGCGAACTCGTCTTGGCTGAGGTTCATCGACTTGCGTACGGAGGTCAGCACGTCGTTGGGGACTCGCTCACGCTCGGCCGTAGTCGTCATGATCCGAGGGTAGCCACGCCACGTCTCCAATGACACCGGTTTGACGCCCTGGGGGTGACACCGACATGACGCCCGAGAGACGCCTTGAACGTCGCCGCAATGGTCGTGATCGATCCGGAACATGGTCGTCATGTCCATCCGCATCAGCGCTTACACGGTGAGAGCCGACGGCACTCAGACAAAGCCACGAACCCTGTACGAGGGTGAGGGCGGGGAACCCCTCGCTACTGGCCTGATGCCGCCGTGCCTGTGCGCCAAGTGCAGGGGTGGGCGACATGACCGGAGCACCACGGACCCCCAATTACGTGGAGGCAAGCCAGCATGAGCACGGCAGTAGTGATCCGCGACCCGAAGGCGTACGTCACCCCGGACGTGTGGGAGCGGGAGGTAGCTCTCCTCCTCCGCAACCCGGAGAACACACGCGAACTGGCAGAGGCCAAGTTCGGACAGGCCATCGCCTACCTGGTCACATGCGGCGAGAACCCGGACCTTCTCATGGGCCCGTCCAAGCAGGTGGACGAGGCGTGGCACTCGTTCATGCTCGACTCGATCCCGTACCACCACTTCACCAGCCGGCACTTCGGCCGGTACATCCACCACGTTCCGGAGCTTCCGGGGACGGCGGTCGGAGTCCTGTGCGTCACCGACGAGGAGGTGACGCGGGACGGGCACGACCCCAAGACCGGCGGCCCGCTCGTGCTGGAACAGACGATCAAGGCCATCAAGGCAGCCGGGTTCGAGATCGACCCCGCCCTCTGGGGCATGGAGGACGCTGCCGACTGCAACCAATGCCACGCCGGGTGCCACGACTCACCCAAGTAGTAGTGAGCGGCATGTGAGTTAGGGCCCGTCCCCGTACGTTGGGGGCGGGCCCCTCACGCCGGAAAGGATCACCGCATGTCATTGGCTGAGTCCTGGGACAGGTACGCGGTCGGGAGCAAGCCACGCAGGACGGTGAACGCCAAGGGTGACACGACCTGGCTGAACTGGACCCAGTACGCTGAGCACGGGCCTAACGAGAGCCTTCTGGGCTCCGTGGCCGGACGCCGGGTGCTGGAACTCGGCTCCGGGAGCGGCAGTAACCTTGCGCACCTCGTGACGCTCGGCGCGACCGGTCAAGGGGTAGACATCGCCCCCGCCCGCGAGACGGTCGCCCGGGAGCGCTGGGGCCACCTACCGGGCCTTGAGTTCCGTACGGCGGAGGCGACGGCGTTCCTGAACGAGACGGACGAGGCATTCGATGTCGTGCTCTCGATCTTTGGTGCCGTGTGGTTCGTCGATCCGGACACCCTGCTTCCGCTGATCCGCTCGCGCATGGCCCCGGGCGGCATCCTGGCCTTCTCACATTTGCCCCCAGGAAGCCAGGGGCCCATGCATGCCAAAGCCGGACTGCGGCACGACCGCACTCCGGATGAGTGGAGTCGCATCCTGACGGGGCACGGCTTCTCTGACGTGCGCGTGTCTCTGATCGACCCGCCAGAGGGCAAGGCTGTGGGCACGATGCTTGTCCGTGCCTTGGCGACCTGACCGCGCGGCTGTGCGCCTGTCTCAGGACACCCCGGCTTTTTGGCAGACGGAGCGAACCGTCATGGCGCTCCACTTCGCGGCTCTGCGCGGGGGCAGGCCCTCAGCGTCGAGCTGCACGCCGATGGCCCGGTAGCTCATTCCCTCCGCCCTCAGTTCGAGTATGCGGGCCTGTGCGGTCTGCTCCGTGGGGTTGGGTGCAGCGTCGCGCTCTCGCCCCTCTCCGTCCCCGTGGAAGCCGTAGGCGTACGCACCGACAGCTTTCCGGCCGGAGGCTGCCTTGGCCGCACGCCCGTCCCGGAGACGCTTGACCACCATGCGCCGATCGAGTTCGGCGAATACGCCGATGACCTGCCGCATGGCCGTGCGCATCGGGTCGTCAGGGTCGTCTTGGTGGACCTCTCCACCGTCGGCGGTGAAGACCTTCGCCCCGTCACGCCAGACCACGGCAAGCGTGGCTTCCTGCACCGTGAGCGCACGGGCCAACCGGTCGAGTCGAGGTATCAGCAACCCCTCTGCCTTGCCCTCCCTGATGAGCAGCAGAGCTTCCGACAGGCCCTGACGGTCGAGCGCTTCGGTCGCACCAGACACGCCCTCATCACGCGACATATGAACGATGCGGTGACCGTGGGCCTTGGCCCACGCCTTGACGGCCTTCTCCTGTACGTCCAGGCCGTAGCCGTCCGAGACCTGTCCGGCCCCGGATACGCGGATGTAGGCAACGAGCTTCATGGCTCCCCCTCCATGATCATGTAAGTATTTCCGTGGAAAAACTTACAGTCCAGGTCAAGGTGCTGCAACGTTGTTCCATGTCCACGGTGGGCGACGGCTCGCACAGCCGCCATACAGGGCGATGACGGAAGGGGGTGGGGTATGACCCCTGAAGGGCCGTGCTCGACCGCCGTGTCTTGGTGGCCAAGATTTCGCCACGGTTTCAGGGTCGTTTGAGGTCAGCCGGCCAGAGGCGCCCGCCCGAGTGCGGAGTTACTGTGACTGTATTGGCCCGCCTCCATCCGTTGAAGCGTCAAATGCGAGAGGGGTGGACATGATGGGGACCGAATACACGTCGGCTGACTCCCAAGGAAAGCCCGCATCCAACTACGACACGACGCGATCTGAATCCGAAGTGACTGTGGATGCTGCCGGCCAGGGGTACACCAGCACGTCAGATTACGTGAAGGGCGAGAACCCTCATGCTCCAGTCGCCGAGGCGGAGCAGGAGTCGGAGGAGGAATACGAGGAGGAATACGACGACGGGGACGACGATGAGTAAGACATCGACGGGCAGCAATCAGGCCACCGAGGTCCCGACGGTATGTCCGTCGTGTAAGTCGACCAGCTTCGTCTCTCCAAACAGTCTGGAGTCGAAACTCCAGGCTCTCGTGACGCCGCGCGGCTTCAACAAGATGGTGGCAGCGTTCGTGCGGATGTCTTCAGCGATGGGGGAAGAGCTCCGTGGCGGGCTTCTCCGATGCAAGAAATGCCGCAAGCCAGTGCTTGCGTGCCCTCACTGTCACCAGGAATTCCACCCACCCGGTGAGCTCCCCCCAGACGGCGGCAAGCGGATCTGCATGAAGTGTGATCAGACCATTGTGGTGCGTCATGAGTGGCCCTGGCAGGGGTGATCAGAGTCGGTGCCTTCCAGTGCCGCCCGGAAGTGTTCCTCTGTCAGCGCGTCGGTCCCGCGCTTGGCGGCGAAGGTCAGCATGCGCGCGAGCGGTGTCCGGGCTGGGAGAGGAGGAATACGACTACGGAGACGAGGATGACTGAAAGAGAGAAGACCATTGACGGCACAATCGAAAACCCGACCGTGTGTCCGTCGTGCAAGTCAACCAGCTTTGTCGCTCCGAGTACCGGAGAATCAAAGCTCCTAGCTGCGGTAACCACACGCGGCTGGATCAAGTTCGCGGCGAGTGTCGGACGATGGATGGCAACAGCGGGGCCCAATAATTTCTACGGAGCGCTTGCCCGGTGTGAGAAATGCCGTAAGCCGGTCCTTGCTTGCCCGCACTGCCATCAGGAATTCCATCCGACTGGTGAACTGCCCCCGGTATACACCAGTCGAGTCTGCATGAAGTGTGACCAGCCCATACTGGTGTCGAACTACGACCCACCAGGGCCGAAGTGGTGGTGATGGAAAAACATTTCGCCTTGATTCCACGGCGACGGCAGTGCAAGCGGGATCAGAGGTGTCCTTCAATGGCTGCCTGGAAGTGCTCGTCGGTCAGGTACTCGTACCCGTGCTTGGCGGCGTAGGCCAGGATGCGCGTGAGCGAAGTGTCCGGGGTCGGAAGAGGGGGAGTGTGGCTACGGAGGCGACGATGACGAGGACTGAAAAATCGATCATGTACGAGGGTGAGGTTACCGAGTGGCCGACCCTGTGCCCCTCGTGCCAGTCAACCGACTTTGTTGCCCCAAACAGCTGGGATCACAAGCTACAGGCCATGGTGACCACACGCGGCGTGGTGAGGATGGCTGTGTTCTTTGGGCGAATGCTCGCGACACTGCATGAAACTCAACACGGGGCAGTTGCTCGGTGCAAGAAGTGCCGCAAGCTGGTACTGGCCTGCCCGCATTGCCATCAGGAATTCCACCCACGGGGCGAACTTCCCCCGAACTACAGCAAGCGGGTCTGTGCGGGGTGCGACAAGGACATCGTGGTGATTCACAGCCTGGGGGATTGAAGAAAGCTACATCATCGTCACCGGCGAAATGTAGGGATGCTCAGAGCAGGCCCAGCTTGGCCATGTCGAAGTGTTCGTCAGTCAGATCCTCGTATCCGTGCTCGTCGGCGTAGTTCAGGATGCGCGCCAGTGGTGTGTCCGGGGCTGGCGGTTCGGTAGCCAGCTCGAAGCCGGTGACCTGGAGAGCGAAGCGGAGACCGATGTCGCCGGCGTGATCGTTGACCATCGCACCAGCGTAGCGAGGGTGAGTCCCTGCACGGCCTCATTTTGAGAGGTGCCTCACATGCAGTGACCTGCGCTTTTCCTTCCATGCCCTGTACATTTCGGGTCCCCCGCGATGATGGCGGGACGGATGCTGTCGCCGAGGAAGGGAGACCCGAGATACAGGAACACGTATGGCGTCGTGCGCTGGTGCGCTCGAACATGAAGCACGCAGAGAAGTTGGTCGGCGTCGCCATGGCGTTGTACGCGGACTACGAGACGGGCGAGAACGTGTGCCCGTCCAACGGGACCATCGCCAGGGAACTCGGCTACGGCGGGAAGGCTCCAGAGCAGACGGTCAACAAGATCGTCGGCAGGCTGCGTAAAGTTGGCTGGCTCACGAAGACAGGCAAGGTGCCGGACGGTCCGGTGATCTACCGGCTCACGTTGCCGAAGCAGGGGGGTATGGCTGAGAAGCCATACAACCTACATACCCTCAAGAGCGACGGCGGTAGGAGTGAGGAGCCAGCGGCGAAGAGCAAGCCGGTAGGCGAAGAGCGGCCCCCGGCAGGGGGCCGACAGGGTGAAGACGAAGAGCGCAAGCAGCCGGCGAAGGTGGGCCGCGTGAGCGGGCCCCAGCAGGAAGACGAAGGGGCTGGCTCCCTTGGGGGGCCTTCGGCCCCCACCTTGTCCTTCGTAGACCTTGGCAAGGTCAGGCAAGAGGAACAGCGTCGACGCTGGTTCGGAGACGCGTACGCGTCTCCCTTGCCGGTGGACTTCGACTACGACAGCTTGGCCGACCGGCTCCAAGAAGCAGGGCAAGAGCCGCCGCCCTTCTGATCCTGCATGACGAAGCCCCGCCCTCGGGATGAGAGCGGGGCAGTCGAGCGAGGCAGGCTACGCGTCGGTCTCGTCGGCGGTGTGGTTCCACTCCACGGTCATGTAGTCGTCCACGGTCATCTTCGCCGCCTTCTTGAAGCCGTTGGGGTGCATCGTGATCGTGGTGACGAACTTGACCCACGCTCGACGGACGGGGAGCGGCGTGTTCGGCCAGTCCTGAATCAGGCCAGCAATGCCCGACACGGGGTCGATCGGGGGCAGACCGGTGACACCGGACAACTTCTCGTCGATTTCGTCGAGCCTGGCCCGGATTGCCTCGGTACCGGCTGTCATCTGCGACAGGGTGATGGCCCCGGAGGCGTAGGACACGGCCAACCCGTCGAGCCGTTCCCGCAGGGTCTGAGCTTCCTGGTGAAGGTGGGCCGAGTCATCCCCCTGCTCCTGCCGAGCGGCGAGAACCCAGGGCAGGAAGTCGGGGAAGACGAGCCGCGCCAGGACGGCGTTACCGGCTCGCTTGTCGGCCATCTCTCGGGGCACGCGTACGTGCTTCTGTCCGCAGCGGTAGACCGGCGTCCCTCGGTACATGCCGCCTCGCACGGTCTCCCCGCAGCGCTCACAGGTAGCCAGTCCGGCGAGCAGGGTCTGAGGGGCCGAACCGGTACGCGCACCACCCGTGAAGCGCTTGGGGTTCGTCAGTGCCGACACGAGGGCGTAGTGAGTCACCTCGTCCAGGATCGCGGGCCACTGGCCCGCGCCCACCACTTCGCCGTGGTAGGTGGCCTGTGCGATGTACCGAGGGGAGACGAGCACCTTCTTCACCCCGCCCACACCCCACCCCTTCGCCTCGCCCTTCGCCGTGCCGGACGACGAGCGGGGAGCGAGTAGACCGAGGTCGGTCCAGAAGCGAGCGACAGCCGCCAGGGTCTCGCCCTGAAGAACCATCTCGGCGCCCTTGCGGATCGCTTCCGCCTCGGCCTCGACCACGGTCACGTAGTCGTCGGCGTATCCGAACGGTCGCAGGCCTGTCTTGTGTGGCGTGCCGTTCCTTGCCGCCTGAAGGTTCGACGCCTTCTGTCGCAGCGCCTTCTGCTCACCCTCGTACTCCGCCCACGCCGTGACCGTCTTGGCCGTGGCCCGACCGGCCGGAGTCGACAGGTCAAGGTGTCCAGCGTGGATGGCGTGAACGTTGACCCCGAGTGCGATCACTCGCAACAGGTCTTCCGTCTTGCGTACAAGCCGGTCAGTGTGCCAACAGAGGATCGCGTCCGGCTTGGACGCCAACAGCCGCTCGAACCCGGGTCGCACCTTGCCCGAGGTGGCGCTGATGTCGTTGTCCGCGATCACCTCGCGTACGGTCCAGCCACGGGCTTCGGCGTAGGCCCGGCACTCGGCCTCCTGCCGCTGAACGCCCAACTCGTCGCCGTGCTGATCGAGGCTGAGTCGTACGTAGATGGTGACGTCCACCTGTCGTGCCCCCCTTGTTCCTGCTCACCGTGCTGAGTGCCCCAAAATTTTACCAAGAGTTCGGCTGGTCGCGCGGGACCATCGCCGCGGCGGTCTCCGTGAACCTCGCGCTGTACGGCCTCACCGCGCCGTTCGCGGCGGCGCTGATGGACCGCTACGGCATCCGGAAGGTCGTCGCGGTCGCCCTCAGCGTGATCGCGCTCGGCTCGGGCCTGACGGTGTGGATGACGGCGCCCTGGCAACTGCTGCTGTGCTGGGGTCTGCTGGTGGGGCTCGGCTCCGGTTCCATGGCGCTGGCCTTCGCCGCGACCGTCACCAACCGCTGGTTCACCGAGCGCCGGGGGCTGGTCACCGGCATCCTCACCGCGGCGTCCGCCTCCGGGCAGCTGATCTTCCTGCCGCTGCTGTCCTGGATCGTCTCGCGGTACGAATGGCGGCCGGCGGCCGTCACCGTGGCGCTCGCCGCGCTGGCCGTCGTCCCGTTCGTCTGGCTGCTGCTGCACGACCATCCGGCCGACGTGGGTGTGAAGCCGTACGGGGCAAAGGAGTTCGTGCCGAAGCCGGAACCCGTTCCGGGGGCTGCCCGGCGTGCGCTGACCGTGCTGTTCTCGGCGGTGCGGACGGGGCCGTTCTGGCTGCTCGCCGGGAGCTTCGCGATCTGCGGCGCCTCGACCAACGGGCTGATCCAGACCCACTTCGTGCCCGCGTCCCACGACCACGGCATGCCGGTCACGACCGCGGCGTCCCTGCTGGCCGTCATCGGCGTCTTCGACGTCGTCGGGACGGTGGCGTCCGGGTGGTTCACGGACCGCTTCGACGCGCGCCGGCTGCTCGCGGTGTACTACGCGCTGCGGGGGATCTCGCTGCTGTTCCTGCCGATCCTGCTGGCGCCGAGTGTGCATCCGCCGATGCTGTTCTTCATCGTCTTCTACGGGCTGGACTGGGTCGCCACCGTGCCGCCGACGCTCGCGCTGTGCCGTGAGCACTACGGCGAGGACAGTCCGATCGTGTTCGGGTGGGTGCTGGCCTCGCACCAGGTGGGCGCGGCGGTCGTCGCCTTCCTCGGGGGTGCCGCGCGGGACAGGTTCGGGTCGTACGACGTGGTCTGGATCGCGTCGGGGGCGCTGTGCGCGGCGGCGGCGCTGATGGCGCTGGTGATCCGGCGGCGGGCGGGGGCTCCGCTCGCGACGGCGGTCGCCTGAGGGTCCGGGGCCGGGGTGGGACGGGGGTGTTGCGCGGCCCGGCGTTCGCGGGGTGCCTCCCCCACTCTCGGCTCCGCTCGAGCGGGAGGTGCCCCCATCGCCCTGGGGGCCTTCAAGGCACTGGGGGAGGCACGACTTGCCCGCAGTCAGTCGGGGAGTCGGGAGACTCCCCCCGCGCGGACCACCGCCTTCGCGATCCGCTGCGCGTCCAACGCCAGTTCACGGAGGTTGCCGCTGATCGGATTGGTGAACCCGGTGAAGTAGAGGCCGGGCGCGCCGGCCGGGGCGCGTCCGCCGTGGACGACCGGTCTGCCCCGGTCGTCGAGGACACCGAGCCCGCCGACCAGCCCTTCCAGACCGCGCGCGTACCCCGTGGCCGCCACGACCGCGTCCGGACCGACGCGATCCCCGTCCGCCAGGACGACCTTGCCCTCCTCGAACCCCTCCACGGCGGCCACGACCTCCACCTTCCCCTTGCGCACGGCGTCGATCAGACCGACGTCCTGCACGGGAATGGCCCCCTCCCGCACCCGGGTGTAGAGCCCGGAGCCGGGACGCGGAAGCCCCCGGTCCGACAGGTCCGGCAGCGCCACCCTCGCCTGGACCCGGCACAGCCGGTCGACGAGGCCGGCCGGCAGCCGGCGTACCAGGATCCCCGAGTACTGCGCGGGCCAGCCCGCGGTCGAGCGGCGCACGATGTGCGGAGGGGTGCGCACCGCGAGGCGCACCCGGGAGGCGCCCCCCTCCACCAGGTCCACGGCGATCTCGGCACCGGTGTTGCCGACGCCCACGACCAGCACGTCCCGGCCGGCGAAGGGCTTGGCGTCGCGGTACTCGGACGCGTGCAGGAACTCGCCGGTGTACGTGTCCCGGCCGGGCCAGTCGGGGACGCGGGGCGTGTGGTTGAAGCCCGTGGCGACGACGACCGCCGCGCCGGTCAGTTCGCGGCCCCCGGTGGCGTGGAGCAGCCAGCCGGTGCCGTCGGGGGTGCGCTCGACCCGGGAGACCTCGACACCGGTGACGATCTCCAGGCGGTGGTGCTCGGCGTACTTCTCCAGGTAGCGGACCACGTCGTCCCGGGCCGGCCACCGTCCGAACCGGCGCGGCATCGGCAGCCCGGGCAGCGCGGACAGGCGCCGGGTGGTGTGCAGGCGCAGCCGGTCGTAGTGGCGCCGCCAGGAGTCCCCCACGCGGTCGGAGCGCTCCAGGACGACGGCCCGCACCCCCCGGGCGCGCAGGGCGTACGCGACGGCGAGTCCGCCCGGGCCGCCGCCGATGACGTAGACGGGGCGGTCCGCCCGGTTCGGCGCGGTGGGCTGCGCGGACGTGGAGGAGTCGGAGGAGTCGGCCATGAGCGCGAGCGTAATCACGCCCCTGGTTGATGGGTATCGGTCAAGACCGGAATTGGTTGCGGATTGATCACGCATGCGGGGATCGCGGGTTCGAATGTCCGCATGTCCTCCTCATCCGGGCCCGCCCGGCCCCTCCCCGGGCCTCACGGCCACAGGGACTCCCTGACCCAGCCCTCCGTTCCGCGCCGGTAGCGGAGCCGTACGTGCCGTCGTCGGGGCTCGCCCTGGAAGAACTCCACCTCGTCCGCCCGCAGCCGGTACAGGGTCCAGGACGGGGCCGGGGTGTCCGGTGCGTGCCGTGCTTGCTCCCATGCCGTCTCCGAGGCCCGTGCCAGTTCCTCCGGCGACCCGAGGACCTCGCTCTGCCTGCCGGTCAGCGCGGCCGCCAGCGCCCCGGTGGAGCGGGCGTGCAGGTCTGCCTGCGCCTCCTCGGCGGGGGCCGCCTCGACGGGCCCGCGCACCCGCACCTGGCGGCCCAGCACCGGCCAGTAGAAGGCCAGCGCGGCGTACGGGCGCGCGGTGAGGTGGCCGCCCTTGCGGCTGTGCGCGTGGGTGGCGAAGGACCAGCCGTCGTCGTCCGCGCCGTGCAGCATCACGATCCGTACGTCCGGCAGCCCGCGCGCGTCCGCCGTGGCCAGGGACATGGTGTGCGGCTCGGTCTGGCCGGCCGCCACGGCCTCGGCGAACCACCGCGTGAACAGCGGCAGCGGCTCGGCGGGCGCGGCGGCCGGGTCGAACGCCGGCAGGTCGGTGATCCGCGGGTCCCACACCCGCAGCGACCTCAGCAGCTCGTGGAGATCGGGTTCCATGCACCGATTGTCGGGCGTCCGGCGGGCTCACACCGACCCGAGGTCCGAGGACACCCACCGCTCGGGCCGCATCCGCACGACGACCTGCTCGCCGTGGTTCTTCCAGGCGAAGTCGACGTACTCCTCGACCTTGTCGGCCGGCAGGTAGCGCGCGGAGATCTCCCGCAATTGCTCGACCGTGGCCGGGGTGGTGTCGAGCACCGGCCCCTCGACCGAGACGTAACGGATGGTGGGTTCGACGCGGTCGACCATGAGCGAGAACCGTCCCACCGCGCCGATCAGCCGGTTCTTGCGCGAGTCCGGGCCGGTCATGATCCACACGTCGCCGCCGGGCGCGTACTGGTACCAGATCGGCACGGTGAGCGGGGCGCGGCCTTCCCCCGCGTCGACCGCCAGCGCCGCGATGTGCGGCTCGGCCAGGAACTGTTCGCGCTCTTCGCGGGTCAGGGCCATCGCGGGTTCCTCCTGCGGCGTGTGCGTCGGACGTTCACTCGGTCACTCGGGGCCGCTCGCGGACGGCCCGCTGGAGCTCAACACCGTTCGGGCGGTGCCGTGTTCCTCGTTCCCGTACCGCGCGGAAAGCGACGGGCGGCGGCCCACCGGAGTGAACCACCGCCCGTCTGACAGGACTCGCGAATCCGCGCGCCGGTCGGTGGGGACCGCCGGGCGCCTGTTTCGCCTACTTCGGCGGCTTCTTGCCGGTGACCCCCAGGTACACCAACAGGGCCAGGTTCGGCTTGAGTTCCGCCTGCTTCACGCCCCAGGAGGAGAAACCTTTCTGGTGGGAGGCGACGGCCGCGAGCATGGCCACCAGCGAGCCGGCGACCGCCGCGGGGTTCACGTCCTTGTCGATCCGCCCCTTGGCCTGCAGCTCGGCGACGGAGTCCGCCAGCGAGTTGTTCACGGAGTTCAGGATCTTCATGCGGATCTTGTAGAAACGTTTATCCCCCTCGGCCGCGCCGAGGTCCACGACCCGCAGGATCGCCTCGTTGTCCCGCCAGAACTCCAGGAAACCGTCGACGAGTTCCTGCGCCGTCTGCCAGCCGGCCTTCCCTGCCCAGGAGCGGCCCTCCAGCAGCTCGCTCAGCCCGGCGCTCTCGGCGGCCATGCGCTCGGCGATCTCCAGGACGGCGCCCTCGACGTCCGGGAAGTACTGGTAGAAGGTCGCGGGCGAGGTGCCCGCCTTCCGTGCGACATCGATGACCTTGACGTCCCGGTAGGGGGAGGAGCTGAGCATCTCGCTGAGGCAGTCGAGCAGTTTCTGCCGGGTCGCCTGCCCACGCCGGCCGGCCACGCGGCCGTCGACGGTACGCACTTGTCCTGTCATGCCGTCAGCTTACCGACGGGTGATCCGAGCGCGATTCGGCCGACTGCAAATGGGGTGTGCGGGCCCTCGGAGGATGGTGTGCCTGGTCTGCGGCCTGCGGGCGACGCGGTTACTTTGGCGGCATGGCCGAAAACAGGGCATCGGGGCACAGGGCGTCGGAGTACCCGGAGGGCACCCCCTGCTGGGTGGACGCGCAGCTGCCCGACGTGGAGGCGGGCAAGCGGTTCTACGGCGGGCTCTTCGGCTGGACCTTCGAGGACCAGCCCCAGGGAACCGTGCGGGCGTTGAAGGACGGCGCCCCCGTCGCCTCCCTCGCGCACAAGACGGACGGCCGGCTGCCCACCGTGTGGACGGTGTCCTTCGCCACCCCGGACGCCGGGGCGCTGTGCCGGCGGATCCGCGCGGCCGGCGGGCAGGTCGTCTCCCCACCGGGGCCCTTCGGCGACCTGGGCGTCACCGCGCTCGTCACCGACTCCGAGGGGGCGGTGTTCTCCCTCTGGCAGGGCACCGGCACCCCCGGCTTCGGGCGCCGCCACGAGCCGGGCACCTTCGCCTGGGTGCAGCTGTACACGCGGGACACCCAGGCGGCCAACACCTTCTACGGCGGTCTCTTCCACGACGCCCTGTTCGGCCCGGACGCCGATCCCGACTTCGGCCGCGCGCCGGTCTCCGACGTCTTCCCCGCCGAGATGCCGCCGCACTTCCTCGTCCACTTCGCCGTCGAGGACCCCGGGGGCGCCATGGAGGAGGTGGTCCGGCTCGGTGGCCGGGTCCAGGTTCCGCCCTTCGAGACGTCCTACGGCACGGCGGCCGTGGTCACCGACAATCAGGGGGCGTCCTTCGCGCTGCTGCGCCGCTGAGTCACCGAACCGATGAACCGCTGAGCCGTTTCCACCCTCTGTGTCGTATGAAAACCTGGACACCCTATTTGTCGGCCGGTTCGCAACCGGGGGCGCGGACAGGAAGAATCGGGGTGCGTGCCGCCACGGCGGTGCGGTGGTGAGACGCTGCACTACGGTCGCGGGCACAGGTGGTGGCGCGACTCGTACGGGGAGGTGGCAGGCAAGTGGTGGATCAGCTGACACAGCACGATCCGCGGCGTATCGGGCCGTTCGAGGTGCTGGGACGGCTGGGAGCCGGCGGCATGGGGCTGGTCTATCTCGCGCGCTCGGCGTCCGGGCGCCGGGTGGCGATCAAGACGGTCAGGACCGAACTGGCCGAGGACCAGCTCTTCCGGGTCCGCTTCACGCGCGAGGTCGAGGCGGCCCGCGCGGTCTCCGGTTTCTACACGGCGGCCGTCGTGGACGCCGACCCGCGCGCCGCCGTGCCGTGGCTGGCCACCGCGTACGTGCCCGCGCCCTCCCTCGAGGAGATAGTGAACGAGTGCGGGCCGCTCCCGGCGCAGGCGGTGCGCTGGCTCGCGGCGGGCGTCGCGGAGGCGCTCCAGTCGATCCACGGCGCCGGACTGGTCCACCGCGACCTGAAACCCTCCAACGTCCTCGTCGTCGAGGACGGCCCCCGGGTGATCGACTTCGGCATCGCCTCCGGCGTCTCCAACACCCGCCTGACGATGACGAACGTCGCCGTCGGTACCCCCGCCTACATGTCCCCGGAGCAGGCCAAGGACTCCCGCAGCGTCACCGGCGCGAGCGACGTGTTCTCGCTCGGCTCGATGCTGGTCTTCGCCGCCACGGGACATCCGCCGTTCCACGGCGCCAACCCCGTCGAGACCGTCTTCATGCTGCTGCGCGAGGGCCCGGACCTCGACGGACTCCCGGACGAGCTGCGCCCGCTCATCGAAGCCTGCATGCAGATGGAGGCGGCGGCCCGGCCCAACCCGGCCGACCTCCAGGCCCAGCTCGCCCCGCACCTGTTCGGCTCCGGCTCCGACGACAGCGGTACGGCGTCGGCGTGGCTGCCCGAGCGGGCGGTGACCCTGATCGAGACGCGGCGGGGCGGCCGGACGGCGGTCCGGCCCGCGCCCGGAACCGGCCGCAGCGCCGGTGGCGGGGCCCGCCCCCACGTCCCTCCGCCGCCCCGGCACGACCCGGTCGTCCCGCCGCCCCCGTCGATGCCCGCGCCGGTGGGAGCGCCGACGGGCGCCCCCGACACCGGCCCCGTACGGCTGGCGGGCGCGATGGTGCCCATCGGACCCGGCCCGCGCGTCGCCGACATGCGCGCGGCCGCCGTCAAGGCACCCCCGCCGGCCGCCGCCCTGGCCGCCACCTGGTCCAAGCCCCGCCCCGGCGTCAACGGCGCCGACCCGGCCGTACCGGCACCCGCGGCGCCCGCCGCGCCGCCGGACCAGCCCGGCGGCTGGCGCCCGTGGCGCTTCCGCATGTCCAACGACGTCTGGGGCACCCCCGCCGTCGACGGCGACCTCGTCTACGTCACCTCCTTCGAGGTGCACGCCCTCGACGTCGCCACCGGCCGGCGCCGCTTCAAGACCCGCGACGTCGCCTGGTCGATGGCGGTCGCCGACGGCCGCATCCACGCCTCCGACGGACCCACCCTGTTCGCCCTCGACGCCCGCGAGGGCGGCGACCTGTGGCGGCTGTCCACGGACGCCTGGGTGTACTCCCTCAAGGCCGACCGCGGCACCGTCGTCACCGGTACGCGCGGCGGCGGCGTCCAGGCGTGGGAGGCGTCCACCGGCCAGAAGCTGTGGGAGATCACCGGCTGCCAGACCGACTTCGAGTCCCCCGAGGCCGGCCCCGCCCTCCACGAGGGCACGGTCTACGTCTGGCAGGACGCCCGCCTGCGCGCCCTCGACGCCCGCACCGGCGACGAGCGCTGGTCGTACCCCATCGGCGACGCGGCCTCCTGCGGCGGCGTGCCGGTCCGCGTGACGCACGCCCCCGACGGCTACGCCTACGTCTGCGCCGGCACCCGCGTCCTCGCCCTGGAGGTCACCACCGGCCACGTCCGCTGGCACTTCGAGGCCCCGGCGGTCTTCCTCGCCCCGCCCGCCTTCGTCCCCGGCCCGGCGGTCACCGGCGGCGGCCTCTACCTCGCCGACTACCTCGGCACGGTCTACGCCCTCGACGCCACCGACGGCCGCGACCGCTGGCGCATCGCGACCGAGGCGCGCTCCTCGGTCGACCCGGTCCTGGTCGCCGCCGGCCACGTCCACGTGGGCAGCGGCAAGGGCCTGTACACGCTGGACGCGGTCACCGGCACGCCCAAGTGGCGCTTCCAGTCCGGCGGCGAGATCGTGGGCGCGCCCGCGGTCGCCGAGGGCCGCATCCACTTCGGCTCCAGCGACCACCTGCTGTACACGCTCAAGGCCGACGACGGCCGCCTGAGATGGAAGCTGGCGACCGGCGGCGAGATCACCGGCTCCCCGGTGGTCCGGGACGGCGTGGTGTACGCGTGCAGCAAGGACCGCTGCGTGTACGCGCTGGACGCGGAGAAGGGGACGGGGACGGCGCGGACGACGTGAGGCGGTGACTGTGGGGAGGCGGCGGACGACCGCCGCCTCCCACCTCCCCCACGCGGCTCCCGCACCGGTCGCCACGCCGGGTGCGCGACGGTCGCCGGACGGTGACATGCTCGTGACACGAAGATCGATAGCCTGAGGGCCATGAATTCCCGGGGGAACACACTCAAGCTCACAGCCGTCTCGGCACTCGTCGTCCTCACCCTCACCGGTTTCTCGACCGGCCGCGGCCACGGCGGCGGCAGCGGCGACGGGGGCGGGGGCGGCTGCAGCAGCTCCGGCCAGGACCACGACTCGTCGTCGAGCTCGGGGGGCGGTTCGCACCGCGACTACGACGATGACGACGACTACGGTTCCGGCGGCGGCGCGGGGGGCAGCGAGGAGAGCGCCTCGTCGTCCGGGCAGGACGCCGACGTGGACCTGGTGGACTGCGCCTCGGAGGAGACCCCGTACGCCACGGTCGAGGTCACCAACCGGAACGCCGTGGACGGCGTCTTCACCGTCACCGTGAGGTTCGAGGACGCGACCGGCGCGGAGGTCGTCACCCGCTCCCAGGACGTCGCCGTACCGGGAGGCGAGACGGTGCCGGCCAGGGTGAACGTGGGCACCGATGCGGACGTGACCCAAGTGGCCGAGTGCGAGCCGGAGACGTACGCCCCGGCGGCCGCCTGACCCGACGGGGTTCACCGGTGGCCGTGGGGCCACTCGCCCCCGACACTCACGCGGACCCCTCACGAGAGCGGGAGCGGGGGCGTACCGCAGGGGACGCCCACCGACAGGTGGCCGTCGGGCCACTCGCTTCTTTGTCAGTGTCGTGCTTCCGCGGGCCGCGTCAAGGGCGCTCCCTGCGGTCGCGTCGCCTTCGGCGATGGGCCTGCGGCCCACCCTTGACCCGGCCCGCTCCAGCACGGGGGAGAAGCGAGCGAGCGGCCGGAAGAGAAGCGGGGGCCGGGCATGTCGGCGACCTGCCGTCGGCTGGGAGGTGGGGCGGGGTTCGCGGACGCGTCCGCGCCTCGCCTGCACGCCGGGCGGGCTCACCGGTGAGTGCTGGTCGGCCCGCGTCGGGCTGGTGACGGCGCCGGTGATGCCGAGGACCGGGGCGATGGTGGCGAGAACCTTCTTGGTGCGGGTCGCTGTGACTCCTGTGGCGGGAGAGCAGATCCGTACGGGAAGTGAAAGTACGGCGGGCGCAGCCAGTTGTTCGAGTGATTCGAACGGTTCGCGTCAAAGGCTGACCAGAAACCCGCGCGGACACACATCGGCCGCGACGGCTCCCCCTCCGCGCCGCCGCGGCCGATTCCCCGTGCGGGAAGGACGGCTACTTGCCGCCGTCGAGGTCCAGGGCGGGCGGGGCCGGCATGTGGTTGTCCAGCGTCGTGATGTCGACCGGCTCGCTCGGCATGTGGTTGTCGAGCGTTGTGACGGTTTCCTCCCCCGCCGGCGGAGCAGGCATGTGGTTGTCCAGCGGAGTTGCTTCCGTGTCCTTCGTCTTGTCGCTCATGAGGCTTGCTCCTCTGTTGTGGTGCCACGTATGGAACACCCGCCCGACAGCTCCCCCGTGGGCCATCGGGCGGGTGTTCGGGACCGCACATTAACCGGTCGGCCCCTGGTCAGCCGCCTGCCCCCCGACGCGACGGTGTGACACGGAAGAGAATGCCGGACGGAGATAAACGAACGCTGAACGCCCGAACGGCACTGTGTATGCGGGATAGTCACGTCACTGGCGTAAGGAGGGCGCGAACCTCGCTGACCTCGGGAGCACTGTTCTGCTCGAGAAGGGACACGGCTTCACGCCAACAGGCGTTGGCCCGGTCAGCCTGTCCCAAGGCCGACAGCGCTCGCCCGAGGAGAGTCAGGACGTTGCCGCGCATCCGGTCGCCGCCAATGCATCCCAGGGCAAGTGCCTGCTCGGCATGCTGCGCAGCGTGTGATGGCCGTTCAGCGGCCAGATGCACCTCGGCGATGCGGAAGTTCGTCGCTCCTTCCCAAAGGCGCTGTCTGTGGTCGGCGAAGATGCTCACGGCTTCGGAGAACTGGTCGAGCGCTTCGTTATGACGTCCGGCCTTGGCCAGAGCGACGCCCACTGCGAAATGACCGTTGGCGAGTCGCATTGTCCGCCCCATCTCCAGGTACACGGCCAAGCCGTGCCGGGCGATCTCGACAGCCTCGGTGATGTTGCCCATCCCCAGCTGGGCACGGGACAGGTTCGACAACGCGGAGGCCTCACCCGCACGGTTGCCAGTTGCCCGGAACCCCTCGATGGCCTGGTCGAAGAGGGCTTTCCCGGCTGAGTACCGGTGCTGGTGCAGGCAGATGAGTCCCCGGTTGTTGGCCACCCAACTGGAAGCGGCGGCATCCTGCACGGAGTCAGCCAGTTCCATGGCCATCCGAGCTTCTTCCTCCGCCTGTTGAATGCGGCCGGACACCAGAAGTACATCGGTGAGAACCGTCCGCGCCCTTCCTGCGGCGCGCGCGTCGCCCGCGGCATGAGTGGCATCGCACATGGCACGGGCCGTCATCTCGTACTGGTGGGAGTTGGCTCCGGACTCGGTCAAGTCCTTCGCCGCCCACAACAGGTCCACTCCCCGACGCAGTCGGTCCGTCCCGGCGGCCTGCCGGACGGTGGCCAACAGCGGGGAGGCCTCGGTGTACAGCCAGTCCAGTGCTGCCGAGCCGTCGGTGAAGACCAGACCAGGATGCTCCGTTGGCTCCAGTCCGTCCACCAACCGGTCTCCTGGTCGTTCGATGGCGTACACCCCCACTGCCGTGGCCAGGTAAAAGTCCAGAAGGCGGGACAACGCCGCCCCCCGTTCGCTAGGCGGCTGCTCGTCCCTCTCCGCACAAGCACGCGCGTAGAGCCGCACCAGATCGTGGAACCGGTACCGCCCCGGCGCCGCCGACTCCAGCAGGGACGTGTCCACGAGGGACTCCAGCAGGTCCTCCGTGTCCTCCGCCGGCAGGTCCAGGACCGCCGCTGCCGCCGCCAGCGAGATGTCGGGGCCGTCCGCCAGGCCCAGCAGCCGGAATGCCCGCGCCTGGGCGGGCTCCAACTGGCCGTACCCCAGCTCGAAGGTCGCCTTGACCGCCAGGTCGCCCGCCTGGAGTTCGTCGAGGCGGCGGCGTTCGTCGGCGAGCTTCGCCGCCAGGACCGAGACCGTCCACGTCCTCCTCGCCGCCAGCCGCGACGCCGCGATCCTGATCGCCAGCGGCAGGAAGCCGCACGCCGCCACCACGTCCAGGGCCGCCTCGCGCTCCGACCCCACCCGCTCCTCGCCCACGATCTTCGTGAAGAGCGCCAGTGCCTCCTCCGGGGACATCACGTCCAGGTCGACCAGGTGCGCCCCGGCCAGGTCCACCATCCGCACCCGCGACGTCACCAGCGCCGCGCAGCCCGCCGTGCCGGGGAGCAGGGGTCTGACCTGTGCCGCGTCCCGCGCGTTGTCCAGCAGCACCAGGACCTTGCGGCCGTCCAGGACCGAGCGGTACAGCGCCGCCCGCTCCTCCAGCGAGTCCGGGATCGCCGAGTCCGCCGTGCCGAGGGCGCGCAGGAAGGCGCCCAGGACCGTCTCCGGTTCCGCCGACCGGGCGCCGGCGCCCTGGAGGTCGACGTAGAGCTGACCGTCGGGAAAGGCCGGCCGCGCCTCGTGCGCCACGTGCACCGCCAGCGTCGTCTTGCCGACACCGCCGATGCCGGCCAGCGCCGACACGGCCATCACCCGGCCCTCGTCGCCGGACGCCGCCGCGAGGACCTCGCTCAGCTCCCGCACGAAGGACGCGCGTCCCGTGAAGTCCGGCACCGTCGCCGGGAGCTGGGCCGGGCGGACGGGGACCGCCACCGGTTCCGTCATGGGGGCGGAGGGTTCCGCGAGGCCCGGGTCGGCCTGGAGGATGCGCTGCTGGAGGTCCTGCAGATCCGGGCGCGGGTCCACGCCCAGCTCGTCGGCGAGGAGGCGGCGGGTGTCCGCGTACACCGCGAGGGCCTCCGCCTGGCGGCCGCTGCGGTAGAGCGCCAGCATCAGCAGCTCGCGCAGCCGCTCCCGCAGCGGGTGTGCCGCCGTCAGGGCCGTCAGCTCCGAGACGGCCTCCGCGTGGCAGCCCTGTTCCAGGTCCATGTCCAGGCGGGATTCGAGGAGTTGGAGCCGCCATTCCTCCAGGCGGACCCGCTGGGCCTCGGCGTACGGGCCCGGCACCCCGGCCAGCGTCTCGCCGTCCCACAGGGACAGGGCCCGGTTCAGTACGTCCCGCGCGTGGCACAGGTCCCCGGTGTTCCGTGCCTTCTCCGCCTCCGCCGCCAGTTCCTGTGCCGCCGCGAGGTCCAGCGCGCCCTCGTCGAGCCCGCGCACCGCGTAGCCGCCGGACTCGCTGACCAGCACCCCGGGGTCCAGCACCTTCCGCAGCCGGGAGGCGTAGGTGCGCACCGCCGCCAGCGCCTGGGACGGGGGTTCCTCGCCCCACAGGGCGTCGATGAGCTCGGCCGCCGTGGCCGTACGGCCCTCGCGCAGCAACAGGGCGGCGAGCAGGGCACGTTGCTGGGGGCTGCCGGTGGCGACGGGCTCGCCGTCGCGCCAGGCGCGTACCGGGCCGAGCACGCCGAAGCGCAGCGAACCGGGCTCCGTCGAGGAGCCGGAACGCCGCTGCTCCGGTCCTCGCGGCACACTGTCCATGCAGTCCCCCTATGCGTCCTGAACAACTACGCCAGTTTGCCTCGTTCATGGCAGATGCGTCAGCCGTGCGAGACGGCGATCACACGCGGAGCGGCGGGCCGTCACAAGGCCCGCACACTCCGTCCTCAGTCGTCCAGATCCACCCGCACCGTCAGCAGCCCCGCCCCGAAGGCCCGCACGGCGGCGCTGTTGAGGCGGGGCAGGGTGCGCAGCCGGGCCACGGGGTCGTCGTCGGGCAGGAGATGGGCGGTGCCGGTGTGCCAGCGGCCCCGGATACGCACCCGTACCCGGGGATCCGCCTGGATGTTGCGGACGTACTGCGACCGTTCGCCGAACTCCGACACCAGCCAGAACGAGCCGCCCGTCCGGCGCCCGCCCACCGGGGTCCGGCGGGGCAGGCCGGAGACGCGGCCCGTGGTCTCCAGGAGGGTCTGGAGCGGCAGCCGGCGCAGGACGGGATTGATCCGGCGCTGGAAGGCGGTGGCGCTCCGGTACTTGCGTTCGGCGTGTGAGGTCCCGGGAGTCATCGTGCGGTGAGCCTACCGGGGGCCGAGGAAGATCGGGTTGGTGAATCCGGCCAGGGCGCCGGGCAGCGGTCCGGCGGCCGTCTCGTGCCGCAGTTCGGCGCGTACGTAGGCGGCGTACGACGGTGTGGTCCGCCACTCCACCACGCCCGCCCCGGACACCGGCAGCGGGCCCGCGGTGTGCAGCACGCCCTGGTCGGTCACGAACCGGACGGTGCAGCGCGGGGCGCCGGTGACCTCCAGGCGGACGGTGACCGGGGTGTCCCCGTCCACCCGCAGACGCTCGCCGATGCCCGCGTGTCCGCCGCGCCCGCCGGAGGCGGTGAAGCCGAGGGACACCTTGCCGGACTCGGCGACGTACGAGCGCCCCGCGCGGAGGCCGTCCAGGACGGCCTCCCGGGTCAGGTCGTCGGCGAGGACCACGGTCTGCGGGGTGCCGACGACGTCCGGGTCGCGGTGGGCGTCGCTGCTGCCCATCGCCGGGATCCAGTCGCGCCCGTCCCGCCCGTCCCGCACGGACGCCACCAGCATGCCGTCCCAGTCGGCCAGCGCCACCTCGTCGTCGGGGGTGTACGGGCCGTTCCACACCTCCACGGCGTCCGCCTCGCCGAAGCCGAACTTCCAGTTGCAGCCGATGCAGGTGGCGTGCGGATGGGCGGGGACGACCAGGCCGCCGGCGCGGCGGATCCGCCGGGCGAACCGGCCGAAGCGGTTGTCGCGGGCGCGGTAGCGCCAGTCGACGAACGTGCCGGGGTCCGTGCCGATCGCCACCACGTGGCCGTTCCGCGTGGTGACCTCCTCGCCCAGCAGCACCAGCAGGTCGTCACCCGCGGCCTCGGCCCAGTGGGCGTGCGCCGCGTGCGTGTTGTGCTCGCTGCTGTTGATGAAGTCAAGGCCGGCCGCGCGGGCCAGAGCGGCGATCTCGTCGGGGGTGCGGCGGCCGTCGGAGTACCAGGAGTGCAGGTGGCAGTCGCCCCGGTACCAGGCCCGTCCCCGCCCTCCGGCCCGCTCCGGCGGGTACACCGGCCGCACGGTCTCGCCGGGCTCCCCGTAGGTCAGCGTCACGGTGATCTCGTACGACAGTCCCTGGGGGGCGACGGTGTAGGGGCCCAGCGCGATGTGCCAGGTGCCCGCGCGCACCGGGCCGGGGAGGTAGCCGGGGGTGGCGTCGTCGGCGCGGAGGAAGAACTCCGTGCGGGCCCCGCCCGACCAGCCCCGGAAGCCCCGGCCGCCGAGGCCGGTGCCGCGCTCGTCGAAGATGCCGATGTCGAGGGCGTTGCCGGTGGTGCCGGCCGGCACGGCGGGCCGGTCGTAGGTGTAGGCGACCTTGATCTCGCGGACGCCCTCGGGCACCTCGACGGGGACGTACACGAAGTCGGGGGCGCCCGGCGGGAGGGTGCCGCGCACCGTCCTCGTCTCCCGGCCGTCCCGGTCCGCCGCGGAAGCGAAGCTCACGCTTCCCCACGTAAGCGCGGCGGCGGCACCCGTCATGAACACGGCGCGCCGCCCGATCCCGCTCTGATGCTCCTCGCACATGCTGCTGCTCCCCGGTGTCGTCCGATGACAGGGCTTGGGTGGTGCAGGGGTCGGTGCGGTGCAACCTTTGTAGTGATCGGTGAACTGCCGTGTAAGAGAAGGGAATCGACAGCAGGCCATGAGGTTCGCCTGGTTCGTCTGGATCATCCGGCACATCAACGAGTTCGGCTTCGGTCACGGCCTTCTGAAAGGCGCGATCGGAACGGCCGCCGTGCTGCTCACCGCCGTGCTGCTCGGTCTCGCGCTGCGCCGCCACCGGCCGGCCGGCCTGGCCGTCGGCGGTGTCACGGCGGTCGCGGGGATCGGCCGGCTGGCCTTCCACTGAGCGGAGGGGAGGGGAGCCGCAAGGAGGTTCCGACCGGTCGGTATGGACAGGCGGGGCGTGCACGGGTATTGATGGGGGCGTCGTCCGCGTACGAAAGGCCGCTCATGCGCATCGCCGTCACGATCTTCCTCACCGACGAGACGATCACCCCGGTCCGGCTCGCCCGGGAGCTGGAGCAGCGCGGGTTCGCCGGGCTGTATCTGCCGGAGCACACGCACATCCCCGTCGAGCGGACCAGCCCGTACCCGGCGGGCGGGGAACTGCCCCGCGAGTACGGACGCACCCTCGACCCCTTCGTCGCGCTCGGTCAGGCCGCCGCCGTCACCGAGCGGCTGGGGCTCGGCACCGGCATCACGCTCGCCGCGCAGCACGACCCGATCGACCTGGCCAAGCAGGTCGCGACCCTCGACCACCTCTCCGGGGGCCGGTTCACGCTCGGGCTCGGCTTCGGCTGGAACGTGGAGGAGGCCGCCGACCACGGGGTGGAGTGGCGGACCCGGCGCGAGCTGGTGCGGGACCGGATGGGACTGATGCGGGCGTTGTGGGCGGAGGAACCGACGGCGTACGACGGGGAGTTCGGGAGCGTGCGGGCCAGTTTCGCGCACCCCAAGCCGGTGCGGAAGCCGCGCGGTCCGGTGGTCGGGCCGCGCACGCTGGTCGGCGGGGCGGCGGGGCCGAAGCTGTTCGCGCACATCTGCGAGTACGCCGACGGCTGGCTGCCGATCGGCGGACGGGGCCTGACGGAGGCGCTGCCCGCGCTCCGTACCGCCTGGGCCGACGCGGGCCGCGATCCCGGCGCCCTCCAGGTCGTGCCGTACGCCGTCCTGCCCAGCGCGGGCAAGCTGGCGCACTTCGCGGGGCTGGGCATCGAGGAGGTCGTGGTGCAGCTCCCGCCGGAGGGGGAGGCGGGGGTGCTGCGGGCGCTGGACGCGTTCCAGCCGTTCGTGGACGGAGAAGGAGGAGGGCGCTGACGCGGACGGGCAGGGGTCCTGATCACGCCGAACGTATGCTCACAGCATGACGACTTCCGTGACCACCGGAACCGGCGGCCCCACCGAGAACTCCCTGCGGCGCGCCCTCAGACGCGCCCGGGACGGTGTCTCCCTGGACGTCTCCGAGGCGGCGGTCCTGCTCCAGGCGCGCGGAGAGCACCTTCGGGACCTGTCCGCGTCGGCCGCCCGGGTGCGGGACGCGGGGCTTCAGGCGGCGGGGCGGCCCGGTGTCATCACGTACTCGAAGAGCGTCTTCGTACCGCTGACCCGGCTGTGCCGGGACAAGTGCCACTACTGCACGTTCGTCACCGTGCCCGGCAAGCTGCGCCGGGCCGGGCACGGGATGTTCATGTCGCCGGACGAGGTGCTGGACATCGCCCGCAAGGGCGCCGCGCTCGGCTGCAAGGAAGCCCTCATCACCCTGGGCGACAAGCCCGAGGACCGCTGGCCCGAGGCGCGCGAGTGGCTCGACGCGCACGGCTACGACGACACGATCGCGTACGTGCGCGCGATCTCCATCCGGATCCTGGAGGAGACGGGACTCCTCCCGCACCTCAACCCGGGCGTCATGACCTGGACCGACTTCCAGCGCCTCAAGCCGGTCGCGCCGTCGATGGGCATGATGCTGGAGACGACGGCGACCCGCCTGTGGTCCGAGCCCGGCGGCCCGCACCACGGCTCCCCGGACAAGGAGCCGGCCGTGCGGCTGCGGGTCCTCGAGGACGCGGGCCGCTCCTCGGTCCCCTTCACCTCCGGGATCCTCATCGGCATCGGCGAGACGTACGAGGAGCGCGCGGAGTCCCTGTTCGCGCTGCGGAAGATCTCCCGTGCCCACCACGGCATCCAGGAACTGATCATCCAGAACTTCCGCGCCAAGCCGGACACCGCGATGCGCTCCATGCCGGACGCGGAACTCGACGAACTGGTCGCCACGGTCGCCGTCGCCCGGCTGGTCCTCGGCCCGTCCGCCTGCCTCCAGGCGCCGCCGAACCTGGTCGACGCCGAGTACGGGCGGCTGATCGCGGCCGGGATCGACGACTGGGGCGGGGTCTCCCCGCTGACCATCGACCACGTCAACCCCGAGCGCCCCTGGCCGCAGATCGAGGAACTGGCCGAGCACTCCCGGGCGGCCGGCTTCGAGCTGCGCGAACGCCTCTGCGTGTACCCGGAGTTCGTGCGGCGCGGTGAGCCGTGGCTGGACCCGCGGCTGCGTCCGCACGTGGCCGCGCTCGCCGACCCGGAGACGGGACTCGCCCGTCCGGACGCGCTGCCCCGGGGGCTGCCGTGGCAGGAGCCGGACGAGGCGTTCACCGCGTCCGGCCGCACCGACCTGCACCGCACCATCGACACCGAGGGCCGTACCGGCGACCGCCGCGACGACTTCGACGAGGTGTACGGCGACTGGGACGCCCTGCGCGAGGCCGCCGCCCCCGGCATGGTCCCCGAGCGCATCGACACCGACGTCCGCGAGGCCCTGCGCACGGCCGCCGACGACCCGACGAAGCTGACCGACGCGGAGGCGCTGGCGCTGCTGCACGCCGACGGGCCCGCGCTGGACGCGCTGTGCCGGGTCGCGGACGACGTCCGTAGGTCGGCGGTCGGCGACGACGTGACGTACATCGTCACCCGCAACATCAACTTCACCAACGTCTGTTACACCGGCTGCCGTTTCTGCGCCTTCGCGCAGCGCCGTACCGACGCGGACGCCTACACGCTCTCGCTGGACCAGGTCGCCGACCGTGCCCAGCAGGCGTGGGACGTGGGCGCGGTGGAGGTCTGCATGCAGGGCGGCATCCACCCCGACCTGCCCGGCACGGCGTACTTCGACATCGCGAAGACGGTGAAGGAGCGCGTCCCCGGCATGCACGTGCACGCCTTCTCCCCGATGGAGGTCGTCAACGGCGCGACCCGCACCGGCATGTCGATCCGCGAGTGGCTCACGGCGGCGAAGGAAGCCGGCCTGGACACCATCCCCGGCACGGCGGCCGAGATCCTCGACGACGAGGTCCGCTGGATCCTGACCAAGGGCAAACTCCCGGCGGCCACCTGGACCGAGGTGGTCACCACCGCCCACGAGCTGGGCATCCGTTCCTCCTCGACGATGATGTACGGCCATGTCGACCAGCCCCGCCACTGGCTGGGCCACCTGCGCACCCTGGCCGGCATCCAGCAACGGACCGGCGGTTTCACGGAGTTCGTGACCCTTCCCTTCGTGCACACCAACGCCCCCGTCTACCTGGCGGGAATCGCCCGCCCCGGACCGACGGTCCGCGACAACCGCGCGGTCACGGCGATGGCCCGTCTCCTGCTCCACCCGCACATCCCCAACATCCAGACGAGCTGGGTGAAACTGGGCACGGAGGGGGCGGCGGAGATGCTGCGCTCCGGTGCGAACGACCTCGGCGGAACCCTGATGGAAGAGACCATCTCCCGGATGGCGGGCTCCTCCTACGGCTCCTACAAGTCGGTCAAGGACCTGATCGCGGTCGCGGAGGCCGCCGGCCGTCCGGCGAAGCCCCGGACGACCCTGTACGGCGAGGTGCCCGAGGAGCGCCGTCGTGCGGCGGAGGCCTCCGACGGACACCTTCCGGAGCTGCTGCCGGTACTGGACTGACCGGAGCCGCTGCCGGTACTGGACTGAGACGGGCCGGGGAAGCGCGGATCCTGGCAGTAGGATGATCCGACCCGCGTTCGATCGGGACCCGCGGCCTCCGGACCGGAGCCGGTGGCCTTCGATCGGGACCCGTAGCTGAGGAGATGCGTACCGGTGCCTGCCCGACTTCCCTCGTGGGCCTGGGTGACCGGGCTGACCACGGGGGCGATCGCCGCGGTGGTGGTCCTGGCCATCCAGGCGGACCAGGGCACGAAGCCCGTCGCCGCCACGACCCGGCCCAGCGCGTCGGCGACGGCGGACGCGAAACCGTCCGCCGAGCCGGAGGAGAAGAAGCCGGTGGCGGTACCGGACGGTTCGGGCACCGGCCGCCGGATCGTCTACTCCCTCGACCAGAAGCGGGTCTGGCTGGTCGACGCCAGCGACACCCCCCGCCGCTCCTTCGCGGTCTGGCCGGGCACGGTCGCCCCGGACCCCGGCACGTACACGATCGGCGAGCGCACCCCGGCCACCACCGGCAGCGACGGTGTCCCGGTCGAGCACATCATGTACTTCGCCCAGAAGTCCGGTGTCTTCATCGCCTTCTCCAACGCGGTCGACGGCTCCTCGCCCCCACCCGCCGAACCGGGCGCGCAGACGGGCGGCATCCGCATCGCCAAGCCCGACGGCAAGGCCCTGTGGACCTTCGGCGCGGCGGGCACGACGGTCCGGGTCGTCGAGTAGCCGGGGCGGACTCAGACCTTCTCGGCCACCACGCGCGGATGCGCGGCGGTGAGCAGGCCGATGTCCTCCACGTCGGACGTCAGGACGGTCACCCTGCCCGGGTGGTGCAGGGCGGTCGCGCAGAGCATGGCGTCGATGGCGTACTTGTGGCCGTGCAGTCCGGCGGCACGCAGCAGGGCGGCAGCGGACTGCGCGAGTGCCTGGGTGACCGGCTCCACGCGCAGCCGCGAGAGCGTCCATCGCAGCGCGGCATCGTTGATCCTCGGATGGATCACCTCGACCAGGACCGACGCCGAGGTGATCACCGGCAGATCCGCCTCCCGGGCGGCCGTCAGCCACTCGTGCACCTCACGGTCCCGCTGTACGGCCTTGGCCAGCCCTTCACTGTCCAGGACGAGGGCGCCGCTCACGCGGCGGCCCCCGCGCCGGAGCCCTCCCCGGTGAGCCGGGCACGCTTGGCCGCCACGGCGCCCGGGTCCGCGGGCCCGTGGACCTCCTCGAAGGAGGCGATCAACTCGTCCAGCCGATCCCGCTCGATCTGCCGCTGAGCCGCCCTCTCCAGGTACGCCGAGACGCCCCGCTTGCCGACCCGCTCACGGATCGCCTGCAGGGTGCCGGCGGCGAGGGTGATGGAGATGCCGCTGCTGGGGCCGTCGCCGGGAGGGAATTCGGTGTCGTCGTCAGCCATGGCCCCATTATGGCATCGCAAATGCCATAAGTGTGGTGGTCGGTCATTTCTCGAACTCGGCGAGGACGCGCGCTGTCGCGCGCCACTCGACGACGACTCGATGGATATCGGCGTGGGGATCCCGGCCGGGCGCATCGTCCATGGCTCCGAGGAGTTCGGCCGCGAACTCCTCCCGCTCGGCTGCCGACAGATGACGGACCCACGGGAAGGCCGAGGGGATCACGCGCAGGAGGGCCGCGCGAGCCGCCTCCGCGGAGAAGGCGCTCATGGGAAGGGGCACGGGGTGAAGGTACTGCGGCCCCTCAGCGGGCGTCGTGCCTTTCGGTGTGCGTCACCGGCAGGTGGTTGACCAGCAGCACCACCCCGCTGAGGACGAACACCCGCAGCGCCGCGTCCAGGCCGTTCCAGTCCTCCGACTGCCACATCGCGAACCACTCGCCGCCGATCGCCATGAAACCGGCGCCGAACAGGAGCATGACCATCAGCAGGCCGTAGGTGGAGACGCGGCGGGCGTGCGCGTGGTCGGGGCGGGTCCAGAGCCAGGTGCCGTACACCAGGACCAGCGCGGCGGCCGTCTCCCAGACGATGATCGCGACGTACGCGGCGTCCTGCACGCCCTCGTTCGTGATCGCGCGCCACATCAGGTCCTCGTCCTTGAACGTGGTGTCCATCGCGAGGACATGCCGTACGAAGTCCTGGTTCGTCCCGAAGTCCGTGATGTTCCCGAAGGCGACCAGCGCCATGTAGAGGGCGACGGAGGCGGTGAGGAGGGTGGCGGTGAGCTGTAACGCGCCGCGTGAGGTTGTGGTGGGCATGGCGGTTTCTTTCCCCGTACGGCAGCCCGTACCCGGGGAAGCCGGGTCGGAATGGGGCCGGCCGGGACACGGGCGAGGGAACGCGTTCTGTACCGGCGGGCGTGCCGCCGGGTCCTGTTCGCCCCCTTCCGGTCACTCGCTTCACACGCCTCACACCCCGCGTACCGATCCGCCCCCTGAACCGGCCGTCCCCGTTCGATTACAGTGCTGGGCGTCGTACGTACGGACGGTGCCCCGGGAGGACTTGGTGGGCGGTACTGCCGGGCCCGTGTGGGGGCGGCGCGAGCAGCAGGACTTCCGCAGCCGGGTGCGCGGGACGCTGCTCGGGGTCGCCCTCGGGGACGCGCTGGGCGCGCCCGTGGACGGGATGACGGCCGACGGGATACGGCAGGCGCACGGCGCGAAGGGTCTCACCGAGCTCGCCCCCGCCCACGGCCGGCGCGGTGCCGTCACCCACCACACCCAGCTCACCCTCTTCTCCGTGGACGGCCTGATCCGCGCCCAGGTGCGGCGCGACACCGGCGTCTGGCACCCGCCGACCGATCTGCACCGGGCGTATCTGCGCTGGGCCACCACCCAGCGGGACTGGGGCCCGGACGAGCGGCGCGAGGACGACGGCTGGCTGGCGCGCGAGGAGTGGCTGTACGCCCGCCGGGAGCCCGTCCGCACGCTGCTGCTCGGGCTCGGCGACGAGACCATGGGGACGCCGGCGGCGCCCAAGAACCCCGGTGAGGCGGGGCCCGAGGCGGCGGCCCGGTCGGCGCCGTTCGGGCTGCTCGTCGGCTGGGAGCCGCAGCTCGTCGCCCAGCTCGCCGTGGAGTGCGCGGCGCAGACCCACGGCCACCCGGTCGCCTGCCTCGCGGCGGGCGCGTACGCCGTGATCGTGCACGCGCTGGCCCGGGGCGAGAGCCTGGACACGGCGGTGCAGCGGGCGCTCGCGCTGCTGGCCGCGCGGCCGGGGCACCAGCCGGTGTCGGACGCGCTCCAGCACGCGCTGGGTGCGGTCCGGCAGGGGATACCCACCTCGCAGCGGGTCACGGAGCTGGTCGGGAACGCCACCGCCGAGGGGCTGCTGGCCGCCGCGGTGTACTGCGCGCTGGTGGGGGAGGACGTACGGCAGGGGCTGTGCCTGGCCGTGAACCACGACGGGCCCAGTGCCGCCGCCGGGGCGCTGACCGGCGGGCTGCTCGGGGCGCTGCACGGCGAGACGGCCCTCCCGCCGGCCTGGCTGGCCGAGCTGGAGGGCCGTCCCACGATCCTGGAACTCGCCGACGACTTCGCGATGGAGATGACGCAGGGCGCCGCGCTGCACGGGCCGGCGGGCTCGTCGGCGGCGTGGCTGGCACGGTACCCGCGGGGGGCGTGAGCCCGGGCTTTCCCGCTCCCGCCGCCCTTACCCGTCCCATCCCGGGGGCGCTGCCCCCGAACCCCCGCTCCTCAAACGCCGGAGAGGCTAAATTTCAGCCTCTCCGGCGTTTGAGGAGCGGGGTCTGGGGCGGAGCCCCAGGTTCGGGACGGGAAGGGGCGGCGGGGGCGGGAAACTACGCCTGATCCCGCACCGGCGCGGGAGACGGCACCGCGGCCGCCGCCGAGTCGTCGTCCGTGTTGACACGCTCGATGATCGCCAGCCGCTCCGGAGTGTCCTCCGGCTTCACGTAGCCGATCAGGACGTACAGGACCAGCGAGACCGCCAGCGGAATCGACACCTGGTACTCCAGCGGCACCCCGCCGTCGACGGCCCAGTGGATCGGGTAGTTCACCAGCCAGAACGCCAGCAGGCCCAGCGCCCAGCTGGTGAGCGCCGCCGTCGGACCGGAGCGGCGGAACGGCCGCAGCAGGCCCAGCATCATCGGGATGGCGATCGGGCCCATCAGCCCGGCCACCCACTTGATGACGACTGTGATGATGTCCTTGAAGGCCGGCGAGTTGACCTGCGTCGCGACCGCCATGGACAGGCCGAGGAAGACCACCGTGGTGACCCGGGCCGCGATCAGCCCCGACCGGTCGCCCCACAGCCGGGCCTTCTCCGACAGCACCGGCGCCACGTCACGGGTGAAGACGGCCGCGATGGCGTTGGCGTCGGAGGAGCACATGGCCATCGTGTGGGAGAAGAAGCCGACGATGACCAGGCCCAGCAGACCGTGCGGCAGCAGCTGTTCGGTCATCAGGGCGTAGGAGTCGGAGCCGTCCGGCTTCCGGGACTCCACCAGCAGCGGTGACATCCACATCGGGAAGAACAGGATCACCGGCCAGACCAGCCACAGCACCGCCGACAGCCGCGCCGAGCGCTCCGCCTCGCGGGCGTTGGGGGTGGCCATGTAGCGCTGGGCCTGGTTGAGCATGCCGCCGTTGTACTCGAACAGCTTGATGAACAGGAACGCCAGCAGGAAGATCGTGCCGTACGGTCCGACCAGCGGCTCCCCGTGTCCCTGGAGCTCGGGCTCGTCCCACGCCCCGAAGAAGCCGCCGTGGTCGCCGAGTTCGGCCACCACCGCGACGAACATCGCGATGCCGGCGAGGAGCTGGATGATGAACTGGCCGAGTTCGGTCAGCGCGTCCGCCCACAGGCCGCCGATGGTGCAGTAGACCGCCGTGACGACGCCGGTGATGAGGATGCCCTGGTTGAGCGAGACGCCGGTGAACACCGACAGCAGGGTGGCGATGGCCGCCCACTTCGCGCCCACGTCCACGATCTTCAGCAGCATGCCGGACCAGGCCAGCGCCTGCTGCGTCTTCAGGTCGTAGCGGTTCTTCAGGTACTCCAGCGGGGAGGCCACGTGGAGCCGGGAGCGCAGCCGGTTGATCCGCGGGGCGAACAGCTTCGACCCGATGGCGATGCCGAAGGCGATGGGGAACGACCAGGTGACGAAGGACGTGACGCCGTAGGTGTAGGCGATGCCGGCGTAGCCGGTGAACATCACCGCGCTGTACCCCGACATGTGGTGGGAGATGCCGGAGAGCCACCAGGGCATCTTGCCGCCGGCCGTGAAGAAGTCGCTGACGTTGTCCACGCGCTTGTGGGACCAGACGCCGATGCCGACCATCACGGCGAAGTAGCCGATGAGCACCGCCCAGTCGAGACTGTTCATGTCCCCCCTTCCAGGGTCCGCCTTGTGAACTCCACTCAGCTGATCGGCACTTCGCCTGAGCGGGGTAGGGACGAGGAAGGTCGCGAAGTGCCCGCTCATCGTGGGCGGCATGGCGAGAGCACGACAAGAAACCGTCGGGTCAAGAGCGAGTAAAAATGTTCGGCTAGCTGACCTTTGTTCACAGTCATGAACGGGGTCGGAGGGGCGGGGACTCCGGTGTCAGCGCAGCTCGTCCGGGCAGGGCGTACCCCGCTCCCCCCACTTGTACGGAGCCGCCAGGTGGTACGTCCCCGGCCGAGGCGCGAGCAGCGTCGTCCACGTGTCGCCGTTCTCGTCCTCCTCCGTCTCCATCAGGCAGCCGTGGACGTTCTCGTACGTCTTCGGCTCGCCCTCCGGGCGGTCCTCGGACTCCTCCGTCTCCCGCGGAGGGTCCAGCGCCTCGCCCTCGGCGTCGACGAGGCCCAGCCACGGCGAGTACGGGACCCGGATCAGGATCCGGCCCGCCCTCTCCACCCGCAGCGTCCACTCACCCTGCTCGGCCCGCTCCACGACCGTGTTCGGCTCCGCCAGCGGCGTCGGCTCGTCCACCGTGAAGAGCTGCCAGTTCGCGTCGCCCCAGATCTGCTTCAGGTACGGCAGCCCGCGCTGCACCAGCTCCCGCTCCCGCTGACCGCCGTCACCGTCCGGCTCGTCCTTCGACAGCACCACGAAGTGCACGCCCCAGCGCTTCAGCCACTCGCGGTAGTTCGCCGAGTTGAGGGTGTCGTCGTAGAAGAGCGGGTTGCGCTTCATGTCGGCCTGCCGGTTCCAGCCCCGGGCCAGATTGACGTACGGGGCGAGGGCGGACGCCTCACGGTGCGAGCGGGCCGGGACGACCTCCACCCGGCCCCGTCCGGCACCGGCCTCCTGGAGCTCGTTCACCAGCGGCGCCAGCTCGCGCGCCCAGGACGCGCGCGGCGTGGTGTGCACCACGTCGTCGACCGACTTGAAACCGATCCAGCCGGTGAAGCCGGTGATCGCGACGACGATCGCGTACCACTTGCGGGACTTCGGCACCGCGAACGGCAGCGCCGCCACCAGCACCACCCCGCCGAACAGCATCGCCAGCCGGGTCATGTTCGACCCGATCTGCGAGCTGACCAGCCAGACCAGCACGATCCCCAGCCCGTACACCGCGGCCGTGATCCGTACGGTCCTCCACTCCGCGGGGACCAGGACGTACACCAGGACCGAGTACAGCAGCGGCAGGATCACCGAGCCGATGCCCATCGGCTGGGTCCCCGAGAACGGGAACAGCCACGCCGACACCGCCACCACCGCACTCGGCGCGAGACCCAGCGCCCACGCCCCCGGCCGCCGCTTCTGCAGGAACAGCGCCACCGCCACCAGGCCCACGAACAGCCCGGCGACCGGCGAGGCCATGGTGGCCAGCGCCGCCAGCGGGGCCGCGCACAGGGCCTTCGCCCACCGCTTGTAGCGCCAGCGGTACGGCCAGCAGAAGACGACGGCGACCGCGCCGAGCGCGAACATCGTGCCGAGCCCGTACGTCACCCGCCCCGAGGCCGCGTTGCACAGCAGCGCGAACACCCCGGCGAGCGCCGCCCACAGGGGGTTGCGCACGACCCGGCCGCGCATCAGCACCAGCGTCAGCAGCCCCGCCGACACGGTGCCCGCGATCATCATCGTGGTCCGCACCCCGAGGACCGACATCAGATACGGCGACACCACGCTGTACGACACCGGGTGCATCCCGCCGTACCAGGCGAGGTTGTACGCCGAGTCCGGGTGCCGGCCGACGAACTCGGCCCACGCGTCCTGCGCGGCGAGGTCGCCGCCGCTGTTGGCGAACGTGAAGAACCAGACGACGTGCAGCAGGCCGGCGAGAGCGGTGACGGAGAGCACCGGGTGCCGCAGCATGCGGGCGCGCACGGCGAGGACGGCGGTCATGAACGCGCCGGGGGTACCGGAGGTGCCGGGGGTGCCTGGGGCGCCGTCAGTGCCCTCGGGTGTCCGCTGTGTCCCGGTCGGCGGTATTCGCGGGCCGGATTCCGGGTCCGGATCGGCGTCGTCGGCGCGTGTCGGCTCCGCTGTGGCCACCTGAAGGCACTCCCCGTGTCCCGTTCCTTGCCTGTTCCCTGCCCGTTTCGTGACGCTAGCACGCAGCCGGAGGGCCGTCGCCCGGGTGGGCGACGGCCCTCCGGCTCGTACGTCCCCGGGTCAGGAGAGACGCGTCAGCTTGGTCATGAAGCCGGGCTCCACGAGGTCTTCCTGCAGGGCGACCGGCACCTTGACGGCACCGCTCGATCCGTCGCCGACGGTGAGCGTGCCCACCTTCGTGCCGGCCTTCGCGGTGTGCGGCAGGTCGTCCCCGGCGAACGTCAGCTTCACCTTGAGGCCCGCCCAGCCGACCGCCTTGACGTCCTCGGTGACGGCGACGGGAGTACGGCCGCCGAGACCGTCGTCCGCGTACCCGACGACGGTGCCCTTCTTCAGGATCTCCGTCGAGGTCAGCGCCTCCTGGGCGGCGCGCAGCGCGGGCTTGCTGACGTCGTTGACCGTATCCAGGATCGACGGGCCCTTGTGCTGGCCGAGGATCGCGCCGACGACGATGACCGCCCGACCGCCCACCTCCTTGCGGGCGGCGAAGAGCAGGTTGCCGCCGGCCTTGGTGGTGGAGCCGGTCTTGATGCCGATCGCGCCCATGGTGAAGGGCAGCTCGTTGTAGTTGCTCCAGTACTGCCCGCTCGGGTCCGTCCAGCTGGCCGCGCTGGTGATGGCCACCATGGCCGGGTTCCTCATGGCCGCGATGCCGAGCTTCGTCTGGTCCTCGGCGGTGGAGACGGTGGTCTCCTTCAGCCCCGAGGGGTCGGTGTACGTCGTGTCGGTCATCCCGAGCTCCTTGGCGGTGTCGTTCATCTTCTTGACGAACGCCTCCTCGGAGCCCGCGTCCCAACGCGCCAGCAGACGCGCGATGTTGTTCGCGGAGGGGATCATGACGGCCGACAGCGCCTGCTTCTCGGTGAGGAAGTCACCGGCCTTGACCGTGTTGAGCGTGGACTCGCCGGCCTTGTCGTAGCCGCCCTCCTTCTCCGCCTTCGCGTCGACCTCGATCTTCGGGCCTTCCTCGCCGGGCTTCAGCGGGTGCTCGCGCAGGATGATGTACGCCGTCATGGTCTTGGCGACCGAGCCGATGGCGACCGGCTTCTGCTCACCGAAGTGGTCCATCGTGCCGATGCCGTCGCCGCTCATCCAGCCCTGGCCCTCGCCCGGCCAGGGCAGCTTCACCGGGTCGCCGTCGAAGGTGTGGGTGTCCTCCGCGGTGAGCGCCAGGGTGGGAGTCGGCAGCGGGCGTACGGCCTGCACGATCGCAAAGACGATCGCGAGGAGTACGACCAGCGGCGCCCAGATCTTGACCCGCCGCACGGCCGTCCGCAGCGGGGTCTGCGGGGGCGGCGGGGTGTTGGTCAGCTCGGCCAGCAGGTCCAGCGGCGGCCGGGGCGGCAGCGGCTGCTGGGTGGTCCGCTCGGGGCCGACCTGCGGGAGGGAGGAGGTGGCCCCGGCGGGAGCGGCGGGGGAGGCGGGCGGCTTGCGTCCGCCGAGGTCCTCGTCCCGCTTGAGCGCGACGAACTTGCTGGTCCGCTCGGCCTCGGCGGCGGCCTCACGGCCCGCGCCGCCCAGCTTGAGCATGGTGGTGGGCTGGTCGACGGCGGGCGCGGAGGGCCGCCCGGTCCGGAACACGGCGGTGGGCTGATCGACGGGCCCCCCGGCCTTCGGCCGCCCGTCCTCACCCGCGGCACCGGCCTTGGGGGTGTCAGCCGCCGCCGGCCCGTCCCCGGGCCCGTCCTCACCGCGCCGGTCGTCCTCGCCGTCCTCGTCGGAGGCGTCGTCGACCGCCCCCGGGGCCTTCGCGGCCGGCTTCCCGTCACCACCCCCGGACGAACCCGCCTCGGAGTCCCCCTCGCCCGAGCCCGCGAGGGCGGCGGCCTTGGCCGCACCGGCGCCCGGCACGTCCTGCTCGGTGTCCTCGGACCCGTCCTGGCCGCGGGGCGCGTCACCCGCGGCCTTCCCGGTGTCCTCGTCACCCGCGGAGGCGACGGCCTCGGGCGCGTCCAGGTCCGCCCCGGCGTTCTCGGGTTTCTTCCCGGCGCGGGGCGCGTCCTGCGCGGAGACGGCGGACTTCGGCACGGCGGCGTCCGTCCCGGCGCTCCCGGGCTCGTCCTGATCGCGGGAGGCGACGGCCGTGGACTCCGCGTCCGTGTCCGTGCCGGTCCCGGCGGCGCTCCCGGGCTCGTCCTCGGCGCGGGGCGCCTCGGACCCGTCCGCCGCGTCCTCGGCCCCACCCTTCGGCTTCGTGGCGTCGGCCGCCCGTGCGGAGGTGTCCTCGGCCTTGCCGCTCGCGTCGTCCGTGCGGCCGGGCTCCGGCTCGTTCTCGGTCTCGCGCTCGCCCTGGCCGTCGGTGGCGCTCGCGGTCGTACCGGCCTCGGAGGTGTCCTCGCGGTCCTCTGCGGCAGCCGTCCGGTCCGAGGTGCCCTCGGCATCGGCGGCGGTGGCGCTCGCGGTCGTACCGGCCTCGGAGGCGTCCTCCCGCTCGGAAGCGTCCGACGCCTCGTCAGCGGCGCCCCCGGTGCCGTCCCCGGTCCCGGACTCGTCCGGATCCGCCGAGCGGACCCACGTGGCCACCGCCTCGCGCAGGCGGCCGGACTCCTCGCCCGTGCCGGAGGGCGTCTCCTCGCGCACCGACAGCACACGGGTGGCCGTGTCGACGGTCCCGCGGCTCTCCGAGGACTCGGCCTCGCGGCTCACCGCCAGTCGGGGATCCCGCTTCCCGGGAACCGGGCCCCCGCTCCCCGACGTCGTTTCTTCCGACGACTCGCGCTGCTTCGACCTGTCGGGGGACTCGCCCGCCACCGATGCCTCCTCCATGTGCCGCACGCCCCGCGTGCGCCAACCGAACCGTGAACCGCCCGCCCGCGACAGCACTCCGCAGCGCTGTCCGAACCATGTACCAGTGTCCTGTGTGCGGACTTCTCCCACGTGGTAGACGAGAACGACATAGCTACTGGTTCCACTACGAACCGGTCACGCACCCTCGACAGACCAATGTGAGAGGGGTCACCCTGTCATTCATCCACGCGGGGAGGCATGGATGGGCAGGAGCCGCAGAACACTTCCGGAGGAGCTTCTGCTGCTGGCATTGGACCCGACCACGGGTACCACTGCGCAGCCGCAGTCGCTCGACCTCGGTCTGGCCGGAGCGCAGCTAGTGGAGCTGGCGCTGGCTGGACGGATAGCCCCAGACGGGGATCGTATCGCCGTGGTGGTGCCACGGCCGACTGGAGACCCAACACTGGACTGCGCGTTGGAGTTGCTGCGAAGGCGCGGCGCTCCGGTACGGGCGGTCCACTGGATCGGCGGGCCGCGTCTCGGGCTGCGCCAGACCTATCTCTCGCATCTGGAGCGGTGCGGCATGGTGCACGCCGTGGCCGGACAGATGTGCGGGGTGCTGCCGACGACTCGCTACCAGGCGACGGACACCGAGATCAGCCGGGAGATCAGAACCCGGCTGGACTCCGCGATCCGCACCGGCGTCCCGCCGGACCCGCGGACCGCGGCGCTCGCCGCACTGGCGCACGCGGTCGGCCTCGGCAAGCACCTGTACCCGGGGAACGAGGGACGCTCCTCGCGTTCCCGGTTGCGGGATCTGATCCGGCACGACCCGATGGGCGGACTCGTCGCGCACGCCGTGATGGACGTCCAGAACGGCGTGGCGGCCCAGCCGCGCCGCAACTCCGCCCCGGCGGGCCGGCAGGCCCCCGCCGGCGGCCGGAGTGCACCGGAACCCGCCCGAGGCGTTCCGGCGCAACCGCATCGCGGATCCATGGCACGCGCCGTGGCCCACTGAGCCCGTACGTCCCCAGGGAGCCCGTACGTCCCCAGGGCTCGACGGCACGGGCGACAGGCAACGGAACGGCCGACGGATCCACGGCCGGCAGACCCGGTCACGGGAGCCGCGGTCCGAGCGGGGCGAAGGAGAGCGCACGGGTTCTCCCTCGCCCCGCTCGGCGCACCCACGGCCGGCTTCGGCGCACGCCAACTCCCGCCATCGCACCGCGAAGTGGCGTGTACCCGTCGTATATCCGCCGTTTCCCAGCGGCGGGAAGCGCCTTGGTGGCAGTCTGCTCAACAGCAGACACGCAAAGTGGCAAGTAGTACGAGGCACGCAGCCGGAGGTGCACGTCCCGTGGCGTCCAATGTCAATCCCACCGTCAGGCGGCGCCGGCTGGGCCAGGAGCTGCGCCGGCTCCGCGAGGTCAAGGGCATGACCGCCGAGGAGGTGGCGGAGCGACTGCTGGTGTCGCAGTCGAAGATCAGCCGCCTGGAGAACGGCAGGCGCAGCATCAGCCAGCGTGACGTCCGCGATCTGTGCGGGGTCTACGAGGTGGAGGACCAGCGGATCGTCGAGTCGCTGATGCAGATGGCCAAGGACTCGCGCCAGCAGGGCTGGTGGCACGCCTTCGGCGACATCCCGTACAGCGTCTACATCGGTCTGGAGACGGACGCGGAGTCGCTCCGGGTCTACGAGCCGCAGATCATCACCGGTCTGCTGCAGACCCGCGCGTACGCCGAGGCGATCGTGCAGGGCGGTTCGCCGGAGTCGTCCGAGCGGGACAACGACAAGCGGGTCGAGGTGCGGCTGCGCCGGCAGAGCCGGATCACCGCGGAGAAGGACCCGCTGCGGCTGTGGGTGGTGCTGGACGAGGCGTCGCTGCACCGGGTCGTCGGGAGCCGGCAGGTGATGCGGGAACAGCTCGAGCACGTCATGGAGCTGTCCCAGCTCCCGCACATCACCGTGCAGGTGCTGCCGTTCGAGGTCGGCGCGCACGCCGGTATCAACGGGCAGTACTCGATCCTGGAGTTCGCCGACGCGGCCGACTCCAGCGTCGTCTACATCGAGGGCGTCACCAGCGACCTGTACCTGGAGAAGCCGCACGACGTGCAGAAGTACACGGTGATGTACGAGCACCTGCGGGCCCAGTCGCTGAACGTGGAGGCGTCCCGGCAGCGCGTCGAGCGCCTCGCGAAGGAGTACGCGCGCTGAGCATCGACCGGGAGGCGGCGGGATGATACACCGCTGACATGTCAGGTTGGAAGTGTCACCTGGTATATGCCACCCGGTCGAGTGAACGACTGCTCCGAAAGACGATGTTGGCGAGTAGCGTCGATCACGCCAACCACCAGCGAGGGTTGGCGAAATCCGTTCTGTGGGTTCACGTCGGAGCGCACAGGCGGGTGACAGCGACTCAGCATCTGGCTACGGAGCGAACATGGCAATTCGTCTGGGCGCCACGGAAACGTGGACGACGTCCTCCTACACCAACAACAACGGCGCGTGCGTGATGGTCAGGTCGACCACCGAGGCGGCGCTGGAACTCGGGGACACCAAGGTCCCCGAGGGTCCGAAGCTGGCCTTCCCCGCGGACGCGTGGAGCGCCTTCGTGGCCTCGGTCAAGAGCTGACCGGTCCGGCGACCGGCCACCGGGCGACACCGGACCGGCACGAGCACCACCGACAGGGCCCTCTCGACCAGTTCGCCGTCCTAGCCGAGAGGGCTCGGCCCGTGCCCTCTCGGCTCAGCCCGGCGGCGTCGGCCCCTCCGCCGCCATCCACTCCTCGACCGCCTCGAAAGCGGACACGCTGACCCCTGCCCCAGGGGCAAGGCCCACGGTCAGCCGATCGCCTTCTCCACCGCCGCCACGACCTCAGCCGACTCCGGCTCGGTCTGCGGCGAGAACCGGGCGACGACCTCGCCGTCCCGCCCGATCAGGAACTTCTCGAAGTTCCAGCGGATGTCCCCGCTGTGCCCCTCGGCGTCGGCGAACCCGGTCAGCCGTTCGTACAGGGCGTGCCGCCCGTCGCCGTTGACCTCGACCTTCTCGGTCATCGGGAAGGTCACGCCGTACGTAGCCGAGCAGAACTCGGCGATCTCCTCCGCGCTCCCCGGCTCCTGCCCGAGGAACTGGTTGCAGGGCACGCCGAGCACGGTGAAGCCCCGCTCCGCGTACCGCTCGTGCAGCCGCTCCAGACCGGCGTACTGCGGGGTCAGCCCGCACTTGGAGGCCACGTTCACGACGAGCACGGCCCGCCCCGCGTACTGGGCGAGCGAGGCGGAGCCGCCGTTCAGCGCGCCGATCTCGACATCGAGAGGAGAGGTGCCGTTGTTCTTCGCAGTCGTCATGAGCGCGAGCCTAACCCCATGGCACGGGGCCGGACGGGCGGGCGGGACCGGCGGGCCGGGGGAACCACCCTGCCGATGCCGTCGTGCAGCCCCGGGCCCGGCAGGAGCCGCCCGGTCCGGGTGTGAGGACCCGGTTCGTGGCGGGGCGGATCAGGGGCGTGCCTCCTCGGCGGCACGCCCCGGTCGTCGTGCCGTCGGCGGTCAGGGCTTGCGGCCCACACCGCAGTAGGCGTCCACGGCCGCCGCGTCACCGCCGTCCTCGTCCGGCCGCCACTGAGGCACCCGTACGACGCCCGGCTTCACCAGGTCCAGCCCGTCGAAGAACCCGGCGATCTCCTCGACGCTCCGCACGTGGTACGGCACGGCGCCGCTCGAGTTGTACGCGTTCGAGGCCGCGATCATGCCCTCGCTGGTGGCCGTACTGTCGCTGATCACCAGGTGGCTGCCCGAGGGGAGCCCCGCCATGAGCCGGCGCACCAGGTCACGGGCCTGCTCGTAGTCGGAGACGTGGCCGAGCGTGTTGAGGATCATCAGGGCGACCGGCCGGGACAGGTCGAGCGTCCCGGCGGCGGCCCGCAGCACGGCCTCCGGGTCGTACAGGTCGGCGTCGAGGTACGCCGTCCTCCCCTCGGGTGTGCTGGTGAGCAGGGCGTTCGCGTGGGCGAGGACGATCGGGTCGTTGTCGACGTACACGATCCGGGAGTCCGGGGCGACACGCTGGGCCACCTCGTGCGTGTTGTCGGCGGTCGGCAGCCCCGTACCCACGTCCAGGAACTGCCGTACGCCCTGCTCACCGGCGAGGTACCGGACGGCCCGCCCCAGGAACCGCCGGCTGGTGTGCGCCACGTCGACCAGCCCGGGGAAGATCCCCTTGATCTGGTCGCCTATCTCCCGGTCGACCTCGTAGTGGTCCTTCCCGCCGACGAAGTAGTTCCAGAACCGCGCCGAGTGCGGCGTGGTCGTGTCGATCCGGGCACGGGTCGCGAAACCGGAACTGTCCTGGGCGATGTCCTCGGACACGGGCGATCCTCCTGGGAACGGTCGATGGCCGGTCGCCTTCAACCTAGGCGAACCGGCCATCGAACGCTGGGAGTTGAGGGACTCGACGTCACCGCGCCGCCACGGCCTCCGGTTCCTTCTGCAGGGCGGCCGTGCGGGCCTGCCGGGTGCGCGGTCCGAAGACGGCCAGGGCGACGGCCCCGACCAGCCAGGTCCCGGCGATGAAGTAGAAGACGCTCTGGTAGCCGCTGCTCTGGTAGAGCGCCGCGACGATCAGCGGCCCCGCGGCGTTCGACAGCCGGCCGAGCCCGTAGGAGACGCCGGTGCCCAGCGAGCGGCCGCGGGTGTCGAAGAGCTCGGGGGAGTAGGCGTAGGCGAGTGCCGTGTAGCCGCGCTCGAACATGTTGACCAGGAAGCCGAAGACGATGATCAGCACCGGGTTGAAGGTCAGCCCGTACAGCAGGCCGCACAGCGCGATGACCGTGCCGAAGGCGGCCAGGCTCCACTTGCGTTCGAAGCGGTCGGTGACCAGGGACGCGAGATACGAGCCCAGCGGCGCGCCGACGGTGGTGAGCGCCACGTAGAAGACGGACTTCTCGACGCTGAAGCCCTCCTTGGCGAGCAGCGTGGGCGCCCAGCTGGAGAAGCCGAAGAAGCCGATGGTCTGCGTCACCCACAACACCGTGAGCAGCAGTGTCGGGAAGAGGTACTTCTTCCGCAGCAGCAGGCGCACCGGGGTCCGGGTCGACGGGGTCTCCTCCACCGGGGGCGCCGGCTCGGGCAGCGGGCCCTTCTCCGCGGCGACGCTCGCCTCGATCTCCCGCAGCACCTCGTCCGCCTTGGCGTGCTCGCCCCGGCTCTCGTACCAGCGCGGCGACTCCTTCAGCCGCTTGGTGAAGAACACGAGCAGGATGCCCAGCGAGCCCCAGAGGTAGACCAGCCGCCACGACCAGTCGTTGAGGGGCACGACCGCGCTGGCGATGAGGTTGGTGGCCGGGGTGCCGCAGATGCCGATGACGATGGCGTACGCCTGGAACTTGCCGCGCACGGCGGCCGGGTACATCTCGTTGACGTAGATGACGGCGACGACGGTCATCGCCGCCAGGCCCGCCGAGGTGAGCACGCGGAACGCGCCCAGCGACACGATGTCCCAGGAGAACACCGAGACGAACGAGAAGGCGCCGAACCACACGGTGGTCAGCATCAGGGTCCGTTTGCGGCCCCACCGGTCGGCCATCGCCCCGGCGACGATCGATCCGAGGAACATGCCGACGAAGGACAGCGAGGTCACGTAGGCGACCTGGTCGATGGTCACGCCCCACAGCTTGATCAGCTTGGGCGCGGTCGTCGCGAACGTGTTGATGTCCGCGAACTCGAAGAAGTACGCGAAGGAGATGGCCACCAGCGTGACCTTGTGGAACCGGCCGATCGGCAGCCGGTTCAGCCGGTTCAGCGCGTTGGCGTGCGGTACGGGTGACTGCTGCATGGGTCAGCTCTCCTCGCCGGGCCAGTACAGGTTCATGGGGTTGTCGACGAGCAACTTGCGCCGCTGCTCGGCCGTGACCGCGACGCGCGGCACGTAGTCGACCAGGAGGCCGTCGTCGGGCATGTGGTCGGTGAGGTTGGGGTGGGGCCAGTCGGTGCCCCACAGCACCCGGTCGGGGAACTCCGCCACGACGCGGCGGCCGAAGGGCACGACGTCGGCGTACGGGAGCGGTGCGCCGTCGAGGGCGGCGGGCCCGGTGACGCTGAGGCGTTCGGGGCACGTCACCTTGACCCAGACGTCGCCGGCGTCGACGAAGCGCAGGAACCGGGAGAACTCCGGTCCGTCCACCGGCCGGGTCACGTCGGGGCGGCCCATGTGGTCCACCACCAGCGGGGTGGGCAGCGAGGCGAAGAAGCCCTCCAGGTCCGGCAGGTCGGCGCTCTCGAAGTAGAGAACGACGTGCCAGCCCAGCGGGGCGACCTTGTCCGCGATCACCCGAAGGTCGTCCTGGGGCGAGGCGTCGACCAGACGCCGTACGAAGTTGAACCGCACCCCGCGCACGCCCGCCGCGTGCAGTGCGAGCAGCTCGTCCTCGGTGACGTCCGGGCGGACGGACGCGACACCGCGCGCCCGGTCACCGGCCGACCGTACGGCGTCCACCATGGCGGAGTTGTCGGTGCCGTGGCAGGTGGCCTGCACGACGACGGTGCGGTCGACGCCCAAGTGGTCGCGCAAGGCGAACAGTTGGTCCTTGCCGGCGTCGCAGGGCGTGTACTTGCGCTGCGGCGCGAAGGGGAACGCGGCCTGCGGGCCGAAGACGTGGCAGTGGGTGTCGACGGTGCCCGGCGGGAGCTTGAAGGCGGGCACGGAAGGGCTCGGGTGCCAGTCGAGCCAGCCCGGGGTTTTGGGGGCGGCGGTGGGCATGGGTCTCCTCGGGAAGGGGGAACGGGGGCGGGGACGGAGGGCTTTCGGGGAAGGGGGAACGGGGTGGGGACGGAGGGTCTTCGGGCCGGTCAGCGGCCCTGGCGCCTGAGCAGCGCGTCCAGGCGCGGGTACACGGCGCGGGCGTTGTGCTCCTGGATCGCGGCCAGGTCGGCGGCGGGCAGCGCGGCCGCCTCGGCGTAGCGGCGGGTGTCGTCGAAGTGGTGACCGCTGCACGGGTCGACGTCGCGGACGGCGCCGATCATCTCCGAGGCGAAGAGGATGTTCCTGGTCGGTACGACGTCGAACAGCAGGTCCGCGCCCGGCTGGTGGTACACGCAGGTGTCGAAGAAGACGTTCCCCAGGACGTGCTCCTCCAGCGGCGGCTTGCCGAGCGCCATCGCCAGGCCCCGGAACCGGCCCCAGTGGTAGGGCACCGCGCCGCCGCCGTGCGGGATGACCAGGCGCAGGTCCGGGAAGTCGGCGAACAGGTCACCCTGGACGAGCTGCATGAACGCCGTGGTGTCGGCGTTGAGGTAGTGCGCGCCGGTGGTGTGGAAGGCGGGGTTCACGCTGGTGCTGACGTGGATCATCGCCGGGATGTCGTACTCGACCATCTTCTCGTAGACGGGGTACCAGGAGCGGTCGGTGAGCGGCGGGGCGGTCCAGTGGCCGCCGGACGGGTCGGGGTTCAGGTTCAGCGCGACGGCGCCGTACTCCTCCACGCAGCGGACCAGCTCGGGAAGGCAGGTGGCGGGGTCGACGCCGGGTGACTGCGGCAGCATCGCGGCGGGCGCGAAGCGCTCCGGGTACAGCCGGCTCACGCGGTGACAGAGCTCGTTGCAGATCGCGGCCCACTCGGCGGAGGTCCGGAAGTCCCCGACGTGGTGCGCCATGAAGGAGGCGCGCGGCGAGAAGACCGTCAGGTCGATGCCGCGTTCGTCCATCAGCCGCAGCTGGTTCGCCTCGATGGTCTCGCGCAGCTCGTCGTCACTGATCCGCAGGTCCGCGCGGGCCGGGGCCAGCGCGGGGTCGGCGAGCCCGGCGATCTGCCGGTCCCGCCAGGCCGCCAGGGCCGGCGGGGCGGTCGTGTAGTGGCCGTGGCAGTCGATGATCATGGCTGGTTCCTCTGGCTCCGGTGCGTCGTCCTCGACCGCTGCAGCCTGGCCCCGCCCGCCACGGCGGAGGAGACGACCGGGCACAGAACTAACCTCCCCTTAACATTGCGGGCCCGGGGCGCCCGGCCGCGCCCCGAGCGCACTCCCGGCCGTGGTCTACATTCGGAACCGGAGACTCCACGACTTCGGAACCGGAGACTCCGTAACACGGCCGGAGGGAGGTGGGCGGGATGCAGATCCTGCTGGCCGAGGACGACGACGGGGTGGCCGCGGCCCTCGTCGAGGTCCTCTACGACCACGGCCACGACACCCGGCGGGTCCGCAACGGCAGGGACGTCCTGACCTACCACCGCAGCGCCGACCTGCTCCTCCTCGACCTCGGTCTGCCCGACGTCGACGGCCTGGAGGTGCTGCGCGGACTGCGGGCGGTCAGCGACGTCTCCGTACTGATCCTCACGGCGCGCGGCGACGAGCGCTCCGTGGTGCGCGGCCTGCGGCTCGGCGCCGACGACTACCTGGTCAAGCCGGTACGGCTCACCGAACTGCTCGCCCGGATCGAGGCCGTCACCCGGCGCACCGCGTCCCGCCCCGCCGCACCGGCCGCCCCCGCCGCGCGCACGGTCCGCGCCGGTGACGTCGAGGTCGACCTCGACGCGCGCCGCGTCCGGGTGGACGGCACGGAGATCGACCTGACCGCGAAGGAGTTCGACGTCCTGGCCGCCCTGGCCGCACGGGCCGGTACGGCGGTCAGCCGGGAGCAGCTCCTGGACGAGGTGTGGGGCGACGCCCACCACGCCGTCTCCCGCTCCCTCGACGTCCACCTCACCCAGTTGCGCGCCAAGCTGCGCCGCCCCGGCCTGCTCACCACGATCCGCGGCTTCGGCTACCGCTTCGGGGACTGAGGGGCCGGCGCGTGCGTACCCGGGTCCAGGCCGTGCTGCTGGTGTTCGGCATCCTCGTGGTCGCCGCGTTCGCCGTGCCCCTGCTGCTGTTCACCGCCTCCGACCGCACCCAGCAGCTGGTGCTCGCCCGCAGCTCCGCCCTCGACCGCTTCGCGTCCCTGATGGACCAGGCGGCGGCGACCGGCGACACCTCCGCGGTCGTCGCCGAGGCCCGGCGCTACACCGAGCTCTACGGCGAACCGCTCGTCGTCACCGACGTCCGCCGGGTCCCCGTCGTCCAGACCGGCGGCATGCGGGCCGCCGACCCGGCCGTCGCCCCGCTGGTCGACGCGGCCCTGCGCAACCAGACCGCCCACCCCAAGGGCCCCCTGCGCCCGTGGTCCCGCGGCCACCGCACGTTCGCCGAACCGGCCGGCACCGGCACCCGGGTCACCGGGGCCGTCGTCATGCGGGCGTCGGTGGAGACCGCCGCGCGGGACATCACCCGGCGCTGGGCGGCCGTACTGGCCGGAACGGCCCTGGTCGCCCTCGCCTGCACGGCCCTCGCGCGGGCCGCCACCCGCTGGGTGGTCAGCCCGCTGCGCCGGCTCGACCGTGCCGTGGGCCAGCTCGCCGCGGGACTGCCGCCCGAGCAGACCAGCGGCGGCGGCCCGCCGGAACTGCGTCAGCTGGCCACCGGCTTCAACCGGATGGCGAGCACCGTCACGGCGGCCCTGGAGCAGCAGCGCCGGCTCGTCGCCGACACCTCCCACCAGATGCGCAACCCCATGGCCGCGCTCCGGCTCCGCGTGGACGCCCTGCGCACCCACCTGCCCGCCTCCGCCGACCGCACGTACAACGGCGTCACCGGCGAGCTCGACCGGCTGGAGAACCTCCTCGACGACATGCTGGCCCTGGCCACCGCGGAGCACCGGGCCGGGGAACTGACGGTGACCGGCGGCGCGGACGCCCGGTGCGACGCCGCCGAGGTCGCGCTGGGCCAGCACCGGCGGTGGGAGCCGGTCGCCCGCCGCGCCGGAACCGGCCTCACCACCGACGCCCCCGCCACCCCGGTCCCGGCCGCCTGCACCGACCACGAACTCGCCCAGATCACGGACATCCTCCTGGACAACGCCATCAAGTACGCGGGCGGCCCCGGCGCCCGGATCACGCTCACCTGCGGAGTCGAGGGCCCCTTCGCGGTCCTCACGGTGACGGACGACGGCCCCGGTCTGGACGCGGACGAGCTGGCCCAGGCCACGACCCGGTTCTGGCGCTCGACCCGCCGGACCGGCACGACGACCGGTACGGGCCTGGGGCTGGCGATCGCCGAACAGCTCCTGACCGGCCGGGGCGGCAGGCTGGAACTCGGCCCCGCGCGGCCCCGGGGACTGCGGGCCCGCGCACTCGTCCCGCGCGCCACCGCCGAGGGCGGTACGCCATGACCCCGTTCCCCGATCGCCGTACCGCGCGCCTGAGCCGAGGGGGGCCGTCATGACCCCGTTCCCCGGCCGCCGTACCGTGCTGCGCGCGGCCGCCGGATCGGCGGCCGGCGTCGCCCTCGGGGGCGTGCTCGCCGGTGACGCCTCACGGCAGGGCCCCGGGCCGGGCGGCGTCCTGCGCCTGGCGACCGGTGAGCCCACGGCCTTCTACGCGGCCTTCGGCCGGCTCCTCGCCGCCGAGATCGAACGGGCGCACCCCCGGCTGAGCTGCCGTATCCGCACCACGGCGGGCAGCATCGCCAACATCGAGCTGCTCCGCGACGGCCGCGCCGACCTCGCGCTCGTCCTCACCGACACCGCGCGCGCCGCCCGGGACGGCGGCCTCTTCGAGCGCCCGGTGCCCCTGCGCGCGCTCGGCAGGCTCTACGAGACCTACCTCCAGTTCGCCGTCCGCGCCGACTCACCCGTGCGCACCGTCTCCGACCTGGCCGGACACAAGGTGTCGCTCGGCGCCCTCGGATCGGGCGCGGCCCTCCTCGGCGAACGCGTCCTCGACGCCGCGGGACTGTCGCCCGGCACCGACGTCCCCGTGCTCCATCTGCGGCTGGCCGAGGCGGCCGACGCCGTACGGACGGGCGCCGTCGAGGGCCTGCTCGTGGCGGGCGGCGTACCGCTGCCCACCCTCACCGGCCTCGACGCCGACCCCGGCCTGCGGTTCCTGCCGCTGGCCGGACTGCTGCCCCGGCTCGGCGGCCACGACGGACTGGCCGGCTCGGGCCTGGAGGAGGTGCCGTTCCCGCAGGGCGCCTACCGCGGCGCGGGCGGCGTCGCCACCATCGGCGTGTCCAACCTGCTGGTGTGCCGCCCCGGTCTGGCCCCCGCCGTCGCCGACGCGGTCACCCGCCTCCTCGTCCTGCGCGCGAGCGCCCTCGTCCCCGCCCACGCGGTCGGCGCCCAGTTCCTCGACGTCCGCACCCTCATCGGCACCGGCAGCGTCCCCCTGCACCCCGGCGCGGTCTCGGCGTACCGCTCGCTGCACGGCTGAGCGCGCCCGGACCGGCCGGCCCGCTGGTGTCCGTGACCACGGCTGCGTAGGTCGACGGGCGGGCGTCGGACGACGGGGGACGGGGGCCGATGTGGAGCCGGACGACGGATTCGTCCTGATGGACAACACCACGGTCTTCGGGGCCCGCAGGGCCCACGGAGCGGATTCCGCGCCGCCCTCCGTCGTCGATCTGCGCTCGCTGATGGACGTCCTGGAGGCCGTCGTCCTCCTCGAGGGTTTCACCGTCGACAATTCCAGCAGGGACACCTACGTCGACCGGCCCGAGCTGTACGGCGTCAGCCGCGCGAACGGCGGCTTCTTCCGGGAGACCGCCCTCGTCGCCGACGGGGGCGAGCTCCACGCCGACCTGCTCGGGAACAGCGCGGCGCACGTACTGCGCCTCGTGCGGCCCCGCCGCCCCCACCTGGTGTTCCTCCGGGAACTGGCCCGCGATTCCGCCCGCCTGGCCCCCTTCGACGTCGCCTTCCCACGCCTCGGCTGACACAAGCGGTGCGGGTGGGTACCCGGTACCCACCCGCACGCCTCGCTCGTGTTCCCGTGGGGCCGTCAGCCGCCCACGTACCAGCTGAACCCGCCGTTGCTGGCGGCGAAGGCCAGCAGCACCAGCCACAGGACGATGTCGACGACACCGAGGACGATGCCGGCCTTCGCCATCCCGGCACCGTTCCTGACGCCCGCCTGACGGCGGGCGACGGCACCGAAGACGATGGCCAAAGGACCGAGGACGATGTTCAGGACGAACAGTCCGACGATGCCGCAGCACAGGCTCGCCACCGCCAGGCCATTGGTGCGCGAGCCGGAGGACGCGGCGGATGAGCTGCCGTAACTCGTCATTGGATACTCCCGGTTGTCGGTTGCACGGACCGAACGGGCCGTAGTTTCCTCACTCTTGACTTACTCGCTCCGAATGCCCCTTCCGGGCACTCCCATGCCGACGGCCCCGCCACCGGGACGGCCCGTACCGCGGCCGCCGGGGGCGGAGGCCGGAGATACCGGGCCGATGCCGGGGCAGCGCGGAAGAAGACGTCGGCAACAGGACGAGGTACGGCGGACCGCTGCCCGCCTCGCGCCCGACGCGGGTTGCTGGGAGGTGCTTTCCGAAACCCGGGACGAGTCGGAACGGCGCGCTCACATCCGCCGCCCCCGAGCGTCGGACACACGGACCGACCGGACGGCGACGCGAGTGGACGGACTCTGCGGACGCCTGACGCAACCGGCCGCCTTCCGCCTGAGTCTCTTCGTCCCGAAGGCCATGCCTGACCTGGACCAGGACTTCTCCACGTGGCGACCCGCCGGTGACACGACCGCGGTGGGCGGTTCCGCCCGGAACAGCTCTCGCCGCAGCCCACCACCCACCCTTGCGGGCTTCCGGGGCGGATCGGGTCGGTGGGGGTGCATCGGACTTCACGGTGTGAGCGTGGCACGGGGCTCGTGCGGGCCCCGCCTGCACGGACGGGGGCCCGACCGGTCTCGGACACTCGGACACGGGGACCGCTCCCGCGCGTCACATTCCGGCCATGGGTGTGGGTGGGGGCCCGTCGATACCGGCGGGCCCGTTCACCTCAGGTTCCGGCCGGTGGAGTGGGCGATCCGCCGGCGCGCCGGTATTCGGCGTTGATGCGCTGGGCTTCCTCGAGCTGGTCTTCGAGGATGATGATCCGGCATGCGGCCTCGATCGGGGTGCCCTGGTCGACGAGTTCACGCGCGCGTGCCGCGATACGCAGCTGGTAGCGGGAGTAGCGGCGGTGCCCGCCCCCGGAGCGCAGTGGTGTGATCAGTCGTGCTTCGCCGATGGCGCGGAGAAAGCCGGGAGTGGTACCGAGCAACTCGGCGGCCCGGCCCATCGTGTAGGCGGGGTAGTCGTCGTCGTCGAGACGGCCTAGCGACTCGTCTGCTGTCATCTCACCTCTCTGTGGAACGCGTGGAGGGGCCCTGGTGCCGTACGGCACCAGGGCCCCGAAGGAACTACAACACCATCTGCCGACCCTAGTACTGCGTCGGCCTTCTGTTTCCGCACGGCCGTCCGGTACTCCGACGGGGGTGCGGGGATCGCGGATGCGTGACCGGAGACCACCTGCCTATCGATGTCCTGCGGTACCCGGGCTCGCGTCTTCCGCCCGGGCGATCCTGATGGCGCTCGACTCCTCCGTTCTTCCCTCTGGATCAACCACTTGCGAAGGGGGACTGCGTACTGCTTGTACTGCTGCCCGGCAGTTCGTGTCTGCCGGGCCCTGATTGATCTCGGCTACAAAAGAAATCGTAACCACAGGATCTGTGGATGTCTACTCTGGCGAACATAGATTTACTGTGCTCGACGGCGAGGTGTCCCCTTGGGCCGGTCTGCGCGTGCTGGGGACCGCCCGCGGCACAGGTCCGGCGTACGGGTGGGGCCGGGAGCCGCCCACCGGGCTTTCCGTGACGCCGCCGACCGGCCCGGCGCCTCGACTGTGACGCGAGGCCCCTCCGGCGAGTACGGCGGCCCGGACGGATCGGCGGGATGGCGGAGGGATCGGCGGGATGGCGGGCGGATCGGCGGGCGGCTCGCCCGGTCACCACCGAGCGGCCGTCGACCACCCCGCCTCGCGGCCGCCCCGCATGCGCGCTCCTGGCCCGTACCGCGGCACCCGGGGGAGCCGAGTGCGCTCGTCCCGCCCGTCGGTTTCACCACCCGGGCCGCCCGGGCGGGCAGGTGCATAGAATCCGATCTCATGCCGAAGCCTGACGAGCTGATCGTTGACATCGCCGCCCGTGTGGAGTCCGGGCAGAGCAACCAGATGTCCCTGACCGTGGTCACCGGTGGTGCTGTCATCACCGGTCGCCTGGCCCCCGAAGCCGTGTGGAGGCGGAGGGTGTCGGAGGTGCTGACGGACTCCGCCCGCCTGGGCGAGTTCTCCGCCGTCTTCGACACCCCCGCGAAGCGGGAGGGGCCGCCCACGCATCTGCACTTCCATGTCGCCCGGATCCTCCAGGGCGCGGTGGGGATCCCGGAGACGGGCGGGATGTACCGCGTCGCGATCGAGGACGTCAGTGCCTGGACCGTGGGCGACTTCAGTTACTCCGACCACTGACCCGTCGCCACGCCGGGAGCGGCGTGGCACGCGGTGAGGGCCCTACCGGCACACGCCGGTAGGGCCCTCATTGCTCTGTTCGGCTCGCGCCCGTCCCGTCGGTCGGACGGACAGGGGGTGCCGGGCATCGCGGAAGCCCGCCGCGACGGGCCTTCGAGGCGCGCCGGTGCGGCCTCGGGACGGGGGCGACAGGTGAAGCCGGGTCCGCGGCAGCGCGCATCGCACGCTCTGCTTCGGCCCTTGTGGTCAGCGGCGCGGGAAGGGCCCGATGACGTCGGCGATGTCACGCAGCCGGATCCGGTCCGTGTATCCGGAACCGTCACGAGCGGCCGTGAGCCCGGCCCGTGTGACCAGGCCGGTGTACAGACCGTCCTCGTCGCAGACGATCAGATGATCCGTACGGGCGGCGGTCATCAAGGACAGTGCCACCTCCACGGTCATGTCCTCCCAGACCTGCGGTCCGGCCGCGTCCATGGCATCGGCCGCCGTACCGTGCGCGGGGCGGGCACTCGCAGGGCGGGACTGCGTCTGGGCCGGCGTCAAAGGGTGCCTCCTGCGGAGTCGGGTCGGTTTCCTGAACACGAGGGTTCTACGCGGCCGCACCGGCGGAGGACCGCGGTACGGGCACGCGCCGGGCCGCCGGAGCGGGGCGGCGCCGGCCGCGTGACGTGCCGCCGCGCTTCTTGGGGCGTTCGGCCGCCGGTGCGGTGATGACGACCGGGATGCCGGAGGGGTCCTGGGCTCCGGTGATGCGGTGCAGGGCCTCTTCGCCGACGCGGACCTCAGTGGTCCGCGGGACGATGCCGGCCGCTGCCATGAGGCGGGTCATGCCGCGGCGCTGGTTCGGGGTGACCAGGGTGACGACGCTGCCGGACTCCCCGGCGCGGGCCGTACGGCCGCCTCGGTGGAGGTAGTCCTTGTGGTCGGTCGGCGGATCGACGTTGACGACGAGGTCGAGGTTGTCGACGTGGATGCCGCGCGCCGCGACGTTGGTCGCCACCAGCACGTTGACGTGCCCGGTCCTGAACTGCGCCAGCGTGCGGGTGCGCTGCGGCTGCGACTTCCCGCCGTGCAGGGCGGCGGCCCGGATCCCGCTGTTCAGGAGATGCGCGGTGAGGCCGTCGACGGCGTGCTTGGTGTCGAGGAACATGATCACGCGGCCGTCGCGGGCGGCGATCCGGGTGGTGGTCGTGTGCTTGTCGGCGCCGTGGACGTGCAGCACGTGGTGCTCCATCGTCGTGACCGCGCCGGCCGAGGGGTCGACGGAGTGCACGACCGGGTCGCTGAGGTAACGGCGCACGAGCAGGTCGACGTTGCGGTCGAGGGTGGCGGAGAACAGCATGCGCTGACCCTCGGGGCGGACCTGGTCGAGCAGGGCGGTGACCTGCGGCATGAAGCCCATGTCGGCCATCTGGTCGGCCTCGTCGAGGACGGTGACGGAGACCCGGTCCAGCCGGCAGGCGCCGCGGTCGATGAGGTCCTTGAGGCGTCCCGGTGTGGCGACGACGACCTCGGCGCCACCGCGCAGCGCGCTCACCTGCCTGCCGATCGACATCCCGCCCACCACAGTGGCCAGCCGCAGCTTCACGGAGCGGGCGTACGGGGCGAGTGCGTCGGTCACCTGCTGCGCCAGCTCACGCGTCGGTACGAGGATCAGCCCCAGCGGCTGCCCGGCCTCGGCGCGCTGCCCGGCCGTACGGGCCAGCAGCGCCAGCCCGAAGGCGAGGGTCTTGCCGGAACCGGTGCGGCCACGGCCGAGGACGTCCCGGCCGGCGAGGGAGTTCGGGAGGGTCGCGGCCTGGATCGGGAACGGTACGGTCACACCCTGCGAGCCGAGCGCGGCCAGCAGCTCCCGGGGCATGTCGAGATCGGTGAAGCCCTCCACGGCGGGAAGCGCGGGGGTGATCGTCTCGGGGAGGGCGAACTCTCCCTGGACCGCGGCGGGCCGGCGGCCGTAACGGCCGGAGCGGCTCGGTCCACCGGACCGGCGCGGGGCCGACGAACCGAATCGGCTGCCACCCCTTCCGGAGTCGGCACCGCCGTTACGGGTGCGGGCGAAGCGGTCGTTCGTGCGTGTGCGGTTCATGCGGAACCTTCCTCGATGCGGCACATATCAAGGAATTCCCGCAGCGATGAGCGGCATGGAGAATTGCAAGAATGAGCCGGTGGAACGCGACAGCGAATCCGGATGACGGAAAATCCGTGCGGGCGCGGGCGCGGGCGTCGAAATGAGTGGCGCGATGCGGACGCGGTGTTCGGGCGTCCACGGCGATGCGGTTGTGCGGGGATGCGTCCGCACCCCTGGAGGGCGATCCGTGTGCGGTGCGCCTACGGATTTCCTGGTCGTCGTCCACAGGGGAAACCACTGCGGAAAATGCAAGCAGCTGGGGCCCGCACCCCGAAGGATGCGGGCCCCAGCTACAAAGTGCGCGTCAGTGTCAGGCGGGAACGATGTTCTCGGCCGTCGGGCCCTTCTGGCCCTGCGCGATGTCGAAGGACACCTTCTGGCCCTCGAGCAGCTCACGGAAGCCCTGGGCGGCGATGTTCGAGTAGTGGGCGAACACGTCGGCGCCGCCACCGTCCTGCTCGATGAAGCCGAAGCCCTTTTCCGCGTTGAACCACTTCACGGTACCGGTAGCCATGTCATTTCTCCTTCGGGGCAGTGCGTCGGGGTCCGCACCGTGCGGAACCCGTGTCGCCGCGATGATCACCCACCCGGAAAAAGCCGGACACACAAGCGCTTCCAGCGGTACGGAAACCGACCGGAGAGCACGTGAAGTTTCGGGAACCACAACTGCAACTGAGATCGAAGGTAGCACGCCGCGGCAGCCTGTGTGCGGTGAAGAATCCCACGCTGTTCATCGCAGCAGGGAATCTGTCCGCATGTCCCGTGGAAACCTCAGCTCGCGGGCACAGCTATTGATTCACCAGGAGCACAACGTTCCGGGAAGCGCGAGGCACGGTCAGTACAAGGACTATCCCCGAAGGGCCCTTTTTCCGGCCACGGACCGCACGGACCGCATGGCACATTCCGCGCCGCTGGAGGGGATTCCGTCCGCACAGGGTGCGAACCGAACGCACTGCCCGAGGAAGAGGTGGTGGACACGGCGCCGGGCAGCGGCCGCTACCGCGGCGGCTTCCTCGGCGGGGACGACACGCCGATCCGGGCGCTCGCCGGCCTGGACGACCACGACATCGTCATCGTGGTGCGCCGGTCCCCGGGCAAGACGCTCCGCAGGAAAGAGCACGAAGGACCGCCCGTGCCGCCCGCCGCTCGGCCAGGGCGGCTGAGCCCCCAGAAACGATGCTCGACGGCTGTGGACTCCATGCGGACGTAACGGCACGCGCGTGACACGGCGCCGGACAAGCGAAGGGCCGACCGGGAGGAAGAACCTCCTGAGCCGGCCCTTCCGCACGTGTCCCCGGCAGGATGCGGACCTGCGACGTCCTGAGAGAGCGCACGTGGCAGCCTGCCCGGGTGGGAGCGCACCGCCGCGACGACCTTCTCAGCCGACTTGTGGTCCGGCCGGGCGGTCGGCCCTCACACTCCAACGTCCGTCAACGCGCGTGAGGCGAACAGGGTGATCGAAGCACTTGCTGACCTGGTCGCTGGTCAGGACCTGGTCGGCGGGACCGGAGGCCAGACAACGCCCGTCACGCAGCAGCATCACATGGGTCGTCCCGGGAGGCAGCTCCTCCAGGTGGTGGGTGACCAGGATCGATGCGAGATCCGGGTAGGTGTGTTGAAGCGTGTCGATCCGCTCGATGAGCTGTTCGCGGCCGGCGACGTCCAGGCCGGTCGCGGGCTCATCGAGCAGCAGCAGTCGCGGACTGGGCATGAGGGCTCGAGCGATCAACGCACGGCCCCGCTCCCCCTGGGACAGGGTCGGCCAGTGTGCGCTGCGGCGATCGCTGAGACCGAGCAAGCCGATGAGACGGCCGGCATCGGCGACTTGCTCAGGTGTCGGGTGCCAGCGGGGAACGCGCTCGATGGTGTTGGTCAGCCCGGTCAGGACGACGTCCTCGACCTTGAGGGGTGAGCGCAGATCGTGCCGCGGGTTCACATGGCCCACGTAGGAGCGCAGTTGTCTCATGTCGACCCGTCCCAGCCGGTGGCCCAGCACCTCCACGACGCCGCGAGTGGGGTGCGCGAGCGCCCCGAGGAGACTGAGCAGGGTGCTCTTGCCCGCCCCGTTGGCGCCGAGCAGCGCCCAGTGTTCACCGGCTCGTACGGTCAGTGACACCTCGCGCAGAATCGGATTGCCGTCGCGGACGACATCCACGTCTTCCACGTGGAGTACCGGGGCCGCGCTCACGAGGAGGCCCGGCCGGAGCGGTTGACGGCGGACATGACGGCGTGGACCGACGCGGTCAGAACCGAGGTGTCCCAGCCGGCCCCCCAGCAGGTGACCTCGTTCACGCGGCACTCGGCGTAGGCGACGGCGGGGCTGCCCGGACCCGTGCTGGTGGAGTGCTCGGTGTAGCTGAGGATGTCGACCGTGATTCCGGCGCTCCGGAGCGCATCGGCGAGGGCGGACAGCGGCCCGTTTCCGGTGCCCTGGCAGGCGTGCTCCTGTCCGCTGATGTGCAGTGCGCAGGTGAACCGGTGCTCGCCGGGAGCTGGTTCCGTGGCGCTCCAGGACGTCAGTGTGACGGGGCCGTCCAGCGCCGGAGTGATGTAGGTGGTGCGGAAGAGTTCCCACAGCTCCTTGTGCGACAGCTCCTGGCCGGTGGCGTCGGTGACGCGCTGGACCGCGCGGGAGAAGTCCGGGCGCATGGTCCGGGGCAGGTCCAGGCCGTGGTGGGTGTGGAGGAGGTGGGCGATGCCCCCCTTGCCGGACTGGGAGTTGATGCGGATGACTTCCTCGTACGTGCGACCGATGTCGCCCGGGTCGATGGGCAGATACGGCACGGCCCACGGGGCTTCCTCGACGGGTCGGCCGTTCTCGGCGGCCTGCTTGGCGTGGTGGGCCATTCCCTTGGCGATGGCGTCCTGGTGGGTGCCGGAGAAGGCCGTGTGAACGAGGTCGCCCCCGTAGGGGTGACGGGGGTGGACCGGCAGCCGGTTGCAGTACTCCACGGTCTCGCGCACCGCGTCGATGTCCGAGAAGTCGATCATCGGGTTCACGCCCTGCGCGTACAGGTTCAGGGCCAGGGTCACCAGGTCGACGTTCCCGGTGCGCTCGCCGTTGCCGAACAGGCAGCCCTCCACGCGCTGCGCCCCTGCCAGGACGGCGAGTTCAGCACAGGCGACGCCGGTGCCGCGGTCGTTGTGCGGGTGGACCGACAGGATCACGGACTCGCGGCGCGCCAGGTGGCGGTTCATGTACTCGATCTGGTCCGCGTAGACGTTGGGAGTGGCGATCTCCACCGTCGCGGGCAGGTTGTGCACCACCGGCCGGTCCGGGCTCGCTTCCCACAGCTCGGTCAGGCTGTTGCACACGTCCAGGACGAAGTCCGGCTCCGTGAGGTTGAAGACCTCCGGGGAGAACTCGAAGCGGATGTCGGCACCCGGCCGTTCTTCGGCGCGGTGCATCAGGTAGGTGGCGGCGTCCCGGATCAGCTCGTGGACTTCGGCGCGGGAGCGGCCCAGGACCACGTCCCGCCACGTGGGCGCGGTCGCGGCGTAGAGGTGCACGAGGGTGCGGGGGAGTCCTTCGACGGAGGCGACGGTCCGGTCGATCAGGTCCCGGCGGGCCGCGGTGAACACGGAGACGGTCACGTCATCGGGGACAGCGCCGCTGTGGGCCAGGTGACGCACGAAGTCGAAGTCGGTCTGGCTGGCGGAGGGGTATCCCACCTCGATCTCCTTGAAGCCCATGGTGACCAGGAGGTCGAACATCCGGCGCTTGCGCTCGGTGTCCATCGGCTCGGCCAGCGCCTGGTTGCCGTCCCGCAAGTCGACCGGCACCCACAGCGGGGCCTGCTCGAGCCGGTGCGACGGCCAGGTCCTGTCCGTCAGGGGCAGTGCGACCCGCTGGTCCGCGGGCCGGTAGCGGTGATGGGGCATCGCGCTCGGGCGCTGGGGATTCCAGTGGGGCGCGTCCGCCGGGATGTCACCGGAAGGAGTGCGCAGGGTGGGGAACGCCGCGCTCTGCAAGGAGGAAGCCATCGTGCGGAACTTCTTTCGGTCGGCCATACGTTGACCGGCGCAGCCCGGCACCCCGCTGCGGGGTGCCGGTCGTGTCAGGCCCCGCAGCGGCAGCCGAGAAGAAGAAGCTCGTGCAACAGCATGGGGGTACAGTAACGACAACTCAGCTCCTCAGACAACCTGAGAGGTGCGGGAAGGTGAACCTCACATGTCACTAGGTGCCTTGCGGCCGTCCCCCTTGGTCGAACAGGCCACTGAACACCTGCGCGAACAGATCACCGGGGGTGAATGGGCCGTGGGGACGAAGCTCCCCGGCGAGACCGCCCTGGCCAAGTCCCTTGGTGTGGGGCGCTCGACCGTGCGTGAAGCTCTGCGGGCACTGGCCGGCGCCGGGCTGGTGCAGGCACGCCAGGGAGCCGGTGTCTTCGTCATCGCGACCAAGCCCAAGGACGACTGGGCCACCCGGCTCCGCCAGGCGGCCATCACTGATGTCTACGAGGTCCGGATGCTCGTAGAAGTGGAAGCCGCGCAGTTGGCCGCGCGGCGCCGCACCGACGACGATGTCGCCGCCCTGCACGGTGCCCTGACCAGGCGCAGGGACGCTGCGAACGCAGGCAACGCCGAATTCGTCGAGGCCGACATCGCCTTGCACGAGGCCGTGGTCGCCGCAGCGCACAACCCGGTGCTCGCGGGATTGTTCACCGAGTTCGTACCCGTGCTGCAACGACGGCTTCTCGATCTGGTCGAACTGCTCAGCCTGCGCTCCGACAACCCGAACCACGGCGACGAGGGGCACACCGTACTGATCAACGCTGTCGTGCAGGGGGATGCCGAGGCAGCCGGACGCGCGCTGCGGGACGAGCTCGAACAGACTCTCGCCCTGCTTCACTCCCTCTGACCTCGTCCGCCCTTCGGAGAACGGTGGAGCGAGTCGGTGATGCGGCTGCACATCCTGCCCGCCTTCGGGGCCGGGAGCGTGGCCGACGTGACGACGGCCCGAGTGCGAAGCCGGCGCGGAAAGCTCATCGCGGCCGGCGTCGGCGAGCCGTCGGTGGTCAAGGCGTACCAGCTGCTGCGCGCCCTGATGAACACGGCCGTGGACGACGAGCTGATACGGCGCAACCCGTGCCGGATCAAGGGCGCGGACCGCTACGACGTGCCCGAGCGGCCGGTCCTCACGGTGGCGGAGGTCTTCGCCGTCGCCGGCGCCATCGCGCCGCGCTCAGGCCGAGCTGCAGGACGTCCGGCTCTTCGACAAGGCACCGAAATCCGCGGCCGCCGTGCGCTCCGTCTCCTTCCCGGCCGAACTGCTCGACGCGGTCACGCACCACCTGGAGCACTTCGCCGCTCCCGGCCGCGACGGGCACGTCTTCGTCGGTCCGCAGAGCGGGCAGCTCCGGCGGAGCAACTTCCGGGACGACTGGGTCAAGGCCCGGAAGGCCGCGGGCGTCACGGCCGAGCTGCACTTCCACGATCTCCGGCACACGGGCAACACGCTGGCCTCCACGGCCGGGGCCAGCACGCGGGAACTGATGACGAGGATGGGGCACAGCAGCTCCCGGGCCGCGCTGATCTACCAGCACATGACCAGCGACCGGGACCGGGCCATCGCCGATCGTCTTGGGGCCATGATCCGCGACGGTGGGGGAGGGGCCTCCGGCTAGAGGATGTGGCATCCGCGTGGCATTAGTGGCACGCGTGTGGCACGCCCCCAGACACGACGAAGGGCCGGCCCGGGAGGAAACCTCTCCTGAGCTGGCCCTTCTCTCTGTGCCCCCGGCAGGATTCGAACCTGCGACACCCGCTTTAGGGGTTTTCCCTGATCAGGGCGCTGAACTGTGGAAACGCCATCCATGGTGCGTCTGGTCCACGGAAACACACCTTGGTGCTTCTCATGCGTTCGCAGGGTTTCCCTCCCGGCCTCATGTGTGCTGAATCCGTTCCGGGTGGCTGTCGGGCCGATGACGAGTCCGGGACTGGATGGATGTCCGCTCTGGTCACAAAGGTGTGAGCGGGTGGGCAGGAACCCGTAGCCTGGGATCGATAGTGCTACGCAACCTGATCAGTGCGGAGGGGATGCCGATGACCACAGCTCCCAGCGGTGTGCCTCACCCGCAGTCTCAGTCGCCGCATCCGCTGCGGACCATCCGCGACATCCGGGAGTCCCTGCCCGAGGACCAGCGTCGGCACTTCGACACGGAACTCGCCGACACGGAGATCGAGGCGCTACCCATGATGCTCCACCGCTGGGTGACGCTGAGCAACGACGGCTTCGAGGAGTTTCTGCTCTCCGCTCCCTTCGAGGGTTTGGAGTTCGGTGCCCGTTCCTATGATGAGCAGCCGGACGCCAAGTGATCTACCTGCTCGACACCAACGTTGTCGCCGAACTCACCACCCGGACGGAACCGGACCCGCGCGTCATGGCCTGGTTCCGGCCCACGGCCAGGCCCGACCGCTTCCTGAGCGTGATCACCGTTGCTGAGATCGAGGCGGGGGTGGCCGCCACCCCGGATCCCGTACGACAGGCCCGTTACGCCCGAGCGCTCGCTGCAGTACGGCACGAGTACCGCGACCGCATCGATCGGCGAACCGGAAGCGGCTGCCTACCTCATGATCCACAAGACACTCAAGGCCGCCGGTACCGGCATTGACCCGCCGGACGCACTGATCGCCGCCACCGCCCTGGCCAACGGCTGGACGGTAGCCACCCGCAACATCAAGCACATGGCTCGAACCGGGGCTCTGGTGGTCAATCCGTGGGAGCAACGACTGTAGGTCGAGGGGCCCCTCACGTATATGTGCTGCGAGGTCGGAGGCCCTGCTGCCCCCTCGGACGGCAGAACCTCCGACCTGCTTTTTCTCTGTGCCCCCGGCAGGATTCGAACCTGCGACACCCGCTTTAGGAGAGCGGTGCTCTATCCCCTGAGCTACGAAGGCGGGGCTTGGTCGTGGACGGTCCTGGGCGGGTGTCTCCGTCAAGCCCTGAGCGTCCTGGACCGGTGGCTGTGGTGCCTGCCAGGGCGCTCGATCCACAGGGTACCGGATCGGTGCTGCGGCGGGTGGGGGTGGAGCACCGGCCGGTGTTATCGCCTCGCCTGTCGCGAGGGCGCCCTCCCGCATCCGGCAGCCGCGCGGTTTTCCGTCAGGATTCGCCGAACAGTACCCAGAGTGCCATCAGGGCCAGGAATCCGGTCACCGCCAGTGCCGGGAGGCCGAAGATCGCGGCGACCACCCCCCCCCACCGGGTATGCCCCCGGGGTGCCTCCGCCGCCCCGGCGTTCACCGCTGCCCGCTGTGTCTCTGTCATGAGCTCACCCGTCGATTCGTAACTGCCGTGCAGAGCGTTTCAGTTGACACCGGATCGAGGGCCCGGTCCAGTGATTGTCGTCGATCGTGCCGTATCGCACCGTCTTCGTCGTCGGAGGTCAGCCCGGTGCCGTACGGGTCACCCGTACCCGGTACTCCTCCGCTTCCGCCGCCGTCACCGTCACCCGGACGCCCGCCCGGCGGTCCACGAAGGTCTCGCCCGGTGCGAACGTCGCGTCCGAGAGTTCCGCGTGGACGTTGGGGGAGCGGGTGCAGCCGCCGCTGTCGCGGTGGGAGTCGTGGACGGTGATCGGGCCCATGCCCGTGTCGACGTCGGCGTCGACGCGGTAGACGAGGACGCCGGGGCGGCACACGGCCTCGTCGTTGCCGGCGCGGGTGCGCAGTTCGACGGCGTAGCCGGAGTGGTCGTCCAGGGGGATGAAGACGAGTTTCGGGCCGCCCGTCCGTGCGAGGGGGGTGAGTGTGTACTCCCTCGTGCCCGGGTCCGCCGCGCAGTCGACCTGGGACGCGTCCAGCCAGCCCAGCTTCCACTTGTGCCAGGCGAGGAGGTCGTTGTTGGCGCCCCAGTCCTCGCTCATGATGTCCCAGTGGCCGACCGCGCCGCCGCCCTCGGCGGTGTACAGGTCGGGCAGGCCGAAGACGTGGCCGTTCTCGTGCGGCAGCACGCGGTAGCCGGTGCGGTCGTAGGAGCCGGAGCCGTCGTCCTGGCGGGAGTAGACGAAGGACGCGTTGGAGACGGCGACGCCGTCCGCGTTCGGGGCCTCCTTGTTGCCGGCGAAGGTGACGGACAGGACCGTGTCGAGGGCGGCGGGGCCCGCGTTGGGGGTCACCAGGACGTTCAGCAGGTCGTACGCCTGGAAGTCCACCTCGGGGTCGGCCTCGGCCACGATGTCGCGGACCAGTTCGCGGTAGCCGGGGTCGAAGGGGGCGCCGCGCTCTATGCCGTACGCGCGGAACGATTTGGGCATCCGGAGCCAGTCGGGGACGGGGAGTTCGGGGCGGTAGTCGAGGCGGCCGTAGGAACTGGTGGCGAACCACTCGCTGGTCTCGGGGAAGAACTCGCGGTAGCGGTCGAGGGCATCGCCCTCGCCGGGCGCGTCGGAGAAGTCGATCATCAGGGTGAGGGCGCGGACCGTACCGGTGGAGCGGGTGTAGCCGGGAGCCGTGGGGATGCCCTCGGACATCTGGACCTCGCCCTCCGCGCTGATCATGCAGGGGCCGTGCGCGGAGGTGCGGGAGAGGGCGCTGGGTCCGGCGCCGGCGGTGGAGGTGCCGGGAGAGAGGTCGCTGTTGCCGGCCGAGGTGCTGACGGCGAGGGTCAGGGCGGTCACCGATGCCAGGGCGGCCAGCCGGCGCGGGGATATCCGGCGGCGACTCGGCTGCGGCTGCATGCGGGAACCTCCGCTCCACACGGCAGCCGCCGGTCTCCGACTGCACCCTCTCGATCACCCTCCGTCGCCGGATGGGCGGGCGCCTGCTGGGAGGTCCGATCGTGGGGCCGTGCGGCCGGTGTAATGTGATGCAGGTCACAGAAGAAGAGGGCGGGGGCGGGAAATAAGCGGGGATCGTTTCCCCGTTTAGACCTGTGTCCGAGCGAAACGGGGACTCGCTCCCCGGATCGCGGACATGACACAAGGATCACGCCACTACGACCAGGAGTGCACCGTGCAGACCGCCACCCCCGTAGCGCGCAAGGCGCCCCGGCCCCGCGCCGACGCCCTGCGCAACCGGGAGCGGATCGTCACCGCCGCCCGGGAGATGTTCGTCGAGTTCGGGCCCGAGGTGCCGCTCGACGACGTCGCCCGCCGGGCCGGCGTCGGCAACGCCACGGTGTACCGCAACTTCCCCGACCGCGACGCGCTGGTGCGCGAGGTCGTCTGCTCCGTGATGGACCGTACGGTGCGGGCGGCCGAGCAGGCGCTCAGCGAGAGCGGGGACGCCTTCGAGGCACTGGAGCACTTCGCGCACACGGCCGCCGACGAGCGGATCAGCGCGCTGTGCCCGATGGTCTCCAGCACCTTCGACCAGCACCACCCCGACCTGGAGGACGCACGCCGGCGCGCCGAGAGCCTCGTCGCGCAACTGATGGACCGAGCCAAGGCGGCCGGTCAGCTCCGTACCGACGTGGAGTACGGCGATCTGATGGTGGGCGTCGCCCAGCTGAGCCGGCCCCCGGCCGGTACCGGCTGCGACAACGCCGACCGTTTCGTCCACCGCCATCTGCAGCTGTTCCTGGACGGGATGCGGGCCCCGGCCCCGACCGTCCTGCCGGGTTCGGCCGTGACCGTGGAGGATCTGCGCCGCTGAGCGATCTCTGACGCGAGCAGGATTTCCGTACCAGAGCGGAATTTCCGTACCGGAACAGGATTTTCGTACCGGAACAGGAATCCCGTACCAGAGCAGGTTTCCCGCACCAGCGGCCGTCCCTTGGGCGAGTCGTTCCCCTGGCGACACCGTTTTTTCATCTCATTTTTCAAGATTTCCGTCACGAACTTCCGAAGTGGGTACTCCCATGTCTGAAACAGCCTCGGCGGCCGGAAAGGCCCGGAGCGCTCCGGGTGGCCCGGACGCCAACCGCTGGAAAGCGCTCGTCTTCATCGCGCTCGCCCAGCTGATGGTCGTCCTGGACGCCACCATCGTGAACATCGCCCTGCCCTCCGCCCAGCAGGACCTGGGCATCTCGGACGGCAACCGCCAGTGGGTGGTCACCGCCTACGCCCTCGCCTTCGGCGGACTGCTGCTGTTCGGCGGCCGGATAGCCGACCTGTGGGGGCGCAAGCGGGCCTTCGTGCTCGGTCTGGGCGGCTTCGCGCTGGCCTCCGCGCTCGGCGGCGCGGCCACCAACGAGGCCATGATGTTCGGCGCCCGCGCCCTCCAGGGCGTGTTCGGCGCGCTGCTCGCGCCCGCTGCGCTGTCCCTGCTCGCGGTGATGTTCACCGACGGCAAGGAGCGCGCCAAGGCGTTCGGCATCTACGGCGCGATCGCCGGTGGCGGCGGTGCCGTGGGCCTGATCCTCGGCGGGTTCCTCACCGAGTACCTGGACTGGCGCTGGACGTTCTTCGTGAACATCCCGTTCGCGGTGGTCGCCGCGGCCGGCGCGTACTTCGTCATCCGTGAGCCGGCCGGCGGCCTCAACCGCTCGCCGCTCGACGTCCCCGGTGTGCTGCTGTCCACGGTGGGTCTGGTCGCGCTGGTCTACGGCTTCACCCGCGCGGAGTCCGAGGGCTGGAGCGACTCGCTGACCATCGGCATGTTCGTCGCCTCCGCCGTGCTGCTCGCCGCCTTCGTGGCGGTCGAGGCCAAGGTCAAGGCGCCGCTGCTGCCGCTGCGCGTGGTCACCGAGCGCAACCGCGGCGGGGTGTACCTCTCGCTGGGTCTGGCGATCATCGCGATGTTCGGCCTGTTCCTCTTCCTGACGTACTACCTGCAGGTCGTGAAGGGGTACTCGCCGGTCAAGACCGGGTTCGCCTTCCTGCCGATGATCGCGGGCATGATCACGGGCTCCACCCAGATCGGCACCCGGCTGATGACCCGGGTCGCGCCCCGGCTGCTGATGGGCCCCGGCTTCCTGGTCGCCGCGCTCGGCATGCTCTTCCTGACCCAGCTGGAGATCGACACCTCGTACGCGGGCGTCCTGCTGCCCGGCATGCTGCTGCTCGGTCTCGGCATGGGTACGGCGTTCATGCCGGCCATGTCGCTGGCCACGCTGGGCGTCGAGCCGCGTGACTCCGGTGTCGCCTCCGCGATGGTCAACACCTCGCAGCAGGTGGGCGGCGCCATCGGTACGGCGCTGTTGAACACGATCGCGGCCTCGGCCACCACGTCCTACGTCGCCGACCACATCGGCGGCGCCACGAGCCGGTCCCAGCAGCAGCTGGTCCAGCTCCAGGGGCAGGTGCAGGGCTACACCAGCGCGATCTGGTTCGCCGTCGGGATCCTGGTGGCGGCCGCGGCCATCGCCCTGGTCCTGATCAACGCCGGCAAGCCGGGCGGCACCGCGGTCGCCGGGTCCGCCGACGAGACCGTCGGGGACGAGATGGCGGTGCCGGTGGCCATGCACTGACGGCGATCCGCCGATCCCTCACCGCCCGTACGGAAGAGGAGGGGACGCCTCCTCCGTACGGCTTCCGGGACCTGCCCCGGCTCCCGCCTTGTCAGCGGAGCCAGGGCAGGTCCGCGCCCGTTCCGCTCGGCTGGAGTCCCTCGGCGACGATCCGCATGATCTCGCCGAGGGACTTCTGCTGCTCGGGGGTGAGCCGGTCGAAGACCGCCTGGCGCACGGCGTCCACGTGGCCGGGCGCGTGCCGGCGCAGCACCTCCTGGCCCTCGTCCGTCAGTACGGCGAACTGGCCCCGCTTGTCGGAGGGGCAGTCCTCACGGCGTACCCAGCCGTTCTTCTCCAGGCGCGCGACGGCGTGCGAGAGGCGGGAGCGGGTGATCTTCGCGGACATCGCCAGTTCCGTCATCCGCAGCCGGCGGCGCGGGGACTCGGCGAGCTTGACCAGCAGGCCGTAGTAGACGTGCGGCATTCCCGCGTCACGCTGGAGCTGACGGTCGAGGTGGTCCTCCAGGAGGGTGGCGGCCTCGATGTACGAGCGCCAGACGCGCTGCTCCTCGTCGGTGAGCCAGCGGGGCTCGTCGGCGGGCGCCGGTGATGCTGCGGGTGCCATGTTCATGTACTCCACTGTACGGCCGCCCTTCTTGAAGATTAAACAAAATCGCCGTACAGTCGGTGACAGAAGTTGAGACTTCAAGCAAGTTCGCCGCATCGGAAGGGAGCCGCCGTCATGACCGCCGCCACCCAGGAACGCATGCCCGCTCTCTACCTCAGCCACGGAGCCCCGCCCCTGGCCGACGACCCCGTCTGGCCCGGCGAACTGGCCGCCTGGTCGGCCGGACTGCCCCGCCCGAAGGCGATCCTGGTCGTCTCCGCCCACTGGGAGGAGGCCCCGCTCGCCCTCGGCGCCACCGAGGCCGTCCCCCTGGTCTACGACTTCTGGGGCTTCCCCGAGCACTACTACCAGGTCACCTACGGCGCCCCCGGCGCCCCCGCGCTCGCCGAGTCCGTGCGCAAGCTGCTGCGCGCCCCCGGCACGCCCGTCCAGGACGTCCCCGACCGGGGCCTGGACCACGGCGCCTACGTCCCGCTGGTCGAGATGTACCCCGAGGCCGACATCCCGGTGCTCCAGGTCTCCATGCCGACACTGGACCCGGTACGGCTGATGGAGATCGGGCGCAGGCTCGCGCCGCTGCGCGACGAGGGCGTGCTGATCGTCGGCTCCGGGTTCTTCACCCACAACCTCGCCGCGCTGCGGCAGGGCGGCATCCCCGCCTGGTCGGCGGAGTTCGACGCCTGGGGGCGGGAGGCCCTGGAGGCGGGTGACGTGGACGCGCTGCTCGACTTCACCCGCAAGTCCCCGGCCGGCCTGCTGGCCCACCCGCGCACCGAGCACTTCGCCCCGCTCTTCGTGACCATGGGCGCCGCGGACGCCGCCGGGGAGCTCGGGGAACAGAAGTCCGTGATCGACGGGTTCTGGCTGGGGCTGGCCAAGCGGTCGGTGCAGTTCGGCTGAGGCAGGCACGGCGGGGTTACAGGGGCTTCTCGTACCAGGCCACGTCCCACCAGCGGCCGAACTTGCGCCCCACCTCCCGGTACGTGCCGACGTGCCGGAAGCCGAAACGCCCGTGCAGCCGTGCCGAGGCGTCGTTCGGCTGGGCGACGCCGGCGTAGGCGCGGTGCAGGTCCTCGCCCGCCAGGGCCTCGAAGAGGGCCTGGTAGAGGAGGGTGCCGATGCCGCGCCGGCCGGCGCCGGGGGCGACGTAGACCGTCGTCTCCACCGAGGTCGTGTAGGCGGGCTTGGGGCGGAAGGGGCTGGAGGTGGCGTACCCCAGGATCCGCCGCGAGCCGGCGCTCGTGGCAACCATCAGGCGGTACGGGCCGTCTACAGGGTGGGAGAGCAGCCAGGGGCGGCGCTCCTCCGGAGTGAAAGGCGCCGTGTCGAATGTGATCGCCGTCTCACGTACGTAGTGGTTGTACAGGTCGGTGAGGGCCGTCAGATCACCCTCCGTGCCCGGTCTGACCTGGACCTCTTCGTGCTCCGACGGCATCGCGCCTCCTCGCGTGGCCCGACAGGGTACTGCATGATCAGAAAAATCGGGGGACGGGTTGGGAATTCTGTCCGGATTCCAGTCGTTGTTTCCATTGGATGCAGGGCACTCGACCAGAGTCCGGAGGGACCTGAGAGACGTGTCAGGCGTCCACAGGACCGCCCGCTGACCTCATCATCGCAAGGGAGCACGCATGGCAACCCGCGCCGTCGCCCGTCGTCAGTCCGCCACCGGCGAGACGGCCGACTCGGCACGCAATGTCCGCGCCCATGGCGGCGAGATCGCCGACCGCGACCTGGTCGGCATGTACTTGGACGAGATCGCGCGCACGCCGCTGCTCGACGCCGCCAAGGAGGTCGAGCTGTCCCAGATCATCGAAGCGGGTGTGTTCGCGCGACAGATCCTCGACGGCCTCGAGGAGAACAAGGCAGGGGCCACCACCGAGGAGCTCGAAGCCCTGTACGACGCCAGTGAGCGGGCCAAGGACGTCTTCATCCGTTCCAACCTGCGTCTGGTCGTCGCCGTGGCCCGCCGCTACCCCCGCAGTGGTCTGCCGCTGCTCGACCTGATCCAGGAGGGCAACGCCGGCCTGGTCCGCGCGGTCGAGAAGTTCGACTACCGCAAGGGCTTCAAGTTCTCGACGTACGCGACCTGGTGGATCCGTCAGGCCATCACCCGGTCGATAGCCGACCAGTCGCGCACCATCCGCCTGCCCGTCCACCTGGTGGAGGAGCTGGGCCGGATACGGCGCGTGCAGCGCGAGTTCAACCGTGAGCACGGCCGTGAGCCGGAGCCCGCGGAGGTCGCCGCCGAGCTCGGCTCCACGCCGGAGCGCGTCGTCGACGTGCTCGACTGGGCCCGTGACCCGGTCTCGCTGAACATGTCGGTGGACGACGAGGGCGAGACCCAGTTCGGCGACCTGCTGGAGGACACCTCGGCGGTGTCGCCGGAGCAGTCGGTGCTGACGCTGCTGCGCAGCGAGGAGCTGGACGACCTGATCGGCCGCCTCGACCAGCGCACGGCCTCCATCATCAAGATGCGGTACGGCATCGAGGACGGCCGCGAGCGCACGCTGACCGAGGTCGGCAAGGAGCACGGCCTGACCCGCGAGCGCATCCGCCAGATCGAGAAGCACGCACTGCTGGAGCTGAAGAAGCTGGCCCGCGACACCGGGTTCGACGCGGCGGCGTGAGGACGGACCGGGTCCGGCGCGGCGGGGCGACCGCCGGGCCGGACGCGGGGGCGTGACGGCCGGAACGGCGGCGCGGCAGCCGGTTCCGGGTGCCCGGCGCGGCAGCGTGAGGACCGGGGCCGGCGTGGGGTGTGACCGCCGGGGCCGGACGCGGTGGCGTGAGGGCTCGCAGGGCGCGGTAGCGTGACGGGTGGGCTGTCGGAGGTGAACGGGGTGGTGTTGATGCCGCCGTGCGGAATCCGGGGGAGTGACGGGGGCCGTGCTGGACCCTGGCCGCGTACGCCGGGTGGCGAAAGACCGCGCAAAACATGGCCGTTCCCCGCCGCTTCAACCCGCTGGACCCCGGGAACAAGAATGCAAGGACCGGGAGTTCGTACGACGGGCCCCTGAGATCCTGGACCCACCGAGCCACGTCCCGACGCACAACCCCCCCCGGCGCCGGGACCTCCTGAAGCCGGGTTCGGCGCCCTCCCCCCGGGCGCCGGGCCCGGCTTCCTCGTGCGTGCCGCCGGCCGACGGGTCACCCCGGACCTGAACCCCGGGGTGGCCCGCCAGATGGCAGATTGTGCCACATGGGCATAGCCTGCCGGGCGTGAGCAGCACCACCCCTACGCCGCCCCCTCCTCCGCCTCCGGCGGTCTCGCTGACCGAACGGCGCAAGGCCGAGACCCGTATGGAGATCGCCCGCGCGGCGGCCGGTCTCTTCGTCCGGCAGGGCCTGCGGGCCACCCGTGCCGAGGACATCGCCCAGGCGGCCGGCATCGCCCCGCGCACCTTCTACCGGTACTTCGCCAGCAAGGAAGAGGCCGTCGGCCCGCTCTACGCGATGGGCGCGCAGCGGTGGGTGGAGGCGGTGCGCACCGCTCCCGTCGGCGTGCCCCTGCCCCGGGCGCTGGAGGAGGCCGTGCGCCACACGCTCACTCCCGGCCTCGGAGTGTCGGCGGCCTCCTGGAACTGGGTCCGCACCCTGATCCGGCTGGCCGAGGCGAATCCCGCCCTGCGCCGGGTGTGGGCGGAGGCGTGCCAGGCGTCGGAACGGAACCTGACGGAAGCGCTGACGGAACGGCTGACGGCGGCTCACGTCCCGTGCGAGGGCGACAACGTTGCCGTCCGTGCCCGGCTGACCTTCGCCGCCGCCGTCGCGAGCGCGGCAGTACGCACGGCCATGGAGAACTGGGCGGCGGGCGAGGCCCCCTCCGAGGGTCCCGAGGGCCCGGCCGAACTGGCGCTCACCAACCTCACGGCGCTACGGGACTTCCCGTGGGGCGACTTGGAACCGCCGCACGGCCGGTCACGAAGGGCCTGACGCCGGGGTCACGCCGCGCCGCCCTCACGCGGGACCCGACGCCGGGGCGCCGCGCGGGCCCCGCACGCCGTCTCCAGCGCGCCGCCGCCCGGCCGGTGGGCGCCGAGCGGTCGCCGCGAGGGGTTTGACGCCGGGTTGCCTCCCGTCTCGCCGCCCTCACGAGCCGGGGCCGTCGCGAGGAGCTTGACGTCAGGTCATCTGCTGCCGTGCGGGCGTCATGAAGAGCGTGACGCCGGGGCATCGCCCGTCGTCGGCCTCACGAGGGGCCGGAGGGCCGGGCGCCGTCCGACGCATCGCCCGTCTTGTCGGCCTCGTGAGGAGCCGGCGCCGGGGTGGCGGGTGCCGCCCGGCTCATCCGTGCCCCCAGCTCCCGTACCGCCTCCACCAGCTCCGCGGGCTCCTGCACCGTGAACTCGTGTCCCAGCATCGCCAGCCGTACCGCCATCCAGTCCTTGGCGTCGCTCACCGTCGCGCGCAGCCGGCAGCTGTCCTCGTCGAGCGGCTCGGGCGGGCCCAGCCAGCCCGGCAGGCGGGCCGCGACCGCCCCGGCCGGTGCGGCGAAGGTGACGACCATCTCGTACGACTCCCGCACGCGGTGCATGGACCGGCGCAGGAACTCCGCCGCGCTCCCCGTCGGCAGCTCCCTCGGCGCGAACCGCGCCCCGGTCGCGAAGGGGTCGCTCACCCGGTCGACCCGGAACGTCCGCCAGTCCGCGCGGTCGAGGTCGTACGCCACGAGGTACCAGCGCCGCCCGGTCGACACCAGCCGGTACGGCTCGGTCACCCGCCGGGATTCCGTGCCGTCGGCGGCCCGGTAGGCGAACCGCAGCCGCTCGTGCCCGGCCACCGTGGAGGCCATGACGGTGAGCGTCTCCGGCGCGATCGTCGCACCGTCGCCGCTGGTCAGCGGGGTGGTAGCGGCCTGGAGCGTATTGACGCGGTGGCGCAGCCTGCCGGGCAGCACCTGCTCCAGTTTCGCCAGCGCCCGCACCGACGCCTCGTCCACCCCCTCCAGCGCGTGCCCGGCACCGGCCCGCAGTCCGACCGCGATGGCCACCGCTTCCTCGTCGTCGAGCACCAGCGGCGGCATCGCCTTCCCCGCGACGAGCCGGTAACCGCCGTCCGCGCCCATCGTCGCCTGTACGGGATAGCCGAGCTCGCGCAGCCGGTCGATGTCCCGCCGGACCGTGCGCCGGGAGACCCCGAGCCGGTCGGCGAGCTCGCCGCCGGGCCATTCGCGGGGCGTCTGGAGGAGGGAGAGGAGCTGAAGGAGCCGGGCCGGGGTGTCCGTCGTCATGGGAACGAGGATGCCGCAGAAGTAGGACCTGATCCGACCTACTTGGGTCATAGCTTCGGGGACATGAACTCCACCGACACCCCGCACGCACCACAGCCCGCCGCGGGCGACCGCCGCCGCTGGTTCGCGCTGGCGATCGTGATGACCGCGGCCTTCATGGACCTCGTCGACGTCACGATCGTCAACATCGCGATCCCGTCGATCCAGCGCGACGAGGGCGCCACCTTCAGCCAGATCCAGTGGATCACCGCCGGTTACGCGCTGGCCTTCGCCGCCGGGCTCGTCACCGGCGGCCGGCTCGGCGACATCCACGGCCGCAAGCGGATCTTCCTCGTCGGCATCGGCGGCTTCACCCTCGCCTCCGCGTTGTGCGGGCTCGCCGTGAACCCCGAGATGCTGGTCGCCTCCCGCATCCTCCAGGGCGCCATGGCGGCGCTGATGGTGCCGCAGGTGCTGTCGATCGTGCACGCGACCTTCCCGCCGCACGAGCGCGGCAAGGTGTTCGGGCTGTTCGGCGCGATCGTCGGGCTGGGTGCGGTGTCCGGGCCGCTGCTGGGCGCGCTGCTGACCGAGTGGAACCTGTTCGGCCTGGAATGGCGGCCGATCTTCCTGATCAACCTGCCGGTCGGCATCGCGGGCCTGATCCTCGGCAGCCGCTTCATCAGCGAGTCGAAGGCGCCGCGTGCCCTGAAGCTGGACCTGGTGGGCGTCGCGCTGGTGACGCTGGGTCTGCTGATGCTGCTCTACCCGCTGACCCGCGGGCGTGAGCTGGGCTGGCCGCTGTGGGGGTACGTGTCGATGGCCGGCGCGCTGGTGGTCTTCGGGGCGCTGGTGGCGTACGAGCGGGTCAAGGGCGCGCGGGACGGCTCCCCGCTGATCGAGCTGTCGCTGTTCCGGGTGAAGAGCTTCGCGGCGGGCATCGCGGTGCAGACGGTGTTCGGGGTCGGTCTCGGCGTCTTCTTCCTGGTCTGGACCCTGTACATGCAGATGGGCCTGGGCTGGAGCGCGCTGCGGGCCGGGCTGACCGGGGTGCCGTTCTCCGTCGCGGTCTCCGCGGCGGCCGGGATGTCGGTGCAGCTGCTGGTCCCGCGCTACGGGCGCAAGGTGCTCCAGGCGGGCGCGCTGGTGATGGCGGCGGGCGTCCTGCTCTACATCTGGGAGTCCGAGCGCTACGGCATGGACATCGCCTCCTGGCAGATGGCGCTCCCGCTGGTGGTCATGGGCGTCGGCATGGGGCTGATCGTGGCGCCGCTGACGGACGCGGTGCTGTCCGAGGTGCCGCGTGAGCACGCCGGGTCGGCGTCGGGGCTGATCAACACCGTGCAGCAGATGGGGAACGCGCTGGGGCTCGGCCTGGTGTCGGTGGTGTTCTTCGGGGTGATCGACGAGCGGCTCGCCCCGGCCGAGGTGGGCCCGGCCTTCGCGGACGGCTTCCAGCACGCGCTGGGCTACGTGGCCGCGGTGCTGGGCGTGATCTTTCTGCTGATGTTCGCCCTGCCCAAGCGCCCCGCCCAGCATGTGGAGGGAGCGGGGGAGACCCCGGTGGCGGTGGAGAAGGAGCGGGAGCTCGTGGCCTGAGCGGGCCGACGGGAAGGGCCCGGCGCCCCAGGGGACTCCTGGGGCGCCGGGCCCTTGGTGCGTGGACGTGTTGACGTGTGGGCGTACGGACACAACGGGAAGCCCGCGCGGACGTCCGGGCATGAACGGAAGCCCGTTCGTGCCCACATGTGCCCATCTCTGTTTACTTCCCGGACATTCGGACGTACTCTGCGAGCGAAACCACACGTTCGGGCATGAACGGACTCGGAGGCACGCCACCATGTACGCACCGGAACGCCAGCAGGAGATCCTGCGGCTCGCCCGCGACGGCGGCCGGGTGGACGTGGTCTCGCTGGCCGAGGAGTTCCAGGTGACCGCCGAGACCATCCGCCGGGACCTCAAGGCCCTCGACCGCGCCGGCCTGGTCCGCAGGGTGCACGGCGGGGCCATCCCGGCCGGACGCCTCGACTTCGAGCCGGACCTCGCCGAGCGGGAGACGACCGCGGCCGACGAGAAGGACCGCATCGCCAGGGCCGCCCTCGCCGAACTCCCGGCCGACGGCACGCTGATCGTGGACGCCGGTTCGACGGCCGCGCGGCTCGCCGGGATCCTGCCGGCGGAGGCCTCCCTCACCGTCGTCACCCACAGCCTGCCCATCGCGGCCCGCCTCGCCGACCACCCCGGCATCCAGCTCCATCTCGTCGGAGGGCGCGTACGGCACCGTACGCGCGCCGCCGTGGACGCCTGGGCGCTGCGCGCGTACGCCGAGATCCGCGCGGACGTGCTCTTCGTGGCCGCCAACGGGTTCTCCGCCGAACACGGGCTGACCACGCCCGACCTCGCCGAGGCCGCCGTGAAGCGCGCCGCCATGGCCGCCGCCCGGCGCGTGGTGCTGCTCGCCGACTCCTCCAAGCACGGCCAGGAGCACTTCGCCCGCTTCGGCGACCTGGGCGACGTGGACCTGCTGATCACCGACAGCGGGCTCGGCCCGGACGACGCCGCCGCGATCGAGCGCGGCGGCACGGAAGTAGTGCGCGCATGATCCTCACCGTCACCCCCAACCCGTCCCTGGACCGCACCTACGAGATCCCCTCGCTGGACCGCGGCGAGGTCGTCCGGGCCACCGGCGAACGCGTCGACCCCGGCGGCAAGGGCGTCAACGTCTCCCGCGCCGTCACCGCGGCCGGCCGGCGCACGGTCGCCGTACTGCCCCTGGGCGGCGCACCGGGCGCCCTGGTCGCCGACCTGCTCGACGCACAGGGCATCGAGGTCGCTCCGGTCCCGGTCGCCGGCGCCACCCGCTCCAACATCGCGCTCGCCGAGGCCGACGGCGTACTGACGAAGATCAACGCGCCGGGTCCGGAACTGACCGCGGCCGAACGGGAACTGCTCCTGGAGACCGTGCGCCGGCAGTCCCCGGGCGCCGACTGGATCGCCTGCTGCGGCAGCCTGCCACGCGGACTCGCCCCCTCCTGGTACGCCGAACTGGTCGCCCGGGCCCACGCCGCCAGCGTACGCGTCGCGCTGGACACCTCCGGGCCCGCGCTGCTCGCGGCCCTGCGCGAGCGGCCCGACGTGGTGAAGCCGAACGCGGAGGAGCTCGCCGAGGCCGTGGGGAGGCCCCTGGTCACCGTGGGCGACGCGCTGAAGGCGGCCGAGGAGCTGCGGGGGAGGGGCGCCCGGGCCGTCCTGGCGAGCCTCGGCGCCGACGGGCAGCTCCTCGTGGACGACGACGGCGCCTGGTTCGGCACCGCCGCGGTGGACACCGTCCGCAGCAACGTGGGCGCCGGCGACTCCTCGCTCGCCGGGTTCCTCGTCACCGGCGGACGCGGCCCCGAGGCGCTCGCCTCCGCCGTCGCCCACGGCGCGGCGGCCGTCCGGCTTCCCGGCAGCGTGATGCCGGCCCCGGCCGACCTGGACCCGGCCGCGGTGACCGTCACGGCCGACGTACCCGCCGACCGCGCACTGCGGGAGCCGGTGTCGTGAACCACCCCCTCCTCACCCCCGTCCCCCCTTCCGCCCACCCCGCTGCACGGGCGATACGCGTGCGAAGGAGCCCGCGATGAGCGACATGATCACTGCGGAACTGGTCGATCTCGACCTGTCCGCCGACACCAAGGCGGCGGCGGCGCGCGCCCTCGCCGAGCGCATGGTGGCCCTGGGCCGGGTGACCGACCTGGACGGCTTCCTCGCCGACGTCGCCGCCCGCGAGGCGCAGATGCCGACCGGCCTCGACGGCGGCATCGGCATCCCGCACTGCCGCAGTGAGCACGTCACCGAGCCCACGCTCGCCTTCGGGCGCAGCACCGCCGGGATCGACTTCGGCGCGGCGGACGGGCCCGCCGACCTGGTCTTCCTGATCGCCGCCCCGGCCGGCGCCGACGACGCCCATCTGACGATCCTGTCGTCGCTGGCCCGGCAGCTGATGAACACCGAGTTCACCGGCGCGCTGCGGTCGGTGGGCGACGCGAGGGCGGCGGCCGCGCTCATCCGGGGTGAAGAAGCCGGCTCCTCGGGCTCCGAGAGCTCCGAGAGCTCCGAGAGCTCCGAGGACTCCGAGAGCTCCGAGGACTCCGTGGCGGCACCGGGGGCGGCCTCCGCCGGTGCCGCCACGGACACCACCGCCTCCGAGGGGGACCGCCCGTTCCGGGTCGTCGCCGTCACCTCCTGCCCCACCGGCATCGCCCACACCTACATGGCCGCCGAGTCGCTGGAGAACGCCGGCCGGGACGCCGGCGTCGAGGTCGTCGTCGAGACCCAGGGCTCCGCCGGCTTCACCCGGCTCGACCCGGCCGTGATCGCGGCGGCCGACGGCGTGATCTTCGCCCACGACGTTCCCGTACGGGAGAAGGACCGCTTCGCGGGCAAGCCGACCGTCGACACCGGCGTCAAGGCGGCCATCAACCGGCCCGCCGAGCTGATCACCGAGGTGAGAGACAAGGCGGAACGCGGCGAGGTCACCGCTGCCGTGTCCGGTGACACGCCCGTCGAGCGGGCCGGCGACAGCGGCGAGGGCTACGGCACCAAGCTGCGCACCTGGCTGATGTCGGGCGTCAGCTACATGGTGCCGTTCGTCGCGGCGGGCGGTCTGCTCATCGCCCTCGGCTTCGCCATCGGCGGTTACGAGATCAACGAGGCGCCCTCGGTGATGGACCACTTCGTGTGGACCCAGGCCGACAGCTGGGGCGCGCTGCTCTTCCAGATCGGCGGCGTCGCCTTCGGCTTCCTCGTCCCGGTCCTGGCCGGTTACATCGCCTACGGCATGGCCGACCGGCCCGGCCTGGTGCCCGGCTTCGTCGGCGGCGCGATCTCGCTCACCGTCAACGCCGGATTCCTCGGCGGTCTCACGGCCGGTCTGATCGCCGGTGGCGTGGTGATCGCGATCCAGAGGGTGCGGATACCGGCCGCGCTGCGCGGCATCATGCCGGTGGTGGTGATCCCGCTGATCTCCGCGGCGGTCGTCGGCTTCCTGATGTTCGTCGTCATCGGCAAGCCCATCGCCGAGGCCCAGAAGGGCATGACGGACTGGCTGAACGGCCTCACCGGCACCAACGCCGTCCTGCTCGGCGCCCTCCTCGGCCTGATGATGTGCTTCGACCTGGGCGGCCCGGTCAACAAGGTCGCCTACACCTTCGCCACCGCCGGGATCGCCGTCGCGAGCCCCAGCGACTCCGCGATGAAGATCATGGCCGCGGTGATGGCCGCCGGCATGGTGCCGCCGCTGGCGATGGCCCTGGCCACCACGGTCCGCGGCAAGCTCTTCGACCGCACCGAACGCGAGAACGGCAAGGCCGCCTGGGTCCTGGGCGCCTCTTTCATCTCCGAGGGCGCGATCCCGTTCGCCGCCGCCGACCCGCTGCGGGTGATCCCCGCCTCCATGGTGGGCGGCGCGGTCACCGGCGCCCTGTCGATGACCTTCGGCGCCACCCTGCGCGCCCCGCACGGCGGCGTCTTCGTCGTCCCGCTGATCGGCAACCCGTTCCTCTACCTGGTCGCCATCGCCGCGGGCGTGTGCGTCACGACGGCCCTGGTGATCGTCCTCAAGGGCCTGCGCAAGCCGGCCCCGGCCACCACGGGCGCGGGCGAGGGCACCCCGGTGCCGTCGGCGGAGACCAAGCAGGCGGTGGCCGCGTAGAGCGGCGACGATGCGTCCGTTTGGGTAGGTGTGGGCGGTTCATGCCTACTGCGATATAGATCACGATCATCACGATCCGGGGTCAAGGCCCCGGATCTTGGTGTGTACTGGGCCGCATGCCTGAGTACACGACACTCTCGCGGACGACGGGCGCCACCGTCCTCACCCTGGTGGCCGTGGCCTGTGCGGCGGGTCTGGCCGACGCCCTGCGGCGCCGACGCGGACGGACGCGCGTACGCGAACCCCTCGCCGAGGCGGCCCGCCGGCAGCACACCCCCCACGCCCCTCACGGCGTCCCGGTGATCCCGCGCCAGCGGCGGACCGGCCCCCACGCGGAAGCCGTACGGCTCACCCCGGCGGAGCGCGACGCCTTCGCCGGGCTGGTACGGCGCTTCGGCGAAGGGGACTGAGCGGGACCGGACCGCGGTCCTGGCCGCCGGGTCAGGAGACCTGCGCCGCCCGGCGCTCCATCGCGTCCCGCGCCGCGTCCTCGCTGACGTACACCTCGCACATGTGCCGTCCGTCCGGCGTGACCGTGTGCTCGACCTCCCACACGGACATCTCCGCGCCGTCCCCCAGCAGGAACGCGTGCTCGTAGAGCGAGAAGGACAGCCCGCGCCCCGCGCGGGACGGGCGGCCGAAGGCCTGCGTGATCCGGTGCGCGCACGCCGTGGCCAGCAGCGCGGCCGTCTCCGCGCCCGGCCGGTCCGGGTTCTCCGCCCGGCGCAGTAAACGCCGCGCGTGATCCGCGGAACCGTCCGGAACGTACACCTGTCGCAGCGTGGGAGGCGGCAGCAACTGGACCGTCACCGGCAGCTCGACGTCCGATGTGTCCGGCGGCAACGGCAGCCGGGCCGTGGCCGTCCGCACCTCCTCCTCGTCCACGTACACCTCGTGCTGTGGCTCGTCCCCCGGCGCCGTGTTGTGCACGAGCTCCCAGAGCGTCAGCGCCGAACCGTCGGCGAGCAGCCAGGTGTGCCGGTACGTCTCCCGGTGCAGCCCCGCGCTGTGGTGCGCGGAGTGCAGCGAACCGTCGTGCGCCAGCGCGCAGTCCAGCCGCCGGATCGTCTCGTCCGGCAGTTCGAAGGAGTTCAGGGCGCGGCCGAGGAGGCGCGCGAGGTGCTCCTCCGGAGACTCGGGCGAGTCGGGTGGTTCGTACGCTGCCGTCTCGTACGGAACGCTCAAGGTTTCTCCCGGCGTTGCTGCATGTCACCTTGTGGGTGCATACCGTAGCCCCTCGGTCGGACATCGTGTCCGGGAACTGAGAAAACGTATGACCGAAAAACGGGCGGAGCGCAAGAGGAGTTCCCGACGAGGCCGGTACGGACATCAATTGCTCCTGGTCGAACGGTACTTCCGTAGCCGATCACCGGCACCTCCTTATCGCTCGCCGTACAACTCCCCGTACGACGGCCACGAACCGCCCGGACCGTCCACCGGACCGGCGGCCCGGACCGCTCGTACGATCGCGCGGGTCACCAGGTCCGCGCCCGCCGCGAGCACCTCGTTCAGGGACAGCGGGTCCGCCGCGTCCAGCGGGCGGGCGCCCGTGGCCAGGGTGAAGACGGTGTCGCCGTCGCTGAGCAGATGCACCGGCCGCACGGCCCGCGCGATGCCGTCGTGCGCGGTGCCGGCCAGCTTCTGCGCCTGCGCCTTGGACAGGCCGGCGTCGGTGGCGACCACCGCGAGCGTGGTGTTCAGCGGCGGAGCCGCGTTCCGCTCGGCCACCTCCGCGAGCCGCCGCAGCGCGGCCTGGTGCACCCGCGGCTCCGGGTACCGCACCCGGCTCTGGAACAACTCCCCGTACAGCACCCCCGTCACCGGATCCACCGCCGACCCCGCCGCGTTGGCCACCACCAGGGCGGCCACCGTGATGCCCGACTCCAGCACCGCGCTCGCGGTGCCGATCCCGCCCTTCACCTGCCCGACCACCGCGCCCGTACCGGCGCCCACACACCCCTGCGGCACCGGCGCGCCCGAAGCGGTCGCCGCCGCGGCCTCGACCGCGGCCCGGCCGGTGGCCGCGTCCGGCCGGGCCCGGAAGTCGCCGCCCCGGCCCAGGTCGAAGACACAGGCGGCCGGCACCACCGGCACCACCTGCGCGGGATCCGGCCCGACGCGCACCCCGCGTCCCCGTTCCTCCAGCCAGGCCATCACGCCGGACGCCGAGTCCAGCCCGTACGCGCTGCCCCCGGTCAGTACGACCGCCTCGACCGTCCGCACCAGGTTGCGCGGATCGAGCGCGTCGGTCTCCTTCGTGCCGGGCCCGCCGCCGCGCACGTCCACCGCGGCCACGGCCCCGCCCTCGGGCGCGAGCACGACCGTGGTGCCCGTGAGCCATCCGTCGCCGGTACGCGTCGCGTGCCCCACGCGCAGGCCGGCCACATCCGTCAGAGCGTCAGCTGTCATGGGGGCAGTACTGCCCGGTCGGGGGCGGCCGTACCCTGGACGTATGAGCACCGCCCCCGATCCCCGCCCGAGCGGGCCCGAGCCGGCACTGGTCTTCGACGACCCGCTGGACCAGCAGTCCCCGGACGACACGGACCGCGGCTGGGGCGAGCGCCCGTCCGGTGACAGCACGGCCGATCTGAAGCGCTTCCTCGACGAGAAGCCGCCCCACCACATCTGACCCGCCCGCGGGCGGGCCGCCCCTACCGCTCGCCGTGCCCCGTGCCGCGCTGCGCGACGAGGGTGTCGCGGATCTCCTTGAGCACCTCCAGCTCGGTGATCTCGACGACCTCGCGCGTGCCCTCCTTCGCCTTCCGGCGGGCCTCCACCCGGGCCAGGTACTTCGCCATGGGCAGCACCATCAGGAAGTAGACGACCGCCGCGGTGATCACGAACTGCAGCGTCGCCCCGAGGACCGAGCCCCACAGGATCCTGACACCGGTCGCGGCGTCCCCGGCGCCCTCGCAGGGGCCCTTCAGGCACGAGCTGTAGCTGTCCAGGTTCTTCGTGCCGAACGCGCCCACCAACGGGTTGATGACGCCCTTCACGACCGAGTTGACGATGTTCGTGAAGGCGGCGCCGATGACCACCGCCACGGCCAGATCGACGACGTTGCCCCGCATCAGGAAGGCCTTGAAGCCCTGCAGAATGCCGGTCCTGTCCTGGTCGCTCACTTCGGGGCCTCGTTTCTCGTGCGCAGGGTGCGGAGGAAAGCGCTCCGCAACCTACGTCACTCCGGTGCCGGCCTGTCCAGTCGGGCCGCCCGGCGCGAGGGCCCCACGAGCGGACGGGGACCGGGGGAGCACCGGTCAGCACACCGTCACCGCCAGCCGTGCCGTGGCGCTCGCGCCGGCCAGGCCGGCCGCCGTGGAACGCGGCACCGACAGCACGACCAGCGCCCCGCCGTCGCCCGGTCCGCCCGCTCCGTCCGCCGGTTCCGGCACCTCGGTCACCCGCGCCCCGCGCGCTACCACGCGGGCCTCGCCCCCGGACACCGTCTCCTCGGCGGCGATCACGTCCACCCGGTCGCCCGGCCGCAGCAGCCGTACCGTGGCCGCGTCGGCGATCCGCACCGCCGCCGTGACCGCCGCGCCCGCGTCCCGCGCCCGTACGGCACGGTCTCCGGGTGACACCGAGGCGGCACGGGCCGCCGGGGACCCGTCGGGACGGCCGCGGGACCGGTCCGCGTCCCGCGGCCCCGCCGCCACCAGCGCCGCCGCCGTGACCGCGAGACCGAGCGCCATGGCCCGCCTCCGGTGCCGTACGAGCCCGCCCGGGAGCGGCAGGCCGCCGCGCACCCGCACCGGGGCGAAGTGCGGCACCTCGCACGGGGGAGGGACCTCGGGGCCGGGCGGGCGGAGGGGAGAGGGGGAGCGGAGCGAGGAGGGAGGACGGGACACGGATACCACCACCTGCGACGAGGGACCGGCTTGCGACTCCCACGATGAGGCCTCGCGCCGCGTCCCGCCGGGCCCTGTGGACGTGCCACGACCCTGTGGAGAACTTCCCCACCCGAACGGGACGTTCCGCCCCGCCACCGGCTACGGCAGCGCGAACCCCGGGTCCATCCCGCCCAGCGCCGACGTGCACGGACAGTCCCGCTCCTCCGTCGCCGGCAGCGCGGCCACCGCGTCGAAGAGCACGTTCCGAAGCCGGTCCACGTTGGCGGCGAACACCCGCAGCACCTCGTCGTGGGAGACGCCCTCACCAGTCTCGGCGCCGGCGTCCAGGTCGGTGACCAGGGTCAGGGAGGTGTAGCAGAGCTCCATCTCACGGGCGAGCGCCGCCTCGGGGTGGCCGGTCATGCCCACCACCGACCAGCCCTGCGCCCGGTGCCACAGCGACTCGGCGCGGGTGGAGAAGCGCGGCCCCTCGACCACGACCAGCGTGCCGCCGTCCACCGGCTCCCAGTCCCGGCCCCGTGCCGCCTTCAGCGCGGCGGCCCGCCCGGTGGGGCAGTAGGGGTCGGCCAGCGACACATGGACCACGTTCGGCACCGTGCCGTCGGACAGCGGCAGCCCGTCGAAGTAGGTGCCCGCCCGGGACTTCGTACGGTCCACGAGCTGGTCCGGCACCAGCAGCGTGCCCGGCCCGTACTCGGGGCGCAGGCCGCCGACCGCGCACGGCCCGAGGACCTGGCGCACGCCGACCGACCTCAGCGCCCACAGGTTGGCCCGGTAGTTGATGCGGTGCGGCGGCAGATGGTGGCCGCGTCCGTGCCGGGGCAGGAAGGCGACCCGCCGGCCGGCCACCTCGCCGAGGAAGAGGGAGTCGCTGGGCGCCCCGTACGGGGTGTCCACCTGGACCTCGGTCACGTCGTCGAGGAAGGAGTAGAAACCGGAGCCGCCGATCACACCGATCCCGGCCTTCGCCATGTTCGCCATGCCCCGCACCCTAACCGCACCCGGAAACGCCGAGGACCCCGTCGTCGGACGACGACAGGGTCCCGTAAGGAAACGGCCCTACGCGGCGGTGGTGCCGGCGGTGCTGCCCGAACCGGAGGATCCGGCCGACGAGCTCGAACCCGAGTCCGAGGAGGAGGAGGACGACGACGTCGTCGACGAGGTGCTCGACGGCTTCGACGACGCCGGCGAGCTGCTCGACGAGGAGCCGCGGCTGTCGTTGCGGTAGAAGCCGGAGCCCTTGAAGACGATGCCGACCGCGGAGAACACCTTCTTCAGGCGTCCCTGGCACTCGGGGCACTCGGTCAGGGCGTCGTCAGTGAACTTCTGCACCGCCTCGAGGCCCTCGCCGCACTCGGTGCACTGGTACTGGTAGGTCGGCACTGTCTTCCTCCTGGCACTCTCACTCGATGAGTGCTAACGACGGTCCATCTTGACGTATTCCGCGGGATCAGTCCACTGCGACGGACTCGCGGTGACCGACGCCACGTGCGACGGTGCGCCCGCGCGGGGGCGTGGCCAGCCGCGACCGCAGCGCCAGCAGCGTCGCGAGGGCCAGCACCGTACCGGCCATCGGGACCAGGAAGCCGGCGCCGCCCCACAGGCGGTCCTCCAGCTGTCCCGCGACCGTGACGGCCGCCGCCTGGCCGAGCGCGACGGCGCCGGTCAGCCAGGTGAAGGCCTCGGTGCGGGCGCCCGCCGGGACCAGGTTCTCCACCAGCGTGTAGCCGGTGATCAGGGCCGGTGCGATGCACATGCCGACCAGCAGGCCGAGCCCGGCCAGCAGCAGGGCCGAGTGGGCGGTCCACAGGGCGGACGCGGTCAGCGCGAGCGCCGTGTAGCCGATCACCAGGCGCCGCTGCGGGGCGGTCTTCCAGGCGATCGCGCCGCAGGCGATGCCGGAGAGCATGTTGCCCGCGGCGAAGACGCCGTAGAGGACGCCGTTCAGTCCGGGCTCGCCGATCGACTCGGTGAACGCGGCCAGCGAGACCTGCATGCCGCCGAAGACGGAACCGATGCCCAGGAACGTCACGATCAGCACGCGCACACCGGGGACGCGCAGCGCGGAGACGTGCTCCACGCGCGCGTGCCCGTCGCGGCCCGTCTCGGGCTGCGTGCCCTTCTGCGCGGCGAACAGCAGACCGCCGACCAGCGTCAGCGCGGCCTCGGTGAGCAGGCCCGCGGCCGGGTCGACGGCCGTGCACAGGGCTGTGGCCAGCAGCGGTCCGACGACGAAGGTGAACTCGTCGGTGACGGACTCGAAGGCCGCCGCGGTGGTCAGCAGCGGGGAGCCCTTGAGCCGCACGCCCCAGCGTGCCCGCACCATGGGCCCGATCTGCGGCACCGAGGCACCCGTGGGCACGGCGGCGGCGAACAGCGCCCACAAGGGCGCGTCGGTCAGCGCCAGCGCGGTGAGGGCCAGTCCCGCCACCGTGTGGACGAGGACGCCGGGCACGAGGACGGCGCGCTGCCCGTGGCGGTCGGCGAGACGGCCGCTGTAGGGGGCGAACAGCGCCATGGAGACGCCGGTGACGGCCGCGACGGCGCCGGCCGCGCCGTACGAGCCGGTGGTGTGCTGCACCAGCAGCACGATGGAGAGGGTGAGCATCGCGAACGGCTGGCGGGCCGCGAAGCCGGGGAGCAGGAACGTCCACGCGCCGCGCGTGCGCAGCAGCCGGCCGTATCCCGGTCGGGAGGTGGCCGCCGAGTCCTTCGACGTGGTGACCGTGGATGCCACGGCCCGTGCCTTTCCGCCACCTGGTAGCGGCCCGCGCGGGTCGTGCGGGGGCGCCGAGAGCTGTCCTCTTGCGCTGACTGCGGTAGATACCGGTGCCACAGCTCAGGGCGTTCCGGCCGCCATACGGTCGCGCCAGCTCTGCGTCAGGCAGAGTTGGTTCGATCTGGGGGTCGCCTGCATCGTACAGGGATCACCTGTCGTCCGCTGTGAGGCCGGGCACGCCGTCGGTGTCCCGTCCGTGGTCCGTCGGTCTCCCGCCTGCGGTCCGTCGGTATCCCGTCGGTGTCCCGTCCGTGGTCCGGTGGCGTACCGTCCGCGGTCCGTCAGCGTCCCGCCTGCGGTCCGTCGGTGCCCAGCCAGCCGGCCAGCTTGCCGCCCCGGCCGACCGCGCGCAGGCGCCGTTCGGCGGCGTCCCGTACCGGGTCCGTGGCGACGACGAGCAGCTCGTCCCCGCGGCGCAGCACCGTCGACGGCAGCGGCACGAACGACCTCCCCCCGCGCACGACGAGGGTGACGGCGGACCCGCTCGGCAGCCGCAGCTCGGCGACCTCCACGCCGTGCATCCTCGACCCGGCCGGGATGGCGACCGACAGCAGGTGTCCGCGCAGCCGCTCCAGGGGCGCCGACTCGATGCCGAGGTCGGCGGCGGAGTCCGCGCCCAGGCGCAGTGTGCGGGCCAGCCAGGGCAGGGTCGGCCCCTGGACGAGGGTGTAGACGACGACCAGGACGAAGACGATGTTGAAGATCCGCTCGCTCCCGGCGACGCCCTGCACCATCGGGATCGTCGCCAGGATGATGGGCACGGCGCCGCGCAGTCCCGCCCAGGACATCAGCGTCTGCTCCTGCCAGGGCACCCGGAACGGCAGCAGGCAGAGGACGACGCTCAGCGGGCGGGCCACCATGGTGAGCGCCAGTCCGATGAGCAGTGCGGGCACGATGTCGTCGCCCAGCTCGTGCGGGGTGACGAGCAGGCCGAGCAGGACGAACATGCCGATCTGGGCTATCCAGCCGAGCCCCTCGGCGAAGCCGCGGGTGGCGGGCCAGTGCGGCAGCTTGGCGTTGCCCAGCAGCATCGAGGCGAGGTAGACGGCGAGGAAGCCGCTGCCGTGGGCGATGGCGCCGAACGCGTAGGCGGCGACCGCGATGGCCATGACGGCGATCGGGTAGAGGCCGGAGGCGGGCAGCGCCACGTGCCGCAGTCCCCAGGCGCCCAGCCAGCCCACCGCGAACCCGATGGCGGCGCCGATGGCCAGCTCCAGCACTATCTCGCCGACCAGGACGTACCAGTGCTCGACCGGTCCGGCCGAGGAGAAGGCGACGACCAGGATGACGACGGGCGCATCGTTGAAGCCGGACTCCGCCTCCAGTGTGCCCGTCACCCGCGCGGGGAGCGGTATTTTCCGCAGCACCGAGAAGACGGCCGCCGCGTCGGTCGACGACACCACCGCGCCGATGATCAGCGCCTGCCTCCACTCCAGCCCGACCAGGAAGTGCGCGGCCGACGCCGTGACGCCGACGCTCACCGCGACGCCGGTCAGGGCGAGCGCGGCGGCGGCGGGCAGGATCGGTCTGACCTCCGTCCACTTCGTGCCCAGGCCGCCCTCGGCCAGGATCACGACCAGGGCCGCGTATCCGATGACCTGGGTCAGCTCGGCGTTGTCGAAGTGGATGTCGCCGAAGCCGTCCTGGCCCAGGGCGATGCCGATGCCCAGGTAGACGAGCAGACTGGGGAGCCCGCTGCGCGAGGAGATCCGGACCGCTGCGACGGCGACGAGCAGGACGATCGAGCAGACGAGCAGGAGCTGGTTGAGGTGGTGGACAGTCAGCGGCCGTTCCCTTCCCCGACCCAGGCGCATCCGCGCGTGAGCTCACGTACATCGCCTACGAGCCGCCGCTTCCGCGGCAAACTACTTCGTTACCTTACCTAACTCTTGACGCTTTCTTGACGCGTGAGACGGCAAGATCGAACGTCCGTCCGGGCTGGTTCCCGACTCCGCGTCAAGGGGCGCGGGGCCCTGCGCCTATCGTTGCTCCAGCGCTCAGTTAAAAGCACAGCCCGACCTGCCGCTCGCGTTAGGACAGCAAGGACAGCGATGCCCACCGACACCACCGCCTCCACGGGTCAGCAGGCCGGCGCCTCCACGGGGCAGCAGCCCGGCAAGTCCGGCAGGAAGAAGGGACGCAGAGGACGACTGATCGTGTTCGTCCTGGTGCTGGTCCTGATCGGCGCTGTCGCCTACGGCGGGTACTGGTCGGTCAGCACCGTGCGCGCCTCCTTCCCGCAGACCAAGGGTTCGATCACGCTCAAGGGCCTGACGGGGACCGTCGACGTCAAGCGGGACGGCTACGGCATCCCGCAGATCTATGCCTCCTCCGACGAGGACCTGTTCATGGCGCAGGGCTACGTCCAGGCGCAGGACCGGTTCTACGAGATGGACGTGCGCCGGCACATGACCGCCGGGCGCCTGTCGGAGATGTTCGGCGAGAGCCAGATCGACAACGACGAGTTCCTGCGCACCCTGGGCTGGGACCGGATCGCCGAGGAGGAGTACGAGAAGAAGCTCTCCCCCGCCACCAAGAAGTACCTCCAGGCGTACGCCGAGGGCGTCAACGCCTATCTGGAGGGCAAGGAGGGCAAGGAGATCTCCCTCGAGTACGCGGCGCTGGGCTTCGAGAACGACTACAGGCCCGGGAAGTGGACCCCGGTCGACTCCGTGGCCTGGCTGAAGGCGATGGCCTGGGACCTGCGCGGCAACATGCAGGACGAGATCGACCGCGCGCTGATGACCAGCCGCCTCGGCCCGAAGCAGATCGCCGACCTGTACCCGGCGTACCCGTACAGCCGGAACAAGCCGGTGGTCCAGGAGGGCCAGTACAACCAGCTCACCGGGGCCTACGAGCAGGGTGAGAGCACGGGGGCCGGCACCGGCACGGGGACCGGCACCGGTACAGGCACGGGCACGGGGACCGGTACAGGCACCGGCACCAGTGGTTCCTCCCTGGAGAGCCAGCTCACCGGCCTCCAGGAGGTCCTGCAGGACCTGCCCACCGCCGTCGGCGTCAACGGCGACGGCATCGGCTCCAACTCCTGGGTGGTCTCCGGTGAACACACCATCACCGGCAAGCCGCTGCTCGCCAACGACCCGCACCTGTCGGCCTCGCTGCCGTCCGTCTGGTACCAGATGGGCCTGCACTGCCGCAGCGTCTCCGCCGAGTGCCGGTACGACGTCTCCGGCTACACCTTCGCGGGCATGCCGGGCGTGATAATCGGCCACAACCAGGACATCGCCTGGGGCCTGACCAACTCCGGCGTCGACGTCACCGACCTCTACCTGGAGAAGATCACCGGCGACGGCTACCAGTACGACGGCAAGGTGGTGCCGTTCAAGACCCGCGAGGAGACCATCAAGGTCGCCGGCGGCAAGGCGCAGAAGATCGTCGTCCGCGAGACCAACAACGGCCCCCTGCTCTCCGACCGTTCCGACGACCTGGTGAAGACCGGCAGGAAGGCCACCGTCGACAGCGCAGCCCCCGACCGGGGCGACGGCTACGGCGTCGCGCTGCGCTGGACCGCCCTGGACGCCGGCCGCACCATGGACTCGATCTTCGCGATGAACCGCGCGAAGGACTGGGACGACTTCCGTGAGGCCGCCACCCTGTTCGAGGTGCCCTCGCAGAACCTGATCTACGCGGACACCGAGGACCACATCGGCTACACCCTCCCCGGGAAGATCCCCACCCGCGCGGAGAAGCACGACGGCTCCATTCCCGCCCCCGGCTGGGACCCCGCCTACGAGTGGACCGGCTGGATCGAGCAGGACGCGCTGCCCTACGAGTACGACCCGGACCGCGGCTACATCGTCACCGCCAACCAGGCCGTCGTCGACGAGGACTACCCGTACACGCTGACCACCGACTGGGGGTACGGCGCCCGCAGCCAGCGGATCACCGAACTGATCAAGTCGAAGATCAAGGACGGCGGCAAGATCTCCACCGACGACATGCGGCAGATGCAGCTCGACAACTCCAGCACCATCGCCAAGCTGCTGGTGCCGCACCTGCTCAAGATCGACACCGAGGACGCGGACGTCCGCGAGGCGCAGAAGCTGCTGGAGGGCTGGGACTACACCCAGGACGCCGACTCGGCCGCCGCCGCCTACTTCAACTCCGTGTGGCGCAACATCCTCAAGCTCGCCTTCGGCCACAAGCTGCCCAAGGAGCTGCGGGTCAAGGGCCAGTGCGTATGGGTCGACCCGGTCAACACCACCGGGCCCGCCGACGAGGCGGACAAGGTCCGCGAGTGCGGTCAGCGCGACGCCGACCAGGCGCAGCCCGACGGCGGCGACCGCTGGTTCGAGGTGGTCCGCAAGCTGATGGACCAGGAGGACAGCTCCTGGTGGAAGACCCCCAAGTCGGGCACCCGTCCTGACGCGGACAACCGTGACGAGCTGTTCAAGCGCGCCCTGATCGACGCCCGCTGGGAGCTGACCGCCAAGCTCGGCAAGGACATCGACTCCTGGAGCTGGGGCCGGCTGCACCGCCTGTTCCTGGACAACCAGACCCTCGGCACCGAGGGCCCGGACTTCCTGCAGTACATGCTCAACCGCGGCCCGTGGAAGCTCGGCGGCGGCGAGGCCACCGTCAACGCGACCGGCTGGAACGCCGCCGGCGGCTACGACGTCGTGTGGGTGCCGTCCATGCGGATGGTGGTCAACCTCGGCGACCTCGACAAGTCCCGGTGGATCAACCTCACCGGCGCCTCCGGGCACGCCTACAGCGCCCACTACGTCGACCAGACGGACAAGTGGGCCGAGGGCGAGCTGCTGGAGTGGTCGTACTCGGAGAAGGCGGTCGCGGACAGCACCAGCGACACCCTGCTGCTGAAGCCCTGACCCCCTGGTCCCCGCCGTCGGAAGCGGCCGCCACGCGCACGCGTGCGGCCGCTTCCGCGTGTGCGGGGGGTCAGCCGAACCGGCGTACCCCGGACGGTGTTCAGCCGAACCGGCGTACCCCGGACGGTGTCACCACCGCGTGCACCGGCCGGTCGTGCGGCTCGGCGGGGACGCGCGCGACGACCTCCGTGTCGTACAACAGCACCACCAGCGCCGGATGCGCGCCCGCGCGGTCCAGCCGGGCGAGGACACGGTCGTAGGAGCCGCCGCCGCGTCCCAGGCGCATCCCGCGCGCGTCGACGGCGAGGCCCGGCAGCAGGACGACGTCCGCCTCCGTGACGGCGTCCGGCCCGAGAAGCGGCCCCGAAGGCTCGAAAAGCGCCATCTTCGCGCCGTGCCGCACCCGCGTGAGCGAGTCCTCGCCCTCGTACGCCCCCCAGTCCAGGTCGTTGTCGGGCAGCAGCGCGGGCAGCAGTACGCGTGCGCCCCGCGCGCGCAGCGCGTCGAGCAGCGCGAGCGTGCCGGGTTCGCTCCCCACGGAGACGTACGCCGCCACCGTGCGCGCGTGCGCCAGTTCGGGCAGTCCGAGCGCCTGCCCGGCCAGCACGGCCGCGGATTCCCGCACGTCATCCGCCGTCAACCCGTTCCTCACCGTGAGGATTTCCCGGCGCCATGCCCGCTTGTCAAGATCGCTTGAGCCTTCTGCGTGTCTCAAATCCGTACCCGTACCGTTCCAATATGCTCATATAAGCAGTAATTAACCGGAGCCTCAGATTCACTGCAAAGGGGCCCGATATGGTGGCGGACATGTCTCAGTCACACCCTCGGATCAGCAAGGCTGTCATCCCCGCAGCCGGCCTCGGCACCCGGTTCCTGCCGGCCACCAAGGCCACTCCCAAGGAGATGCTGCCGGTCGTCGACAAGCCGGCGATCCAGTACGTGGTCGAAGAGGCCGTCTCCGCCGGCCTCGACGACGTCCTCATGGTGACGGGCCGCAACAAGCGCCCCCTGGAGGACCACTTCGACCGCAACTACGAGCTGGAGTCCGCCCTCCAGAAGAAGGGCGACGCCGACCGCCTCGCCAAGGTCCAGGAGTCCAGCGACCTGGCCACCATGCACTACGTCCGCCAGGGCGACCCCAAGGGCCTCGGCCACGCCGTGCTGTGCGCCGCCCCGCACGTCGGCGACGAGCCCTTCGCCGTCCTCCTCGGCGACGACCTGATCGACCCGCGCGACCCCCTGCTCCAGCGCATGATCGACGTCCAGCAGCAGCACGGCGGCAGCGTCGTCGCGCTCATGGAGGTGGCCCCCGAGCAGATCCACCTCTACGGCTCCGCCGCCGTCGAGGCCACCGCGGACTCCGACGTCGTCAAGGTCACCGGCCTGGTCGAGAAGCCCGCCGCCGAGGACGCGCCGTCCCGCTACGCCATCATCGGCCGCTACGTCCTCGACCCGGCCGTGTTCGGCATACTGCGCACGACCGAGCCCGGCCGCGGCGGCGAGATCCAGCTCACCGACGCCCTCCAGCAGCTCGCCACGGACGAGAAGGCCGGCGGTCCGGTGCACGGCGTCGTCTTCAAGGGTCGCCGCTATGACACCGGCGACCGCGGCGACTACCTGCGTGCCATCGTCCGGCTCGCGTGCGAACGTGAGGACCTGGGCCCGGACTTCCGGACCTGGCTCCAGCGATACGTCACCGAGGAGATGCAGCAACGTTGAGCACCGCCGCGCCCCGCACCGCAGGTCCTGACCACCTCTGGTCGGTGGACGAGCACCTGGACGACATCCTCGCGACCGTCCGGCCCCTCGAACCCATCGAGCTGCACCTCCTCGACGCCCAGGGCTGCGTCCTGGTCGAGGACGTCACGGTGCCGGTCTCCCTGCCCCCGTTCGACAACAGCTCCATGGACGGGTACGCGGTGCGGGTCGCGGACGTCGCGGGCGCCAGCGAGCGGTACCCGGCGGCCCTCGAGGTCGTCGGGGACGTCGCCGCCGGCGCGGCCGGTCTCCTCCACGTCGGCCCCGGCCAGGCCGCCCGCATCATGACCGGCGCCCCGCTCCCGCCCGGCGCCGAGACCGTCGTCCCCGTCGAGTGGACCGACGGCGGACTCGGCGAGGGCCCGGTCACCGGGATGCGCGCCCGCAGCCTCGCCCCCGAGGGCGCCACCGGGCAGGTGAACGTGTACCGCCCGGCCGAGGCACGCGCGCACGTGCGCGCGAAGGGCAGCGACGTCAGGGCCGGCGACCGCGCCCTGGCGGCCGGCACCGTCCTCGGCCCGCCGCAGATCTCCCTGCTGGCCGCGATCGGCCGCGGCACGGTCCGCGTGCGCCCGCGCCCGCGCGTGGTGGTCCTCTCCACCGGCAGCGAACTCGTCCAGCCCGACGAGGAACTGCGCCCCGGTCAGATCTACGACTCCAACAGCTTCGCCCTCACCGCCGCCGCGCGGGACGCCGGCGCGATCGCCTACCGCGTGGGCGCCGTCGCCGACGACGCCACGACCCTGCGGGACACCATCGAGGACCAGCTGGTGCGTGCCGACCTGATGGTCACCACCGGCGGGGTGAGCGTCGGGGCGTACGACGTCGTCAAGGAGGCGCTGTCGTACGCCGGGGACGAGGACGAGCCCGGCAGCGGCGTCGAGTTCCGCAGGCTCGCCATGCAGCCGGGCAAGCCCCAGGGCTTCGGTTCCGTCGGCCCCGACCACACCCCGCTCCTCGCCCTGCCCGGCAACCCGGTCTCCAGTTACGTCTCCTTCGAGCTGTTCGTCCGTCCCGCCATCCGCACCCTGATGGGCCTGACGGACGTCCACCGGCCGAGGGTCCGCGCGAAGCTCACCGCGGACCGGGCGCTGACCTCGCCGCAGGGCCGCCGCCAGTTCCTGCGCGGCCGGTACGCGGACGGCACGGTGACCCCGGTCGGCGGCGCCGGCTCCCACCTCGTGGCGGCCCTCGCGCGGGCGAACGCGCTGATCGTCGTCCCCGAGGACGCCGAGTCCGTCGCGCCCGGCACCGAGGTCGAGGTGGTCCTGCTCGGCTGAGCACGACCGGTTGGCGGTACCGTGTCGCGCACAGCAGGCCCGTGCGCCGCACCGCCACGGGCCAGGACCGGGAGCGCCACACGATCATGACCGTGCCTTCCCGGGGGGAGACCCCCGGACCCTCCGACCAGTCCCGCCTGACCCATATCGACGAGGCGGGCGCCGCCCGCATGGTCGACGTGTCCGGCAAGGACGTCACCGCGCGCACCGCGCGGGCCACCGGCCGCGTTCTCGTCTCCCCGCGCGTGATCGAGCTGCTGCGCGGCGAGGGCGTCCCCAAGGGCGACGCGCTGGCCACCGCGCGCATCGCGGGCATCATGGGCGCCAAGCGCACCCCCGATCTGATCCCGCTCTGTCACCCGTTGTCGGTCTCCGGTGTGAAACTGGACCTGTCGGTCGCGGACGACGCCGTGGAGATCGCGGCGACCGTGAGGACGACGGACCGTACGGGCGTCGAGATGGAGGCGCTCACCGCGGTCTCCGTCGCCGCGCTCACCGTGATCGACATGGTCAAGGCGGTCGACAAGGAGGCGGTCATCACGGACGTGCGGGTCGAGGAGAAGACGGGCGGAAAGTCGGGCGACTGGAGCCGGGCATGACTCTCGACGCCTCGACCGGCGGCGCGCTGCCCGCTCCGTACAGCGCGCTGGTGGTCACCGCCTCCAACCGGGCCGCCGCCGGCGTCTACGAGGACAAGGGCGGCCCGCTGATCGCGGAGGGGCTGCGGCGCTTCGGGTTCGCGGTCGACGGCCCTCAGGTCGTCCCCGACGGCGACCCCGTGGAGGCCGCCCTGCGCGCGGGCGCCGACGCCGGGTACGACGTGATCGTGACCACCGGCGGCACCGGCGTCTCACCCACCGACCGCACCCCCGAGGCGACCCGCCGGGTCATCGACCACGAGATCCCCGGCATCGCGGAGGCCATCCGCGCGTACGGCCGCGACAAGGTGCCCACGGCCGCCCTCTCCCGGGGCCTCGCGGGAGTCGCGGGCGGCCGGACGCTGATCGTCAACCTGCCGGGATCCAGCGGCGGGGTGAAGGACGGTCTTGCCGTCCTGGAGCCGCTGCTGAAGCACGCCGTGGACCAGCTGCGCGGCGGGGACCACCCGAGACCGGACGTCACGGGCGGGGGTGCGAGCTGAACAGCCCACACTGGCCGGTCGAGCTGGTGGACGGCGACATCGTCCTCCGGCCGATAAGGCTGCGCGACCAGAAGGCCTGGCGCGAGGTCAACCGCCGCAACCGCGACTGGCTGCGGCCCTGGGAGGCGACGATCCCGCCGCCCACGCCCAGCGGCCCGGTCACCCACCGGCCGACCTACCGTCAGATGGTCCGCCATCTGCGTTCCGAGGCCAACGCGGGCCGGATGCTGCCGTTCGTCATCGAGTACCAGGGCCGTCTCGTCGGCCAGTTGACGGTCGCCGGGATCACCTGGGGCTCGATGTGCTCGGGCCACGTCGGCTACTGGGTGGACGAGGCGGTGGCCGGCCGCGGAGTGATGCCGACGGCCGTGGCGATGGTCGTGGACCACTGTTTCCGCTCCGTCGGACTGCACCGCGTCGAGGTCTGCATTCGCCCCGAGAACGGGCCGAGCCGCAGGGTCGTGGAGAAACTCGGATTCCGCGAGGAGGGCCTGCGCCCGCGCTATCTGCACATCGACGGCGCCTGGCGCGACCACCTCGTCTTCGCGCTCACGGCGGAGGAGGTCCCCGACGGTTTGCTCGCCCGGTGGCGCCGGGCACGCTCCGGGGGGCGGTCCGGCCACGAGCGGCGTAATCCGGGAATCCCGCACGGCCCCGGAAATTGAATAAACGTTCGAATTTGAGCGGAAGGTGACCGCCTTCAGGCGTGGAATTCCCGCTTTGAGGGGGTCCCTGATCGCACCGGTCACAAGAAAAGTTCGAAATATCAGCCAGATCGTGCGACACACCGGCCCAATTGGCGGATGGCCCCGTGCAAACCCCTCTACCGTGTGAGATGTGAGCAGCAGCGGCCTGATCTACGCAGTCATCGTCGGGGCCTGGGCCGCCTACTTGGTGCCGATGTGGCTCCGTAGGCAGGACGAGCTGAACGAGGCCCGTCCGACGGAACGCTTCAGCACCGCCATCCGATTGCTGTCCGGACGGGCGGGCATGGAGCGCCGGTACGCCAAGGACCTGCGGGCGCGCTCCGCCGACGAGGGGGAGTACGACGTCCACGACCCGGACGCGGTCACCGACACGGTGGACGTCCGGGCCTTCGCCGTGTCCCAGACCCGTCCGCAGACCCAGGCGCCCGTACCGCCGCTCTCCGGGGAGCGGCCGGAACCGGCACCTGCCCGGCCTCCGCGCGAGCACGCGGACGGGCGCACACCCGGACCGGCCGCCGCGCGGGGACGCGTCCCGGCCGCCCGCCGCGGACCGGACGCCCAGCGGGCCCGGGCGGCGCAGGCCGCCGCCGCGCGCGCCCAGCGCTCCAAGGCGCTCGCCCGCCGCCGGCGCACCACCACGATGCTCTTCGCCGCCTTCACGCTCGGCGCGATCGTCGCGGCGGTCGGCGGACTGGCCTTCCTCTGGGCACCCGGCGTGCCGGCCGTACTGCTGAGCGCGTACATCGCCTACCTCCGTTCCCAGGAGCGCCGCCGCTTCGCCTACCAGATGGACCGCCGTCAGGCCGAGGCCGCCGCGCAGCGGCTGCGCGAGCGGGAGCGCCAGCCGCGCCGCCGCCCGTCCGCCGAGGACACCGACCCCGACGAACCGGAGGGACCGGAAGCGGGAGTCGACGTCGACCCGGGCATGACCGCGCTCGCCGCGGACCGGCGCGCGCTCGTCGAGCAGACCGACCACGCCGAGTGGGTCGACCAGCAGCGCGAGCGGCAGCGACGGCCTGGCCAGGGCGGCGACAGCTGGGACCCGGTCCCGGTACCGCTCCCGACGTACGTGACCGCCCCGGTCGCCCCCCGCGCCACGGGCGACGTGGATCTGGGCGCCCCGGACACCTGGAGCTCGGCCCGCTCCAGCGCCGTACCGGCGGACGAGGCGCAGGACCCGTCCGACGAGGCGGACCCGGACCCGGCCGCCCCCGCCGGCGACCGCAGCGACGCCCGCCGGGCCGCCTCGGCCCGCCGCTCCCGCGAACGCGGCCGCACCCCCCTCTTCGACCAGTACGAGGACGGCGACCGCCCGAAGGCCGCCAACGAGTAGCGCCGGGCCAACGGATTTCCGAGCACCCCGATCGGGATGCTAAAGTTTCACTCGTTGCAAGGGCCTGTGGCGCAGTCCGGTAGCGCACCTCGTTCGCATCGAGGGGGCCAGGGGTTCAAATCCCCTCAGGTCCACTGCACAGCCGTTCTTGAGTTCGCTCAAGGTCGGTTGACGAGATCCCGGCGATCATGATGATCGCGCGGGATCTTCGTCGTTTTCGGGGTCTGTTCGAGCCTGTTCGGGGTGTGGGTGGCGGCGGGCATGCGGCGCGGCCGTGTCATTGCCCCGCTTTTCCGTGTCGCGCGCATCACGGCCATCCCCGGGGTGCCGGGGCCGGCCGAGGTCGATCCACACAAGTGCTTCCCGGGTGCGGCGCAGCCAGGTCCGGCAGGTCTGCACGGTCGATCCCTCCAGGCCCGGGCAGCCGGACAGCACGAACGCGTCGATCGTCTCCGTCCGCAGCCACAGTCCTGGATCGCGCGGCAGCCCGCGGCTGTCGGCCCGCACGGCGAGCTGCCCGTCAGTGATCGCAAAGGACGACTCCCTTCCATCTCACGGCCCTTGATGTCACAAGCGAGGGAAGGGTTGGAACGGTCGGCTGGGGGTTTCAGTCCTGGGCGCCCTGACGCTTCGACCACCGGTGCCACTTGAGCCGCAAGGGCCCTGATCGCATCGGACCGGAACCCCCAACAGCCGCGATCTCCACGCAACCTCGATACTTCAGGGCCAAGTCGCCTTGAAATGACATCAGTTGATGCTTTCCGGGCTGGTGATGCCCGCGCTTCCGGGCTGGTCGGGAGGTCCGGGCGCTGATACCGGGGCGGCGCGGGATTCTATTCCGTGGGAGGTTGGCCAGCGGGCGCGTGCAGGTGGTGGATGCCCGTCCCGTCCGGCTGGTGGGCGGTGTGAGCTGGACGGTCCGAGGCGAAGACAGCGGCGAGCCGGTCATGGAGTGACGCTGCGCAGGGGTGGGCATCGTGCCGCGGTGTGATCGTGTAGATACCGCGGGTCGGGGGATCCACAAGGCCGACCGTGGTGACATCGGCCCGCAGCGCGCTCGTCAGCACTCCGGGGATCAACGCGATGGCATGACCGGTGGCGACCAGGGCCAGCTTGCCGGGCAGATCGGCCGCGGTGAGGTCGATACTGGCGCTGATTCCGGCGCGGGCGGCGTGCCGGCGAAGGAGCGCCGCCGAGCCGTCGTTGTCCTCGACCCAGGTCTGGTCGGCCAGACTCTGAAGGGGCACCGGCCCGTGCCCGGCCCGCGGATGGCCGACGGGCAGGACGACGACCATCTCGTCCAGCCCGAGGAACCGGTGTCCGACCCGCGGGTCGACGGTCAGCCCCGGTGGAGCGTCGGTGACGACGGCGATGTCGAGATCGCCCGCGATCACTCGGCCGTGCAGCTGTGCGCTCAGGCCGGGGAGCAGGCTCCACCGGATGGATCCGGCCTGCTTGAGCAGGCCCCGGACGGCTTCAGGGACGATCCCCGCGGCGAGAGACGGCGTCGCGCCGATCGCCAGGGGACGATCACACACCCCATCGCGAACATCTCGTACCGCGCGAACGGCGCGGTCTGCCTCATGGAGCGTGGCCAGGGCATGGCGCCGGAACACCTCGCCGGCCGCCGTCGGACGCACACCACGCGCATGGCGCTCCACCAGAGGCACGCCGAGCCGCCGTTCCAGCCCGGCGATCTGCCGGGAGACCGCCGACTGCGTGTGATGGAGCTCGGCTGCCGCCGCCGACAGCGATCCGACCCGGCACACCGTCACGAAGGCCCGCCACACGGTCAGATCCATGGCGGCAGTATGCCCAGCCGGTATGCGGGCCCCGCAGGGCGGGCATGCGAAATCTGCGCTTGTCGCACCCATCGAGGTGCACCACTGTGGCGCGCATGACCACACCGCACACGATCGCCGTCCTCGGTCTGGGGCGCATGGGCGGCGCCATCGCGACACGCCTGGCTGCCCAGGACTGGGACGTCGTCGGCTGGACCCGCTCAGGGCGCACATCAGGCACGGTCAAGACGACCGGCGACCCGAACGAGGCAGTGGCCCAGGCAGACCTCGTCCTCCTGGCGCTGTTCGACGGCCCGGCCTGCCGGCAGGTCCTCGACGACGTCCGTGACTCACTGCGAACGGACACGATCGTGCTCAACACCAGCACCATCGCCCCCGCCGAAGCAACGACGCTGGCCCGGCGACTCGGCCCGTCCTACGTCCACGCGCCCCTGCTCGGCTCGGTGCCGGCCGCCGCCGCCGGCGCCCTGCGGATCCTCGCCGCCGCCGACCAGGACGCACTCGACCGAGCCCGACCGGTTCTGGAAACGCTGGGCACCGTCCGGCGCGCGGACGACGCCTCCACCGCCGCCGCCCTCAAGCTGATCGCCAACAACAGCCTCACCGGCGCCGTCCTCGCCCTGCGCGACTCACTGCGGCAGGCCGACGCCCTCGGCCTGCCCCGTACCCAGACGCTGGACATCCTCGAACTCGGCCAGCTCGGCGCACTCGTGGCCCGCAAACGACACTTCCTCCTCGATGAGCCAACCGCTGCCACGGCCGAATTCACGATCGACGCGCTGGCCAAGGACATGGCACTGCTGGCCGCCGCGTCGGACACCCCTCTGCGTAGCGCGGCCGGCCTGACCGGCACCTCTGCCGCCCCCGGGGCCGACGCCGACATCGCCGTTGCCGCCACGGTCCCCGCCGCGGAGGACGCCGTACTCGAACCGCTCCGTGCCTACATCCGCGGACACGCCACCGGCGACCCCGCCCACTTCCGCGACGCTTTCCTTCCCACCGCCCACATCGAAGGGATCCGAGACGGCGCATTCGTCTCCTGGCGGCTGGACGAGTACTGCACCCTCTTCCAGGGCCGGCCCGCCCCGGACGAACCGACCCGCACCCGCCGCATCGACGCCGTCGACGTCCACGGCACCGTCGCGACCGCCACCATGACGCTCTCGCACGGCGCGGACACGTTCACCGACGTCTTCCTGCTGACCCACGCCGACGGAAGCTGGCGCATCGCCAACAAGGCGTATCACCGCCACTCCTGAGAGCGGGGACCGATCCCTGTCCACGGGAAACGATCACTACGCGTACGGGAAACGCTCTTCGGAGCCTCTTGTCGCCGCACGTCACGCGGACTCGTGAACATCCCACCGCACAGTTGGAAGCCCCCGCCGAGAAATCGGCGGGGGCTTCTTCGCGTTGTGCGCTCACGCCTCGACGGTGATCCGTGGCTCGCGGATGCCCTGGGCCGGAAAAGGTGATCCGGCGGGTAGCCCGTGCGGTGTCCAGGAAGTACCGGGCACGCCCGCCACGGGCGGCCTCGGTCCGCCACTGCCCGCGGGTCTGCCGGTGCGTACGCCAGGCCCCTTGAGCCGGTGGTGCCGGGATGTCTCCAGAGGGGGGCGGCCGGGGCGCGGTGCGCACGGTGATCCAGGCGCCGTAGGTGCCCTTCCGGGCCTGCCGGGCAAGGCTCTCCCGGCCTTCGGCCGGTTATCGGCGCGAAAGCGCCCGGCCCCCGGCCGGCCGGTGATGAGGTGGAAGTGACGCGCCTCACAGGAAGCCCGCGGAGGGAGGCGGCCGGGTAAATTCGCGATCTGCGATGTCGGCACGCCCGTGACCTGGATTCTCGTCGAGTATCACGTACCGCGTTCCACGGCGTGAAAGCGATTGTCCGGGGGGCGACGATCATAAAATCCGCGACGGCTTTGCCGCGCTCTCTTCATATATGGCTGGTCCCGTTCCTGTGGACCGTCTCGCTCGGTCTGTGGGGACTGTCCCGGCAGCACAGAGTCTGGCGCGACGAGGCCGCCACCTGGCAGGTCGCCCTCCGCCCCACCGGCGAGATCCTGCGCATGCTGGAGCACGTCGACGTGGTGCACGGGCTCTACTACCTGTTCATGCACGGACTCTTCGAACTCTTCGGCCCCTCGACCGCGGTGCTGCGGATGCCCTCCGTCCTGGCCGTCGCGGTGGGGGCCGCGTGCGTGGGGGAGATCGGCCGGCGACTGGCCGGGAACACGGTGGGACTGGGGGGCGGGCTGGCGTTGGGGCTGCTCCCGTCCGTGCAGTTCTACCTCCAGGAGGGCCGGCCGTACGCGCTGGTGGCGGCCGGGGCCGGACTCTCCACGCTGTTACTCGTGACCCTGCTCCAGGGACGCGACCGCAAGAGGCTCTGGGCCGCCTACAGTTGCGCCGTCCTCGTCTGCGGCCTGCTGAACTGGCTCTCGCTGCTGATCCTCCCGGCACACCTGGCGACCCTGATGTGGGCGCGCGTCGCCTCCGGCGTCCGGGCGCGCTGGGCCGTGACCTCCGCGGTCGCGACGGCGGGCGTGTCACCGCTGATCCTCTTCAGCCGCGGCCAGTCCGCCCAGGTCTCCTGGATACCGCCGCTGACCTGGCACATGCTGATCGGCCCGATGGTCCTGCTGGCCATCGCCGGCCTCGGCACCCTCCTCGACCGGCCCCGGACGGGGCGGTTGTCGGCGGCGGCCGTCGGACTGCCGCTGCTGGCGGTCCCGCAACTCGGCCTGGCCGGACTCTCCTTGTTCCAGCCGCTGTTCGTGGACCGGTACGTCCTGTTCAGCCTGGCCGGCCTGGCGCTCATGACCGGGGTGATCCTCGGCGCCGCCGTACGGGCGGTGTCCCGGCGGTCGGCGAGCACGTCACGGTGGGTCCTTCCCGCTCTGGTCGTCGTCTCCTCGATCGCCCTGCTGCCGCAATCACTGGCCAAACGGTCCCCGGACAGCCGCATGGACGACGTCCTGTCGGCGGCGGCACGGGTCGAACGGCTGAAGGAGACCGGGGACGCCGTCCTGTTCCTCCCCGCGGCCCGCCGGGACACCCGGATGGTCTCCCCGGACGCGTTCACCGGCCTGCACGACATAGCCTGGCGGAGAGCCCGCAGCGCTCCGGAACCCTGAAGGGCGTGGAGGCGAGCCCCGCGCGGATACGGTCGTCGATCCTCGCCCACCAACGCGTCGTCCTCATCACGGACGCGGCACGGATCGCGAGGCCGACGCGTTCGGCACGCGACAGGACAAAGGTCTCCGTTCTGCGGGAGCACTTCACCCTGGTGGCCGACGAGCAGGTCCGCGGACGCCGGGTGGCGGTGTACGAGCGGCTGCCGCCGGGGTCCGGTGGCCCCGGACCGGGGTGAACCTCCACGGGGTCCTGCCGAACGCCCCCGGCCCGGGATCGGGCCGGGGGCGTGGTCCGGGCGGACCGTGGGATCAGCCGACCGTCCACTTCTGGTTGGCGGCGCCGGTGCACGTCCAGATCTGCAGGGGCGTGCCGTCGGCGGAGGAACCGCCCTTGACGTCCAGGCACTTGTCCGCGCCGACGTTGGTCAGGTCGCGGGCGGAGGTGTAGGTCCACTGCTGGGCCTTGGTGCCGTTGCAGGTGTAGAGCTGCACGGGCGCCCCGTCCGCGGTGGAGCCGCCGCGTACGTCGAGGCACTTGCCGAGGGCGCGTACGGTGCCGTCGGCGCCCAGGGTCCACTTCTGCGCGTCGACGCCGGTGCAGTCGTGCAGCTGGATCGGGGTCCCGTCCGCGGCCGAGGCGCCGGCGACGTCGACGCACATGTCGCCGATGCCCTTGACGGCGCCGGTCCTGGTGGTGCCGCCGTTCCCGGAGGAGCCGCCGGAGGCGGAGACGCGTACGTAGTCGATGGTCATCGTCTGCGGGAACGCGGTGCCGGCGTTCGGGCTGCCGGGCCAGTCGCCGCCGACGGCGAGGTTGAGGATGAGGAAGAACGGGTGGCCGTAGACCCACTTCTTGCCGCCGAGGTCGGCGGGGGTGCGGGTCTGGTAGGTGGTGCCGTCGACGGACCAGGTGATCTTCTCGGGGCTCCAGTCGACCGCGAAGACGTGGAAGCCGTCGGCGAAGGACGCGCCGCCCGGGAGCGTGTACGCGGCGCCGATGCCGCCGCCACCGGAGTAGCCGGGGCCGTGGACGGTGCCGTGGACGACGCCGGGTTCGTAACCGACGTTCTCCATGATGTCGATCTCACCGCTGTTGGGCCATCCGGCCGTGCCCAGGTCGTCGCCGAGCATCCAGAACGCGGGCCACATGCCCTGACCGCGGGGCACCTTGATCCGTGCCTCGAAGTGGCCGTAGGCCTGGGTGAAGGTCGTGGCGGTGTTGAGGCGGGCGGAGGTGTACTGGCAGGCGCCGTACCAGCACTGGAGCCCGGTGTCGGTGTTCTTGCGGGCGGTGATGACGAGGTTGCCGTTGCCGTCGAGGGCGGCGTTGTCCCTGCTGTTCCGGTAGTACTGCAGCTCGTGGTTTCCGTTGCCGCCGCCACCGGTCTCCAGGGTCCACTTGCCGGGGTCCGGGGCGCTGCCGGCCGGGCCGTTGAACTCGTCGGACCAGGTCAGCGCGGTGGTGGCGGCGTCGGCCCGGTCGGCGGACGGTCCTGTGGTGAGGAAGGTGAAGGCGGCGGCGACCGCCGTGGAGACCAGCAGGACGAACCCGCCGAGCGACCACCGGCGTGCGCGGTGAGCGGCCATGGCTGAACACACCTTGTCTGTGGGGAAGTTGCGTGGGGGAGAGGGTGGGGGTGGGTCGTGGGGGAGCCCCGATGCTACGGACGGTTGACGGCGCAACCAACTGCCCGGTTTGTGTTTCAACTTGCTCTGAGCTGGGGTTATTTGACGCCATAAGGTCTGCGGCTGATCGCTTAATGAGCGTTTAAGGACGGCTTAAGCGGGCGGAGGGGGACGGCCGACGGTGATCCAAGTCGGCAGGCCTTCTGCGTATCCGTGGAGTGGGATGGTCCCGTCCAAGGGGTCGGCTGAACGCTTCTCGGGGGACCGTGTACCTGGCCCGGTCACGCGGAGGGACTGAGGACGCCGTCAGCAGCGGGACCGGTGACTGCGCCCCGGGGGCGTGCTCATGAGTCCCCGGGCTGTGCGGTGGGCCGGTATTGAACGCCTCACCCGGGTCGTCGGGGCGGGCTGTCGTCGTAGGCACGGTGCACCGAAGGAGCACGAAGGAGTACACCCGGTCATGACCGCACACGCAGCAGGATCCACGCCGGCCGTCCCGCCCATGCCCGAGCGGAACCCGAAGGGGCTGCGTGCTGCCATTGCTCAGCACGCTCCCCAGCTTCTTCCGGACTTCGACGAGCACTGGAAGCGGGAGATCGCCGACACCTTCGACATCGGCCCTCTGCCCGCGTTCATGGCCCGCTGGTGGGGTGAGTACGCGATTGCCCGTGACCCGGACCTCGATGCCCATATGGCCGATCTTCATCACCGCGCGACAGAGTCCACCGACATTGCCGAGTCCATGGCCCTTTTCGAAGAGGCGTCGAGGATTCGCTACCGCGTGCGGGACATGGAGCCCGGTCAGTGACCGACGAGTTCATGGGACCGCCTTGGCAGATGGATTGGCGGCTGGACGCCCTGGCCGACCGCGACGGCCTGCCAGAGCTCACGCAGAAGATGGCGGACGAAGCCCGTGCCGAGCTGGTCACCGCAGAAGATCCGTATTTCCTTTGGCAATGACCCGGCGCCGGTCTCAGAGCGCCTTGGCGTAGCAGCGGCTCTCCTCGTGGAAGCGGTAGTAGCCGAACTTCTCGCAGGGCTCGTAGCCGCTGGAGGTGTACAGGGCGATGGCCTCCGGCTGCTTCGTGCCGGTCTCCAGGACCATGCGGACGCGGCCGGCCGCGCGGGCGTCCTCCTCCAGGGCGGCCAGGACGCGGCGGGCCAGGCCCCGGCCGCGCATCTGCTCGATCACGTACATGCGCTTCAGCTCGGCGTCACCGTCCCGGTTGCCCTCGCCGTTGGCGTCCTGGGCGCGCCAGCCGCCGGAGGCCACGGGGGCGCCGGACTCGTCGTACGCGATCAGGTAGGTGCCGTTCGGGGGCCTGAAGTCCGCCGGGTCCATGGGGGTGGCGTCGCCGCCGTCGCCGTAGCGGACGTGGTACTCGGCCTGGACCTCGGCGTCCAGTTTCACGGCGTCGGGGTGGTCGTAGGGGACCGGGCGGATTTCCATGCCGAATACCGTAAAACATGCCCGGACCTGGAGTGTCGTATCGTGCCCTGATGCTCACTGTGACCTCCGTCAACGTCAATGGACTGCGGGCCGCCGCGAAGAAGGGCTTCGTGGAGTGGCTGGCCGGGACCTCCGCCGATGTGCTGTGCCTGCAGGAGGTGCGGGCGGAGGCGAAGCAGTTGCCGGAGCAGGTGCGGGAGCCCGAGGGATGGCACGTCGTGCACGCGCCCGCCGCCGCCAAGGGGCGTGCGGGGGTGTCCCTGTACTCCCGGCGTGAGCCCGAGCGCGTTCAGGTGGGGTTCGGGTCGGACGAGTTCGATGACAGCGGGCGGTACGTGGAGGTCGATCTGCCCGGTGTGACCGTCGCCTCGCTCTATCTGCCGTCCGGGGAGGTCGGGACCGAGCGGCAGGAGGAGAAGGCCCGGTTCATGGACCAGTTCCTGGTCTACCTCAAGGGGCTGCGGGAGCGGGCCGCCGCAGGCGGGCGGGAGGTCGTGGTCTGCGGGGACTGGAACATCGCCCACGAGAAGACCGACCTGAAGAACTGGCGCGGGAACACCAGGAGTTCCGGGTTCCTGCCGGAGGAGCGGGAGTGGCTGTCCCGGGTGCTCGATCCGGCGGACGGCGGGTACGTCGACGTGGTGCGGGCGCTGCATCCGGACGTGGACGGGCCGTATTCGTGGTGGTCGTACCGGGGGCGGGCCTTCGACAACGACACGGGGTGGCGGATCGACCTCGCCGTGGCGACGCCCGGGCTCGCGGGCCGTGCGGTCGAGGCGTACGTGGAGCGCGCCGCCACGCACGCCGAGCGCTGGTCGGACCACGCGCCGGTGACGGTGGTCTTCGAGGGGGTTCCCGCCGGGGCGGGCTGATGCCGGCGTGCCGGGGGCGCCGGTGCGTGCGGCGGGGGCAGGGCCGGAACGGCCTGCGAATTGACCCGTGAACCGGGCACCGGAATGAACTCTGCCGGGGGTCCTTCACGACCGTAGCGTCGTGGTCATGACGAACGAGAGCACCACCACCGACAGCGTCCGCGTCGACTTCGCCAAGGCGGCGCCCAAGGCGTTCAAGGCGCTCATCTCCTTCGACGCGGCGGCCCGCGAGGGCCTGGACCCGGCGCTCGTCGAACTGGTCCAGATCCGCTCCTCGCAGCTCAACGGCTGCGCTTACTGCCTGCACATGCACACCTCCGACGCCCGCAAGGCGGGGGAGAGCGAGGAGCGGCTGCACATGATCTCGGTGTGGCGGGAGGCGAGGAACTTCTTCACGGAGCGCGAGCAGGCCGCGCTCGAACTCGCCGAAGCGGTCACCCTCGTCTCCGACGGCGGGGTGCCCGACGCGGTCTACCGTCGCGCGGCCGCCCGGTTCGCCGATGACGAACTGGCCCGCCTGCTCGCCCTGATCCTCACCATCAACACCTGGAACCGCATCGCCCTGAGCACGGCCAAGGTGCCGGGCACCGGCCAGCGGGGAGCCCGCCGGTGAGTTCCGGTACGCGACCGGCCGCCCCCGGAGACGGCCGCGTCCGCTCCGGGGAGGCGGATCACGGGTCCGCCCGTCCTTCCCGTCCACGCGGCCGTCAGTCCTCGTCGGGCGGTGGGGGCAGGATGCGGCAGAGGGCGTCGAGCGCCGCTCCGAAAGCGTGGTCGGGGGGTGCGGCGTAGCCGACGACCAGGCCGTCGTGCGCGGGCATGGTGGCGGCCGGGTGCCGGAAGTCGGCGAGCCCGTCCACGGCGACGCGCTGCCAGGCCGCGGCCTTGGTCACCGACCGTTCGCTGCCGGGCGGAAGGCGCAGCACCGCGTGCAGTCCGGCGGCGATGCCGGTGGGCACGACGTGTGGTGCCCGGCGGGCGAGAAGGGCGACCAGACGGTCCCTGCGGTCCCGGTGGCGTTGCCGGGTCCGGCGGACGTGCCGGTCGTAGTGGCCCGACTCGATGAGATCGGCGAAGGTCAGCTGGTCCGTGACACCGGCCCACGCCTCGCGTTCGCCCTTGGCGCGCAGCACGGGCTCCACCAGGTGGTCCGGCAGCACCATCCACCCCAGCCGCAGCGCGGGGGAGAGGCTCTTGCTGAGCGAGCCGAGGTACACGACGCGCTGCGGATCGAGTCCCTGGACGGCACCCACCGGTTCCCGGTCGTAGCGGAACTCCCCGTCGTAGTCGTCCTCCAGCAGCACGCCCCCGCTCCCGCGCGCCCAGTCCACCGCGGCGGCCCGCCGCTCGGGGTGGAGCGGCCCTCCGGTGGGGAACTGGTGGGCGGGGGTGAGCAGCGCCGCCCGTACGCCCTTCAGCGCGAACAGCTCCGTGGTGCGCGCCCCCTGCCCGTCCAGTGCCAGGGGCACGGTCCGCACCCGCGCGGCCTCCAGGACCGACCGGTGGAACGGCAGCCCGTAGGACTCCACGGCCAGGGGGCCGCGCAGTACCTTCCCGCCGAAGAGCAGCCTCAGGGCGTGCGCGACACCGGAGCACACGACGATCGTCTCCGGGCCGGTGCGTACGCCCCGCACGCGGGAGAGGTAAGCGGCGAGGGCACGCCGCAGCTCGGGCCGTCCGCGGGGATCACCGGGCCCGAACGCCTCGCTGGGCGCCGCGTTCAGTGCCCGTCGCGCGGCGGCCAGCCAGGCGGTACGGGGGAAGGAGGAGGCGTCCGGCAGGCCTTGCCGCAGGTTGTGGGCGGGCGGCTCCGGGCGGGCCGGCACCGGCTTGGGCACGCGCGGGGAAGCGGCCGGCCTCGCCCTGGGCGCCACCCGGGTCCCCGACCCCTGGCGGGCGATCAGCCAGCCCTCGGCGACGAGTTCGGCGTAGGTCTCGGCGACGGTGTTGCGGGCAAGGCCGAGGTCGGCGGCGAGCGACCGGTAAGGAGGGAGCCGGGTGCCCGGTGCCAGCCGCCCCTCCGCTATCGCCTCGCGCAGCGCGCGGCCGAGTACGGCGCGGCGGCTTCCGCCCTTGGCCGGGTCCAGGTCCAAGTGGAGGTCGCTGCCGATGCGTTCGGCCGGATTGACCCATGAATCAGCCACGGGAATGCACCCTACGCCGGGTCTTTCACGTACGTAGCGTGGTGGTCACGAGGAACGGGGACCGGCACGGGGCCGGGGCCGGAGACGGCCCGGGGCAACCCGTGCGGGTCCGCTCCTCGTCGCCGTACCGACCCGACCACGCCCGAGGAGAACCCCGTGAACGCGTCCACCCACCCCGTTCTCGTCCGTGCCGATTCCGCCGAGACGTTGCAGGACGGGGCCACCAGCCTCATCACCCTGCTCGCCGACTCCGATCGGACCCAGGGGGCGCTGACGGCCAACCGGGCCACCCTGCACAAGGGCTCCCCGGGCGCCCCCGCCCACTTCCACACCAGGGCGACCGAGATGTTCTTCGTGCTTGGCGGCAGCCTGCGGGTGCTGCTCGGCGACCGGATCGTCACCCTGGAGCAGGGCGACTTCGTGACGGTGCCGCCGCGACTGCCGCACGCCTTCGCCCCGGCCCGGGGTGAGGAGGCCGACGTCCTGGTCGCCTTCACCCCCGGTATGGACCGCTTCGACTACTACCGTCTGCTGGAGCGCGTGTACCGGGGGGAGGCCACCGTCGAGGACATCAAGGCCAGTTCCGAGCGGTACGACAACCACTACTGCGCCAGCCCCCTCTGGCAGGCGGAGCTCGCCGAGGGCTGACCGGCCGCGGGCCGGACCCGTCCGCGGGCCGGACCCGTCCGCGGGCCGGACCCGTCCGCGCCCTCGGCAGGGCGCGTCGACGAGCGGTGCGGGCGTGGCTCCCCGACCGCCGGCGGTCAGTCCCGCTTGCGCAGCCTGCGGTCCAGCGCCAGGGACAGTTCCGCGTCCACCACGCTGCGGGCCAGTGGGCGCAGGCGGTGGAGGGACTCCTCCGGGGCGTGGCGGAGGATCAGGCCGGCGAAGAGGTCGGCCAGGGTGTCGGCGTGGGTGCGGACCTCCGCGCCGGCGCGGAGCACCTCCGCGAGCGGGATGCCCTCGCGGACCAGGGCCGACGACACGTCCAGCAGGCGCCGGCTGATGTGGACGATCTCCTCGCCGTCGACGCCGAGGTAGCCGAGGTCCAGCGCGGCGGCCAGGTTCTCCGGGGTGACCTCGCCGGCGAAGTGGTCGGCGAGTTCCTCGGGGGTGAGGCGGACGGGGACCTCGTCGGTGGGGGTGTCCATGCCGAGGAGTTCGCCGACGTCGCGGCCGTGGTCGAAGGCCTCGGCGAGTTCCGCTATGCCGTTCAGGGTGTGGCCGCGTTCCAGGAGCGCCGTGATCGTGCGCAGGCGGGCCAGGTGGTGGTCGTCGTACCAGGCGATACGGCCCTCGCGGCGCGGTGGCGGGATCAGCTTGCGCTCGCGGTAGAAGCGCAGCGTGCGCACCGTGATGCCGGCCAGCCGGGCCAGCTCGTCCATGCGGTACTCGCGTCGCTCACCGGGTCCTTCGCTCTCGTCTGCCACGCCTGAAGCCTAGGGCGTACCGGCGGTAACTTTCCTCGTGCGCCCCCTACCCATCAGTACGGAGCTGCTCTACGCTCCCCATTGCGCCAGTGTTCACTGGCGGAGTTCTGAGCGATGCGTGGAGGCTTCGGGATGGCCGAGCACGAGCACGGACATGAGCAAGAGCACGAGCACGAGCACGTACGGGTGGCGGTGGTCGGGTCGGGATTCGGCGGGCTCGGGGCCGCCGTGCGGCTGCGGCGCGAGGGGATCACCGACTTCGTCGTCCTGGAACGGGCGAGCGGTGTCGGCGGCACCTGGCGCGACAACAGCTACCCCGGCTGCGCCTGCGACGTGCCGTCGCACCTGTACTCGTTCTCCTTCGCGCCCAATCCCGACTGGCCCCGCTCCTTCTCCGGGCAGCGGCACATCCGCGCCTACCTGGAGCACGTCACCGACGTCTTCGGGCTGCGGCCCCACATCCGCCTCGACTCGGAGGTGAAGCGGATGGTGTGGGACGGCGAGCGGATGCGGTGGGAGATCGAGACGAGCAGCGGGAACCTCAGCGCGGACGTGGTGGTGTCCGCCACCGGGCCGCTGTCCGAGCCCAAGCTGCCGGACATCCCCGGTCTCGACACCTTCCCCGGCAAGGTGTTCCACTCCGCTCAGTGGGACCACGACTACGACCTGCGCGGCAAACGGGTCGCCATGGTCGGCACCGGGGCGTCCGCGATCCAGATCGTGCCGTCGATCCAGCCCCTGGTGTCACAGCTCACCCTCTTCCAGCGCACCCCCGCCTGGGTCCTGCCCCGCGTCGACCGGCCCATCAGCGGTGCCGAGCGCGCCCTGCACCGGGCGCTGCCCGTCACCACCAAGCTGCGCCGCGGACTGCTCTGGGGCATCAGGGAGTTGCAGGTCCAGGCGTTCACCAAGCACCCCGGCGAACTCGGCTTCGTCGAGCGGCTGGCCAAGCGGAACATGGGCCGCGCCATCAAGGACCCGGCCCTGCGCGCCAAGCTCACCCCCGACTACCGCATCGGCTGCAAGCGGATCCTGCTGTCGAGCACGTACTATCCGGCGCTCGCCCAGCCCAATGTCGATGTCGTCGCGAGCGGTTTGAGCGAGATCCGTGGGTCCACCGTCGTCGGTGCCGACGGGAGCGAGGCCGAGGTCGACGCGATCGTGTTCGGGACCGGGTTCCACGTCACCGACATGCCCATCGCGGAACGGGTCGTCGGCGCCGAGGGGAAGACCCTCGCCGAGAGCTGGACCGGCGGGATGCAGTCCCTGCGCGGCGCGACCGCCGCCGGGTTCCCCAACTGGATGACGATCATCGGGCCCAACACCGGCCTCGGGAACTCCTCCATGATCCTGATGATCGAGTCCCAGCTCAACTACCTCGCCGACTACCTGCGGCAGTTGGACGTCCTCGGAGGGCGGGTCGCCCTCGACGCCCGCCCCAGCGCCGTACGGGCCTGGAACCACCGGGTGCAGGAGCGGATGAAGCGCACGGTGTGGAACACCGGCGGCTGCACGAGCTGGTACCTCGACGAGAGCGGGCGCAACACCACCATCTGGCCCGGTACGACGAGCGAGTTCCGGCGCGAGACCCGGCGGGTCGACCTCGCCGAGTACGCCGTCCTGCGGGCGCACCCCAACAGCACGGTCGCCCAGGAGAACACCGAGGTGACCGCGTGAACCCCCTCACCCACGTCACCTCCGGGCCGTACGCCCCGCCCGCCGCCGCCCGTGAACCGGCCGTCCGCTCCGCCGACGGCGCCCGGCTGCACGTCGAGGTGCACGGCCCCGAGGAGGCGCCGGCGGTCGTCCTCGCCCACGGCTGGACCTGCTCGACAGCGTTCTGGGCGGCGCAGATCCGCGAACTGGCCGCCGACCACCGGGTCATCGCCTACGACCAGCGCGGCCACGGACGTACGCCCGCGAGCCCGGCGTGCGGCACCGACGCGCTCGCCGACGACCTCGAAGCCGTCCTCACCGCCACCCTCGCGCCCGGCGAACAGGCCGTGGTCGCCGGGCACTCCATGGGAGGGATGACGGTGATGGCCGCCGCCGCGAGACCCGCGTTCCGCGCGCACGTGGCCGCCGTCCTGCTGTGCAGCACCGGCAGTTCGCGGCTGGTCGCCGAGTCGACGGTGGTGCCCATACGGGCGGGCCGGGTACGGACCTGGCTGACCGGGCACATCCTCGGCTCCCGGGCCCCGCTCGGACCGGTCACCCCGCTCGCCCGCCGGATCCTCAGGTACGCGACGATGGGCCCCGCCTCCGCCCCGGACATGGTCGAGGCGTGCGCCCGTATCGTGCACGCCTGCCCGCGCACGGTGCGCCACGCCTGGTCGCGCGTGCTCGACGGGCTCGATCTCGACCACGGACTCGCCGAGTTGCGCGTACCGGTCGAGATCGTCACCGGTGGCGCGGACCGGCTCACCCCGCCGGTGCACGCCCGGTCGCTGGCCGCCGCGCTGCCGGACTGCCTCGGCGTCACCGAGCTGCCCGGCATCGGCCACATGACCCCCGTCGAGGCGCCCGACCTGGTCACCGGGAAGATCCGTGCCCTGGCCGCCGCCCACATACCCGCCGTACCCGCCGTCGAGGAGAGCGCATGAGCAGGGCCGGTCTCGAAGGAAGGGTCGCCGTCGTCACCGGAGCGGCGCGCGGGGTCGGGGAGTCGCTGGCCCGCAAGCTCTCCGCGCGCGGGGTGAAGGTGGCGCTGGTCGGGCTGGAGCCGGACGCGCTCAAGGACGTCTCCGCGCGGCTGCACGGCGACAGCGACCACTGGTACGCGGACGTCACCGACCACGAGGCGATGGCCCGGGTCGCCGAGGAGGTCCGGGAGCGGTTCGGCCGGGTCGACATCGTGGTCGCCAACGCCGGTGTGGCGACGGGCGGTCCGTTCGCCGAGTCCGATCCGGAGTCCTGGCGGCGGGTGATCGAGGTGAACCTGATCGGATCGGCGGTCACCGCGCGGGCGTTCCTGCCGCTGCTCGCCGAGAGCCGGGGCTATCTGCTCCAGATCGCCTCCCTCGCCGCGATCACCCCCGCGCCGATGATGACGGCGTACTGCGCCTCCAAGTCCGGTGTGGAGGCGTACGCGCACAGTCTGCGCGCCGAAGTCGCCCACCGGGGCGTGAAGGTGGGCGTCGGGTACCTGTCGTGGACCGACACCGACATGGTGCGCGGGGCCGATCAGGACGACGTGATGCGGGAGTTGCGGCAGCGGCTGCCGTGGCCGTCGAACAAGACCTATCCGCTGGGGCCCGCGGTGGACCGGCTGGTGGCCGGCATCGAGCGGCGGGCGAGCCATGTGTACGGGCAGTGGTGGCTGCGCGGGATGCAGGGCGTGCGCGGGTATCTGCCCGCGGTGATCGGGACCGTGGGACAGCGGGAGATGCGGCGGTTCGGGAACCGGCTCGCGGGCGTGCGCACGGGGTTGGTCGGAGCGGGCGGCAACGCCGATGAGCAGCACCGGAACACGCTCCGTGACTGATCGACATGCGCAGGGTGACGGGGCGTGTGAATCTGATCGGGCAAGTTCCCCCCACCCCACAACGGGAGTGAACCCACATGGGTATGAAGGATCAGTTCCAGGAGAAGTCCGAGCAGTTCCAGCAGCAGGCCAAGCAGCGCGCCCAGCAGGGCAAGGAGCAGATCCAGGGCCGCGGCCGCCGGCGGAACGAGGACATGGACGACCCGCAGCGCCAGCGGGAGCCCCGGGAGTCCGAGGAGCGCTTCGACCAGGACTACGACGTCTGACGTCGAGCGGCGAAGACGTCCGAGGAAGTCTGAAGACGTCTGAACGCGTCGTGCGTTGAAGCGGAAGGGGTGCCCCAAGGCGAAAGGGGCACCCCTTCCTCACGACCGGGGCGGCAGCTTCGGCCGGGAGCGGTCGGGCAGGTCGCGGTAGGCCGGGGGCGTCGCCGGGGGGTTGGCCTCCAGCAGTTCCAGGGCGAGCCGCACCGCGTCGTCGAGCACCGCGTACCGGCCCTCGGCCCAGTCCAGCGGGGTGCGCAGCGTTTCCAGGTCGGGTTCGACACCCTTGTTCTCCACGGACCAGCCGTACGCGTCGAACCAGGCCGCGTTCATCGGCACCGTGATCACCGTGCCGTCGCCGAGCCGGTGCCGGCCGGTCATGCCGACCACCCCGCCCCAGGTGCGCTGGCCCACCACCGGCCCCAGACCGAGCAGTTTGAACGCGGCGGTGATCATGTCACCGTCGGAGCTGGTCGCCTCGTCCGCGAGCGCCACGAGCGGACCGCGCGGGGCGTTGGAGGCGTACGACACGGGCTGGGCGTCGCGGGTGAGATCCCAGCCGATGATGGTGCGGGTCAGCTTCTCCACGACGAGTTCGCTGATGTGGCCGCCGGCGTTGCCGCGCACGTCCACGATCAGCGCGGGGCGGGACATCTCCCTGCGCACGTCGCGGTTGAACTGCGCCCAGCCGGAGCCCCCCATGTCGGGGATGTGCAGATAACCGCAGCGGCCACCGCTCAACTCCCGCACCACGGCGCGGCGTTTGGCGACCCAGTCCTGGTAGCGCAGCGGCGTCTCGTCGATCAGCGGGACGACGGCGACCCGGCGGGGCGGGCCCGCGCCCTCCGCCGGGAGAAACGTCAGCTCCACGGTCGTACCGCCCGCGCCCGCGAGCAGCGGGTAGGGGCCCGTGACCGGGTCCACCGGGCGGCCGTCGACGTGGGTGAGGACCGCGCCCTCGCGGATGCCGGTGCCGGCCAGCGGGGAGCGGGCGCGGGAGTCGGAGGAGTCGCCGGGCAGGATCCGCTTGACGGTCCAGCCCTCCTCGCGGGGGACGAGGTTGGCGCCGAGCAGGCCCTGGCGGCGCTGGTAGTGCGGGGGACCCTCGTTGCGGCGGGCGGCGGTGACGTAGGCGTGGGAGGTGCCGAGTTCGCCGAGGACCTCGCGCAGCAGGTCCGCGAACTCGTCGGGGGAGGCGACCCGTTCGACCAGCGGACGGTACTGCTCCAGGATCGCGTCCCAGTCGATGCCGCCCATGCCGGGTTCCCAGAAGTAGGCGCGGATCAGCCGTCCGGCCTCCGCGTACGCCTGGCGCCACTCGGCGGCCGGGTCGGCCTCGTGCAGGATGCGGCGGGAGTCGATCCACACCGTGGAGTCGCTGTCGCCGGGCTCGGTGGCGGGCACCGCGCGCAGTTCGCCCTCGTCGGCCACGACCAGCCGGGTGCCGTCGCCGCTGACCGCGAAGAAGTCCAGGTCGCCGACGAGTTCGGTCCTCTTCGCCTTGCCGATGTCGAAGCGTTCGAGGGTGGGCCGGCCGCTGGTGTCGCCGGGGTTGGCGAAGGTCTCGCCGAGCGCGCCGGAGATCGGCCAGCGCAGCCAGACCAGACCGCAGCCCGCGACCGGGCACAGCCCCGAGTACTTGGAGGCGGAGACCGGGAAGGGGGTGACCCTGCTCTCCAGGCCCTCCGCCTCGACGGTCACCGTGCCGGCCTCGCCGCCCTCCTCGGCCTCCTCGCGCTCGACCGGGTCCAGCCCGCCGGCGGCCGGACGGCCCTCGGGGTTCAGCGCGAACGGGGAGGGGGTCGCCGACGACAGCGGCACCAGATACGGGCGGCAGCCCAGCGGGAACGACAGGTCGCCGGTGTGCACGTCGTACACCGGGTCGAAACCGCGCCAGGACAGGAAGGCGAGATAGCGGCCGTCGAGGGTGAAGACCGGGTTCTCGTCCTCGAAGCGGCCGTTGGTGACGTCGAGCACCAGCCGGTCCTTGATCCGGGCGAGTTTGATCTGCCGCAGCGACCGCCCGATCACCGGGTGGGACCAGGCCAGCCAGGCCCCGTCGGGGGAGAAGGCGAGGTCGCGCACCGGCCCGTTGCCGGAGTGGATCAGCTCGGTGGCCTCGCCCTGGCTCTCCTCGCCGGTGTCGACCAGCAGCAGCCGTCCGTCGTGCGCGGCGACGGCCAGCCGCTGCCCGTCGGGGTCGGCGACCATCTCCAGCACCCGGCCCAGCTTCCCGGCGGCCAGCCGCCGGGGGGCGCGCTGGCCGGTGGCCCGGGGCAGGGAGGCGATCTCGACGGCGTCCTCGCCCTCGGCGTCCGTCACGTACGCCACCTGGTCGCCCGCGCCGAGCATCTCCGGCAGCCGGACCCGTACGCCCGGGGTGTCGGTGAGGGTGCGCGCGGGACCGTCGCGGTGGGTGAGCCAGTACAGGCTGCCGCGTACGACGACGGCGCTCGCCCGGCCGGTCTCGTCGACCGAGAGGCCGTCGAGGTGGCGGGCGGCGGGCACCTGGTAGGGGCGCCGCCCGGAGCGCGGCCCGCTCAGCGTCACGTCGAGCCGGCGCGGGGCGGCGCCGGGGGACAGGTCGTCCACGAGCCACAGGTCGCCGGCGCACTGGTAGACGACCCGGGCGCCGTCACTGGCGGCGTGCCGGGCGTAGAAGGCGTCGTGGTCGGTGTGGCGGCGCAGGTCGGAGCCGTCGTACGCGCACGAGTACAGGTTGCCGACGCCCTCGTGGTCGGAGAGGAAGGCGATCCGGCCGGCGACGAACAGGGGCGAGTGCAGATGGCCGTCGAGGCCGTCCAGCAGCCGGTGCCCGTGCAGCCAGAGCCTGCCGGTGGCGCCGCCCCGGTAGCGCTTCCAGGAGGCCGGTTCGTGCGGCGGGGTGCCGGTGAGCAGCAGCGACCTGCGCTCGCCTGCGATGTCGGCGACCTGGATGTCGGAGACCGGGCCCCAGGGCAGTTTGCGGCCGGGGCTGCCGTCGCAGGCGATCTTGTAGGCCCAGGTGAAGTACGAGAAGGGCTCGCCGTGCGAGGCGACGGCGAGGATCTCGGCGTGGCCGCCCTCGTCGGGGGGCGCCCAGCCGCAGACCCGGGTGTCGGAGCTGCCCCAGTAGGTGAGGCGCCGGCCCGGTCCGCCGTCCACCGGGATCAGGTGCACCTCGGGGTCGAGGCTGCGCCAGCTCGTGTACGCGATGTGGCGGCCGTCGGGGGAGAAGCGGGGGTGGCCGAGCTTGGTGCGGTCGGCGGTGAGCCGCCAGGCGCGGCCCGGTCCGTCGAGCGGGGCGAGCCAGAGGTCGTCCTCGGCCACGAAGCACAGCAGGTCGTCCTTGAGGTGGGGCAGACGCAGATAGCTCACCTTTCCCATGCTTTGCCGGGGTTTGGGGCCCGGCAACTTATAAGTAACCGACAACCGTGACGCAGACCACGAACGAAACCGTTTCGTTTCGCAAGATGAGTGGAGTACCTTCTTCTTGTACGAAACGGTGTCGTTTCTTTGACACCTGGGATGCGGAGCGGAAAGGTGAGCGGTATGAGTGAGACAGCGACGACGCGTCGCAGCCGGATCACCCCCGAGCGCGAGGCCGAGCTGTACGGCGCCGTGCTCGCCCTGCTCCGCGAGGTCGGCTACGACGCCGTCACCATGGACGCCGTGGCCGCCCGCACCCGGTCCAGCAAGGCCACCCTCTACCGTCAGTGGGGCGGCAAGGCCGAGCTGGTGGTGAGAGCGATGCGCAGCCAGAAGCCCGGCGGCATCGCCGACATCGACACCGGGACCCTGCGCGGCGACCTGCACACCATCGTCAGCCGTGAGGACGACTGCGTCATGGAGCAGAACGCCGCCCTGATGCGCGCGCTCGCCATGGCCGTGCACATGAACGACGATCTCCGTCAGGCGTTCAAGGAACTCCTGGTCGAACCGGAGATGGAGGAGTTCCGGCGGATGATCCGGCGCGCGGTCGACCGGGGCGAGGTCAGCCCCGACAACCCGGCGCTGGACTACATGGTGCACATGCTCGTCGGCGCGTTCGCCACCCGGACGCTGATCGACGACCTGCCGCCCACGCGGGAGTTCCTCACCTCGTACATCGACGCCGTGGTGCTCCCCGCCCTCGGCGTGACCCCTCACTGACCGTCCCCGCGGTCAGCCATCACCACCTGACGTCACCGCTCACGTCGTCGGGCTGATCACCCCTGCCCCGAAGCAATCACGACCTGACCGGGAGTACGCCCTCGTGGCCACTTTCCTCTATCGAATCGGCCGGTTCGCCTTCAGGCGACGGCACCTCGTAGCCCTCATCTGGGTGGCGCTGCTGGCGCTCGCGGGCGTCGGCGCGGCCGGTGCCCCGGCGGCCGGCAACTCGTCCTTCTCCATCCCCGGCACCGAGGCCCAGAAGGCCTTCGACCTGCTGGAAGAACGTTTCCCCGGCTCCAGTGCCGACGGGGCGACCGCACGCGTCGTCTTCAAGGCACCGGCCGGCGAGAAGATGACCGACGCCGACAACAAGGCGACCGTCCGGAAGACCGTCGACGAGCTCTCCGACGGCTCCGAGGTCGCCCGCGTCACCGACCCGTACCAGGGCGGCGGCGTCAGCCAGGACGGCACCATCGCCTACGCCTCGGTGAGCTACAAGGTCTCCGGCATGGAGCTGGAGGACTCCTCCCGCGACGCCCTGGAGGGCGCCGCCGAGGACGCCCGCGACTCCGGGCTGACCGTGGAGATCGGCGGTGACGCCCTCCAGGCCGTCCCGCACACCGGTGCCGCCGAGATCATCGGCATCGGCGTCGCCGCGGTCGTCCTCGTCATCACCTTCGGCTCGCTGCTCGCGGCCGGGCTGCCGCTGCTCACCGCGATCGTCGGCGTCGGCATCGGCGTCTCCAGCATCACCGCCCTGGCCAGCACCCTGGACCTCGGCTCCACCACCTCCATCCTGGCCTCGATGATCGGCCTCGCGGTCGGCATCGACTACGCGCTGTTCGTCGTCTCCCGCTACCGGGCCGAACTGGCCGAGGGCCGCGGGCGCGAGGAGGCGGCCGGCCGGGCCGTCGGCACCGCGGGCTCCGCCGTGGTCTTCGCCGGCCTCACCGTCGTGATCGCCCTGGTCGGTCTGTCCGTCGTCAACATCCCGATGCTGACCAAGATGGGCATCGCCGCCGCCGGCACGGTCGCCCTCGCGGTCCTGATCGCCCTCACCCTGGTCCCCGCCCTGCTCGGCTACGCCGGCCGCCGGGTCCGCCCCGCCGGTGAGAAGAGCAAGCTGCTCGGCGGGGGCCGCGCCGCGAAGAAGCCGCAGCGCCCGAACATGGGCACCCGCTGGGCGAGCTTCGTCGTACGCCGTCCGCTGGCCGTGCTGCTGCTCGGCGTGGTCGGCCTGGGCGCCGCGGCCGTCCCGGCCGCCTCGCTCGAACTGGGCCTGCCCGACGACGGCGCGCAGCCGACGTCCACCACCCAGCGCCGCGCCTACGACCTGCTCTCCGAGGGCTTCGGCCCCGGCTTCAACGGCCCGCTCGTGGTCGTGGTCGACGCCAAGGGCAGTGACGACCCGCAGGCCGTCTTCAAGCAGGCCGGCGACGACATCAAGGGCCTCGACAACGTCGTGAACGTCGCCCCGGCGGCCCCCAACAAGGCCGGCGACACGGCGACGATCACCGTCGTCCCCGACTCCAAGCCCTCCTCGGTGACCACCGAGGACCTGGTGCACGACATCCGTGACACCGGTGCGGACATCAAGGCCGACACCGGCGCCGACGTCCTGGTCACCGGCGCCACGGCCATGAACATCGACGTCTCGCAGAAGCTCAACGACGCGCTGGTGCCGTACCTGGTCCTGGTGGTCGGCCTGGCGTTCCTGCTGCTGATCGTCGTCTTCCGGTCGATCCTGGTCCCGCTGAAGGCCGCCCTCGGCTTCCTGCTGTCGGTCCTCGCGGCCCTCGGCGCGGTGGTCGCGGTCTACCAGTGGGGCTGGCTGTCCGGCCTGATGGGCGTCGAGGAGACCGGCCCGATCATGTCGATGATGCCGATCTTCATGGTCGGCGTGGTCTTCGGCCTGGCCATGGACTACGAGGTGTTCCTCGTGACCCGGATGCGGGAGGCCTACGTCCACGGGGAGAAGCCCGCCCAGGCCGTGGTGACCGGCTTCAAGTACAGCGCCCGGGTGGTGACCGCCGCGGCGGTGATCATGATGGCGGTGTTCTCCGGCTTCATCGGCTCCAGCGAGCAGATGGTCAAGATGATCGGCTTCGGCCTCGCCGTCGCCGTCCTCTTCGACGCGTTCGTCGTCCGCATGACGATCGTCCCTGCGGTGCTGGCCCTGCTCGGCGACAAGGCCTGGTGGCTGCCGAAGTGGCTGGACCGGATCCTGCCCAACGTGGACGTCGAGGGCGAGGGCCTGCGCACGGAGGACGACCGGAAGAACGAGGACCGGGAACTCGTACGGGCCTGACGGCCTGAGCGGGTACGCAGAACCAGCCGGTGAGGGCTCCGTGGGGACGGGGCGCCCTCACCGGCTTCCCTCTGCGGGGGTTCCGGGACTCCGTGTCAGGTGCCGTATACCGTGGAGCGATGTCCGACGTGAACGACCCAGACCACCAACTCTCCGTTGCCGACCGTGTAGATGACGCCGTGATCGCCGACACGGAGCCGGCGCCGGTCCGGCTGGGAGACGAGCGCCGTGGTGTTGAAACCGAGCGGGTCGGTCTCCAGTTCCGTCAGTTTGACCAGAATCCGGAGCGCCATGTCCCGGGGGATCTTGCGCAGCTCCGCCTGAGCCTCCGGCCGGAAGACGGTGCGATATGTGTTATTCACCGCGCTCCAGCGTCTCCCTCATGACGTCCTCGATCGGGATGCCGGCCGCCGGATTCGCCATGCGCTCGTCGATGATCCGGTTGATCTCGCGCTCTTCCCATTCCTGGTACCTGCGAAGGACCTCTATCGACACGACCGCGGCCACCTGCTTGCCGCGCCGGGTGATGACCGTGGGCGTGTCGTCACGGTCGGCCCGCTCGACCACCTCGGCCAGGTGGGCGCGCACGTCACGGATGGACTCTATGGGCATCTGCGTCATGCACCAAAGGTACATGGTGTTCCATGTGTACACACTGGCTCGTTGTTGCCGGTGTTCCCGGTCGCTCCGGGGCGACGTGCGCGAGCGCACCCCGTGACCCCTCTGGTGACCGCGGCCGTCCTGCTCGCCGCGGTCACCCACGCCAGCTGGAACGCCATCGCGCACCTGATCACCGACAAGCTCGTCGGGTTCACGCTGATCTCCGGCGGCGGGCTGCTGATCGGGCTGGCGCTGGTGCCGTTCGTGCCGTTCCCGGTGGCCGGGGCGTGGCCGTACCTGTTCTGCTCGGCCGCGATCCACATGGCCTACTACGCGCTGCTGATGAAGTCCTTCCGGCTGGGCGACTTCGGCCAGGCGTACCCCATCGCCCGGGGCAGTGCGCCCCTGGTGGTCACACTCCTCGCCGCCGTGTTCGCGCACGAGGTGCCCGACGGCTGGGCCGCCGCCGGGATCGCCCTGTCCTGCGCGGGCCTGACCGGCGTCGCCCTGTGGGGGCTGCGCGGGCGCCGGCCCGACTGGGCGGCGATCGGGGCGGCCCTGGCGACCGGCCTGACCATCGCCGTGTACACCGTGGTCGACGGGCTCGGCGTACGCGCAGCGGGGTCGTCGTTCGGCTACATCGCCTGGCTGATAACGGTCCAGGGCACGGTGATCCCGGCGTACGCCCTCTGGCGCTGGCGGCGGGAGGCGGGCGCCCGGCTCCGTCCGCACGCCGGTCTCGGGCTGCTCGGCGCCGCGCTGTCCGTCGCCGCGTACGCGCTCGTCCTGTGGGCCCAGACCCGCGCTGCACTCGCCCCCGTCGCGGCCCTGCGCGAGTCGTCGATCATCGTGGGTGCGGCCATCGGGACGCTGTTCTTCAAGGAGCGGTTCGGTACCCCGCGGATCGCCGCGGCCGGGCTGCTGGTCGTCGGGATCGGGCTGATGCTCCGCGCGGGGTAGCGCGGCACGCGCCGCCGTACGGGCGGGTGCGCGGGTGCGGTGCGAGGGGCACTCTGGAATGAGAGGAATTCCGGAGGTGATCCTCATGATGCACACCGCAGTGGGATGGCACGTGGACCTGGAGTTCGAGGAGGACGACCGGCAGACGCGCGCCGCCGCGCTGGTCCGGCTGCCCGACGGGAGCGAGGTGCGGGCCCACGGCCACGCGAACCGGCACCACACCGACCCCAATCAGCCACGGGTCGGGGAGGAGATCGCCGGCGCACGCGCGCTGAACGAACTCGCCATGCAGATGCTGACCAAGGCGCACGGCGAGATCGACGACGCGTCGGGCCGCGTCTCGCACCCGATCCACGTCTAGGCCGAAAGAACCTGCCGTACCGCCCGTATCAGCGCCTGGGCCCTGGGGTCCGCCGTCACCGTCCTGCGGAAGCCGTTGGTGACGTAGCCGAAGCCGATGCCCGACTCCGGGTCGGCGAAGCCGAGGGAGCCGCCGCGGCCGGGGTGGCCGAAGGAGCCCGGGGCCAGGAGGGGGGAGGCGCCGCCGTGCAGCATGTAACCGAGCCCGAAGCGGGTGTTCACGACCAGCACCCGGTCGGGGCCGGCCGACTCCTCGGCGCGGGCGAGTTCCACGGTGGCCGGGTCGAGGAGGCGTACGCCGTCGACCGGGCCGGTCAGTGACGCGTAGAAGCGCGCCAGTCCGTCCGCCGTCGCGATCCCGCCCGCGGCGGGCAGGGCCGCCGCGTGGAAGGCCGGGTCGTTCTGGTCCGGGAAGGGGGTGATCGCCGCGAAGGCGCGGCGGGTGAGGGAGGACGGGTCGGCGTAGGCGTCGGTGACCGAGCGCTTGGGGCGGGCGCGGAGCGTCCCGGACGGCTCGGGCCCCTCGATCCTGCCGACCGTGCCCACGCGGTGGGCCTGCGCGTCCGGCAGCCCCACCCACAGGTCAAGGCCCAGCGGGCCGGCGATCTCCGACGCGATCCACTCGCCGGACCCCCGACCGGTCACGCGGCGCACCAGCTCGTCGACCAGCCAGCCGTAGGTCAGCGCGTGATAGCCGTGGTCGGTGCCCGGCTCCCACGCGGGGGTCTGCGCGGCGAGGGCCTCGGCGGCCCGTACGGGGTCGGCCGCCTCGTCCAGGGTGAGCGGACGGTCCAGGACGGGGAGCCCCGCGCGGTGGTTCAGTACGTGCCGGACCAGCAGCCGCTCCTTGCCGTGCGCCTTGGACTCCGGCCAGTAGTGGCCGACCGGCGCGTCCAGGTCCAGTTCGCCGCGCTGGTGCAGCAGCAGGAGTACGGCGGCGGCGACGCCCTTGGTCGCCGAGCGCACGACCTGCGCGGTGTCCCGCTCCCAGGGCCGCGTGCCGTCGACGTCCTTCACCCCGGCCCACAGGTCGACGACCTTGCGCCCGTCCCGGTACACGGCGACGGCCGCGCCCCGGTCCCCGAGCGCCTCGAAGTTCCGCGCGAACGCCTCCCGGACCGGTTCGAAACCCCCGGTCACCGTGCCGTGCACGTCCACGTCCCTCGGTCCTTCCCCTCGCCTGTGACACCCGCCTGTGACAGTGCGTGCAACAGTGCCGGTCCGCCTGCGATTCCTGGGCGGAGGCGACTGTGCGCGATCGTTACGAACGGCCGGGCGCGGCCGGCACCGAGCGCGGATCGAAGCCGTACGGCAGCTCAAGGCGGTGGGCGCGCATCAGCTCGTCGTCGGCGAGCAGGTCGGCCGTGGTGCCGTCGGCCGCGATCACGCCGTCGCTGAGGATCAGCGAGCGCGGGCACAGTTCGAGGGCGTAGGGCAGGTCGTGGGTGACCATCAGGACGGTGACGTCCAGGGAGCGCAGGATGTCGGCGAGTTCGCGGCGGGAGGCGGGGTCCAGGTTGGAGGACGGCTCGTCCAGGACCAGGATCTCCGGCTCCATCGCCAGGACGGTCGCCACGGCCACCCGGCGCCGCTGGCCGAAGGAGAGGTGGTGCGGCGGGCGGTCCTTGAACTCCGCCATGCCGACCAGGCCCAGCGCCCGGTCCACCCGCTCCTCCAGCTCGGGCCCCCGGAGCCCGGCCGCCGCCGGACCGAACGCCACGTCCTCGCGCACCGTCGGCATGAAGAGCTGGTCGTCCGGGTCCTGGAAGACGATGCCGACCCGGCGCCGGATCTCCGCCATGTGCTTCTTGCCCACGGGCAGCCCGGCCACCGTCACCGTGCCGGTGCCGCCGGTCAGGATGCCGTTGAGGTGGAGGACGAGGGTGGTCTTGCCGGCGCCGTTCGGGCCGAGCAGCGCGACCCGCTCGCCGCGCGCGATCGAGAAGTCGACGCCGAACAGGGCCTGGTGGCCGTCGGGGTAGGCGAAGGCGAGGCCGGAGACCTCGAGGGAAGCAGTACTCACAAGGTCCATCCCAGCAGACAGACGACGAGGGCGGCCGAGGGGAGGGCGAGGGCGTGCGACCACTGCGCCCGGTCCGCGGTCACCTCGTCGATCACCGGCATCGAACCGGCGTAACCGCGGCTCACCATGGCCAGGTGCACCCGCTCGCCGCGTTCGTAGGAGCGGATGAACAGCGCGCCCGCCGACTTGGCGAGCACGCCCCAGTGCTTCACCCCGCGCGCCTCGAAGCCGCGGGACTCGCGGGCGATCCGCATGCGCCGCATCTCGTCGGTGATGACGTCGCCGTAGCGGATCATGAAGGAGGCGATCTGCACCAGCAGCGGCGGCAGCCTCAGCCGCTGGAGGCCGAGCAGGAGTTCGCGCAGTTCGGTGGTGGAGGCGAGGAGGACCGAGGCGGCCACGCCCAGGGTGCCCTTGGCCAGCACGTTCCAGGCGCCCCACAGTCCGTTCACGCTCAGCGACAGCCCGAGGACACCGGTCCGTTCGCCCTCCGCGACGAACGGCAGGAGGACGGCGAAGGCGACGAACGGGACCTCGATCAGCAGCCGCTTGAGCAGGAAGCCGGCCGGGACGCGGGCGGCGTACGCGACGAGGGCGAGCAGTCCGGCGTACACCGCGAACGCCCACATCGCCTCGCGCGGGGTGGACACCACGACCAGGACGAAGGCGAAGACCGCGGTGAGCTTGGTGTGCGGCGGCAGGGCGTGCACGGGGGAGTGCCCGTGCCGGTAGAGCCTGTGCGCGTGACCGGCCCCCACGTCAGACGCTCGTGCCGGTGGGGGAGACGGCGGCCTCGGCCTCCTCGCCGGTACGGCGCCTGCGGACCACCCAGAACACGCCGGTGCCCGCGACGACCGTCACGCCCACGCCGATCACACCGGCCAGACCGCCGGAGAGGCGGGCGTCGTCGACGTCCTCGACGCCGTAGTCGGCCAGCGGGGAGTCGGCGATCGCGTGCTCCTCGGCCTTCTCGTCGATGCCGTGGTCGGTGGCGACCTTCTCCAGGCCGTCCGGGTCGGCGGAGGCGTAGAAGCTGACGAACCCGGCGAGGACCAGCGAGGTGACCAGGCCGGTGATCCACACCTTGCGCGGGGAACGGGCGGGGACGGGCTCCGGCTCCGGGGCGTCCGGGGCGTCGACCAGTTCGCCGTTCACCCGCAGCTTGAGCTTGTGCGTCAGGCCGCGCGCCCCGTGCACCAGGTCCGGGCGGACGGCGATGACCGCGCCGACGGTCAGGGCGGTGATCACGGCCTCGCCGATGCCGATGAGGACGTGCACGCCCACCATGGCGGTGACGACCTTGCCGAGGGAGACGTCGGCGGTGCCGCCGATCGCGTAGAGCAGCGTGAAGACGACGGCGGAGGCCGGGACGGAGACCAGGGCGGCGACGAAGGAGGCGGCGGTCACCGAGCGGCGGGTGCGCGGCAGCACCTTCACCAGGCCGCGGAAGAGCGCGTAGGCGACGACCGTGGTGACGATCGCCATGTCGGTGATGTTCACGCCGAGCGCGGTCAGCCCGCCGTCGGCGAAGAGGACGGCCTGCATCAGCAGGACGACGGAGACACACAGGACCCCGGTGAAGGGGCCGACGAGGATCGCGGCGAGGGCGCCGCCGAGCAGATGGCCGCTGGTCCCCGCCGCGACGGGGAAGTTCAGCATCTGCACGGCGAAGATGAACGCCGCCACCAGTCCGGCCAGGGGCGCGGTGCGCTCGTCGAGTTCGCGGCGGGCGCCGCGCAGGCTCACGGCGATGGCGCCGGCGGCCACGATTCCGGCCGCGGCGGACACGGGGGCGTTGATGAATCCGTCAGGTGCGTGCACGGACTCGATGATGTGGCCTGTTGCAAACGTTGCGCAAGAGCGAGCCGCTTGTTTTACCTCATACACAGCCCGGCTGTGATATGCGCCTCTCGGACGCGCGAATTCCGGATCGGGTGCACGATGGAGCGGGGGGTGGGTATACGGCTTAGACGGCTTTCATGCAGATTGACGCAGCGTAAGGGGCCACCGATGTCCGTGGTAGAGCAGTACGCGCGAGCCCACATCGTCACCGACGTCCTGGAAGAGGACCGCGGAGCGGTACCCGTGGTACTGCGCTACGACTCCGAGCAGGACCCCCGCTGCGTCCACATGGCGCTCCCGGGCGCCACGCCCCGCGAATGGACCGTCGCACGGGAACTGCTGGAGCAGGGTCTGCGCGCCCCCGCGGGCCGGGATGAGATACGGGTGTGGCCGTGCGGCCGGGTCCAGGCCGTGGTCGAGTTCCACACCGCGCAGGGCGTGTCGGTGGTGCAGTTCGAGACCAAGACCCTGACCCGGTTCCTACGGCGGACCTACGCGGCCGCCGCCGAACCCGTCCCGCACTGACGCCCGGCCTTGGGGCCGGTCCTCGGCCTCCGGGGGCGGCGTCCGGCCTTGAGGCCGGACCCGCGGCCTCCGGGCCGGACCCGCGGCCTCCGGGCCGGACCCGCGGCCTCCGGGCCGGACCCGCGGCCTCCGGGTCAGACCCCCGGCCTCCGGGTCAGACCCCCGGCCTCCGAGAGTGACGCCCGGCCCGGGCCTGACTCTCGGCCCCGGGCCGCTCAGCCGGCGCTCTTCAGCAGCGCCGCCACGATCGGGCCGGCCGTCGAGCCGCCGTGACCGCCCTGCTGGACCACGCCCGCGGCCGCCAGGTCCCCGCGGTACGCGGTGAACCAGCCGTTGGGCTTCTTCTGCCCGTCGACCTCGGCCGACCCGGTCTTCGCGCCCTTCTGCCCGCTCACCCCGGCCATCGCCTCCGCGGCGGTGCCGGAGGAGGCGGTGTACGACATCAGCTCCCGGAGCTGCGCCAGCGTGCCGGCCGACAGGGTGCGCGAGGCCGTCGCGAGCTTCCGCCCGTCGACCTCCGGGGAGACCAGGTACGGCTGGCGGAAGACGCCCGACTGGACCGTCGCCGACACCGACGCCATGTTCAGCGGGTTCATCCGCACCCCGCCCTGGCCGATCAGCGAGGCCCCCATCGGGGCCTTCGACTGCACCGGCACCGAGCCGTCGAAGGTCGGCACGCCGACCTGCCAGTTGTTCATCGACAGCCCGAAGACCTGCTGCGCCTGCTTGGTCAGGTCGTCGTCCGCCAGCTCGGGCGCCTGGCTGATGAAGGCCGTGTTGCAGGAACGGGCGAAGCTCGCCTTGAACGTGCCGTCCTTGATCTCGAACTTGTCGTCGTTCTGGAACTTCCAGCCGCCGTAGGTGAAGTACTTCGGGCACGGGTGCCGCTCGTCCACCGAGGCGAGGCCCTTCTCGATCAGCAGCGAGGCGGTGATCACCTTCATCGTGGAGCCCGGGGCCAGCGAACCCGAGAACGCGGTGTTGAACCCGTGCGAGGAGTTCGCCACCGCCAGGATCTCGCCGGTCGACGGGCGCAGCACCACCACCGACGCCCGCTCCTTCTGCGCCACCTGCGCCTCGGCGGCGGCCTGCAGGGACGGGCTCAGCGTGGTCTTCACCGTGCCGGGCGTGCCCTCGCTCAGTTCCAGCAGCGTCTTGTCGGACAGCTCCGCCTTCTTCGACGCCTTGCCGCGCACGATCCGCAGCTCGACGCCGGCCTCGCCGCCCGCCTTCTCGCCGTACTTCTCGCGCAGCCCGTCCAGCACCGGCCCCAGGGACGGGTACGCGGCGGTGGTCAGTTCGTCGCCGTCCCGGTCCAGCGCCTTGACGGGCGGGGTGCCCGCCTCGCCGGTGACAAGGGCGTCGCCCTCCTTGAGTTCGGGATGCACCACGGCCGGCTGCCAGGCCACCCGCGGTTCACCGTCCCCGGCCCGGCGTACGACGGTCAGCGTGCTGTCGTACGCCAGCGGCTTGCTGACGTCCTCGGCCGAGACCGTGCCCTTGACGGCGAAGGGGACCTTGCCGCCGGTGCGGGTGCCGGCGGTGAGGGTGACGTCCTTGATCCGGGCGTCCTCGGCGTAGGCGGTGAGCAGGGCGGCCGCGGCCTCGGGGTCGTCGGTGGCGGCGGCGGCCTCCTTCACCTTCCCGGCCTGCCAGGCGGTGAGGAAGCGTTCGGCCGTGCCGGTGACCTCGGCGGCGGACAGGGGCCCGGTCCTGGCGTCCTCCGCCTGCGTGGTGGACGACGTCCGCGTGCCGTCCTCGGCCGCGGCACCGCTTCCGAGCAGCGCGTAGGCGCCGAACCCGGCGCCCCCGACGACCACGGCGATCACCCCGCCGAGCACGACGGGTCGTCTCCTGCGCCCCTCGGCGGCGTTCCTTCTGTTCCCCACTGCTTCCCGTTCCTCCACTGTCCGCCGGACTCCCCGTGGCCCTCGTGGCGCTCACGTGTGCCGACGACGGCCACCACACTAGAGTCCCGCCGCGCGCCCGGCGCGATCAGCCGGCCGCTCGTAGCACGGCTGCGACAATCGGCCCGGCCGCGTCGCCGCCGTGACCGCCTCGCTGGACCATGGCCGCCGCCGCGACGTCGTCGCGGAAGCCGGTGAACCAGCTGTCGGAGGTGGCGTTGCCGTCGACCTCGGCGGAACCGGTCTTCGCGCCGATGTCGCCGCGGAGCCCGGACATGGCCTGCCGGCCGGTGCCCTGGGTGGCGGTGAGCCGCATCATCTGCCTGAGCTGGGAGGCGGTGTCCGCCGGGAGCCCCTTGGCCTGCGCGAACTGCCGGCCGTCGAGGTCGGAGGGGACCAGGTACGGCTGGCGGAAGGCACCGGTGATGGCGGTGGCCGTCACGGAGGCCATGTTCAGCGGGTTCATCTGCACTTGGCCCTGGCCGATGGCGTTCGCCGCCTGGTCCGGGCCGCTGACGGCGGGAACACGGCCGTCGAAGGAGGCGATGCCCGTCTTCCAGTCGTCGCGGCCGAGCCCGAACCGCTCCTGCGCCTCCTGGGTGAGCGAGGCTTCGCCGAGCGGCTTCTCGTCGACGAGCTTGATGAAGGCCGTGTTGCAGGACCGCAGGAAGCTGTTGGCGAGGCTGGCGCCCTCGTTCGGCTCCATGCCGGTGAGGTTCTTGAAGGTCTGCCCCTTCCACATGGCGCTGGGCGGACAGGGGGCGGGGCCGTTCATCGAGGTCACGCCGTTGTCGATGAGCATGGCGGCGGTGATGATCTTCATGGTGGAGCCGGGGGCGACCTGGCCCTGGAAGGCCGCGTTGAACCCGTCGTCACGGTGGTTGGCCACCGCCAGCACCTCACCGGTGCTGGGTTTGACCGCCACCACCGACGACTCGGGGTACTGCCGCACCGCCTGCTCGGCCGCGGCCTGCGCCGTGGCGCTGAGGGTGGTGCGCAGCCTGCCCGGCTCGCCCTCGGCGAGGGTCAGCAGCGGGGTGTCGGCGGCGGCCTCGCCCGTGGTGCCCGCGGAGTGCCTGATCACCAGCTCGACGCCGGGGGTGCCGCCCGCCTTCTCGCCGTACTTCTGGCGCAGGGTGTCCAGGATCGGCCCGAGCGAGGGGTACTTCTCCTTCGTCAGCACCGTGCCGTTCCGGCCCACCGCCTCGATGGGCGGCTGCGCGGACTCCTCGGTGACGAGGGTGTCGCCCTCCTTCAGATCCGGGTGGACGACGGACGGCTGCCAGTCGACCAGCGCCCGCCCGGTGGTCTTCCCGCGCACGACGGTCAGCTCGCTCCTGTAGCTCAGCGCCTCGGACTTCCCGTCGAAGGTGACGGTCGCCTTCACCGTGAACGGCACGGTGGTGCCGGTGGCCTTGCCGGGCGTGATGCCGACCTCGCCTATGTGCGCGTCGTCGCCGTACGCCGTCAGCAGCGCGCCGGCCTCCTGCGCGTTGTTCGTGTACGACGCCGCCTGCGACACCTCCCCCTTCTCCCAAGCTGCGAAGAAACTCCTGGTGGTCTCCTCGACCTCCCCCGCGTCCGGCGGCCCGGTCTCCTTCGTCCCCGCGGCGCTCGCACCACCGCCCCCGCCGCTCACGGCCGACACGATGTTGTAGGCGCCGTACCCGGCCCCGCCCAGCATCACCGCGAACACACCGCCGATGACGGCGGTCTTGACCCCCTTGCCCATCGGACGTTCCCCCTCCGCCGGACCCCCACGCCTTATGAACGTGTTCAAAAAGCCCGGTGCGTGAGCACTCTATGCGCAGAGGGTGACCACCGGGCCGACTGTTTCCGTTTGTTGTCCGAACAGAGATCCGCCCGGACACCGGAACGGCTCAAACCCAGGTGTCCAGCCACATCCGCGCCCGCCAGTCCTCGATGGGGATCGGGGTGCCGGTGTAGATGGGCCAGAAGTAGATGAAGTTCCAGGCGATCAGCAGGGTCAGTACGCCCGCCGCCGTCGCGCCCGCGACGCGGCGGGTGTCGGTGGAGCGGGGCGGGCCGACGAGGGCGCCCAGGAGCATCGCCACGGCCAGGCAGAGGAAGGGGAGGAAGACGACGGCGTAGAAGAAGAAGATCGTGCGCTCCTGGTAGAGGAACCAGGGCGCGTAACCGGCCGCGATGCCGCAGGCGATCGCACCGGCCCGCCAGTCGCGGCGCAGCAGCCAGCGCCACAGGACGTAGAGGATCGCGAAGCAGGCCGTCCACCACAGCATCGGGGTGCCGAGGGCCAGCACCTCCTGGGCGCACTTCTCGCCCGCGTCGGCCGGGCAGCCGTCCATGCCGGGGGCCGGGGACTCGTAGAAGTAGGAGACCGGGCGGCCGGTGACGATCCAGCTCCACGGGTTGGACTCGTAGGTGTGCGGCGAGGACAGGCCCACGTGGAAGTCGTAGACCTGGTTCTCGTAGTGCCACAGGCTGCGCCACCAGTCGGGCAGCAGCCACGACCAGTCGCTGTCCTTGCCGTCCTTCGCCGCCCAGTCGCGGTAGTAGCCGCCGGTGCCGTCGGCCGGGGAGAGGATCCAGCCGATCCAGGAGGCGAAGTAGGTGACCACCGCCACCGGCACGGTCGACAGGAACGCCCAGCCCAGGTCGCGCCTCAGGACCGCGACGCGGGGCCGGTGCGCGCCGGCGACCCGGCGCGCGCCGACGTCCCACAGCACCGCCATCACACAGAACGCGGCCATGATGTAGAGGCCGTTCCACTTCGTGCCGATCGCCAGGCCCAGCATCAGACCCGCCGCCAGGCGCCACGGGCGGAAGCCGATCCGGGTGTGCTCGGCGACGTACGCGTCCGGGCGGACCCGGCCGTCGGCGTCCACGGGCAGCGCGGCGGCGAGCCTCTCGCGCGCCCGGTCCCGGTCGACGACCAGGCAGCCGAACGCCGCCAGCACGAAGAACATCAGCACGCCGTCGAGCAGCGAGGTCCGGCTCATCACGAAGTGCAGCCCGTCCACCGCCATCAGCGCGCCCGCGAGACAGCCGAGGAACGTGGAGCGGAACAGGCGCCGGCCGATCCGGCACAGCATCAGCACGGAGACCGTGCCGAGCAGGGCCGTCATGAACCGCCAGCCGAACGGGTCGAAGCCGAACATCAGCTCGCCCAGCCCGATCACGTACTTGCCGACCGGCGGATGCACGACGTACGCCGCGTCCGTCGGGATGGGGACGGCACCGCCCGAGAGGATCAGGTCGTTGGCGTTCTTGTCCCAGTTGACCTCGAACCCGCGGTGGACCAGCGCCCACGCGTCCTTGGCGTAGTACGTCTCGTCGAATATCACCGCCTTCGGGCTGCCCAGGTTCCAGAACCGGAGCACCCCCGCCAGCAGGGTGACCAGCAGCGGGCCGCCCCACCCCGACCAGCGGGCGATGCGCCCGGCGAGCAGCGGCGGCACCCCCAGCGTGTCCCACAGCCGCTTCGACGGCTCCGTGTACGGCGGCACCAGGCGGTCGTACACGTCGTCCCTGTGGACATCGCCTCTGGCCGGGCCCGGCGCCCGGTAGCCGAAACGGCGCAGCCGCTGCTGCCACGACGGCCGCTCTTCGTACGGCGGCCGATCCTGCCGGGTGTCCGTGGAGGACGCGGTACTGGTCACCGCGCCATCGTAGGGAACGGGACTGTGTGAGTCCCGCGCATGACCGGTATGCCCCGCCTCCGTTCCGTACTGGGAGGATGGGGGCGTGACCGGAATCCTCGTACTCGCAGGCACCCCCATCGGCGACATCTCCGACGCCCCGCCCCGGCTCGCGGAGGAACTCGCGGGCGCCGACGTCGTCGCCGCCGAGGACACGCGGCGGCTGCGGCGCCTCACCCAGGCGCTCGGCGTCACCCCCAGGGGCCGGGTCGTGTCGTACTTCGAGGGCAACGAGTCCGCCCGCACGCCCGAACTGGTCGAGGAACTGGCGGGCGGCGCGCGCGTGCTGCTGGTGACCGACGCCGGGATGCCGTCCGTGTCCGACCCCGGGTACCGGCTGGTCGCCGCGGCCGTCGAGCGGGACGTCAAGGTCACCGCCGTGCCCGGCCCGTCCGCCGTGCTCACCGCGCTCGCCCTGTCCGGGCTGCCCGTGGACCGGTTCTGCTTCGAGGGGTTCCTGCCGCGGAAGGCCGGCGAACGGCTGGGGCGGCTGCGCGAGGTGGCCGAGGAGCGGCGCACCCTCGTCTACTTCGAGGCCCCGCACCGCCTCGACGACACCCTCGCCGCGATGGCCGAGGTGTTCGGCGGGGAACGGCGGGCCGCCGTCTGCCGGGAGCTGACCAAGACGTACGAGGAGGTCAAGCGGGGCCCGCTGGCGGAGCTGGCCGCGTGGGCGGCGGAGGGCGTGCGCGGGGAGATCACGGTGGTGGTCGAGGGGGCGCCGGAGAAGGGGGCCGAGGAGGTCGACGCGGCCGAGCTGGTGCGCCGGGTGCGGGTGCGGGAGGAGGCGGGGGAGCGCCGCAAGGAGGCGATCGCGGCGGTGGCCGTGGAGGCGGGGCTTCCCAAGCGGCAGGTGTTCGACGCGGTGGTGGCCGCGAAGAACACGGAGGCGTGAACGGCTCCGGGGCGCGAAACGGCCTCTGAGCACGTCGCTTCTCCGGTGAGCGGGCGCCCCACGGACGAGTAAAGCGGCCCGGCGGAAGGCAAAGCTCCGGCGCCGTCCGCGCGGCGGTCGGGCAAGGGGACACCAAATCGTCGCCAATACTCGGCTGCCCCTCCTGCGTTCCGGCCCGCGGAGGAGTCCACTGGAGGAGAAGGATCGGATGTGATCCGTTCCGTCAGTGGACCGACAGGAGCCGGCATGACTGAGATCTCGGGGCACAGCGGGCTGCGGGCGGGCGCCACCGCCGTGGTCAACGAGTCGTATTCCTTCGCCTGCATGCGATGCGGATACGGCTGGGAACAGTCGTACGAGATAGAGCACCACACCGCCGCCGACGGCCACGACTTCGTGATGTACGTGGCGGACGGCCGGATCGTCCCCTCCCCGCTGAGCCGGCCGACGTGCCAGAACTGCGACGGCCATGTCGTACGGATCATGCGGCCGGGCCGGGTCGCCTCCGCGCGGGACGCCGCCCACCGCGAGCGCCGGGTGCCGTCCGCCGGGCCCGTCGAGGCGGTGCGGGAGCCCGAGGGAACCCACCCGGCGGTGGAACACCGTCACTGGCATCTGCCCGACCTCCTCCGCCCCTTCCGCCGGGCGACCTGACGCCCGCGCCGCTTCCGTAGGATCGGGGGCATGCCTGCGAACGCCCCCGACAAGAACGCCGCCCCGCCGCTCCCGGAGCCCCTGCGGGTGCCGGTCGCCGACTCGCACACCCACCTCGACATGCAGTCCGGCACCGTGGAGGAAGGGCTCGCCAAGGCCGCGTCGGTGGGGGTGACGACCGTGGTGCAGGTCGGCTGCGACCTCAAGGGGTCCCGGTGGGCGGCCGAGACGGCGGCGGCGTACGACGCCGTCCACGCGACGGTCGCGCTGCACCCCAACGAGGCGCCGCGCATCGTCCACGGGGATCCCGACGGCTGGTCCCGTCAGGGGGCCAGGCAGCCCGGCGGGGACGCGGGCCTGGACGAGGCGCTCGCCGAGATCGACCGGCTGGCCGCGCTGCCCCAGGTCAAGGGCGTCGGCGAGACCGGTCTCGACTACTTCCGCACCGGACCGGAGGGCAAGGAGGCGCAGGAGAGGTCCTTCCGCGCCCACATCGAGATCGCCAAACGGCACGGCAAGACCCTCGTCATCCACGACCGCGACGCCCACGCCGACGTCCTGCGCGTACTGAAGGAGGAGGGCGCCCCCGAGCGCACCGTCTTCCACTGCTACTCCGGGGACGCCGAGATGGCGGAGATCTGCGCGGGCGCCGGGTACTACATGTCGTTCGCCGGCAACGTCACCTTCAAGAACGCGCAGAACCTGCGGGACGCGCTCGCCGTGGCCCCGCTGGAGCTGATCCTGGTGGAGACCGACGCGCCGTTCCTGACGCCGGCGCCGTACCGGGGGCGGCCGAACGCCCCCTACCTGGTGCCGGTGACGGTGCGCGCCATGGCGGCCGTCCGGGGCGTCGACGAGGACACCCTCGCCACCGCCCTCGGGGCGAACACGGCCCGCGCCTTCGGTTATCCACAGGCGTGACCTGCCCGGTCGCCGCGCCCCGTACCCTTGTCCCGTGACCAGCCCCACCCCCGACGCCCTCCTGGGCCCCGCCGACATCCGTGAACTGGCGGCCGCCCTCGGCGTACGGCCCACCAAGCAGCGCGGCCAGAACTTCGTCATCGACGCCAACACGGTCCGCCGTATCGTGCGCACCGCCGGGGTCCGCCCCGACGACGTGGTCGTCGAGGTCGGTCCGGGGCTCGGCTCGCTGACCCTGGCGCTGCTGGAGGCCGCCGACCGGGTCACCGCCGTCGAGATCGACGACGTCCTGGCCGCCGCGCTGCCCGCCACCGTCGCCGCCCGCATGCCCGGGCGGGCCGAGCGGTTCGCGCTGGTCCACTCCGACGCGATGCACGTCACCGAACTGCCGGGACCCGCTCCGACCGCGCTGGTCGCGAACCTGCCCTACAACGTGGCCGTCCCGGTGCTGCTGCACATGCTGGAGACCTTCCCGAGCATCGAGCGCACCCTGGTCATGGTCCAGGCGGAGGTCGCCGACCGGCTCGCCGCCGCCCCCGGCTCGAAGGTGTACGGCGTGCCCTCGGTCAAGGCCAACTGGTACGCGGAGGTCAAGCGGGCGGGTGCCATCGGGCGGAACGTCTTCTGGCCCGCCCCGAACGTCGACAGCGGGCTGGTCTCGCTGGTCCGCCGCGCGGAGCCGCTGAAGACCACCGCCTCCCGGCGCGAGGTGTTCGCCGTCGTCGACGCCGCCTTCGCCCAGCGCCGCAAGACGCTGCGGGCCGCGCTCGCCGGGTGGGCGGGTTCGGCGGCCGCGGCGGAGGCCGCCCTGGTCGCGGCGGGAGTGTCGCCGCAGGCGCGGGGTGAGTCCCTCACGGTGGAGGAGTTCGCGCGCATCGCCGAGAACAAGGAGCAGGGCCAGCAGTGAGCGTCACCGTCCGCGTCCCCGCCAAGGTCAACGTCCAGCTCGCGGTCGGCGCGGCCCGCCCCGACGGCTTCCACGACCTCGCCAACGTCTTCCTCGCGGTGGGCCTGTACGACGAGGTCACCGCCACCCCGTCCGCCGACGGGCCGCGCATCACCTGCGCCGGCCCCGACGCCGGCCAGGTCCCCCTCGACCGTACGAACCTCGCCGCCCGCGCCGCCCTGGCGCTCGCCGAGCGGTACGGCCGGGACGCGGACGTCCACCTCCACATCGCCAAGGACATCCCCGTCGCCGGGGGTATGGCCGGGGGCAGCGCGGACGGCGCGGGTGCCCTGCTGGCGTGCGACGCGCTGTGGGGGACGGGTGCCTCGCGCGAAGAGCTCCTCGACATCTGCGCCGAGCTGGGCAGCGACGTGCCGTTCAGCCTGGTGGGAGGGGCGGCGCTCGGTACCGGGCGCGGGGAGAAGCTGACGGAGCTGGAGGTCGGGGGGACCTTCCACTGGGTGTTCGCGATGGCCTCACGGGGGCTGTCCACACCGGCGGTGTTCCGGGAGTTCGACCGGCTGGGGGAGGGGCGGGAGATCCCCGGGCCCGTGGCCTCGCAGGAACTGCTCGACGCGCTCGCCAAGGGTGACGTCGACGCGCTCGCCGCCGCCGTCTCCGACTCCAACGACCTTCAGCCGGCGGCGCTGTCGCTGTTCCCGGAACTGGCGGACACGCTCGCCGCGGGGCGGGCGGCGGGGGCGCTTGCCACCCTGGTCTCGGGTTCGGGACCGACCACGGCGTTCCTCGCCCGGGACGCGGAGGCGGCGGAGGGGATCGCGGGCGCGCTGCGGGCTTCCGGCACCTGCCGCACGGTGCGTACGGCGGCAGGCCCGGTGCCAGGTGCGACGGTCGTCTGAAGAACTCAGGACCGCGTATCGACCGGGCCCAGATCGATGGCGATGGCGGAAGGCTTGTCGACCTTGATCCGGTCGCGGTGCCAACCCATGTGTACATAGGACTGCGTCATCGGGTCGAGCTCGTAGACATGGATGAGAGGACGGCCGGTGGTTCCTTCCTGCTCGACGCGCCAGTAGTTGGGGATTCCCGCGAGGGCGTACTTGAGCGGTTTGGTCGTACGGTCGCGGGATTCCGAGTCGGGCGAGACGACCTCCACGGCGAGCAGAACGTCCTCAGGCCGGAAGCTGGTCTGGTCCAACCCTGTGACCGCGTCGGCTCGAACCACGCTGACATCGGGTTCAGGGCCGTTGCGTTCGTCCAGGACGACGGTCATCTCTCGCTCGACACTGAAGTCCGGACCGAGAGAGCTACGTAGCCCGTTGACCAAGAGGTCGATCACAAGAAAGTGGAAGCGACGCTGCGGACTCACGAAAATCAGGCTCCCGTCGATCAGCTCTGTGTGCGGCGGGAGATCGGGCAGGGTGAACAGGTCGTCCACGGTGTAGCCGTTCACGGGCGGCACCGGCCAGTGACGGCGGTGCTCTACGGACTCGGCGGTCATGGTTCCTCCCATGGACGGGATCCTGCTGCCTGCCCCCTACGGTAGCCGCCCGTTTCCGATCACGTCATTACAAAGAGTGACTGTCTCCTCGCGTCCCGGGCGTGTCTCGCGAGGGCCTACGCTTGAAAGCTGATCGACCCACCGGGCAGGAGAGTAATGGCCGTCAATCTGGTCAATGTCGAGAACGTCAGCAAGGTGTACGGGACGCGCGCGTTGCTCGACGGGATCTCCCTCGGCGTCTCCGAGGGGGACCGGATCGGGGTCGTGGGGCGCAACGGGGACGGCAAGACCACCCTCATCCGGATGCTGGCCAAGCTGGAGGAGGCCGACACCGGGCGCGTGACGCACTCGGGCGGGCTGCGGCTCGGGGTGCTCACCCAGCACGACTCCCTCGACCCCGCCGCCACCGTCCGGCACGAGGTCATCGGCGACATGGCCGACCACGAGTGGGCCGGGAACGCCAAGGTCAGGGACGTACTGACCGGACTGTTCGGCGGACTGGACCTGCCGGGGTTCCCCAAGGGCCTCGACACCGTCATCGGGCCGCTGTCCGGTGGTGAGCGGCGCCGGATCGCGCTCGCCAAGCTGCTCATCGAGGAGCAGGACCTGATCGTCCTCGACGAGCCGACCAACCACCTCGACGTCGAGGGCATCGCCTGGCTCGCCGAGCACCTGCGGAACCGCCGGTCCGCGCTCGTCTGCGTCACCCACGACCGCTGGTTCCTGGACCAGGTCTGCACCCGCATGTGGGACGTGCAGCGCGGTGACGTGTACGAGTACGAGGGCGGCTACTCCGACTACGTCTTCGCCCGCGCGGAGCGTGAGCGCATCGCCGCCACCGAGGAGGTCAAGCGGCAGAACCTGGTCCGCAAGGAGCTGGCCTGGCTGCGGCGCGGCGCCCCCGCGCGGACGTCCAAGCCGCGGTTCCGGGTCGAGGCCGCGAACGAGCTGATCAAGGACGTTCCGCCGCCGCGCGACAGCAGCGAGCTGATGAAGTTCGCGTCGTCCCGGCTCGGCAAGACGGTGTTCGACCTGGAGGACGTCACCGTCCAGGCCGGGCCCAAGGTGCTGCTCAAGCACATCACCTGGCAGCTCGGCCCCGGGGACCGCATCGGTCTGGTCGGGGTCAACGGCGCGGGCAAGACGTCCCTGCTGCGGGCGCTCGCCCAGGCCGCCCGGAGCGAGGGGGAGGTGCAGCCCGCGGGCGGTCGGGTCCGGGTCGGCAAGACGGTCAAGCTCGCCTACCTCTCCCAGGAGGTCGCCGAACTCGACCCCACCTGGCGGGTGCTCCAGGCCGTGCAGCAGGTGCGCGAGCGCGTCGACCTCGGCAAGGGGCGCGAGATGACCGCCGGGCAGCTCTGCGAGACGTTCGGGTTCAACAAGGAGAAGCAGTGGACTCCGGTCGGCGATCTGTCGGGCGGTGAGCGGCGGCGGCTGCAACTGCTGCGGCTGCTGATGGACGAGCCCAACGTCCTCTTCCTCGACGAGCCCACCAACGACCTCGACATCGAGACCCTCACCCAGCTCGAGGACGTCCTCGACGGCTGGCCCGGCTCGATGATCGTCATCTCCCACGACCGGTTCTTCGTCGAGCGCACCACCGACCGCGTGTTCGCCCTCCTCGGCGACGGCACCCTGCGGATGCTGCCGCGCGGGATCGACGAGTACCTGGAACGCCGCAAGCGCATGGAGGAGGCCGCCGCCGCGGCGGCCTCCGTACCCGCCGCGGCGCCGCAGGGTTCCGCGCCGGAGAGGAGCGCCGCCGACCAGCGCGCCGCCAAGAAGGAGCTGCAGAAGATCGAGCGGCAGCTCGACAAGGTCTCCGAGAAGGAGACCAGGCTGCACGCCGCCATCGCCGAGCACGCCACCGACTTCGCGAAGGTCGCCGAACTCGACGCCGAGCTGCGGGAACTGGCCGGACAGCGGGACGAGCTGGAGCTGCGCTGGCTGGAACTGGCGGAGGACGCCTGAGCCTCCCCTGCCCCGTCCGCGCGCGGGGCGCGCGTGGTGTGAAGAGGGCGTGAGGGCGCGTAACGGGGGCATCACGGGCCGGTCCTCCCTTGGGAACAGGGGAGAACGCGGCCCGGTGGTGTGTCCGTACCGGGTGATAGAAAGGGCCCGGTCTGAGAAACGTCTGCATACGGCTCTGGGTTCATCGCACACCTCAGGGCGTGGCTAGAAGTCAGTGATGTAAGGGGGAACGCGCTGATGACGCAGCCGCCGAACCAGCCGCCGCAGGGAGGCTTCGGAGCGCCGCAGGATCCGCCGCCGGGGGGTGGCTTCGGGGCTCCGCAGACGCCCCCTCCGCCCCCGCAGGGTCCGCCGCAGCCCGGATACGGGTATCCGCAGCAGCCTCCGCAGCAGCCGGGGCCGTACAACTCCGGGCCGTACGCCTCCGGTCCCTACGGGCAGCCGCAGCAGCCGGGACCGTACGGGCAGCAGCCCGGGTACGGATACCCGCCGCAGCCGCAGTTCCCCGGGGCGCCCGGCACGCCGCCGCCCGGCGGGTCCGGCTCCCGCAACCCCTTCACGGGCAAGCCCGCCATGATCATCGGTGCGGCGGTCGCCGCGCTGCTGGTGGTCGGCGGCACCGTGTGGGCCGTCTCCGGTGACGACGGCAAGAAGGACGAGAAGCCGGTCGCCAAGCAGACCGACGACCCCAAGCCGGACGACTCCGGCGCCCCGGTCAACCCGGGCGACGGCAGCGGCGACGGCGGCGAGGCCCCGGAGAACCTCAACGAGGGCCGCCAGGCCGGTGAGTCCAAGGTGCTCTGGTACAAGGAGGCGCCCGACGCGCCCGGTTCCGGCGCCGAGGCCCCCGGCATGTGGATCACCGACAAGACGGCCGTGAAGGCCGCCTACAAGGAGCTCGTCGCCTACAACGTCGGTGACGGCAGGCCCACCTGGGACACCATCACCTTCCCGCAGGAGATCTGCGCGGTCACACGGGGGAGGACGGCCGACGGCAAGGTCGTCATCGCCTACAAGAGCGGCAGGAGCGACAGCGCCAAGTGCAACCAGCTCCAGCTCGTCGACCTCGACACCGGCCAGAAGGGCTGGAAGCAGGAGGTCCCCGACGGAGCCCTGTTCGACTCCGCGCTCACCATCGAGATGACCCTCACCGGCAACACGCTGATGGTGGGCCGCTCGCAGTCCGGCACGGCGTACGACGTGACCGACGGCAAGAAGCTGTTCGACGCGAGGAAGTACGGCGACGCCCCCTGCTTCCCCACCGCCTTCGCGGGCGGTGAGCGCCTCCTCCAGGTCGCGTCCTGCGGCGCCGGCGGCACCAACGAGCACGACGAGCTCCAGGAGCTCGACCCGAAGACGGGCAAGGTGAAGTGGACCCAGAAGTTCGACAAGGGGTGGCGCATCGAGCGCACCTACTCCGTCGACCCGGTGGTCGTCTACAGCACCAACGAGGAGAAGAAGGCCTGGAACATATCCGCCTTCACCGGCGGCAGCGGTAAGTTCCGCTCCGAGGTCACCGTCGACGAGGACTTCGCCCCCGGCTGCGACTGGGCCGTCCTCGCGCGCGACCTCCAGGGCTGTGAGGGCGCCGTCGTCGACGGGAACACCCTCTACCTGCCCACCGAGGCGACCACCGGGGCCAACGAGATCGTCGCCATCAGCCTCGACAACGGCAAGGAGCGGTGGCGGGTCAAGTCCCCCGCCGAGGAGTCCATGCAGCCCGTGAAGATCGAGGGCGGCAAGCTCATCGCCTATGTCAAGCCGTCGTACGACGCGGGCGGCCAGGTCGTGGCCATCCCGGTCGGCGGCAGCGACCACAAGCCGGCCGGACTGATGCGGAACCCGCAGGGCGTCGCGGACATCGAGAACAGCTTCTTCAGCAAGTCGATCGACTGGGTCGACGGACGCTTCTACATCTCGACCACACAGCTGACCGGCAATGACGATGCGAAGGAGAAGTTGATGCTCGCCTACGGCAAGTGAGAGCCGCGGTTCGTCCTCTTCTCGCCGTCCGTCGTCCGCCGTCCCCTTCTTCTCCGAGGTACTCACGTCATGACCCAACCGCCTCCGCCGCCCAACCAGCCCCCGCAGCAGCCGGGGTTCGGTCCGCCGCAGCCGCCGGCCGCTCCTGGCGGGCCCGGTCCCGACAAGGCCCCGGAGCCCGGGTACGGGTATCCGCAGAATCCGCCGGTCCCGCAGGCTCCGGCGGCTCCTCCGGCCGCCCCGCAGGGGCCCGGATACGGGTATCCGCAGGCTCCTCCGGCCACCCCGCAGGGGCCCGGGTACGGATACCCGCAGCAGCCGCCGGCCGCCGCCGGGTACGGGTATCCGGGGCAGCCGCAGCAGCCCGGGGCGTACGGGCAGCCGGGGCCGTACGGGCAGCCCGGGTACGGGTATCCGCAGCCGCCGACCATGCCGATGCAGCCGCAGCCGGGGGGTGGCGGGAAGAAGTTCAACGCGCAGGCCGCCATCATCGTCTCGGCGGTCGTGGCCATCGCCCTGATCGTCGGCGGCGGTGTCTGGTACGCGTCCTCGTCCGGCAAGGACGACGACAAGAAGACCACCGCGGATTCCGGCGACGGCAAGAACAAGACGAACGGTGGCAGTGGGGAAGGAGGGGGCGGTTCCTCCGAAGCGAAGGAGAAGGCACCGGCCGACACCGGCTCCAAGGTGCTGTTCCAGGTGCCCGCGCCCAAGGCCCCCAAGGACGTCACGGTCATCTCCACCTCCGGTTCCTGGCTGACCGACACGGTGTACGCCAAGAGCGGCATCGCCGAGATCGTCGGCTACGACCGCGCCAAGGGCACCGAGAAGTGGACGATCGACCTGCCCGGACCGGTGTGCGAGGCCACCGACCGCGTCACCGAGGACAACAAGACGGCGATCACCTTCAAGCCCGCCATGCCGACCAAGGGGAACCCGCAGGCCTGCACGCAGGTCGCGGTGATCGACCTGGAGGCGGGCAAGGAGCTGTGGACCAAGACCGCCAAGTCCGGCACCATGCCGATCAGCTTCAACAACGTCACGATCAGCGGCGGTACCGTCGCGGCGGGCAGCACCAGCGGCGGCGCCGCCTGGGACATCGCCTCCGGTGAGCAGCTGTGGGCGCCCAAGACGTCCGACTCCTGCTACGACTCCGGGTACGGCGGCGGCGAGAAGCTCGTCGCGGTGCGCAAGTGCGGCTCGTACGACCAGCGGCAGCTGCACATCCAGAACATCGACCCGAAGAGCGGGAAGGTGATCTCCGAGTACAAGATGGACGAGGGCATCGAGTACGCCGCCGTCGTCTCCACCGACCCACTGGTCGTGGCGGCCGACGTCAACGAGTCCGCGGGTGACGGCAGCGGGATCTCCGACTTCTTCTCCATCGACAACAAGTCCGGCAAGCTGCGTGCGCGCGTCTCCGCGCCGGGTGACGAGTTCGGGGCCCGCTGCGACGGCATCTCCAAGATCGAGGAGTGCAGCGGGCTGGTGGTCGGCGACGACAGGTTGTACATCGCCACCGAGGAGCACGAGGCCGGCGGGGAGTCGTACAGCCAGACCAACGAGATTGTCGCCTTCGACCTGGCGACCGGCAAGCAGACCGGTCAGCGGGCCGACGCGGGGGACGACTACACGATCGTCCCGCTGCGGATGGACGGCGGCAACCTCCTGGCGTACAAGCGTCCGCCGTACGACAGGGGCGGGCAGATCGTCAGCATCGACGGGGGGACCTTCAAGCAGACGACGCTGATGGAGAACCCGGCGACGGAGACCGTGCGGGACGTGGAGGCGCGGATGTCCCCGGAATACTCGGAGATCCTGTTCTCACAGGGCGGCCTGTACATGTCCGATATCTACGCCAGTGATTTCTCGTCGGCTTCGGACGAGAAGGAGTATCTCGTGATCGCTTTCGGTACGAGCTGATCGTTCGGATTCCTGCTTTTCGCGGCCCCGTCCCTGGTCAGGGACGGGGCCGCGGGCGTATCGCTCATCATGGGCCCATCGCCGTCGAATGCGAGAATCTCGGCGATCCGGGGCGATTCTCGCCGGTAGGGGGAGCGCGATGTCGAACAAGCGTGTAGCTTCCGGGGGCATCTTGGGGTGCGTTGTCGTGGGGGGTTGGTTGTTCGATGGGAGTGCGGCTGATGGTGGTCGACGACCACCGGTTGCTCGCCGAGGCGCTGGCCTCGGCGTTGAAGCTGCGGGGGCACCGGGTGCTGGCGGCCGCGGCGCCGGCTTCCGGGGCGGCGGATCTGGTGATCAGCAGGGCGCCGGAGGTGTGTCTGCTGGGGACGGCGGCGCCGGCGAATGCGGGGGCCTTCGATCCGGTGGTGAAGATCAAGCGGGAGCGGCCGCAGGTGGCGGTGGTCGTGCTGGGGCCGGTGCCGTCGCCGCGGGGGATCGCGGCGGCGTTCGCGGCGGGGGCGTCGGGGTACGTGCGGCACGACGAGCGCATCGAGGGGGTCGAGCGGGCGATCATGAAGGCGCGGGCGGGGGAGGCCGCGGTGGCGCCGCAGTTGCTGCAGGGGGCGTTCGGGGAGCTGCTGAACCCCGCGGCGCAGCCGGATGACGAGGGTGCGCGGTTGTTGCAGATGCTGACGCCCCGGGAGGTGGAGGTGCTGGTGCGGGTCGCCGACGGGGAGGACACCCGGCTGATCGCGGCGGGCATGGGCATCGCACCGTCCACGGCCCGGACGCATGTCCAGCGGGTCCTGATGAAACTGGGCGTGGGCTCCCGCCTGGAGGCGGCGGCCCTGGCCGCCCGAACGGGCCTCCTGGACCGCGCGGGGCCGGCGGGGGGCGGAGCCTAGGCCCTGCGCCGGGTGGGGGATGCCCGTGGTGCGGTGTGCGGTCCGGTGGGTGGGATGCCCGTGGCGCCTGTGCGGCTGGGGTACCCCGCACGACACCGGACCGCACAGCCCCGTACAGCGCCCCCCTACTCCTTCCGTTCCCCTGGAACGACGTCCGGCGGCGGCGGAGCCGTCGGCCTCAGCTTCAGCCAGAGGAGGAACAGCAGGCCCAGGATCAGCATCCCCAGCCCCGTCCAGAGGTTGATGTTGACCCCCTCGGCCTTGTCGATGTCCGCATCGGACGCGGCGAACCCCGCGATCGTGACGATCACGCCGTACACGACGAACAACCCGCCGATGATCCGCCGGATGTCGAACAGCCGCGCGGCCGTGGCGGACTTGGTCTCCAGCTCGGAGACCTCCTGCTGAAGCTCACGCTCGGAAAAGTGCTCGGACATGGTCTCTCCATCCTCCCGCGGTCAGAACGAGAACGGGATGTAGCAGGCGGCGGCCAGGATCACCGCACCCCAGCCCAGCAGCGCGGGCTTGCGGTACCACGCGTCGTCGCCTTCGGCGGGCGGCTCCGCCATGCCGGGCGAGCGCGTGCCGTAGACCAGGCCCTGGAGTTCCTCGGCCGGCTTGGGCGCGGTGAACAGCGACACCGCGACCATGACCACCGCGCCCGCGACGAAGCCGGCGATCGCGGAGACGAAGTTGGCGCCCTGGTCGGAGGGGATGTCGATGATGCCCTGCTTGTAGATGACGAAGTAGTTGATCATCGCGGCGGTGGTGCCGGCGATCAGGCCCCAGAAGCCGGACTTCATGGACGCCCGCTTCCAGAACATGCCGATGATGAAGACCACGAACATCGGCACGTTGAAGAAGGAGAACAGCGTCTGGAGGTAGCTCATGATGTTGGAGAAGGAGCTGGCCAGGAACGCCGTGCCGATGGAGGCGAGGACGCCGACCGCGGTGATCAGGCGGCCGAAGCGGACGTAGTAGTCGTCCTCGCGGTGCTTCACCACGTACTTCGCCCAGATGTCGGTGGTGAAGACGGTGTTGAAGGAGGAGATGTTGGCCGCCATGCCGGCCATGAACGCGGCCAGCAGGCCGGTGACGGCGATGCCCAGGACGCCGTTGGGCAGGAGCTGCTGCATCAGGTACGGGATCGCGTCGTTGTACTGCAGGTCCGAGTCGCCCGTGCCGATCCGCGGGACCATCACGGCGGCGACCAGGCCCGGGATCATCACCAGGAACACGATGAAGATCTTCGGGAACGCGGCGATGAGCGGGGTGCGCTGGGCCGCCGAGAGGTTCTTGGCGGACAGGGCGCGCTGCACCTCGGCGAAGTTCGTCGTCCAGTAGCCGAAGGAGAGGACGAAGCCGAGGCCGAGGACGATGGTCAGCCAGTTGGCGCCGAGCGGGTTGTCGCTGCCGATGCCGGTGCCGCCCCAGGCGGTCATGAAGTTGTCGCCGCGTGACGCGGTCAGGGAGTCGGACAGTCCGTCCCAGCCGCCGACGCTCTTCAGGCCGAGCACGGTGATGGGGATGAGCGCGGCGAGGATGACGAAGAACTGCAGGACCTCGTTGTAGATGGCCGAGGACAGGCCGCCGAGGGTGATGTAGGCCAGGACGAAGAAGCCAGCGACGACGATCGCCACCCACTGCGGCCAGCCGAGGAGGGCCTCGACGACGATCGCGAGGGCGTAGAGGTTCACGCCGGCGATCAGGATGGCCGCCGCCGCGAAGAGGATCGAGCTGAGCAGGTGGGCCGCCTTGTCGAAGCGCAGCAGCAGGAACTCGGGGACCGAGCGGACCTTGCTGCCGTAGTAGAACGGCATCATCACCAGGCCCAGGAAGACCATCGCGGGGATGGCGCCGATCCAGTACCAGTGGGTCGTGTAGACGCCGTACTGGGCGCTGTTGGCCGCCATGCCGAGGATCTCGGTGGCGCCGAGGTTGGCCGCGATGAAGGCCAGGCCGGTGACCCAGGCGGGCAGGGAGCGGCCGGAGAGGAAGAAGTCGAGGCTGGTCTTGACCGAGCGGCGGGCGGCGAGGCCGATGCCCAGCACGACGACGAAGTAGATCCCGAGGATCGTGTAGTCCAGCCAGTTGGTGGGGAGTCGAAGCTCTGCGGCCAGGTATGTGGGGGTTTGCATACACACTCGCTTCGTTCGCGAACTGATCCGGTGCGGAACCTATGCCTCTGTGTTCAGTGACTGAACACTTCCCATGGCGTTCTTTGTTTGATCGTGATGAATAAAGCTCGCTGGTGAGTTGTGATGTGTTATGTTTGATTGTGTTGAGTGATGGACGGGTGCAGAGGAGTGCGGCAGTGAAGAAGACCTCGACCCGGCTGGCCGACGGCCGCGAGCTCATCTACTACGACCTGGCCGACGACACCGTCCGCGACGCCGTCGACCGCCGTCCGCTGGACGCCACCGTCACCACGTCCGAGATCCGCCGCGACGCACTGCTGGGCGACTCCGTCGCCGTCGCCTCGCACCGGCAGGGACGTACGTACCACCCGCCGGCCGACGAGTGCCCGCTGTGCCCCTCCGAGGGTGACCGGCTGAGCGAGATCCCGGACTCGTCGTACGACGTGGTGGTCTTCGAGAACCGTTTCCCCTCGCTGGCCGGGGACTCGGGCCGGTGCGAGGTCGTCTGCTTCACCTCCGACCACCACGCGTCCTTCGCCGGTCTGAGCGAGCGGCAGGCGCGACTGGTGCTCGACGCCTGGACCGACCGGACCTCCGAGCTGTCGCATCTGCCCTCCGTCGAACAGGTCTTCTGCTTCGAGAACCGGGGGGCCGAGATCGGTGTCACCCTCCAGCACCCGCACGGGCAGATCTACGCCTACCCCTTCACCACCCCCCGCACCGCCCTGATGCTGCGCCAAGTGGCCGCACACAAGGAGGCGACGGGCGGCGAGAACCTCTTCGACGCCGTGCTGGAGCGGGAACGGGCCGGCGAACGGATCGTCCTTGAGGGTGAACACTGGGTGGCCTTCGTGCCGTACGCGGCGCACTGGCCCTACGAGGTCCACCTCTACCCCAGGCGCCGGGTGCCCGACCTGCTCGGACTGGACGAGGCGGCGCGCACAGAGTTCCCCCAGGTGTATCTGGAACTCTTGAAGCGCTTCGACCGGATCTTCGGGGAGGGTGAGCCCCCGACGCCGTACATCGCGGCCTGGCACCAGGCCCCGTTCGGCGCGCTGGAGGAGTTCGACGGCGTCACGCGTGACGACTTCGCGCTCCACCTCGAGCTTTTCACCATCCGCCGTACGACCGGCAAGCTGAAGTTCCTCGCGGGTTCCGAGTCCGGCATGAACGTGTTCATCAACGACGTGCCGCCGGAGCGCGCGGCCGAGCGACTGCGAGAGGTAGCGAGTTCATGAGCGGGAAGTACCTGGTGACGGGCGGGGCCGGTTACGTCGGCGGGGTCGTCGCCCAGCACCTGCTGGAGGCCGGCCACGAGGTCGTCGTCCTCGACAACCTCTCCACCGGCTTCCGGGAGGGCGTCCCCGCGGGCGCGTCGTTCATCGAGGGCGACATCCGCGACGCCGCCACATGGCTGGACCCGTCGTTCGACGGCGTCCTGCACTTCGCCGCCTCCTCCCAGGTCGGCGAGTCGGTGGTGAAGCCGGAGAAGTACTGGGACAACAACGTCGGCGGCACCATGGCGCTGCTCACCGCGATGCGCGAGGCGGGCGTGCGCCGGCTCGTGTTCTCCTCCACGGCGGCGACGTACGGCGAACCCGAGCAGGTCCCGATCGTCGAGACCGCGCCCACCCGCCCCACCAACCCCTACGGCGCCTCCAAGCTCGCCGTCGACCACATGATCACCGGCGAGGCGGCCGCCCACGGTCTTGGCGCGGTCTCCCTGCGCTACTTCAACGTGGCCGGCGCCTACGGGCAGCACGGCGAGCGGCACGACCCCGAGTCACACCTCATCCCGCTCGTGCTGCAGGTGGCCCAGGGGCGGCGCGAGGCGATCTCCGTCTACGGCGACGACTACCCGACGCCCGACGGCACCTGCGTGCGCGACTACATCCACGTCGCCGACCTGGCCGAGGCCCACCTGCTCGCCCTGAAGGCCGCCGCGCCCGGCGAGCACCTGATCTGCAACCTCGGCAACGGCAACGGCTTCTCCGTCCGCGAGGTCGTCGAGACGGTCCGTCAGGTCACCGGCCACCCGATCCCCGAGGTCGTGGCACCCCGCCGGGGCGGCGACCCGGCGGTCCTGGTCGCGTCGGCCGACACCGCCCGCGAGAAACTGGGCTGGAACCCGTCGCGCGCCGACCTCACGGGGATCGTCGCGGACGCGTGGGAGTTCGCGCAGCAGCGCGCCAAGCAGGCCGAACAGGCCGAGTAGAACATCACGAAGGGGCAGGGGTCAGGGCATGAGCGAGTCCAGCGAGGCCGTCGCGGGGTCCGTCGCCGAGCGGTTCGAGGAGCTGTACGGGGCCGCGCCGGACGGGGTGTGGGCGGCACCGGGCCGGGTCAACCTCATCGGCGAGCACACCGACTACAACGACGGCTTCGTCATGCCGTTCGCCCTGCCGCACACCGCGGTCGCGGCGGTGTCCCGGCGCGACGACGGCGTCCTGCGGCTGCACTCCGCCGACGTGGACGGGCCCGTCGTGGAACTGACGGTCGACGCCCTGACCCCCGAGTCCGACAAGCGGTGGACCGCTTACCCGGCGGGCGTGGTGTGGGCGCTGCGCGAGGCCGGACACACCGTCACCGGCGCCGACATCCACCTCGCCTCCAGCGTCCCGGCGGGCGCGGGCCTGTCGTCCTCGGCCGCCCTGGAGGTCGTGGTCGCGCTCGCGCTGAACGACCTGTTCGGCCTCGGTCTGCGCGGCTGGCAGCTGGCCCGCCTGTGCCAGCGCGCGGAGAACGTCTACGTCGGCGCCCCCGTCGGCATCATGGACCAGACGGCGTCCGCCTGCTGTGAGACCGGCCACGCCCTGTTCCTCGACACCCGTGACCTCTCCCAGCGCCAGATCCCCTTCGACCTGGCCGCCGAGGGCATGCGCCTGCTCGTCGTCGACACCCGGGTCAAGCACAGCCACAGCGAGGGCGAGTACGGCAAGCGCCGCGCGGGCTGCGAGAAGGGCGCGGCCCTGCTGGGCGTCGACGCGCTGCGGGACCTCCCGTACGACGAACTGGACGCGGCGCTTCAGCGGCTCGGCGACGAGGAGGAGGTCCGCAGGCTGGTCCGTCACGTGGTGACGGAGGACGAGCGGGTCGAACGGGTCGTCTCCCTGCTGGAGTCGGGCGACACCCGGGCCATCGGCCCCGTCCTGGCCGAGGGCCACGCCTCCCTGCGTGACGACTTCCGCGTCTCCTGCCCCGAACTCGACCTGGTGGTGGAGACGGCGGTGGGCGCGGGCGCCCTCGGCGCCCGCATGACCGGCGGCGGCTTCGGCGGCTCGGCCATCGTCCTGGCGGAGGAGGCCGACGTCCCGACGATCACCAAGGCGGTGGAGGAGGCCTTCGCGGCGGCCGGATTCAAGACCCCGCGGGTGTTCGAGGCGGTCCCGGCGGCGGGGGCGCGGCGGGTGCGCTGACGGTCCCTGGAAACCGCCGGGCGTAAAACGGGTGGGTCCGTGACTCGGCAGGTCCTGTGCCCGGCGGTGCGCTGAGGCGGGGCGGCGGCGGGCAGGGCGCGGTGTCACCACCCGCTGAGCGTGTAGGCGGCACCAGGGTGATACGGATCAGACCGGGTTTGGGTACAGGGGCGTCCGCGCAGTCCCGCGGGCCGTTCGGATCTCGGTGATGGCCGCGGCGACGGCGGTGCCGAAGGCCGGGTCCTGCCGGGCCACGATCCGGCTGCGGAACTCCTCGACGAGGCGGACGACACCAGAGAGGTCGGCGGGGTCGGCATGGTTGATCTCACGGGCCAGCTCGGCCTCGAAGTCGTCGGCATCGCCGGGAAAGCCGTAACCCCTGGCAAGGGCGGCGCGCAGCTCGCCGATGGTGAGCATGAGGGGAAGCCGGGACGGCTCGGAGTCGGCCGGGTTCGTGGGCATGGCCGTCGCGGCCCCCTTTCACGGTGTCTGTAGTAGACGGCTGCATGCGGGTGCCGATGCGGGAACAGTCAGTGATGAGGCGAGAGCCGGTGGCTGCTGGGGCTGTCCTTCAAGCCGTTGACGAACGTGGCGAACGCGCCCGGACTCACGGCGAATCCGTGCTGCCCAGAGCCTTTGGAGTCGCGTATGCCTATGCCTCGAAGGGTGTGGGCCACTTCGACGCATTCGTTGTCTGCCGCGCTGTAGCTGCTCTTGTACCAGTCGGCTGTCGCGAAGTGGTCAGCGGTCGGTGCCTCGTTCATCGGTGAGCTCCTGTCGGACATCCGCAAGTATCTCAAGGCTGACCGATGTGTCGGCCGCCTGGGATCGCAGGTAGTCAAACATGAGCTTGTAGTTCTGCACATCGGCAGGGGCGTCCAGATAGAGACCCCGCCTGTGGAGCTCGAGGTAGATCACGTTCATGCTGCCGTGTGGGTCGCCTTCGTCGTCGCGACCGAGGATCAGGAAGTGGCCGCCCGAGCCGGCTGCGTGGGCCCCCACGGCGAACTGAAGAACCTGGATATCGATGTTCGGGCGCTGAGCCATGGCGTGCAGGTGGTTGATCTGCTCGACCATCACGTCGATGCCGCCGACGCGCCGCCTGAGAACAGCCTCGTCAAGGACCACCCACAGGTGCAGTGCGGGGGAACGGTCAAGAATCGCCTGGCGCTTGAGGCGGGCGTCCACTTTGCTTGCGATGACGTCGGCTTCGGTCCGGACGTCTTGCGCCTCGTGCAGCGCGAGCGCGTAGCGCGGGGTCTGGAGCAGACCCGGTACAAGAGCGTTCGCGAAGACGTGTTCGTACTCGGCGACATCCTCGAACGACATCAGCGGGTCCATGACCTCGGGTACGGCTGGGTGGTCCATCCACCAGCCGTTCTCCTGATTGCGTACGAGTTTGACCAGGGTGTCCAGCTCCTGGGGTGTCGCGCCGCACGTGTCGGCGATCGCCCTCACGGTGGGGATCCGGAGCTTGGCCCGGTCCTGCCAGGTCTCATACCGGTTCACAGTCCCGACGGACACTCCAGCACGTTTGGCTGCTTCGGATTGCGTGAGTCCGGCCCGGGCGCGAAGTGCTTTCAGCCCACGGGCGATCTGCATGCGGCCGGCGGGCCCCGCTGATCCTCGTACCGTCACCGTTCTGTCTCCCACTCGGATGTCGCCGTGGCTGATCTCTCGTTTGAGGGACCGTGCGCAGAGCAGACCGTACGTGCCTCGTGCGACGAAGCGACTGCCCCAAAGTTCACTCGGTCGAGCGAGAGTTGAGCCAACCGACTATCGAAGGTTGAAATTCAATGGCAGCGTAATCGATGAAAGCAGCGCGTGTTGGAGTGGATGCCGTCCGTACGGGTCTGGGTTGCGAATGCGCGTTTGCCATGCACACCGCGTCTCGCCAGAGGAGTTTCCATGCGCCGACTGATCCAACGACTCACCGAATGGACACGCTTGCTCATCAAGCCGACTGTCCGACCCCGGGAAGCGTGCTGCCTCCCACCGGCCGCCTATCTGCCGTCCCCGGATCCCGTAACGCCTCACTCCCGCAACGCTCCGACCGTCTGTGCCTGGTAGGAGCCCATCGATGGCACCTCCACCCCCCTCGTCCGCCCCTACCTCTCCGCCCACGAACGCGAGGAGAAGGCCCGTGTCCAGCGGTTGCGCCGCGACATCCTCGGGTGTGCCGCGTACGGCGTCGACCTCGACCTCCGCGACATCCACGCCCGTCTGGGGGCCGCATCGTGAACGAGGACGCGCCTCGCGTGCGGCTCCTGCCCATGACCGGGACCCACGGCCGGACCTGTCTCCTTCTCACGGAGGGGGACGGTCCCGTCTCCCGGCTCGCCGACCGGATCGAGAGCGTGCAGCTCGGCCTCGCGGGACGCCTGCTCGGGCGGAGCCGGGATCTGCTGGGGACAGGGGAGACCGCTGGTGGGGAACTCAGGCTGCTGACCAGCCAGTTGGCGGACGCCCTGGCGGACGTCCTGTTCGTCGCCGAGTCACGGGGCCGGCGACTCGGGCCGGCCGAGCACGTACCGGCATACCCGCCCTCCGGGCTCCACGCGTACAGCATGCTCACCTTTCCCGGCCACGACCTCGCCTCCGCCCGGGCCGCCCGGCGCCATGTGCGGGACACCGTCCGGTCGTGGGGCCTGCCGTCGGAGGCCGTGGACGACCTGGAGCTGATCACCGGGGAACTGGCCGCGAACGCCCTGGAGCACAGCGGCAGCCGTGTCATCACCGTCACCTGCGGTCTGACCGCCGAAGTTGTGACGGCCGGCGTGACCGACGAGGGCGAGGGTGGCGAGACCTTGGTGCCCGGTGCGCCGGGGATCGAGCAGGAACACGGGCGTGGCCTGCTGATCACCGACGCCCTGGCCGCCCGGTGGGGGACGCGGCGGACAGGCGACGGACTGACCGTCTGGGCCGAGGTGGCCGTCGGCAGAGGTTCGGCAGAGCCGCGGTGCGGCTCGTGAGGGCCCGTCGGCGCGGGAAGGGGAGGCCGGGTCTGTTCGCCCCTCTCGGCCATGGGCAGGCGACGAGCGGGCGCGTCGACCTCATACTGGGGGCGGGAGGACCCATGACTCAGCAGACCCTGTACCGGCGGCTGCGGGAACGCCGCGATCGCATCACTCCGCCGCCCGGCTTCGCCTGGCCCGAGATCAGTGACGGACAGCTTGTGATGATGATGAGCCCCCGGCCTCGCCACCAGCTCACGGCGAAGCTGGTCTCCCGGCAACTCGACACACAGCTGCCACAGGGTTATTTCGCCTTCGAGGCGACCGACACGGACGACGAGGCTCTCGGCAAGCTGCGCATCCCGGACATCCTGGTGTGCTCCAGTGAGGCCATGGAGACCGACGACCCGCTCGATCCTCACGAGATCGTCGTCGCGATCGAGATCATCTCGCCGTCGAACCCCGAGAACGACTACGAGACCAAGACCCGTGACTACCCGGCCATGGGGATCCCGCACTACCTGATCCTCGATCCGCGTGAGGGTACCTGGACCTACCAATGGGGTATCGGCAGGGCGGAGGGTCGGCCCGCCTACGAGAACCGGCTGCATCTCCCGTACGGCAAGCCGGTGACCGTCTCCACCGACCTGGGGGACTGGACGATCGACACCACTGACCTGCCCCGGTACAGCGCCAAGGACATGGGGCTGGGCGAGGAACAGCGGTAGGGCCCGGTCAGCCCAGCCGCTTCGTCAGGGTGTACTCCGTGATCCCCGGCGGGTAGTCGGGGATCACGCACACCACCTCGTAGCCGTGCTTCCGGTAGAAGTCGGGGGCCTGGAAGTCCCAGGTCTCCACGCGGGAGGCCGTGCAGGCGCGGCCGGCGGCGAGGCGTTCCGCCTCCGTCAGCAGGCGGGAGCCCAGGCCCGCCCCCCGGTGACGGGCGTCGACCCAGAGGTAGGTCACGTGCAGCCAGGTGGTCCAGGTGTGGCCGACCAGCCCGCCCGCGAGATCACCGTTCGCGTCCGATGCCCACACGTGCAAAGGCGCTTCACGTTCGTCCGGGGTTCCGCGCAGGGCGCGCAGGACCGGTGAGGCCGCCGTATTGGTGTCCCTCAGCCGCCTGCGGAGCAGATCACGTCGGGCCTTGTCGACTTCTGTCTCAAGACGAAACATGCGGCACACCATAAACGCGGAAGGCCGCAAGTTCTGCAAATAACCTTCCGCTCCGGGTCCCCGCCCGTACCCTGATGAACAGCGCCGGTGGGGGCCGGCGCCGTTCAGGGGGCGAGACGGTCGGGTACGGCGTCCGAGGTGGGGTGGCGGTGGTCGCGCGGCGGCGGCCGTACGGTCGCGGCGGCCCGTCCCGTGTCCGGTGAGTGAGGTGACAGGGCCTCGGCGTCGTACCCGCGCCGGTGTCGTCCTCCGACGATGGGGTAGTCCCCTGCTCTGAAGAGAGCTTGGGGAAGGGGGGTTTCGTGGTTCGCGTTCGAGTCCTGGTCGTCGACGACCATCGCATCTTCGCCGAGTCACTGGCCGCGGCCCTGGCCGCGGAGCCGGACGTCGACGTGTCCGCGGCGGGCAGCGGCCCGGCCGCGCTGCGCTGTCTGGAACGGGCGGCCGCCGAGGGACGGCGGTTCGACGTGCTGCTCGTCGACGCCGACCTGGGCGGCAAGGTGCCGGGCGGCCGGCCGGCCGTGCCCGTGCAGGCCGGTGACGAGGACGGGCTCGTCGACGGGATATCGCTGGTCACCGGGGTGCGTTCGGTACAGCCGCAGGTACGGATCGTCGTCCTCGCGGAGAAGGACGACCCGGCCCGGGCCGCGCTCGCCCTCCAGGCCGGAGCCTCCGGATGGGTGGCCAAGGACTGCTCGCTGAGCCGGCTGCTCACCGTCATACGGGGGGTGCTGCGCGACGAGACGCATCTGCCGCCCGCGCTGCTCACCGGCGTCCTGCGGGAGCTGACCGCCGCCCGGCGGCACCGCACGGAGAGCGAACGGCTCGTGGAGTCCCTGACGCCGCGCGAGCGGGAGGTGCTGCGGTGCATGGTCGCGGGGCTGGGGCGCAAGGCGGTCGCCGAGCGCCTGTATCTGTCCCCGCACACCGTACGGACCCATATGCAGAACGTCCTCGGGAAGTTGGGCGTGCACTCCACCCTCGCCGCGGTGGCCCTCGCCCGACGGGCGGGTGTCGGACCCGTCGACCTAACCAGGGACGTTGTCGAACGGGGCGGTCAACTGGCGTAGCAGCCCGGCCAGTTCGCTGCGCTGGGCGCGGGTGAGCTCCCCGAGGATCGCCCGCTCCTGCGCCAGCAGCCCGGCCAGTGCCTGGTCGGCGCGGTCGCGGCCCTCGTCCGTGAGCCGGACCAGGACACCGCGCCGGTCACTGGGGTCGGGCAGCCGCTCCACCAGGCCCTTCTTGGCGAGGCGGTCGATGCGGTTGGTCATCGTGCCCGAGGTGACCAGCGTCTGCGTGAGGAGCTGGCCCGGTGAGAGCTGGTACGGGGCGCCCGCGCGGCGCAGCGCGGTCAGGACGTCGAACTCCCAGGACTCCAGGCCGTGCTCGGCGAAGGCGAGCCGGCGCGCCCGGTCCAGGTGCCGGGCCAGTCTGCTCACCCGGCTGAGCACCTCGAGCGGTTCCACGTCGAGGTCCGGGCGCTCCCGGCGCCACGCTGCGACCAGCCGATCGACCTCGTCCTCCATGACGATCAGTGTAGTGGTTGTGTCGATGTGAAGTCTCTTGATGTCGAGTCTCTTGACGTCGAGATGAGTGGTGGGTGACGCTGGGTACCCGTCCGCCAGCCATCGGGAGGCCCCATGTCCGCAGCGACCCCCCTCTGGGACCCCGCCCAGTACCTGCGTCACGCCGGTCACCGCACCCGGCCCTTCACCGACCTGCTCGCCCGCGTCCCGGAACTTCCGGGGGATCCGCCCCGCATCGCCGACCTCGGCTGCGGCGCCGGAAACGTCACGGCCCTGCTCGCCGACCGCTGGCCCGCCGCCCGCGTCACCGGCTACGACAACTCGCCCGAGATGCTCGACAGGGCCCGCGCCGACCACGAGGGCGGCAGCCTCGGCTTCGCCCACGCCGACGTCCGTAGCTGGGTGCCGGACGGGCCGTACGACCTGATCGTCAGCAACGCCACGCTGCAGTGGGTCCCGGGGCACGCGGAGCGGTTCCGCGACTGGATCGACGGGCTCGTCCCCGGCGGTACGTTCGCCTTCCAGGTGCCCGGCAACTTCGGCGCCCCCAGTCATGTACTGATGCGTGAACTGGCCGCCTCCCCGCGCTGGCGGGCCCGCCTGGCCGGCGTCCTGCGCCACGACGACGCCGTCCTCCGCCCCGAGGCCTACCTGGAGCAGCTGACCGCCCTCGGCTGCACGACCGACGCCTGGGAGACGACGTACGTCCACCTGCTGACCGGGGAGGACCCCGTCCTCGACTGGGTCAAGGGCACGGGCCTGCGTCCCGTCCTCACCGCCCTCGCCGACGACCCGGAGGCACGGGACGCCTTCGTCACCGAGTACCGCACCGCCCTGCGCGCCGCCTATCCGCCCGGCCCCCACGGCACCCCGTTCCCCTTCCGCCGCGTCTTCGCGGTCGCCGTCAGGGAGGCGTGATGCTCGCGGCCGTCGACCATGTGCAGCTCGCCGCCCCACCCGGCTCCGAGGAACGGCTGCGCGCGTACTACGTGGATGTCCTCGGCATGATCGAGACACCGAAACCGCCCACCCTGGCGGCGCGCGGCGGCTGCTGGTTCGAGGCCGGGGACGTACGGCTCCACCTGGGCATCGAGGACGGCTTCCGACCCGCGAGGAAAGCCCACCCCGGCCTGAGGGTGACCGGCGTCGAGGCCTACGCCGCCCGCCTGGCCGCCCACGGCGCCCCGGTCACCTGGGACGACAACCTCCCGGACCACAGACGCTTCTACTCCGAGGACCCGGTGGGCAACCGGCTGGAGTTCCTGGAGTCGGTCGGCTGACGCGCCTGGCCGGCCTACGGACGCAGGCCCAGGATGCGCCGCACCTCCGCGCGCGGGATGCCCTCCCCGAGCGTTCCCTCGGCCTTGCGGCGCCGGTGGCCGGCGACGGCCGAGGAGTCCTCCAAGTCCTCGATCACCTGAGGAGCGGCGAGCAGTGCGGTCACGCGGCCTCCGTCGGTGAGAGCGATGGGCCCGCGGCTGCCGGCCAGCCGACGGACCAGCTCATCGAGCTGTGCGGCGGCCTCGGTGATGCTCATTTCGATCACACCCGCGCCATCCCACACGGCGGTCCGTGCCCTCAGCTCTTCCGGTGACCTATCAGCCGCGGCTTCGGCTCCAGCCCGTCCAGCCCGTGCCAGGCCAGATTGACCAGGTGGGCCGCCACCTCCGCCTTCTTCGGCTTGCGCACGTCCAGCCACCACTGGCCCGTCAGCGCCACCATCCCGACCAGGGCCTGCGCGTACAGCGGGGCCAGCTTGGGGTCGAAGCCGCGGCTCTTGAACTCACGGACCAGGATGTACTCCACCTGGGTGGCGATGTCCGAGATCAGCGAGGCGAAGGAGCCCGTCGACTGGGGGATGGGGGAGTCACGGACCAGGATGCGGAAACCGTCCGTGTACTCCTCGATGTAGTCGAGGAGCGCGAACGCCGCCTGCTCGCACAGTTCGCGGGGATGGCCGGCCGTCAGCGAGCCGGTCACCATGTCCAGCAGGCGCCGCATCTCGCGGTCCACCACCACCGCGTACAGGCCCTCCTTGCCGCCGAAGTGCTCGTACACCACCGGCTTGGAGACCCCGGCCTTCGCCGCGATCTCCTCCACCGACGTGGCCTCGAAGCCCTTCGCCGCGAACAGGGTGCGGCCGATCTCCAGCAGCTGCTGGCGGCGCTCCGCACCGGTCATCCGGGTGCGACGCGCACGCCGCGGCTTGTCATTGCTCGGGGTGCTGCTGGAGTCGGTCGCCACGGCGACCATCATGCCGCCTCGACGGGTTCCTTCCCGCGCCGGGCGCCGCCTTCCGAGGTGGTGCGGCGCGAATCGATACGCGAGCGTGACGGCCACCGCACGTCGTACGCCCAGCCCAGCTGCTCGAACCAGCGGATCAGCCGGGCGGAGGAGTCCAACTGCCAGCGCTCCACACCGTGCCGCGCCGAGGTCGGGTCGGCGTGGTGCAGGTTGTGCCAGGACTCACCGCAGGACAGGATCGCCAGCCACCACACGTTGCCCGAACGGTCCCGCGACTTGAACGGACGCTTGCCGACCGCGTGGCAGATCGAGTTGATCGACCACGTCACGTGGTGCAGCAGCGCCACCCGGACGAGTGACCCCCAGAAGAAGCCGGTGAACGCGCCCCACCAGGACAGGGTGACCAGACCGCCGATCAGCGCGGGCAGCGCCAGCGACAGTGCCGTCCACAGGACGAACTGCCGGGAGATCGCCCGCAGCGTCGGGTCCTTGATCAGGTCCGGCGCGTACTTGTCCTGCGGAGTCTGCTCCTCGTCGAACATCCAGCCGATGTGCGCCCACCACAGGCCCTTCATCAGCGCCGGGACCGTCTCCCCGTACTTCCACGGCGAATGCGGGTCGCCCTCGTCGTCGGAGAACTTGTGGTGCTTGCGGTGATCGGCTACCCACCGCACCAGCGGACCCTCCACCGCCATCGACCCGGCGATCGCCAGCGCGACCTTCAACGGCCGCTTCGCCTTGAACGAACCGTGGGTGAAGTGACGGTGGAAACCGATGGTGATGCCGTGGCAGCCGAGGTAGTAGAAGAAGACCAGCAGACCGAGGTCCAGCCAGCTCACCCCCCACCCCCACGCCAGCGGCACCGCCGCCACCAGCGCGAGGAACGGGACGGTGATGAAGAGCAGCAGCGTGATCTGCTCGATGGAGCGCTTGCGCTCACCGCCCAGCGTGGCGGAGGGCGCCGCGTCGTCGGACCCGGGTTGTTTCGGAGCTTCGTGCAGCACGTCGGAGCCTGAGGTCATGCGTGTCCCCTGTGGGGTATGTGGATTGAGGGTGGGTGCCCGGCCGCCGGAAACGCACTGTATACCTACGCTTCCGTAACCTACGGCAACGTAAGTATGGCAGTGCGTCGCCCGGCGGCAAGAGCCCGTGAGCCTGCGCGTCCGGGGTGACACCTATCCTTGAAGTCGGTCGGACAGCGCGGTCCGCTCTGATTTCTTCCCGGACGTCCGGCCCGCAAGCGGCGTACGCCGCGCGAGACGCCGTCCGGGTTCCCTCCCAGACGAGCTTCAACACTGCAAGGAGCCGCACCTGTGAGCAGTGCCGACGACCAGACCACCACGACGAGCAGCGAACTGCGCGCCGACATCCGCCGACTGGGTGATCTCCTGGGCGAGACCCTGGTCCGGCAGGAGGGCCCGGAGCTGCTCGACCTCGTCGAGAAGGTCCGCCGACTCACCCGTGAGGACGGCGAGGCCGCCGCCGAGCTGCTGCGGGGCACCGAACTGCAGACCGCGGCCAAGCTGGTCCGCGCGTTCTCCACCTACTTCCACCTCGCCAACGTCACCGAGCAGGTGCACCGCGGCCGCGAACTGCGCGCCCGCCGCGCCGCCGAGGGCGGACTGCTCTCCCGCACCGCCGACCGCCTCAAGGACGCCGATCCCGAGCACCTGCGCGAAACGGTCCGCAACCTCAACATCCGGCCCGTCTTCACCGCCCACCCCACCGAGGCCGCCCGCCGCTCCGTCCTCAACAAGCTCCGCCGCATCGCCGCCCTCCTCGACACCCCGGTCATCGCCTCCGACCGGCGCCGCCTGGACACCCGCCTCGCCGAGAACATCGACCTCGTCTGGCAGACCGACGAACTGCGCGTGGTCCGCCCCGAACCCGCCGACGAGGCCCGCAACGCCATCTACTACCTCGACGAGCTGCACGCCGGCGCGGTCGGCGACGTCCTGGAGGACCTCACGGCGGAGCTGGAGCGCGTCGGCGTCCACCTCCCCGACGACACCCGCCCCCTCACCTTCGGCACCTGGATCGGCGGCGACCGCGACGGCAACCCCAACGTCACCCCCCAGGTCACCTGGGACGTCCTCATCCTCCAGCACGAACACGGCATCAACGACGCCCTGGAGATGATCGACGAACTGCGCGGCTTCCTCTCCAACTCCATCCGCTACACGGGTGCGACGGAGGAGCTGCTGGCCTCCCTCCAGACCGACCTCGACGCCCTCCCCGAGATCAGCCCCCGCTACAAGCGCCTCAACGCCGAGGAGCCCTACCGGCTCAAGGCCACCTGCATCCGCCAGAAGCTGGAGAACACCAAGCTCCGCCTCGCCAAGGGCACCCCCCACGAGCCCGGCCGCGACTACCTCGGCACCGGCCAGCTCCTCGCCGACCTGCGCATCATCCAGGCCTCCCTGCGCGAACACCGCGGCGGACTCTTCGCCGACGGCCGCCTCGCCCGTACGATCCGCACCCTCGCCGCCTTCGGCCTCCAGCTCGCCACCATGGACGTCCGCGAACACGCCGACGCCCACCACCACGCCCTCGGCCAGCTCTTCGACCGGCTCGGCGAGGAATCCTGGCGCTACGCCGACATGCCCCGCGAGTACCGGTCCAAGCTCCTCGCCAAGGAACTCAGGTCACGCCGCCCGCTCGCCCCCACCCCGGCACCCGTCGACGCCGCCGGCGAGAAGACCCTCGGCGTCTTCCAGACCGTCAAGCGGGCCCTGGAGGTCTTCGGACCCGAGGTCGTCGAGTCCTACATCATCTCCATGTGCCAGGGCGCCGACGACGTCTTCGCCGCCGCCGTCCTCGCCCGCGAGGCCGGACTCATCGACCTGCACGCCGGCTGGGCGAAGATCGGCATCGTCCCCCTCCTGGAGACCACCGACGAGCTCAAGTCCGCCGACACCATCCTCGAGGACATGCTCGCCGACCCCTCCTACCGGCGCCTCGTCTCCCTGCGCGGCGACGTCCAGGAGGTCATGCTCGGCTACTCCGACTCCTCCAAGTTCGGCGGCATCACCACCAGCCAGTGGGAGATCCACCGCGCCCAGCGCCGCCTGCGCGACGTCGCCCACCGCTACGGCGTACGCCTGCGCCTCTTCCACGGCCGCGGCGGCACCGTCGGCCGCGGCGGCGGCCCCACCCACGACGCCATCCTCGCCCAGCCCTGGGGCACCCTCGAAGGCGAGATCAAGGTCACCGAACAGGGCGAGGTCATCTCCGACAAGTACCTCATCCCCTCCCTCGCCCGCGAGAACCTGGAACTCTCCGTCGCCGCCACCCTCCAGGCGTCCGCCCTGCACACCGCCCCCCGCCAGTCCGTCGAGGCCCTCGCCCGCTGGGACGCCGCCATGGACGTCGTCTCCGACGCCGCCCACACGGCCTACCGCAAGCTGGTCGAGGACCCCGACCTGCCGACCTACTTCCTGGCCTCCACCCCCGTCGACCAGCTCGCCGACCTCCACCTCGGCTCACGGCCCTCCCGCCGCCCCGGCTCCGGCGTCTCCCTCGACGGACTGCGCGCCATCCCCTGGGTGTTCGGCTGGACCCAGTCCCGGCAGATCGTCCCCGGCTGGTACGGCGTCGGCTCCGGCCTCAAGGCACTGCGCGAGGCCGGCCTCGACACCGTCCTCGACGAGATGCACCAGCAGTGGCACTTCTTCCGCAACTTCATCTCCAACGTCGAGATGACCCTCGCCAAGACCGACCTGCGCATCGCCCAGCACTACGTCGACACCCTCGTCCCCGACGAGCTCAAGCACGTCTTCGACGCCATCAAGGCCGAACACGAGCTCACCGTCACCGAGGTCCTGCGCGTCACCGGCGAACAGGAACTCCTGGACGCCGACCCGGTCCTCAAGCAGACCTTCACCATCCGCGACGCCTACCTGGACCCCATCTCCTACCTCCAGGTGGCCCTCCTCAAGCGCCAGCGCGACGCCGCCGGCGCCGGCGAGGAACCCGACCCGCTCCTCTCCCGCGCCCTGCTGCTCACCGTCAACGGTGTCGCGGCCGGACTGCGCAACACCGGCTGACCCGACGCGACGAAAGGGGTGCCCCGGCCTCGTACGGCCGGGGCACCCCTTTCGTCCTCGTCCTGTGCTGCTCCGTCCTACACGGCCAGGAAAGCCGCCGTCAGCAGCGCCGTCCCCGACAGCGCCAGCACCCACGCCGCCCGCGTCCGCAGCAGACCACCGGCCACGACGACCGACGCCAGCAGCAGCGCACCGCCCAGCGGAACCCACGCGTAGAGGATCCCGGCCGGACCCGCACGCACGGCGTCCGTGCCACCCGGCTTCAGCACCACCGTGTACGTCCGCCCCTCCGCCACGGCCACCGACTTCTCCAGCACGACCTCCGCACGCGGCTGCGACCCCTGCGACAGCGGCGCGTACGGCCCCGTACACGCCGTCGCGCCGCACCGCGCCACCGCCACCGTGCCGCGCTCACGCCCCTTCGTCAGCATCGCGTGCTGCGCCGTGCCCCACGACGCCCACACACCCGCGATCAGGATCAGCACGGCGACCGTGCCCATCGCCGCGAACCGGCCGAACCGCAGGGCGGCGGAGCCACGGGAGGAGCGGGCAGCGCGAGACATGGCCGAGATCCTTGGCCATGACCGTGCGGTCGGTCAACTCCGGGCGGGCTCCGACGGGGCTCCGGCGGGGCTCCGGCGGGGCTCGGCCGGGGAGACAAGCCCACCGACGCACCCCTCAGCACCTCACGAGTTGTACGTACTCTGCGCCCGCTCCAACCCCTCGATCACCAGACACTCCACCGCGTCCGCCGCCCGGTCCACGAAGTAGTCCAGCTCCTTGCGCTCCGCCGACGAGAAGTCCTTCAGCACGAAGTCCGCCACCTGCATCCGCCCCGGCGGCCGCCCGATCCCGAACCGCGCCCGGTGGTACTCCCGCCCGAACGCCTTCGTCAGCGACTTCAGCCCGTTGTGACCGTTGTCCCCGCCACCCAGCTTCAACCGCAGCGTCCCGTAATCGATGTCCAGCTCGTCATGGACCGCGACCACCCGCTCCGCCGGCACCTTGTAGAACTCCCGCAGCGCGTTCACCGGCCCGCCCGACAGATTCATGTACGACATCGGCTTCACCAGGATCACCCGCCGGTTCGCCGGCCCCGGCGGACCGATCCGGCCCTCCACGACCTGCGCCTGAGCCTTGCCGGCCCGCTTGAACCGGCCCCCCATCCGCTCCGCCAGCAGATCCGCCACCATGAACCCCACGTTGTGCCGGTTCATCGCGTACTCGGGCCCCGGATTGCCCAGCCCCGCGATCAGCCACGGGGCACCGGCATCGGTCGTCACCTGCATGTCTCCCTCGATACGCGCCAGCCGCTGCCCCCGAAGGGAAGCAGCGGCTGACAAAAACGGCGTCGGTGCGGATCAGGCCTCGGCGGCCTCGGCGGCCTCCTCGCCCTCCGCAGCCTCCTCCGCCTGCGCGGCCAGCACCTGGATGACGACCGCGTCCTCGTCGACGGCCAGCTTGGCGCCCTTCGGGAGGGTGATGTCCTTGGCGAGGATGGAGGAACCGGCCGCCAGGCCCTCGACGGACACCGTGACGGACTCGGGGATGTGGGTGGCCTCGGCCTCGACCGTCAGGGTGTTCAGCACGTGCTCCAGCAGGTTGCCGCCCGCGGCCAGCTCGCCCTCGGTGAGGACCGGGATCTCCACCGTGACGGTCTCGCCGCGCTGCACCAGCTGCAGGTCGACGTGCTCCAGGAAGCCCTTGATCGGGTCACGCTGCACCGACTTCGGGATCGCCAGCTCGTTCGTCTTGCCGTCGATGTCCAGCGCGATCAGCACGTTCGGCGTACGCAGCGCGAGCAGCAGCTCGTGGCCCGGAAGGGTCAGGTGCAGCGGGTCCGAACCGTGCCCGTACAGCACACCCGGAACGTTGTTGTCACGACGGATACGGCGCGCGGCACCCTTGCCGAACTCGGTGCGCGTCGCGGCGGAGATCTTCACCTCGGACATGGTCACTCCTCGAAAGTCAGAAACGGACGTGGTCACCCGGCCACGAACGGCCTGCTACGAAGAGCGCGTCGATAACGGACCACCGAACCCGCCTCACGAAAAGCGGAACGGCCTCCCTCGCCGAGCAACTTCGACAGTCTACTCGGACCAGGAGGCCGCACCCAAAACGATCACCGGAAGGCCCGGCGCAGAACCCTTACTGCACGGACCGCACCGGACTACTGCTCGTCGAACAGACTCGTCACCGAACCGTCCCGGAACACCTCACGCGCCGCACGCGCGATCGTCGGCGCGATCGACAACACCTTGATCTTGTCCAGGGACTCACTCAGCTCACCCGGCGTCGGCAACGTGTTCGTGAACACGAACTCACTCACCCGCGAGTTCTTCAACCGGTCCGCCGCCGGACCCGACAGCACACCGTGCGTCGCCGTCACGATCACATCCTCCGCACCGTGCGCGAACAACGCGTCCGCCGCGGCACAGATCGTGCCACCCGTGTCGATCATGTCGTCGACGAGGACACAGATACGGCCCTTCACGTCACCCACGACCTCGTGCACCGTGACCTGGTTCGCCACATCCTTGTCACGCCGCTTGTGCACGATCGCCAGCGGCGCACCCAGCCGGTCGCACCAACGGTCCGCCACCCGCACCCGGCCCGCGTCCGGAGACACCACCGTCAGCTTCGAACGGTCCACCTTCGCACCCACGTAGTCCGCGAGAAGCGGCAGCGCGAAGAGATGGTCGACAGGCCCGTCGAAGAAACCCTGGATCTGATCCGTGTGCAGATCCACGGCCAGCAGCCGGTCCGCACCCGCCGTCTTCATCAGATCCGCGATCAGACGCGCCGAAATCGGTTCACGACCCCGGTGCTTCTTGTCCTGCCGCGCGTAACCGTAGAACGGCACGATCACCGTGATGGACCTGGCCGACGCACGCTTCAACGCATCGATCATGATCAACTGCTCCATGATCCACTTGTTGATCGGAGCAGTGTGGCTCTGGATCAGGAAACAGTCGGCACCACGAGCCGACTCCTGATACCGCACATAGATCTCACCATTGGCGAAGTCGAACGCCTTCGTCGGCACGACCCCGACATCCAGCTGTTGGGCGACCTCCTCGGCAAGCTCGGGGTGGGCGCGGCCGGAGAAGAACATCATCTTCTTCTCGCCGGTCGTCTTGATCCCGGTCACAGCACAGTCTCCTCAGAGGTGTCGCAGCTGATGGCGGTGCGGAAACGCACTTATCACGGTACGCCCTGTCCGACAGGGGCGAATCCGGTCAGTCCTCGGCAGCCGGCTCCCGCGAAGCCGCCTCCGCCGCCTTCGCGGCAGCGCTCCCCGGACGCTTACGAGCCACCCAACCCTCGATATTCCGCTGCTGGCCACGGGCCACAGCCAGCGAACCCGGCGGCACATCCTTCGTGATCACCGACCCGGCAGCCGTATAAGCACCGTCCCCGACCGTGACAGGCGCCACAAACATGTTGTCCGAACCCGTCCTGCAGTGCGACCCGACCGTCGTGTGATGTTTGTCCTGCCCGTCGTAATTGACGAACACGCTCGCCGCACCGATGTTCGAAAACTCGCCGATCGTCGCATCCCCCACATACGACAAATGCGGAACCTTCGACCCCTCACCGATCGACGCGTTCTTCGTCTCCACATACGTACCGATCTTCGCCTTGCGCGCCAGCCGCGACCCCGGACGCAGATACGCGTACGGCCCCACACTCGCCTCGGGACCCACCTCGGAACCCACCGCCACCGTGTTGTCCACCCGCGCACCCGCACCCACACGCGTGTCCGTCAGCCGCGAATTCGGCCCCACCTCACACCCCTCGGCGAGATGCGTCACCCCGTGCAACTGCGTCCCCGGATGAACCACCACGTCCTGCTCGAACGTCACGGTGACATCGACCCACGTCGTCGCCGGATCGATCACCGTGACACCCGACAACATGGCGGCCGTCAGCAACCGGTCGTTGAGAATCCGCCGCGCCTCCGACAACTGCACCCGGTTGTTGATCCCCGCGATCTCACGATGATCCCCCGCCACCGACGCACCCACCCGATGCCCCGCCTCACGCAGGATCCCGAGCACATCCGTCAGATACTCCTCACCCTGACTGTTGTCCGTCCGCACCCTCTTCAACGCATCCGCCAACAACGCCCCGTCGAACGCGAACACACCCGAATTGATCTCCCGGATCGCCCGCTGCGCCTCCGACGCGTCCTTGTGCTCCACGATCGCCGTCACGGCACCACCGTCGTCCCGCACGATCCGCCCGTAACCGGTCGCGTCCGGCACCTCCGCCGTCAGCACCGTCACCGCGTTGCCGTCGGCGGAGTGCGTGGCGGACAGTTGCCGCAGCGTCTCACCCGTCAGCAACGGGGTGTCACCACAGACGACGACCACCGTCCCGTCCACGGAACCGCCCAGCTCCTCCAGCCCCATCCGCACGGCGTGACCCGTGCCGTTCTGCTCCGCCTGCACGGCGGTACGCACGTCCGGGGCGACCTCGGCGAGATGCGCGGTCACCTTCTCGCGGGCGTGACCCACGACGACGACCAGATGCTCCGGCTCCAGCTCGCCGGCTGCGGCGAGCACATGGCCCACCAGGGAACGGCCACAGATGTCGTGCAGGACCTTCGGTGTGGCCGACTTCATACGGGTGCCCTCACCCGCTGCGAGAACGACGACGGCTGCCGGGCGACTGGTGCTCACGGGATGCCCTTCGGCTGTGATGGGGGAGGGGGGTGACATCCGCAGGATACCGGGGTGGTTTCGGGGGGGACATGAGAGCGGGCCCTGACTGTGCAGTCAGGGCCCGAACCGAGCAGCTCCGCCAGCTGGATTCGAACCAGCACTACAGGGCTTCAAAGGCCCGCGGGCTACCAGTTACCCCATGGCGGATGGCTGCGTCAGACCATACCTGAGGTGCGCGGTGTCGTGATCCCGGAGACCATTCCTGTCCACCAGCCTTCGATGCGTCGGTACAGGTCGGCACCTTGTGACACCCGGATGACCAGGCAGCCACGATAGGTGTCGCCGACATTCTTGCGGATGGTCGTCGGATTGTGCTTTTTGATCGTGGTTTTCTGGAATTGGGAGACGTCCAGACCGGCCAGATCGGCCCAGTACCTCTTCGCGCCCTCCACATCCGCCGTCATGTGGATCATGACGCGGTACCGCAGGCGTTCGGGTTCTACGCCGAGCAGGTCGAGCCAGGCGAGGTACAGCTTGATGATGCCGGGGTCACTGTTGACGAAGAGGACGTTCTCCCGCCGGGCGTACGGTTTGTCCTTCGCGCCTTCAGCCCAGTAAAGCGCCACTCCCGCCAGGAAGAGGTCGCGGTCGGACATGGCGCCGATCTCTTGGGCGGCGGCCGCCTTGGTCCGTCGTCGCTGCTCATCCCGGACCGCCAGTTCGTGTTCCCAGCGCTTTCGGTTCGCCAGCCGCGCCTGTTCCGTCGGGTCACGTCGCTCCGGCTTCGGCAGATCCCGTACCCACAGCGAGATAGAGCTCTTCGAGCAGCCGAGCTCGACCTGGATCTGGTCGTACGTCCAGCCCTGGAGCCGGAGCTCCCTCGCCTTGTCCCGTAGGTCGTCCTTGGCGTTCGGTCGTTTGGTCCATTCCGGGGCCGGCTCGCCCTGGAGGAGGCGGTTGAGGATGTCGTTGTTGTCGACGTGGAGCCGGTCGCGGATCTGGCGTCGGCTCAGTCCCGCCCGTCGCAGCGCCACCGCCTGCTCCCGCAGGCCTTCGAAGTCGGCGTATTTGCCGGGTGCATGTGTCACACGCATACCGTCCGGGCGGAATGGTCGGTTCCCCTCTCGAACGGTGTCCGATTCAGCAGTTCGAGGGATTTCGGGCCGTATCGCATCCGAACGGTCACCCTGTGTGGTGTGGTCCGGACGCGGAAACTCGCCGGAAAAGCGGAGCATCGCGCCCGTAGGCTGGACGCATGACCACGACGGGGGAAGAGCTGGTGACGGCCCGGGGAGGGCCGTGGTGGTGGGACAGACGGCGTAGTGCCGTGTTCGATGTGGGCCTCGCGGTGGTGTCCGCGCTGGAGTGCGGGCTGGAGGGGGTCCCGTTCGCGCGGGAGGCGGGGGTTCCGGCGGCCGTGGGGGTCGTGTTCGGTGTGCTGGCCGGTTCCGTGCTGCTGGTGCGGAGGCGGTGGCCGATCGCGGTGGTGCTGGTGGCGATCGCGGTGACGCCGGCCGCGATGGGTTTCCTGATGGGTGTCGTCGGTCTGTATTCGCTGGCCGCGTCCGAGGTGCCGCGCCGGATCATCGCGTCGCTGGCCGGGATGCAGTCGGTGGGCGTGCTCATCGTGATGTTCGTGCGGATGCGGCAGAACCTGGCGCGGGGGGAGCTGGACGTCGGGGACTGGATCGTGCCGTTCGCGTCGGTCACGATGGCGATCGGGGTGACGGCGCCGCCGTTGTTGCTGGGGCTGTACGTGGGGGCGCGGCGGCGGTTGATGGAGAGTCTGCGGGAGCGGGCGGACAGTCTGGAGCGGGAGCTTCAGCTGCTTGCGGAGCGGGCTGAGGAGCGTGCGGAGTGGGCGCGGGGTGAGGAGCGGACGCGGATCGCGCGTGAGATGCATGACGTGGTGGCGCACCGGGTGAGTCTGATGGTGGTGCATGCGGCGGCGTTGCAGGCGGTGGCGCGGAAGGATCCTGAGAAGGCCGTGAGGAACGCTGCGTTGGTGGGGGACATGGGGCGGCAGGCGTTGACGGAGTTGCGGGAGATGCTCGGGGTGTTGCGCTCGGGTGGGGATGGGGGGCAGCGGCGGGAGCGGGCGTCGGTGCCGTTGGCGGCGGTGGGGGTGGCTGCGGCGGCTGCGGCGTCTCGTGCGGTGGATGAGGGGGAGGGGCCTTGTCTGTCGGAGATCGAGGAGTTGGTGGGGCAGTCGGCGGCTGCGGGGATGGTGGTGGATCTGTCGGTGGTGGGGGAGGCGCGGTCGTGTGCGCGGGAGGTGGAGTCGACGGCGTACCGGGTGGTGCAGGAGGCGTTGACGAACGTGCACAAGCATGCGGCGGGTGCGAAGACGTATGTGCGTCTGGCGTACCGGGTGTCGGAGATCGCGATGCAGGTGGAGAACGAGCCGCCGCCGGAGGCTGGGGCGGGGGCGTCGGCGGGGTTGCCGTCGGGGGGGAATGGTCTGGTGGGGATGAAGGAGCGGGTGTCGGCGTTGGGTGGGGTGTTTGTGTCGGGGCCGACGGATGCGGGGGGTTTTCGGGTGTCGGCGGTGATTCCGGCGTCGTAGTCCGGCTGTCGTCCGGTTGCGGTGCGGTTGCGGTCCGGTCGTCCTGTTGTGTTCAGCCGGTGGTGAGGCGGGTGGGCTGGATGCCGGTGACGAGGGTGGTGAGGGCGTGGTCGATGTCGGGGCCGAGGTACCAGTCGCCGGTGTGGTCGAGGGCGTAGGTGCGGCCTTGGGCGTCGATGGCGAGGAGTGCTTGGGTGTCGGTTTCGGTGCCGAGGGGGCAGACCTCGGTGTCGAGGGCGCGGCCGAGGTCGCCGAGGGTGCGGGCGAGGTGGAGGCCGTGGAGGGGGTCGAGGTGGAGGGTGGCGGGGGCGATCTGGCGGCCGGGGCCGCCGGGGGTGATGTGGAGTCCGCCGAATTCGGCCCAGGCTTCGATGGCGGCGGGGAAGACGGTGTGGCGGTGTCCTGCGGGTGAGGTGTGGTCGCGGAGGGTGTCGGCCCAGGTTTCGGCTTGTTTGATGTTCCAGCGGCCGGGTTGCCAGCCGGCGGTGCGCAGGGCTGCGTCGACGGGTACGGCGAAGCGGGTGGTGGAGGTGCGGTCGGTGTGCATCTGCCTTTTGTTCGTCGGGGTCGTGGGTGGTGCGGGGGTGGGGGTCAGCCGTTGGTGGCGGGGTCGATCATGCGGACGCCGAAGTGGGCGATGAGGGCGGTGCAGGCGCGGCAGGGGGTGGCGTAGGCGCCGTGGAGGGGGTCGCCGTCCTCGCGGATGCGGCGGGTGGTGAGTTTGGCGTGTTTGAGGGTTTTGCGGGCTTCGCCGTTGGTCATGGGTCGGCGTGCGGCGCGTTTGCTGCGTGCGGCGTCGGCGGTGGTGATGTGCCGGGAGATGAGGATGGTTTCGGCGCAGCGGCCGGTGAAGCGGTCGCGTTGGTCGCTGGTGAGGGTGTCGAGGAAGTCCTGGACGAGGGGGTGCAGGGCGGGGGGTGTGTCGCCGCGTGCGGCGGTGCCGGTGAGGGTGGCGCCGCGGACGGAGAGGGCGGCGGCGATGGTGGGGAGGATGCCGTCGCGGCGGTGGTGGAGGGTGGGGGTGTGGGGGGTGTCGGTGGCGCTCCAGCCGATGCGGGGGTCGCCGGATGGGCCGGTGTGCGGCCCCGTCTGCTGCGTCACGTTCATGATCGTCATCCCCTCCCCGGCATCCCCCTGGAGGTCACAGGGTGCCAAATGGCGTGGCTGATGGGGAAGCTGGGTCGGGGTGACACGCCCGGGTTCGGGCGGGCTGTCACGGGAGGGTGACGGCTGGTCACGGAAGCGGAGGGGTGGATGACCGGTGCCGGTGACCGTTGGAGTCGTACCGCATAGGCTGTCGGCACCGCGATCCGTGCGGTGATCCGCGTGATGGTGTGTGCGGGCGCCGTGGGGGTCGTGGCGGTAAGTAGTCGAGACAGACGTGACAGTCGAATACGTTCCGTAGTGGTCCGAAGGTGGGCGGTGCGGGGCGTACAGAGTGCCGCAGGGGGCAACCGCCATGACGACAGGTCGGCTCGGGCAGAAGGCCGCGCCGCCGAACGCGGCCTATGCGGGGCAGGTCGTGTTTTTCCCGGATCCGGTGCGGGCGGCCCGTCACCCGAGGGGGGTGCGGGTGGATGAGGGTGGTTATCCCGATTTCTCGCCCTATGCGCGTGCGGCCGCGGAGGTGGCGGAGCCGCCGGAGGGTTTCGGCGTGGACGAGTTGCGGCTGACGGATTATGTGTCGGCGAACGCGGCGTTGTCGGCGAGCGGTCATGAGTTGTGGGACACGGTGCCGGCGGTGGCGACGCCGCACGGCTGGACGTGGCATCACGTGGTGGGGTCGCGGCGGCTGGAGTTGGTGCCGGTCGAGGTGAAGGCGTTGTTGCGGCATCACGGTGGTGTGGTGACGTCGGCGGTGGATCATGACAAGCGGGGTACGCGGCCGTTGCAGGAGACGCGTCCGGCGCATTTCGGGTTGCCGAAGTCGGGTGTGGCGGTGACGGAGTCGCAGGTGCTGGGGGTCGAGGAGGAGCTCGGGTACCGGTTGCCGGGTGCGTACCGGTCGTTTCTGAAGGCGGCGGGTGGTTGTGCGCCGGTGGGGACGGCGTTGGACGCGGGGCTGGGGCTGCTGGTGGACCAGCCGTTCTTCACGGTGCGGGACGAGGCGGCGGTCAATGACCTCGTGTACGTCAACAAGTGTCTGCGGGATCATCTGACCAAGGACTATCTGTGCGTCGGTTTCGTGCAGGGTGGTCTGCTGGCGGTGAAGGTGCGGGGGGAGCGGCAGGGTTCGGTGTGGTTCTGCGCGTACGACGACGCGCGGGACGTGGATCCGTCGTGGTCGCAGGCCGAGCGGGTGGAGCGGCTGTTGTTGCCGTGCGGGGACGATTTCGATGTGTTCCTGTCCCGGCTGGCGGGGTCTCCGCCGGAGCTGGACACGGTGGCGAATCTGATGGTGGACGGCGGGTTCGCGCGTGCCGTTCCGGTTTCTTCCGCGGGGGAGTGAGCTTCGGCGATGGTGACGTTCGCGCAGGCGCAGGAGCGTGCGGAGGAGTGGGTCAACGGGGATGTGCCGTCGTACCAGCATCGTGAGGTGCGGGTGCGGGAGTTCGGCCTCGGGTTCGTGGTGTGGGCGGAGGACCGTGCGGACGGTCCTCGTTCGGACGGGGGCGCGCAGCGGTTGGTGATCGCCCGTGACAGTGGTGAGGCGACGTTGTGGCCGGCGTTGCCGGTGGGTGAGGTGATCCGCCGGTACGAGGAGGAGTACGGCCGTGACGGCTCGGCGCCCGAGCCGGTGCCGGCGCCTGCGGCGCGGGTGGATCTGAATCAGACGTCGTTCTTGCTGAGTCCGCCGGAGTGGTTGCAGGAGGCGGCGGACCGGCTGGGGATTCCGGATCGGCGGGGTGAGGGGTCGGGTTCGTCCGCGGGGGCGGCTTCGGGTTCGTCTGTGGCGTCGGCGTCGGCGTCGGCGTCGGGTTCGGCTTCGGCGTCGGGTTCGGGACCGGGTGCGGGTTCGTCCGCGGATCCGGTGTCGGGTTCGGTTCCGGGTTCCGGTTCGTCCGCGGTGTCGGATGCGGTTCCCGCTTCGGGGCCGTCCGCGGCTCCGGACGCGAGCTGGGCTTCGGGTGCCGGTGGTGCGGGTTCGGCCCCGTCCGCGGGTTCCGCTCCGGGGTCGGAGGGTGCGGGGGCTTCCGCGCCGGGTGCGGGGAGCGGTGCCGTGTGGCCCGCCGCCGGGGGGAGCGCGGGGGCCGGTGCGCCGGTCGGGGCGACTCCGTGGGCCGGTACGGACACCAACGCCGATGCCGGTGAGGACCGTTCCGTGCCGTTGCCGGAGACCGTGTTCGCGCCGCAGTTGAGCGAGTCCGGTGAGGGCGCTCCGCCTGCGGCTCCGCCTGCGGCTCCGCCGGAGGCGATGACGGCGCTGATGTCGGGTGGCAGCGGGCTTCCGCCGACGGCTGTCGCGCCGGCGGTCCAGGATTCCGGTGCGCCGCAGGGGGCGCCGGGTACACCGCCGCCCGCGCAGGGTGGTGCGTCGTACGGTCGTCCGCAGGGGCCCGGTGGTGTGCCCACGCCTCCGCCGGCGGGTCCGGGTGCGCCGGAGCGTCCGCTCGCGCCGCACGCCGGGGACATCGCGGACGCCGTGACCAGCAAGGCGGCTCCGCCTCCGCGGCGCGGCTCGGGTGCGACGCCTCCGCCTCCGCCGTCCGCTCCGGGGGCTCCGGGTGCGCGTCCGGGTGGTACGCCCGCGCCGCCGTCGGCTCCGGCGGGCGGGTACGTGCCGACGCAGATGGTGTCGTCGCTCGGTCCCGACGGGCCGGGGGCGCCGGCTGGTCCGACTCCGCCGCCGGGGACGCCGGCTCCGCCTTTGCCGCCCGGTGGCGCCCACCACGCGGCGACGATGCTCGCCGGTCCGGGTGCGCCTGGTGCGCCCCGGCCTCCGGGCCCGCCCGGTGCTCCCGGTGCGCCTCAGCCTCCCGGTCCTCCCGTCGCCCCGGGTGCTCCCGGTGCGCCGCAGCCTCCGGGTTCGCCCGGTACCGCCGGGGGCGGGCGCGGGGCCGTGCACCACGCGGAGACCGTGCTGGCCGCGCCGCCGGTGGCGGGGCCCGGTGTGCCGCCGCCTCCGCCGCCTCCGGCGCCGCCGGGGATGCCCGGTGGTGCTCCGCCGATGCCGCCCGGTGGGATGCCCCCCGGTACGCCCGCGCCCGGGGTTCCCGTGCCGGGGCAGCCGCCGGCGTACGGCTATCCGCAGCCGTCCGCCGGTCAACCGACCGTCGGCCCCGGCTACCAGGCCGTGCTGCGCTACCGCGCGCAGGACGGTTCCGAGCAGCAGTTGATCCGGCGTTCGGCGCCGGGTACGCCGCACCCGGAGTGGCAGATCTTCCACGAGCTGCGCGCCATGAACGTGCCGCCGGACCGGGTGCTGGAGCTGCACACCGAGCTGGAGTCGTGCGAGCTGCCGGGCGCGTACTGCGCGCGGATGATCCGTGAGCAGTGGCCGCAGGCGCGGATCACGTCCATCGCCCCGTACGGCACGGATCATGCGAGCCGGCAGCAGGGTATGGGGCAACTGCTGGCCCATCAGGGTGAGTTGCATCAGGTGGCGGACGGTCCGGCGCGTCCCGCGCCGGTGCGTGCGCCGGTGCAGCCGGTGCAGCCGGTTCCGCCGGTTCCGCCGGAGGCGATCGCGCAGGAGCTGGCGGGGGCGTTCGGGCCGGGTGTGTTCCGGTTCGAACAGGCGGCGGTGTCCCGGCAGGGTGTGCCGCCGGTCGTGGCGCACACCCTGGTGGTGGCGGGGCTGCCGCTGGACATGGGGCCGTTCTTCTGGGCGCAGGCGCAGCCGGGCCGTCCGGTGCCGACGCTGGCGGAGCTGGCGGCGGAGCGGGGTGTGCAGCCGGCTTCGGACGCGGGTTCGTACCTGGTGATGGGCAGCGATTTCGGCAAGGCGGTCTGTGTGCAGTACGGCACGGCGAACATCGTCGCGGTGCCGGTGGAGTCCGGGCCGGGCGGTGCGCCGGTGCCGCCGCAGTTCGTGAACACCGGTCTGCCGGAGTTCGCGCGCTGTCTGGCGCTGCTGGGCCGGATGTGGCGGCTGCGGTTCGGGCTGAACCAGGAGCAGGCGGGCCGCTGGACGGTGGACTTCCAGGCGCAGTTGGCGGCGCTGGACCCGGCGGCGCTGGGTTCGCCGGAGAGCTGGTGGTCGGTGCTGCTGGAGCAGATGTGGGACGGGTTGTTGTGACCTGTCACGGGTGAACCCCGTGTGAGGCGAGGAGCCGGGCCCGGTCGTCAGGACGACCGGGCCCGGCTTTTGCGTGCCCTCCTCGCGGAGTGTCGCGTTATGAACACTTCCGTGTCATCCACCAAGATGTGCGCGATTCATCCCATTTCGTGCTCGGTCTTTCGTGCTGGGCTTCGTGTCCGTCGGTGGAGAGGGGTTCCAGGGTGAGCAGCGCATCGGTGTCGTCGCAGGGCTTCGAGGTCGTACGGGGGCGCGGTTACCGTCCTTTGCAGGTGATCGCGTACGTCGAGGCCCTCTCGGACGATCGTGACGCGGCCTGGGAGCGGGCCGCGCGGCTCACCGTCCTCGCCCGGGAGATGGAGGAGGAGCTGGAGCTGCTGCGGGTGCGGGTGGCGGGGCTGGCGCCGCAGACGTACGAGTCGCTGGGGGAGAGCGCGCGGCGGTTGTTCGGGCTGGCCGGGGAGGAGGCGGAGGCCGTGCGGGAGTCGGCGCGGCAGTACGCGCGGGATGTGACGGACCTGGCGGAGGACGACGCGGCCGGCGTGCGGGAGGCCGCGCGGGCGCACGCCGAGACCGTACGCGCCGGGGCCGACGAGCAGGCCGGGGAGGTGCTGCTGGCGGCCCGCGCGGAGGCCGACCGGATCCGGACCGAGGCCCGGCTGGAGGTGAAGGAGCGGCGTGCGCAGACGCTGGTGGTGCTGCGGGAGATGCGGGAGCGCACCTCGGCGATGCTCGCCGAGGCGGCCGGGGAGCAGGCGGAACGGCTGGCCGCGGTGGAGCGTGAGGAGGGGGCGCGGGTGGCCGCTCTGGAGGCCCGGCACGCCGAGGCGGAGGAGCGCGCCGAGCGTGTGCTGGCCGAGGCGCGGCAGGTCTTCGCCGACGCGGAGGAGTCGGCGCGGCACCGCGCGGAGGAGGCCCGGGAGCGGGCGGCGGAGCTGCTCGCCGGGGCGCGTGTCCGCGCGGAGGGCGTCGCGCGGGAGACCGAGCGGGTGCTGCGCGAGCACGCCGGGAGGCGGGAGGAGGTACAGGCGCAGCTGGACCAGGTGTGCGCCGGCCTCAGCGCGCTGACGGGCCGGGCGGTGGAGTGAACCGGCTCCGGGGCCTTCCGCGTGGTGGGTGCGGGAGGGGGCGTTCTCAGTCCTTGAGCGCCGGGAACGTGCGGGGTGCGAGGAGCAGCAGGACCAGGAACGCCAGTGCCGCCGCGCACGCCGCGCCGAGGTAGACCGCGTGCACGGCGTCCGCGACGGCCCGGCGGGTCGCCTCGGGGACGGTGCCGGCGTCCAGGGCGCGGGTGACGGAGTCCAGGTCGCTCGCGCCGCCCAGGCGTGCGGCCAGGACGCTGTTGGCGACCGCGCCGAAGAGGGCCGCGCCGACGGTCTGGCCGGTCTGCCGGCAGAAGAGGACCGATCCGGTCGCCGTACCGCGTTCCTCCCACTTCACCGACGACTGCACCCCGATGATCAGGGGGAGCTGGAACAGGCCGAGGGCCGCGCCCAGCAGCAGCATCAGCAGGGTCGGCTGCCATGCCCGGCCGGGGTAGGGCAGGAAGGGGAACGCGAAGAGGACGAGCGCGGCCGTGCCGATGCCGAGCATCGCGGTGTCGCGGAAGCCGATGCGGCGGTACACGTGCTGGCTGAGGGCGGCCGACGCCGGCCAGGTCAGCGTCCATACGGAGAGGACGAATCCGGCGGCCACGGGGGTGAGGCCGAGGACGGACTGGGCGTAGGTGGGCAGGAAGACGGTGGGGGCCACCATCAGCAGGCCCAGGGCACCGAGGGCCAGGTTGACGGCGGCGATCGTACGGCGGCGCCACACCCAGCCGGGGATGATCGGCTCCGCCGCGCGGTGTTCCACCACGACCACGACCGCCAGGAGGGCGGCTCCCGCCGCGAACAGGGCGAGCGACGGGGCGGACAGCCACGGCCAGGCGACCCCGCCCTGCACGAGCGCGGTGAGCAGGACGCCCCCGCAGGCGAAGATCGCGACCGCGCCCGCCCGGTCCACGCGCGCGTGGCGGCCGTTCTCCCGTCGCGGTTCGTGGAGGTGACGGACGATCAGCCACAACGCCACCGCCCCGACGGGCAGGTTGACGAGGAAGATCCAGCGCCAGTCGGCGTAGGAGGCGAGCAGTCCGCCGATGCCGGGGCCGGCCACCGCGGAGAGGGCCCACACGGTGGAGAGGCGGGCCTGGATCTTCGGGCGTTCCTCCAGTGGGTACAGGTCGGCGGCGAGGGTCTGCACCGTGCCCTGGAGTGCGCCGCCGCCCAGGCCCTGTACGACGCGGAACGCGACGAGCGCGGCCATGTTCCAGGCGGCGGCGCACAGCAGTGAGCCCAGCAGGAACAGTGCGGCGCCCGCGACGAGGACCGGTTTGCGGCCGAAGGTGTCGGAGAGCTTGCCGTAGACGGGGAGGGTGACCGTGACGGCCAGCAGGTAGCCGGAGAAGAGCCAGGAGAAGTAGGAGAAGCCGCCCAGGTCGCCGACGATCTGGGGGACGGCGGTGGACACGATGGTGGAGTCGAGTGCCGCCAGGGCCATCGCGAGCATCAGCGCGGCGACGACGGCTCCGCGCCGGCCGGTCGCGGCGGTTCGCCCGCTGTCGTGTGTCACCGGTCTGGTGCCGTCCACCCGGAGTGCCTCCCTCGCGGTTGATTGTCCCTTGCACCTGTCCGCTGTCGCACAGCTTCGCACTCGACGCTCACGTCGCGGGAGGGCGGAGCCTGTATGGGCCTGAGGGTGGAGCCGACCCTGAGGCGGTGTCCGCCCGCCGGAGGAGAGCCCTTAGGGGTACCTCCGTACTACGGGTCGGGGAGGGTTCGTACCGCCGGAGGACGAGACGGGGCGGGGGCCGTCCTTAACCTGGCTTTACGCCGCTGGGGGGCGGCGCACCACACCGGCGGGGGTGGGGTTTTCCCCAGGACAAGACTGCGCTGAACACCAGGGCGCGAGGCCCCTGCCGGCCGCCAGACTGAATCACGTCGCACGAACACGCACGAAGCGGCCGCCGGGGTACGACGGGCGGGCGCCGGAGCACCGCTTTCATCTGCTGACCGATATAGGAGACTTACCGTGACATCGGCTGTGACCATTCCCAGGCACGGGGGTACTGGAGGGCGTACGGCCGTTGCCGCGCGGGCGCGGCAGGTCGTGAAGGCGTACGGGTCGGGTGAGACCCGGGTCGTCGCCCTCGACCACGTCGACGTGGACATCGCCCGCGGTCGGTTCACCGCGATCATGGGCCCTTCGGGGTCCGGCAAGTCCACGCTGATGCACTGCCTCGCCGGGCTCGACACCGTGACGTCCGGGCAGATCTACCTGGACGAGACAGAGATCACCGGCCTGAAGGACAAGAAGCTCACGCGGCTGCGCCGGGACCGGATCGGGTTCATCTTCCAGGCGTTCAACCTGCTGCCGACGCTGAACGCGATCGAGAACATCACGCTGCCCATGGACATCGCCGGCCGCAAGCCCGACCAGGGATGGCTGGACCGGGTGGTGGAGACCGTCGGGCTCGCGGAGCGGCTCAAGCACCGGCCGACGCAGCTCTCCGGCGGTCAGCAGCAGCGGGTCGCGGTGGCGCGGGCGCTGGCGGCCCGGCCGGAGATCATCTTCGGTGACGAGCCGACCGGGAACCTCGACTCCCGCGCCGGCGCCGAGGTGCTCGGCTTCCTGCGCCGCTCGGTGGACGAGCTGGGGCAGACCATCGTGATGGTCACCCACGACCCGGTGGCCGCCTCCTACGCGGACCGGGTGCTGTACCTCGCCGACGGCCGCATCGTCGACGAGATGCACCAGCCGACGGCCGATCAGGTCCTGGACCGCATGAAGGACTTCGACGCCCGGGGGCGTACGTCATGACCGTCCTGAAGACCTCCATGCGCAACTTCTTCGCGCACAAGGGGCGGATGGCGCTGTCCGCGGTGGCGGTGCTGCTGTCGGTGGCGTTCGTGTGCGGCACGCTGGTGTTCACGGACACCATGAACACGACGTTCGACAAGCTGTTCGCGGCCACCTCCTCGGACGTCACGGTGAGCGCCAAGGGTGCCTCCGACAGCGGTGAGACGACCGCGGACAACGGCAGGCCGCCGGTGATACCGGCCTCCGTGCTCGACGAGGTCAAGGGCGCGGACGGCGTGAAGTCGGCCGAGGGCACGGTGTTCTCCACCTCGGTGACCGTCGTCGACGCCGACAAGGACAGCCTCTCGCCGACCAGCGGCGGTCCGACCATCGTCGGCAGCTGGAACGGCAACGACGCCCGCACCATGGAGATCACCGAGGGTGCGGCGCCCGAGGGCGCGGACCAGATCATGGTCGACGCCGACACCGCCGACAAGCACGACCTGAGGCTCGGCGACGAGATCGGCGTGATCAGCGTGGTCGGCACGCTCACCGCGAAGGTCTCGGGCATCGCCGACTTCACGGTCACCAACCCCGGCGCGGCGATCTTCTACCTGGACACGAAGACCGCGCAGCAGGCCCTGGTCGGCGAGAGCGGCGTCTACACCAACGTCAACGTGACCGCCGCGTCCGGCGTCAGCGACGCGCGGCTGAAGAAGAACGTCGCGGCCGAACTCGGCGGCGACTACAAGGTGCAGACCGCAGAGGAGACCGCCGAGGCCAACCAGGAGAGCGTCGGCGAGTTCATGAACGTCATGAAGTACGCGATGCTCGGCTTCGCCGGGATCGCCTTCCTCGTCGGCATCTTCCTGATCATCAACACCTTCTCCATGCTGGTCGCCCAGCGCACCCGGGAGATCGGCCTGATGCGGGCGATCGGCTCGTCCCGCAGGCAGGTCAACCGTTCGGTGCTGGTCGAGGCGCTGCTGCTCGGCGTCCTCGGTTCGGTCCTCGGGGTCGGCGCGGGCGTCGGACTCGCCGTCGGGCTGATGAAGCTCATGGGCATGATGGGCATGGAGCTGTCCACGGACGACCTCACGGTGGCCTGGACGACCCCGGCGCTCGGACTGCTCCTCGGCGTCGTCGTCACCGTGCTCGCCGCCTACCTGCCCGCCCGGCGGGCCGGGAAGATATCCCCGATGGCCGCGCTGCGCGACGCCGGCACCCCGGCGGACGCCAGGGCCGGCTGGATACGCGGCGGGATCGGCCTGGTCCTCACCGGCGCCGGCGGCTTCGCCCTGTACCTGGCGGGCAGCGCGGACAAGGCGACGGACGGCTCGATGTGGCTGGGCCTGGGCGTGGTGCTGTCCCTGATCGGCTTCGTCGTCGTCGGACCGGTGCTGGCGAGCGGTGTGGTGCGGGTCCTCGGCGCGGTCCTGCTGCGGGCCTTCGGCCCGGTGGGCCGCATGGCCGAGCGCAACGCCCTGCGCAACCCGCGCCGCACCGGCGCGACGGGCGCCGCGCTGATGATCGGTCTGGCGCTGGTGGCGTGCCTGTCCGTGGTCGGCTCCTCCATGGTCGCCTCGGCCACCGAGGAGCTCGACAAGGCCGTCGGCACGGACTTCATCATCCAGTCCGACACCGGCCAGTTGATCACCCCGCAGGCCGTCGAGGCCGTGAAGAAGTCACCCGGGGTGGACCGGGTCACCGAGTACAAGTGGACCGAGGCCGACTTCACCACGCCCGACGGCAAGACGCTGAAGGACACGGCGATCACGGCGGCCGACCCGACGTACGCGACCGACCTGCGGGTCGAGACGGTCGCCGGCAAGCTCGGCGACGCCTACCGGCCCGACTCGATGTCCGTCCACGAGGACTTCGCGAAGGACCACGGCATCAAGATCGGCTCGAAGATCGAGATCGCGTTCAAGGACGGCGAGACGGGCACGCTGACGGTCCGGGCCATCACCAGCAGTGAGGGTGTCATCGACGCGGGCGCGATGTACACGTCCATCGACACCCTCGCCACGTACGTGCCGGCCGAGAAGATGCCGCTGGACACGCTGCTCTTCGCCTCGGCGAAGGACGGGCGGACCGACGCCGCGTACACGTCGCTGAAGGACGCGCTGCACGACTACCCGCAGTACACGGTGCGCGACCAGACCGACTACAAGGAGGCGCTGAAGGACCAGATCGGCCAGCTGCTGAACATGATCTACGGTCTGCTGGCCCTGGCGATCGTCGTGGCGATCCTCGGTGTGGTGAACACCCTCGCCCTGTCGGTCGTCGAGCGGACCCGGGAGATCGGCCTGATGCGGGCCATCGGCCTCTCGCGCCGGCAGTTGCGCCGCATGATCCGCATGGAGTCGGTCGTGATCGCCCTCTTCGGTGCCCTGCTGGGCCTCGGACTGGGCATGGGCTGGGGCGCGACCGCGCAGCAGCTGCTCGCCCTGGAGGGCCTGAAGGTCCTCGACATCCCGTGGCCGACGATCATCGGCGTGTTCATCGGCTCGGCCTTCGTGGGCCTGTTCGCCGCCCTGGTCCCGGCCTTCCGGGCGGGCCGCATGAACGTCCTGAACGCCATCGCCACCGATTAGCCACCGCATACGGGGGTTGCGGGGGAAACACCCGGCGCCGGGAAGTCCTCGGGGACTTCCCGGCGCCGGGTTGTTCCGTTCGGCCCGGCCGGCGTTCAGGGGCGAAACCCGTCCAGGGCCGAACGGGGCTCCAGGGACGGGAGCCCTCCGGGAGCCGGGCACCGGCACCGCCCTCCGGTGGGTGGACGTTGTCCACAGCCCGGGCGCCGGGGCCGTCCAGCGACGTACGCTGGACAACCCCGGCCCGCAACGCGTGTCGGGCCCGACGTGTTGCACACCCCCGGACGGAAAGCGCCCCGAATGAGCCTGCACGGTCTGCTCGACGCCGTAGTCAAGGACACCGCTCTCGCGGAAGCGATCGCGGCCGCCACGGACGGCAACCGCATGCACGTCGACCTGGTCGGCCCGCCCGCGGCCCGCCCCTTCACCGTCGCCGCCCTGGCCCGCGACACCGGCCGCCCCGTACTGGCGGTGACGGCCACCGGACGCGAGGCGGAGGACCTGGCCGCGGCCCTGCGCTCCCTGCTCCCGCCCGAGGGGGTCGTGGAGTACCCGTCCTGGGAGACGCTGCCGCACGAGCGGCTCAGCCCCCGCAGCGACACCGTCGGCCGCCGCCTCGCCGTACTGCGCCGCCTGGCCCACCCCCGCCCCGACGACCCCGAGACCGGCCCGGTCTCCGTCGTCGTCGCGCCCGTGCGTTCCGTGCTCCAGCCACAGGTCAAGGGCCTGGGCGACCTGGAGCCGGTCTCCCTGCGGACCGGTGAGAGCGCCGACCTGAACGAGGCCGTCGAAGCCCTGGCCGCCGCCGCGTACGCGCGCGTGGAACTGGTGGAGAAGCGCGGCGAGTTCGCCGTACGGGGCGGCATCCTCGACGTGTTCCCGCCCACCGAGGAACACCCCCTGCGGGTGGAGTTCTGGGGCGACGACGTCGAGGAGATCCGCTACTTCAAGGTCGCCGACCAGCGCTCCCTGGAGGTCGCCGAGCACGGCCTGTGGGCCCCGCCCTGCCGCGAGCTGCTGCTCACGGACGACGTACGCGAGCGGGCGCGGGTGCTCGCCGAACAGCACCCGGAGCTGGGCGAGCTGCTCGGGAAGATCGCCGAGGGGATCGCGGTGGAGGGCATGGAGTCCCTGGCGCCCGTCCTCGTCGACGACATGGAACTGCTGCTGGACGTGCTGCCCAAGGGCGCCATGGCCGTCGTCTGCGACCCGGAGCGGGTGCGGACCCGGGCCGCCGACCTGGTGGCCACGAGCCAGGAGTTCCTCCAGGCGTCCTGGGCGGCCACCGCCGGCGGCGGTGAGGCGCCCATCGACGTCGGCGCGGCCTCCCTGTGGTCCATCGCGGACGTCCGTGACCGGGCGCGTGAGCTGGACATGATGTGGTGGTCGGTGTCGCCGTTCGCCGCCGACGAGGCGCTGACGTCTGCCGCTGACGCGGCGGGCGCCTCGGACACCCTCAAGCTCGGCATGCACGCCCCGGAGACCTACCGCGGCGACACCGCCAGAGCCCTCGCCGACACCAAGGGCTGGCTCGCCGACGGCTGGCGCACGGTGTTCGTCACCGAGGGCCACGGCCCGGCCGCCCGCACGGTCGAGGTGCTCGGCGGCGAGGGCATCGCCGCCCGCCTCGACGCGGACCTCGGCGAGATCACCCCGTCCGTCGTGCACGTCGCCTGCGGCTGCATCGACCACGGCTTCGTCGACCCGGCGCTCAGGCTCGCCGTGCTCACCGAGACCGACCTGACCGGCCAGAAGGCCTCCGGCCGCGAGGGCGCCCGGATGCCGGCCCGGCGCCGCAAGACCATCGACCCGCTCACCCTGGAGGCGGGCGACCACATCGTCCACGAGCAGCACGGCGTGGGCCGCTACATCGAGATGGTGCAGCGCACCGTGCAGGGCGCCACCCGCGAGTACCTGGTCGTGGAGTACGCCCCCGCCAAGCGCGGCCAGCCCGGCGACCGGCTGTACATCCCCACCGACCAGCTGGAGCAGATCACCAAGTACGTCGGCGGCGAGGCCCCCACCCTGCACCGCCTGGGCGGCGCCGACTGGACCAAGACCAAGGCGCGCGCCAAGAAGGCGGTCAAGGAGATCGCCGCCGACCTCATCAAGCTGTACAGCGCGCGCATGGCGGCCCCCGGGCACACCTTCGGGCCCGACACGCCGTGGCAGCGCGAGCTGGAGGACGCCTTCCCCTACGCGGAGACGCCCGACCAGCTCACCACCATCGCCGAGGTCAAGGAGGACATGGAGAAGTCGGTCCCCATGGACCGCCTGATCTGCGGCGACGTCGGCTACGGCAAGACGGAGATCGCGGTGCGGGCCGCGTTCAAGGCCGTGCAGGACGGCAAGCAGGTCGCCGTGCTCGTGCCGACCACGCTGCTGGTGCAGCAGCACTTCGGGACGTTCAGCGAGCGGTACGCGCAGTTCCCGGTGGTCGTGAAGGCGCTGTCCCGCTTCCAGACCGACACGGAGGCGAAGGCGACGCTGGAGGGCCTGCGCGAGGGATCGGTGGACGTCGTCATCGGCACCCACCGCCTGTTCTCGTCCGAGACCAAGTTCAAGGACCTGGGCCTGGTCATCGTCGACGAGGAGCAACGCTTCGGCGTCGAGCACAAGGAGCAGCTGAAGAAGCTGCGCGCCAACGTCGACGTGCTGACCATGTCCGCCACGCCGATCCCGCGCACCCTGGAGATGGCGGTCACCGGCATCCGCGAGATGTCGACGATCACCACCCCGCCGGAGGAGCGGCACCCGGTGCTCACCTTCGTCGGCCCGTACGAGCAGAAGCAGATCGGCGCCGCGATCCGCCGCGAACTGCTGCGCGAGGGCCAGGTCTTCTACATCCACAACCGGGTCGAGTCCATCGACCGCGCGGCGGCCCGGCTGCGCGAGATCGTGCCCGAGGCGCGCATCGCCACCGCCCACGGCCAGATGTCGGAGACGGCGCTGGAGCAGGTCGTCGTCGACTTCTGGGAGAAGAAGTTCGACGTGCTGGTGTCGACGACGATCGTCGAGTCCGGCATCGACATCTCCAACGCCAACACCCTGATCGTCGAGCGCGGCGACAACTTCGGTCTCAGCCAGCTCCACCAGCTGCGCGGCCGGGTGGGGCGGGGACGGGAGCGCGGGTACGCCTACTTCCTGTACCCGCCGGAGAAGCCGCTCACGGAGACCGCGCACGAGCGGCTCGCGACGATCGCCCAGCACACCGAGATGGGCGCGGGCATGTACGTGGCGATGAAGGACCTGGAGATCCGCGGCGCCGGAAACCTGCTCGGCGGCGAGCAGTCCGGGCACATCGCGGGCGTCGGCTTCGACCTGTACGTGCGGATGGTCGGTGAGGCGGTCGCGGACTACCGGCGTCAGCTGGAGGCCGGCGGGATCGAGGAGGAGCCGCCGCTCGAGGTGAAGATCGAGCTGCCCGTCGACGCGCACGTCCCGCACGACTACGCGCCCGGCGAGCGGCTGCGCCTCCAGGCGTACCGGGCGATCGCCTCCGCCAACAGCGAGGACGACATCAAGGCCGTGCGCGAGGAACTCGTCGACCGCTACGGCAAGCTGCCGGAGCCGGTGGAGAATCTGCTGCTGGTGGCGGGCCTGCGGATGCTGGCCCGCGCGTGCGGTGTCGGCGAGATCGTGCTCCAGGGCAACAACGTCCGCTTCGCGCCGGTGGAGTTGCGCGAGTCCCAGGAGCTGCGCCTGAAGCGCCTGTACCCCGGCACGGTCATCAAGGCGACCGCGCACCAGGTGCTGGTCCCGCGCCCGAAGACCGCGAAGGTGGGCGGCAAGCCGCTGGTCGGGCGGGACCTGCTGGGCTGGGTCGGGGAGTTCCTGACGTCGGTCCTGGGCTCCTGACCCGCACACGGGAAGCCGTCCACGGCGTGAGGTCGCCGTGGACGGCCCCGACGGGTGCGCGCGGCCTTACGGCTGGTCGGGACGGTCGCGGTCCATGCCGAGCCGGCGTTCGGCCTGCTGCTGCCCGGTGTCGATCTGCTGCTCGTACTTGCCGCCGGTCCTCTCGTTCATCTTCCGTTCCGCGGCGTCCGAGGCGTGCTTGGCCTTGTCGCGTGCCGCCTTGTTGCTCTTGAACTTGTCGAGGATGCCCATGCGGGAGCTCCTTCCGGAGGGGACTCAGGACCGACGATACGCGCGCTTTGCGGCGAATGCCCGCGTGAGGTCGGATTGGTCTGGACCTCTCACTCGTTACGGTGAGACCCGGCACGATCCGCCCCTGTCAGGGCAGAAGTCCGATGAGCGAAGGAGGGGCGCAGTGACGCGGAACAAGGGACGGGGCATACGGGCCCGGAGCGCGGGCCCGGCGGTGATCGCCGCGGTGGCCCTCCTCGCCGGCTGCGAGGGAGTCCAGGACGCGGGACCCCCGGCCGGCGACGAGAGCGGGCGCGCCGTCAGCCCGCTGGACAACCCCGAGGGCACCGGACCGGGCCTCGCGCCCGTGACCGGCGAGCCGGACCGGGCCGAGGCCGTCGACCTCATCACGAAGGTGACGACCAAGGGCCGCGGACCGAAGACGGGCTACGACCGGGACGAGTTCGGCTACGCCTGGATGGACACGGCGGACGGAGTGCCGCTCGCGAGGAACGGCTGCGACACCCGCAACGACCTGCTGCGACGTGACGGCCAGGACCTGCGTTTCCGCTCCGGGTCCGACTGTGTGGTGGTCGCCATGACCCTGGCCGACCCGTACACCGGCACGACCATCGAGTGGCGCAAGCAGGAGGCCGCCGAGGTCCAGATCGACCACGTGGTGCCGCTGTCCTACAGCTGGCAGATGGGTTCGTCGCGCTGGTCGGAGAGCAAGCGCGAGCAGCTCGCCAACGACCCGCTCAACCTGATCCCGGTCGAGGGCCGCGCCAACTCGGCCAAGGGCGATTCAGGGCCCGCGACCTGGCTGCCGCCCGACAAGCGGGTCCGCTGCGCGTACGCGGTCCGCTTCGCCCAGGTCGCCGTCGAGTACGAGATGCCGGTGACGCCGGCCGACAAGCGCATGATGCTCCAGCAGTGCGGCGGCTGATCCGCCGGGCGGGTCAGCTCAGGGAGTCGATGTCCAGGACCTCACCGGCGGGCTTCTCCACGGGGACCGGCTCGTCGTAGTCGCTGAAGGAGAGGGAGCCCGGATCGGTGGGGGACGTGCTGTCGAGCCGCAGCAGGTAGGGCTCGCCCTCGGTGGCGACGTACAGCGTGAAGCGGTCGTCGCCGTCCTGCGCCTCCAGCGTGATCGCGGGCGTGCCGTCGATCGTCGTCGCCTTGCCGCGCGTCGCCTCCGCGTCGCCGTCCTTTGCGCCGCCGAGGACCTCGTCGAGGTCGCAGAAGCCCGTGAGGTCCCCGGCGTCGGGGCCCTCGGCGGACGTCTTCATCCACTTGCCGGCCAGCAGCGCCACGGCCGCGTCCACGTCCCCCTCGGGTTCGTCCTTGCTCTGGGCCCGCAGGAACTTCTCGTCGTACTTCATGTAGACGGTGTCGCCGGTCTTGATCAGTTCGGCCTCGCCCTGGCCGTCCAGTCCCATCGTGCCGGCGCACTCGCCCCGCTTGTTCAGGGCCAGGTCGACGTGGATGGTGCCGCCGGTGCTGTCGTCGGGGACCTCGCCCGTCATCCGCAGGGACGAGGCCCCGGTGGTGGCCTCGAAGGCCTTCTCGGCGATCTCGCCGCCGGTCAGTCCGGCGAAGGGCTCCTCTTTCGGTTCCTGGGAACTCTTCCCCTTCTCCGCGGTCTTCTGTCCGGCCGAATCGTGTGATGTGCCGGTGTTCGCCTTGTCCTCGCCGCAGCCGGTGAGGCCGACGGTGGCCACGGCGGCCAGGCAGAGGGCAGCGAGTGTGGTGCGACGCATGGTGGATTCCCCCGGAAGTCCTAGAAGCTGCCGTTGCCGATGATCTCGCCGTCGGCGTCGTACACGGTGACGAGACCGTTGTCGCTCTGCTTCCAGTCGGCGAACGCGGAGGCGATGAGCTTGGCGGGGCCCGTGCCCTCGCCCATGATCCCGCCGGTGAAGTCGGTGTAGACGTCGGCGGCGTCGAGGATGTCGTTCTGCTCGTCCGCGCCCTGGACCTTGGTGATGTGCGAGGCGGCGTCCTTCTCCTGCGGTGTCCCGTTCTTCTGCACGAACGCCTTGAACTGCTCGGCCTGGGACGCCTTCTCGGTGCCCTTGTCCTCGGCGGGCTTCGCGTCCGACGCGCCGTCCGGCTTCGTGCCACCGGACTGCTGCTCCGCGGACGCCGAGGTGCCCTTGTCGCCGGAACCGCCGTCCGAGTCCCCGGAGTTCGCCGAGGCGGCACCGATGACGACGATCCCCACGACGGCACCCAGCGCGATCTTGCTCTTCATGCCCATGACTGTGTCCCTCCCGACGCGGCCACCGCCGCCTGCCGACGGTCGCTCGTTCGCGGGGTCAATAAGAACAGATACTGTGAACTGAGTCAACAAGGTTCACGATGGTGAGCATGTATACGCTTGTGAAGCATAAGTTTTGCATTCGTCTGTATGCTCGCCGCCACATGTGGAAGCAGAGGGAAAACAGGGCGGGGTGCCGGGCATGCAGGACAACGCGACAGAAGTGACCGCCGCCGGGATCGCACGGCTGGCCGGTGTCGGCCGCGCCGCCGTCAGCAACTGGCGCCGGCGGCACACCGACTTCCCCCGGCCCGTCGGCGGCACCGAGACCAGCCCCTCGTTCGCGCTGGCCGAGGTCGAGGGCTGGCTGCGCAGGCACAGCAAGCTCGCCGAGGTCCCGCTGCGGGAACGTGTCTGGCAGCAGCTCGTCGGCCACCCCGCGGGACCGGTCACCGCCCTCACCCACGCCGGCTGTGTCCTGCTGCTGATCCACGACCGTTCCCCGGTCTGGCTCGAGGTGAGCTCCGGCTCCGACGAGCGACTCGCCGCGCTGCTGCCCGGAGCGCTGGAGCAGGTGCTCACACCACGGCTCGGCACCGCGAACAGCTCACGTGTGAACACCGCGGGCACTGTTCACAACCCCGCCGCCCCCGCCGCTTCGGTCGCCTCGGTCACCCGAAAAGCCCTCGAACCCCCCACCGCCCCCCACCTGCTCCGCTCCGTCCCCCTCCTCCGCGCCGTCGCCGAACTCGCCGCCGGACTCGGCGCCCGGCACACCTTCGAGTTCCTGCTCGGCCGGCACCTCGACGCCAACCCGCGCCAGTACACGCCCACCCCCGCCGACCTCGCCGCTCTCATGGCCGACCTGGCCGGCACCGCCCGCACCGTCCTCGACCCGGCCTGCGGCACCGGCGCCCTGCTGCGCTCCGCCGGCAACGCCCCCGGCCGACGGCTGTACGGCCAGGACAGCGCACCCGAACTCGCCGCCCTCACCGCGCTCCGCCTCGCCCTGCACACCCGCGCCCCCGCGCACGCCGCCGCCGGTGACACCCTGCGCGCCGACGCCCACCCCGAGCTGCGGGCCGACGCCGTCCTGTGCCACCCGCCGTTCAACGAGCGCAACTGGGGACACGACGAACTCGCCTACGACCCGCGCTGGGAGTACGGCTTCCCGGCCCGCACCGAGTCCGAGCTGGCCTGGGTGCAGCACGCGCTCGCCCGGCTGCGGGACGGCGGCATCGCGGTGCTGTTGATGCCGCCCGCCGCCGCGTCCCGCCGCTCCGGGCGCCGGATCAGGGCCGACCTGCTGCGCCGGGGCGCGCTGCGCGCCGTCGTCGCACTGCCGGCCGGCGCCGCGCCCCCGTACAACATCCCGCTGCACCTGTGGGTGCTGCGCCGGCCCGAACAGGCGCCGACGCGGCCGGAGGTGCTGCTCGCCGACGCCGGGCGGTTCGCCGGCGAGGGGCGCGGCGGGCCCGACTGGCCGGGAGTGCGGGAGACGGTCCTCGACGCCTGGCACGCCTTCGACCGGACCGGCCGGCTCGACGAACGGCCCGGACTGGCCCGCTCCGTGCCCGTCGTCGAACTCCTCGACGACGACGTCGACCTCGCCCCGGCCCGCCACCTCCCGCCCCCGCCCGCCACGGACGGCGCCGGCCGGCTCACCGACGTACGCGAACGGCTCGGCGAGACGCTGCGCCTGGCCGCCGGCCTCACCCCGCCGCCCGTCGACCCCGCGCCACCCCTCGTCGGACGACTCCCGCTCACCACCGTCGGTGAACTCGCCCGCGCGGGCGCCCTGGTGATGCGTACCGGCGGAAACGGCGGCCACGCGCGCGTGCCCGTCCTCACGGACCACGACGTACTCTCCGGAACCGGCCCCTCCGGCACACTTCCGGAGAGCGACGAGGAAGCGGTGCTCACCGAACCCGGCGACGTCGTCGTGCCCGTGCTCGGCGGGGGCGCCGTCGCGCGGGTGGTCGACGACGCGACCGCCGGGGCCGTCCTGGGCCGCAACCTCGTGCTGCTGCGCCCCGACCCGGAGGTGCTCGACGCGTGGTTCCTCGCCGGGTTCCTGCGCGGCACCGCCAACCACCGCCGGGCCGGCAGCTACGCGTCCACCGTCACCCGGCTCGACGTGCGCCGGCTGCGACTGCCCCGGCTCGCACCGGCCGAACAGCGGCGCTACGGTGCCCGATTCCGGGCCCTGGACGAGTTCGAGCGGGCGCTCGGCCGGGCGGGCCGGCTCGGCGAGCAGCTCGTCCGCGGGATGTACGACGGCCTGACCGACGGAACGATCGCCCCCGGCTGAACCCCCGACCGAACCCCGGCTGAACCCCCGGCCGGGCCCCGACCGGGCCCTCGACGCGCTTCCGGAACGCCCCGGTACGACAACGGTTCGGTACATCCGGGGACCGGTTGTCGCCGTCGGCCTATACGCTCGGACTCCGAGTTTCCATCGGCTACACCTGTCCAGGAGCAGTCATGTACGGCCACGGCGCGGCGCCGCCCCCTCCCAGCGCGGCAATGGTCATCACGCAGCGTGTGCTGTACGCCGCCGCCGGCATCCTGTGCTGCGGACTGCTGGCGTGCGTGCCGCTGTTCCGGGTCGCGTTCCTGCGGGGACGGCCGCTCGACTGGGCGGCGGCCTGGGTGAGCATCCCGCTGTCGATAGCCTGCCTGGCGGTGGTCGGTTCGCTGCCGGAGACGGACTACCGGACCGACGTGGCCCTGGCCGCCGTCCTGATCCTCGGCGCGGTCTCGGCCGCGTACTACCTGACCGTGGACATCCGCCTGCACCGGCGGCCGCACCCGTACGCGGGCCAGATGCCGCCGTCGCCCCACGCCACGACGGGGCACGGCCCGGCAGGCGTCCACGCCCCCTACGGCTACCCGCAGCAGGGCTCGCCGTACGCGCCCACGCCGGTGCCGCAGCCCCAGGCCCCCCACACCCCGATACCGCACACCCCGGTGCCCCCCACCCCCGTACCGCCGCCGCAGCACCCCGTACCGCCGGCCCGGATCGACCAGGTCCGCGCCGAGCTGGACGAACTCAGCGACTACCTGCGCCGCCAGGACGGCAATCCCGGACAGCACGGCAACCACGAGGGCGGAAGGTGAGCGTGACGACGGGACGTGTCGTCGCCGGCCGCTACGAACTGTCCACGCTCATCGGACAGGGCGGCATGGGACAGGTCTGGACGGCCTACGACAAACGGCTGGACCGGCGCGTGGCGGTGAAGCTGCTGCGCCCGGACAAGGTGGCCGGCCAGGAGGCCGACGAACTGCGCCGCCGCTTCGTGCGCGAGTGCCGGGTGACCGCACAGGTCGACCACCCCGGCCTGGTCACCGTGCACGACGCGGGCAGCGAGGGCGAGGAGCTGTTCCTCGTCATGCAGTACGTCGACGGCGCCGACCTCGGCGACCACCTCGCCGAACACGATCCGTACCCGTGGCAGTGGACCGTGGCGGTGGCCGCACAGCTGTGCGCCGTGCTGAGTGCCGTGCACGCCGTGCCGATCGTCCACCGCGACCTCAAGCCGCGCAACGTGATGGTGAAGCAGGACGGCACCGTCACCGTGCTCGACCTCGGTGTCGCCTCCGTCATGGACAGCGACACCACGCGCCTGACGCACACCGGTTCGCCCATCGGCTCGCCCGCCTACATGGCACCCGAGCAGGCGATGGGCGGCGCGGTCGGCCCGTACACGGACCTGTACGCGCTCGGGGTGCTGATGCACGAGCTGCTCAGCGGCGACGTGCCGTTCGCGGGTTCCACGGCGCTCGGGGTGCTGCACCGGCACCTGTACGAGCCGCCGGCGCCCGTGCGCCGGATCCGCCCGGAGGTCCCCGAGGCCCTGGAGACCCTGGTGCTGCGGCTGCTCGCCAAGGACCCGCAGCACCGCCCGGACTCCGCGCAGGAGGTCTACGAACACCTGGCGCGGCTGCTCCCCGCGCGGGGAACGCCCACCGGCGCGCCCCTGGACCCCACCCGCCCCTTCCTGCGCCCGCACGCCCCCTGGCCGGACCGCGCCCGCACCCCCGCGCCCCAGCCGGCCCCCGCCGCGCCGCCCGCGCCCGCGGCGGAGAAGGCCGACGTCGCCGCCGCCGTGGACGAGGTGAAACGGCTGCTCGGCGAGGGCCGCATCACCCAGGCCGTCGACATCCTCGGCTCGATCCTGCCCATCGCCGCCGAGCAGCACGGCGAGCACTCCCCGGTCGTACGCACCCTGCGCAAGCAGTACGCGGCCACGCTCCTGGACGACGGCCAGTACCGGCGCGCCCTGCCCGAACTGCGCCGCCTCGCCGACGAACGCGCCGCCGAGGCCGGCCAGGCCGACCCGCAGTCCCTGCGCCACCGCTACGAGGCCGCCCAGTGCCTGGAGCAGCTCGGCGAACCCGCGGCGGCCCTCGCCGAGTACCGGGCGCTGCTGGCGTACTACGAGAACCAGTACGTGGCCGCCGGCGACCCGCAGCTCGCCCACGACGTGCGCCGCCGCATCGGCCATCTGCTGCTCGCCCTGGGCGACCGGGCCGCCGCGCACGACACGCTGGTGCGGCTGCTGCACGACGTGGAGCGCGTGCAGGGACCGGGGCACCCGCTGGCCGCCGACGTCCGGCGGACGCTGCAGTGGCTGGGACAGGTGCGCGGCTAGCGGGACGGCGGGCCGCTGCGCCGTACGGGGCGGACGCCGGTGCCGGAAGTCCTCGTGAATCGTTGGTCGAATGGGTTGGCCAGAGCTTGGCCGATGCCTACCATCGATCACCGCAAGACTTTGTGCACCGCCGCACAAGCTCTCCTCAGGAGGTCTCCTTGCACCGCCGCCGTCGCACCGCGCTCCTCCTCACCGCCGCGATCGCCGCAGCGGCGCCCCTGCTCACCGCCTGCGGGAACGACGCGCACCCCGGTGCGGCAGCCGTCGTCGGCGGCGAGCGGATCACCGTGTCGCAGCTGGAGAACAGGGTCGACGAGGTCCGCGCGGCCCAGCGGGCGGCCGTACCGGACGACGCCCAGTACCAGCAGGCCATCGCCCGCACCGGCAGCCTCACCCGCGACACCCTGCACGGCATGGTCCTGGACCGGGTGCTGGAGCGCGCCGCGCGGGACGCCGGCGTGACGGTCACGGACCGCGAGGTCCAGCGGATGCGGGCCGGTCTGGAGCAGCAGGCCGGTGGCGCGAAGGCGCTGGAGGCGGCCTGGCTGCAGCAGTACGGCATCCCGCCGCAGCGCCTCGACGCCAACTTCCGCCTCCAGATCCAGGCCCAGAAGCTCGCCCAGCGGCTCGGCACCGACACCAGCCGGCCCGAGTTCTGGCAGGCGCTGTCGAAGGCGGGCGAGAAGCTCGACGTCGACCTCAACCCGCGCTACGGCGACTGGGACGTCGAGAAGAGCAGCCGGGTCGACGCGAAGACGCCGTGGGTACGGGACGTCACGGCGACCGGGATGCCGCAGACGCTCTGACCCGCCGCCTGTGGACAACTCGGGGGCTGTCGGCGGGGTGGGCTAGTTTCGGGTTGTGAACGCAATCAGCCCCGCCCCGGACCCCGGGACCGCCCCCGGCCGAGTCGTCCTGCTCACCACCAGCCACCGTGTCGCGCCCGGCCTGCTGTCCTGGCCGGCCTGGCAGGCCCTGCACGCGGCCGACAGGGTGCTGTGCGCGGACGGCGCCCACCCGCAGCTTCCCTATCTGCGGGAGGCGGGAATACCGGTCGAGGAGGCGGCACCGACCGCCGAGGAGATCGTCGACGCCTGCGCCGGCGGGCGGACGGTGGTGGTCGTCGCCACCGGCGAGGGCGAACCCGCCCTGACCGACGGGCTGGCCCGGCTGGCCGGGACCGGCAGGGTGCGGATGCCCGAGCTGGAACTGCTGCCCGCCTCCTACGACCTGCCGGGCGCCCGGCTGCTCGACCTCGTGCAGGTCATGGACCGCATCCGCGCGGAGTGCCCGTGGTCGTCGCGGCAGACCCACAAGGGGCTGGCGAAGTACGGCATCGAGGAGGCGTACGAACTCGTCGAGGCCATCGAGGAGGGCGACCGGGACGAGCTGCGCGAGGAACTGGGGGACGTGCTCCTCCAGGTCGTCTTCCACGCGCGGATCGCCGAGGAGCACCCGGACGCCCCCTTCTCGATCGACGACGTGGCCGGCGGCATCGTCGCCAAGCTCATCCACCGCCACCCGCACGTCTTCGGCGACGAGACGGCCGAGACCCCCGAGGACGTCAAGGAACACTGGCTGCGGACCAAGGCGGAGGAGAAGCGGCGCAGCTCGGTGACGGAGGGGGTGCCGCTCGGGCAGCCCGGACTGGCGCTGGCGGCGAAGCTGGGGTCGCGGGCGCGGACCGCGGGGCTGGATGTGCCGTTGCCGGTGGGGGAGGGGGTGGGGTACGAGCTGCTGGGGCTTGCGGTGCGGGCGGAGGCGGCGGGGGTCGATCCGGAGGCGGCGTTGCGGGCGGCCGCGCGGGCTTATCGGGATGCCGTACGGGCTGCTGAGGGAGTGTCCTCTTAGTACCGCGGGGGCGGTGGGATTGATGTACCTACTTTATGTAGGTACATTGGCTTCATGGAAACCATCGGCCTCCGTGAGCTGAATCAGAACCCTTCGAAGGCAGTGGCCCGGGTCCGGGCAGGAGCGTCAATACTGGTCACCGACAGGGGCAAGCCGGTGCTCCGTATGGTGCCGGAGGCGGAAGCCCCCGGCACGCTCCAGCGCCTGCTCGACTCGGGTGACGTGACCGCGCCCGCGGAGACGGGCATGCCGGACGTGGTCCCTGACCTCGCGCCTGATCTCGAGAGCCTGTCGGACGTGCTGCTTGCCGAGCGCGACAGGGAGCGCGGGCGGTGATCTATCTCGACAGCTGTGCACTGCTGAAGTTCATCAAGTCCGAGAAGGAAACCGATGCGCTGCGCGCATGGCGCGCGGAGCTTCCCGAAGGGACGGAACTTCTCAGCAGCGACCTGGCGCGGCTCGAAATCACGAGGACCTTGTATCGGGCTGGTGTGGATCACCAGCGGGTTCCGTACTTCGTCGGGCAGGCGGTGCGTGGCGTGTACCTTGCGGACGTCACCACCACGGTCATGGCCCGGGCGGCCGCTTATCGCACCCAGCGGCTGGGGACGCTCGACTCGATCCACCTGGCCAGTGCCGACCCGTTCCGGCAGGACATCACAGAGTTCGTCACCTATGACCAGGAACTGGGTCGAGCCGCCGAGGAACTCGGGTTTCCCGTGAGCGTCCCGATCTGACAGCGTCACGCGGCACCTCCGGCGGACGGCTACGGTCGTGAGCATGCACGACCAGCCGCTCGCTCCGTCTTCCGCCCAGGCCCCGGCCCCCGACCTCTTCACCTGGGAGTTCGCCGCCGATCCCTACCCCGCCTACGCCTGGCTGCGCGAGCACGCCCCCGTGCACCGCACCCGGCTGCCCAGCGGGGTGGAGGCGTGGCTGGTCACGCGGTACGCCGATGCCAAGCAGACGCTCGCCGACAACCGGCTGTCCAAGAACCCCGCGCACCACGACGAGCCCGCGCACGCCAAGGGCAGGACCGGTATCCCCGGGGAGCGCCAGGCGGAGCTGATGACGCATCTGCTGAACATCGACCCGCCGGACCACACCCGGTTGCGGCGGCTGGTCAGCAAGGCGTTCACCCCGCGCCGGGTCGCCGAGTTCGCGCCCCGCGTGCAGGAGCTCACCGACGGGCTCATCGACCGGTTCGCGGACCGCGGCTCCGCCGACCTCATCCACGAGTTCGCCTTCCCCCTCCCCATCTACGCCATCTGCGACCTGCTCGGCGTCCCGCGCGAGGACCAGGACGACTTCCGGGACTGGGCGGGCATGATGATCCGGCACGGCGGGGGCCCGCGCGGCGGGGTCGCCCGGTCGGTGAAGAAGATGCGCGGCTACCTCGCCGAGCTGATCCACCGCAAGCGCGAGGCGCTCCCCGCCGAACCCGCCCCCGGCGAGGACCTCATCTCCGGCCTCATCCGCGCCTCCGACCACGGTGAGCACCTCACCGAGAACGAGGCCGCCGCCATGGCGTTCATCCTGCTGTTCGCCGGTTTCGAGACCACCGTCAACCTGATCGGCAACGGCACCTACGCCCTGCTCACCCACCCCGGACAGCGCGACCGCCTGCAGCGGTCCCTCGTCGCCGGGGAGCGCGGGCTGCTGGAGACCGGTGTCGAGGAGCTCCTGCGGTACGACGGTCCCGTGGAACTCGCCACCTGGCGGTTCGCCACCGAGCCGGTCACCATCGGCGGGCAGCGCATCGCGGCCGGCGACCCCGTCCTCGTCGTGCTCGCCGCCGCGGACCGGGACCCGGAGCGGTTCGCCGACCCGGACGTGCTCGACCTCGGCCGGCGCGACAACCAGCATCTGGGATACGGCCACGGCATCCACTACTGCCTGGGCGCACCGCTGGCCCGCCTGGAGGGCCGGACCGCGCTCGCCACCCTGCTGACCCGGCTGCCGGACCTGCGGCTCGCGGCGGAACCGGCCGAACTCCGCTGGCGGGGCGGGCTCATCATGCGCGGACTGCGCACGCTCCCGGTGGAATTCACGCCGCCACAAAAGTGACGGACCGCGCATCCTTTCCGTGCCCCCGGGGCGGCCAACGCAAACATGACACGCTCTCAACTCTGTGATCTTCACGTGATCTGTGCGGCATTAACTTGTGACAAGTGATCGTCTGCCGATACGTTCACCCATCAAGTGCGGTGGCTCGGGCTCCACTCACCGCACTGGTCATCGCTGTCTCGCGAAAGGTCTTCCGTATGCTCTCCGGGAACGGTCGGCACCGTCGCCCCCGCCAGGCTCCGGCTCTCCTCGTCGCGGCCGGAGTGACCGGCTCCGCCATTGCGATCCCCCTCTTCGGCGCCGGCGCCGCCAGCGCGGCCGACGGCCTGAACTGGGACCGGGTGGCCGAGTGCGAGAGTGGTGGCTCCTGGAGCCAGAACTCCGGCAACGGCTACTACGGCGGCTTGCAGTTGACCCAGGAGGACTGGGAGAAGTACGGCGGCCTGGACTACGCGTCGAGCGCCGACCAGGCAAGCCGCGGCCAGCAGATAGCCGTGGCCGAGAAGATCCTCGCCGACCAGGGGGTCGGCGCGTGGCGCACCTGCGGACTGCTCGCGGGCCTGGATCAGGACGCTCCGCCGGCCAGTGTCGACACGGGGGTGGCCGACGACTCGACATCGGGCGATTCGGATTCGTCCGACTCGTCGGACTCCGGTGATTCGCCCGCTTCCTCTCCTTCGTCCTCCCCTTCCCCTTCCTCCTCTCCGTCGTCGAGTGCGAACGGCGGGAAGAACTCGGACGCTTCGGTGGGCGAATCGGCCAATCCTGGCAAGTCCGCCGACTCGAGTACCGATTCGGACAGGGCCACGGACGGTGGGACGGGCACGGACTCCGACACCTCCTCCTCTGCCTCGGCAAGCCCCAAGAACAGCGAGTCGGACAAGTCCGGGCAGGTCGGCGACGCTTCGGCGGACGCCGATGCCGAGGGCGGCGGCCGCCATCGCGGCGCCAGCGCGGAGGAGAGCAAGGACGAGGCCCGCGCATCCGATTCGTCCGGCCGGCACGCCTCGCGCGGCCTCAACGCCTGGGGCGGCACGGCCGGTGACTCTTCCACCGTGAGCAACGAGGGCGGTTCCCCGTCCCGTGCCGACTCCCTTGCGGTCGGCGGCGGATGGGGCGCGCTCTACGGGGTGAACGAGCAGCTCATCGGCGGCGACGCGGCTCTCGTCCTGCCGGGTCAGGCGCTTGGGGCGGGGAGCGAATCGGGTGGAAAGTGACACCCGAAAATGCTTGGGCGCGGCGGCAGTTGACGTCATGTTTCGCGGCTAATGTCCGGTTTAAAGATTGTGAGAGATAGGTCTCAGAGGCCCTGATCGTCTTTGAAATTCCGTGGATCGCGTGCCTACGGTCGTGACCGCTCGCCACCGCGGGCCCCGGCTGCCGCCACGCCGAATCCTGCCAGTGGCAGCACGGGAACAGTCGTCGCGTCATGCGCCGTAGGCAGGAGCGGGGGACCCAAGGTAAGCGCCCCTTCCGGTGATTGACACCGGATCGGGCTTGGGGTGAAGCCGCGTCCCGTGAGGGACGTGGCCGGGCAACTCAACCGGCCCGAACCCGACAGCTCACCTCGCAGGCGTCGGTGAGGGGATCCACCATGCTGTTTTCCGGCAAGGGCAAGCACCGTCGTCCGTCCAAGGCCACCCGCGCGATCGCCGTCGCCGGTGTCGCCTCCGCCGCCGTCGCCGCCCCGCTGATGGCGGCCGGCAGCGCCTCCGCCGCCACCGCCTCCGAGTGGGACACCGTCGCCCAGTGCGAGTCCGGCGGCAACTGGTCCATCAACACCGGCAACGGTTACTACGGCGGTCTGCAGTTCTCCGCCTCCACCTGGGCCGCGTACGGCGGCACGCAGTACGCCTCCACCGCCGACCGGGCCAGCAAGGCGCAGCAGATCGAGATCGCCGAGAAGGTCCTCGCGGGCCAGGGCAAGGGCGCCTGGCCGGTCTGCGGCACGGGCCTGTCCAACGCCGCCTACGGCGGCTCCTCCGCGAACGGCTCGGGCTCCTCGCAGAGCACCGGTTCCACGGAGACCCGTGAGACCGGGCAGAAGGCCTCCCGCTCCGCCGAGCGGAAGACCGAGCAGAAGGCCGAGCGGAAGACCGAGCAGAAGACCGTCACCACCCCGACCGGCGAGAAGGTCGAGAAGGGCGACGGCGAGTACAAGGTCGTCAAGGGCGACACCCTCAGCTCCATCGCCGCCGAGCACGACGTCGAGGGCGGCTGGGCCGAGCTGTTCGAGCTGAACGACGACATCGTCGACGACGCCGACCTCATCTACCCGGGCCAGCAGCTGCACCTCAAGTAAGCGGCTGCCTCCCTGCCCCCCGCCCCGGTGCGTTTTCCCCCGTACGCGCCGGGGCGGGGTTTTTCACGGCCGGTTTTCCCGAAACGGCTTTGTTCCGTTCGGAAACAATTTACTCTCGGTTCTGTCCACGGGGCGGGCGACCGGCGGCCCGATCGCCCCGGGCCGGTTAGGCTCGGTCTCGCAAGACCCTCCGGGGTCCTGCCCACCCGCGTCACATCCAAGAAGGAGATGCTCGTGCCGTCCATCGACGTCGTCGTAGCCCGGGAAATCCTGGACTCCCGAGGCAACCCCACGGTCGAGGTCGAGGTCGGCCTCGACGACGGCAGCACGGGTCGTGCCGCCGTCCCGTCCGGCGCCTCCACCGGCGCCTTCGAGGCCATCGAACTCCGTGACGGCGATGCAGGCCGTTACCTGGGCAAGGGTGTCGAGAAGGCCGTCCTGGCCGTCATCGAGCAGATCGGCCCGGAGCTCGTCGGCTACGACGCCACCGAGCAGCGCCTGATCGACCAGGCGATGTTCGACCTGGACGCCACCGACAACAAGGGCTCGCTCGGCGCCAACGCCATCCTGGGCGTCTCGCTCGCCGTCGCCCACGCCGCCTCCGAGGCCAGCGACCTCCCGCTCTTCCGCTACCTGGGCGGCCCCAACGCGCACCTGCTGCCGGTGCCGATGATGAACATCCTGAACGGCGGCTCGCACGCCGACTCCAACGTGGACATCCAGGAGTTCATGATCGCTCCGATCGGCGCGGAGTCCTTCTCCGAGGCCCTGCGCTGGGGCGCCGAGGTCTACCACACGCTGAAGAAGGTCCTGAAGGGCAAGGGCCTGGCCACCGGCCTCGGCGACGAGGGCGGCTTCGCCCCGAACCTCGGCTCCAACCGCGAGGCCCTCGACCTCATCCTCGAGGCCATCAAGGAGGCCGGCTACACCCCCGGCGAGCAGATCGCCCTCGCGCTCGACGTCGCCGCGTCCGAGTTCTACAAGGACGGCGTCTACACCTTCGAGGGCAAGGAGCGCTCGGCGGCCGAGATGACCGAGTACTACGCGGAGCTCGTCGACGCGTACCCGCTCGTCTCCATCGAGGACCCGCTGTTCGAGGACGACTGGGAGGGCTGGAAGACCATCACCGCCAAGCTCGGTGACAAGGTCCAGCTCGTCGGCGACGACCTGTTCGTCACCAACCCCGAGCGCCTCGCCCGCGGCATCGAGGAGGGCGCCGCCAACGCCCTGCTGGTCAAGGTCAACCAGATCGGCTCGCTGACCGAGACCCTGGACGCCGTCGAGCTGGCCCAGCGCAACGGCTTCAAGTGCATGATGTCCCACCGCTCCGGCGAGACCGAGGACGTCACCATCGCCGACCTGGCCGTCGCCACCAACTGCGGCCAGATCAAGACCGGCGCCCCGGCCCGCTCCGAGCGCGTCGCCAAGTACAACCAGCTCCTGCGCATCGAGGAGATCCTCGACGACGCGGCGGTGTACGCCGGCCGCTCGGCCTTCCCCCGCTTCAAGGGCTGAGTCGTAGGCAGCGTCGTACGTACGTCCCCGTACCCGGTCCCGTACCGTGTGCGGGGACGTACACGCGTATGACGGTGAACGAGAGGCGGAACCATGGCGGTCAAGGACCGGGACCGTTTCTCCACCGCGACCAGGATCCGGCTGATCGGTGAGCAGACCGCGGCCCGGGTCTACCGCTCGCAGACCAAACGCCAGGCCCGCCGCTCCCGGCTGACCGGCCGGGCGGCGCTGCTCGCCCTGGTGGTCTGCTCCCTGATCGTCGCCCTCGCCTACCCCATGCGGCAGTACGTCTCCCAGCGCGCGGACATCGCCGACCTCCAGCAGGAGCAGGACGAGGCCCGCCGGCGGGTCGAACGGCTGCGCGACATGAAGGCCCGCTGGCAGGACGACGCGTACGCCGAGCAGGAGATCCGCAGGCGGCTGCATTACGTCCTGCCCGGCGAGACCGGCTACATCGTCATCGACCCGGGTACGGCGAAGCAGTCCCGTACGGATCTCGGAGCCGCCGACCGCCCCTGGTACGCGAACGTCTGGGACGGCGTCGACAAGGCCGACGCCGCCGGCCAGTGACCCTTTGCAGAAAGCCGTAGAAAGACACGTATGGAAACGCCCCCACCCACGACCCCGCGCACCGAGCCCACCGACGCGGACGTCGAGGCCTTCAAGCAGCAGCTCGGGCGGCCCCCGCGCGGGCTGCGCGCCATCGCGCACCGCTGCCCCTGCGGACAGCCGGACGTCGTGGAGACCGCGCCGAGGCTGCCCGACGGCACCCCCTTCCCGACGCTCTACTACCTCACCTGCCCGAAGGCGAACTCCGCGATCGGGACGCTGGAGGCGAACGGCGTGATGAAGGAGATGACGGAGCGGCTGGCCACCGACCCGGAGCTGGCGGCCGCGTACCGCGCGGCGCACGAGGACTACATCCGGCGCCGCGACGAGATCGAGGAGCTGAAGAACTTCCCCAGCGCGGGCGGCATGCCCGACCGGGTGAAGTGTCTGCACGTGCTGGTCGCCCACTCGCTGGCCGCGGGCCCCGGCGTCAACCCGCTGGGCGACGAGGCGCTGGCGATGCTGCCCGAGTGGTGGCGCAAGGGTGCCTGCGTGACGCTGCCCGAGAAGGAGGACGGCCGGTGACCCGGGTCGCCGCCATCGACTGCGGTACGAATTCCATCCGGCTCCTGGTGGCCGACGCCGACCCGGAGACCGGTGAACTCACCGATCTGGACCGCCGTATGACGATCGTACGGCTCGGCCAGGGCGTCGACCGTACGGGCCGGCTGGCGCCCGAGGCGCTGGAGCGGACGTTCGCCGCCTGCCGCGAGTACGCGGAGATCATCAAGGAGCACGGGGCGGAGCGCCTGCGCTTCGTCGCCACCTCCGCCTCCCGCGACGCCGAGAACCGCGACGCGTTCGTGCGCGGGGTGGTGGACATCCTGGGCGTGGAGCCCGAGGTCATCACCGGTGACCAGGAGGCCGAGTTCTCCTTCACCGGGGCCACCAAGGAGCTGACCGGCCGGACCGATCTGCGCCGCCCGTTCCTGGTCGTGGACATCGGCGGCGGCTCGACCGAGTTCGTCGTGGGCGACGACCACGTGCGCGCCGCCCGCTCCGTGGACGTCGGCTGCGTACGGATGACCGAGCGGCACCTGGTGCGGGACGGGGCCGTGACGGACCCGCCGGCCGAGGAGCAGATCGCGGCCGTACGGGCCGACATCGAGGCCGCCCTCGACCACGCCGAGGAGACGGTCCCGCTGCGCGAGGCGCACACCCTGGTCGGCCTGGCCGGCTCGGTCACGACCGTGTCGGCGATCGCCCAGGACCTGCCCGAGTACGACTCGACGGCCATCCACCACTCCCGTATCTCCCGCGACCGCGTCCGCGAGATCACCGAGTGGCTGCTGCGCTCCACCCACGCCGAGCGCGCGGCGGTGCCCTCCATGCACCCGGGCCGGGTCGACGTGATCGGCGCCGGGGCCCTGGTCCTCCTGGCGATCATGGAGCGGATCGGCGCGGAGGAGGTCGTGGTGTCGGAGCACGACATCCTCGACGGCATCGCCTGGTCCGTGGCCTAGCCCTCTTCGTCACTGGTCAGCAGCACTCCACTGAGCAGTCGGGGCAGCGTTTGAGCGGCGCCCGGGGGCCCTTCGGGGCCCCTCGGCGGGGCCCCGCCGGGAAAGTTCGTGAAGTTCTTCACAAGGAATTGGCCCCGGGAGAACGAAGAACTGATCCCGGTTGACCCATTCGGGCCCTCAACACCCCTTTGAACACGTTCAGAAGGTGGGAGCAGGTGTCCCGTCAGGGGGCATCGTAGGGCTTCGACGGCCGGCCTCACGGCACCGCTCGACCGGCAGAGAGGCAGCTCACGCGGCATTGACAACGTCCCGTGCGGGGTGCCGGTTCCCGTTTCGCACTGTGATCTGGATCAAGAAGTGCGGGATGGTAACACAGGCCCTGTCGAAGCTTGTGAAGGGGCGCACGAGGTACCCCCCTGAAGCGGGTGGATACTCGATGGCATGAGCACCACGGAGCGTCCCAGGATCCTCGTAGTAGGCGGTGGGTACGTAGGCCTGTACGCAGCTCGGCGCATCCAGAAGAAGATGCGTTACGGCGAGGCGACCGTCACCGTCGTCGACCCGCGGTCGTACATGACCTACCAGCCCTTCCTCCCCGAAGCCGCCGCCGGCAGCATCTCCCCCCGGCACGTCGTCGTACCCCTGCGACGCGTGCTTCCCAAGGCGGAGGTCCTCACCGGTCGGGTCACCACCATCGACCAGGACCGCAAGGTCGCCACGATCGCCCCGCTGGTCGGCGAGGCGTACGAGCTGCCCTTCGACTACCTGGTCATCGCGATGGGCGCGGTCTCCCGCACCTTCCCGATCCCCGGCCTCGCCGAGCAGGGCATCGGCATGAAGGGCATCGAGGAGGCCATCGGCCTGCGCAACCACGTCCTCGAGCAGCTCGACAAGGCCGACTCCACCACGGACGAGGAGATCCGGCGCAAGGCACTCACCTTCGTCTTCGTGGGCGGCGGCTTCGCCGGCGCGGAGACCATCGGTGAGGTCGAGGACATGGCCCGGGACGCGGCCAAGTACTACAAGAACGTGTCCCGTGAGGACATGCGCTTCATCCTCGTCGACGCCGCCGACAAGATCCTCCCCGAGGTGGGTCCCAAGCTCGGCACGTACGGCAAGGAGCACCTCGAGGGCCGCGGCGTCGAGGTCTACCTGTCCACGTCGATGGACTCCTGCGTCGACGGCCACGTGGTGCTGAAGAACGGCCTCGAGGTCGACTCCAACACGATCGTGTGGACCGCGGGCGTCAAGCCGAACCCGGCGCTGTCCCGCTTCGGCCTGCCGCTGGGCCCGCGCGGCCACGTCGACACCGAGCCGACGCTCCAGGTCAAGGGCACCGACTACATCTGGGCCGCGGGCGACAACGCCCAGGTCCCGGACCTCGTGGGCCGCAAGGCCGGCAACGAGAACGCCTGGTGCCCGCCGAACGCCCAGCACGCGCTGCGCCAGGCCAAGGTCCTCGGCGACAACGTGATCTCCGGCATGCGGGGCTTCCCGCAGAAGGAGTACAGCCACGCCAACAAGGGCGCGGTGGCGGGCCTCGGCCTGCACAAGGGCGTGGCGATGATCGTCATGGGCAAGATGAAGATCAAGCTCAAGGGCCGGCTCGCCTGGTACATGCACCGTGGCTACCACGGCATGGCCATGCCCACCTGGAACCGCAAGATCCGCGTCTTCGCCGACTGGACCCTCGGCATGTTCCTCAAGCGCGAGGTCGTGTCCCTGGGCGCGATCGAGTCGCCGCGCGAGGAGTTCTACGAGGCCGCGAAGCCGGCGCCGGCCGCCGCCCAGCAGGAACCGAAGAAGACCGAGGCCAAGGCTTCCTGACCTCCGGTCACCCTCCGAAGGGGCCACCCGCCATCCGTGGTGCGGGCGGCCCCTTCGGCGTTCCCGAGGGGCCGACGGGCCCGCCCGGCTCGCCGATCCGAAAGGCCACCCCTGGGACTTCGCCTCAGGTCCCGGTTCCGGCTCGGTGGGGTGAGAAGTGCCCCCTGAGGCTCGCCCCGGGTCCCGGTTCCGGCTCGCCCGATCCGGTGGGCGAAAGCCTGGCCCCGGGGCCCTGCCCCCGGCCCCGCTCGGGGCTCCGCCCCGGCCCCACGGGCCCCGCCCGAGTTCCGGGGAGCAGCCTCGACGGGATGCGTTCCCGGCTTCCGAGCCGAGGGGCGGGCGAAGGGCCGGGGGTCCAGGGGGCGGAGTCCCTGGCGGACGGAGCCCCGGCGGTACTCCCGACCCGCCGAGCAGGGCCGGCGGACGGGCCGGACCGGGAGCCGGAAGGGCGAAGCCCCCGGGGCTCGCTCCCACGCGTGCGCCTCGGCGTTTTGCCCAGAGATGACGCGCGTCGGGGACTTCCGATCCGCCCTCAAGTGTTTACGTGGTGACGACTTTCCGGGATTCCCCGTCACGGAGGTGTACACCATGCCAGACGCCGCCTCGCGGCTGAAAGGTCACGTCGAACAACTGATCAACGCCCCCCTCCCCGTCCGCGTCCGCGCCTGGGACGGATCACAGGCCGGCCCCTCCGATGCCCCCGTCCTGGTCGTACGCAATCGCCGGGCCCTGCGCCACCTGCTCCGCAAGCCGGGCGAACTCGGTCTCGCCCGCGCCTGGGTGGCCGGCGACCTCGCCGTCGAGGGCGACCTCTACACCGTCCTCGACCGGATCGCCGGCCTCGTCTGGGAGCGCGGCGAGGACGCCCGTACCCTCGTCCAGGCCCTGCGCGACCCCGCCTTCCGCTCCGCCGCCCGCGGACTGATCGCCCTCGCGGGTCCCCCGCTGCCGCCCGCCCCGCCCCGCGAGGAGGCCCGCCGCCCCCGCCGCGGCCTGCACACCAGGCACAGCGACCGGCGCGCCGTCAGCCACCACTACGACGTCGGCAACGACTTCTACGAGATCGTCCTCGGCCCGTCCATGGTGTACTCCTGTGCCTACTGGCCCGCCCCGCCCCCGCGGGGCACCCTCGAACAGGCCCAGCACGACAAACTCGAACTCGTCGCCCGCAAGCTCGCCCTGAAGCCCGGTCAGCGCCTGCTGGACGTCGGCTGCGGCTGGGGCTCCCTGGCCGTCCACGCCGCCCGCGACCACGGCGTGAACGTCGTCGGCGTCACCCTCTCCCACGAACAGGCCGCCTACGCCCGCAAGCGCGTCGCCGACGAGGGCCTGGCCGACCGCGTCGAGATCCGCGTCCAGGACTACCGCGACGTCACGGACGGCCCGTACGACGCCGTCTCCTCCATCGGCATGGCCGAACACGTCGGCTCCGAGCGCTACCTGGAGTACGCCACCGCCCTGCACCGCCTCCTCAAGCCGGGCGGACGGCTGCTGAACCACCAGATCGCGCGCCGCCCGCAGCGGGACGAGACGTCGTACCGGGTGGACCCCTTCATCGACGCCTACGTCTTCCCCGACGGCGAACTCGCCCCGCTGGGCACCACGGTGTCCCTGCTGGAACGTTCCGGTTTCGAGGTGCGCGACGTCGAGTCGATCCGCGAGCACTACGCGCTCACCCTGCGCCGCTGGGTGGCGAACCTGGAGGCCGACTGGGCCCGCGCGGTGTCCCTCGCCGGCCCGGGACGGGCCCGCGTCTGGCTGCTGTACATGGCCGCCTCCGCCCTCGCCTTCGAACGCAACCGCATCGGCGTCAACCAGGTCCTCGCCGTCAGGACGCCCGGCTCGGGCGCCTCCGGGATGCCGCTGCGGGCCCGCGTGTGGGGCGCGCCCGGCTGAGCCCGGTCCGCACCCGACGCGAAGGGCCGGGCTCCCCGTACGGGGAGCCCGGCCCTCGGCGTGCCGCGTCGCGACGAGGTCACTCCGCCTTGATCGCGTTCAGCATGTTCAGCCGGGCGGCGTTGCGGGCCGGCCACAGGGCGGCCAGGACGCCCACCAGACCGGCCAGCACCACGAAGATCCCGATCCGGTCCCAGGGCAGGACCAGCGCGTACCCCGGGATCTCCTCGGCGATGGTCTCGCCGATCGCCCAGCCGAGGAACGTGCCGAGACCGATGCCGACCACCGCGCCGAACACCGAGATGACGACGGCCTCCAGCCGGACCATCCGCTTCACCCGGCGCCGGTCCAGACCGATCGCACGCAGCATGCCGATCTCCTGCTGCCGTTCGAAGACGGACATCGCGAGGGTGTTGACGACGCCGAGGACCGCGATGATCAGAGCCATCGCCAGCAGGCCGTACATGACGTTCAGCAGGGTGTTGATGGCGCCGCCGAACTCGTCGCGGATGTCCTGCCGGTCCATCACGGTGATCGCGGGGTTGTCGCCGAGCGCGTCGATGAGGACCTTCTCGTTCGCCGCGGACTGGCCGCCGTCGACCTTCACGAAGATCTGCGGGATGTGCGGCTTCGCCTCGTGCTCGTTCACCACGGCGGTGTCGATGAGGATGGGGGAGAGGAACTCGCTGTCCTTGTAGACGGCGCCGACCGTCAGTGTCTCCTTCTTCTCGTCGGCGAAGGTGAAGGGGATGCTGTCGCCGGGCTTCCAGCCCCTGCTCTCGGCCGTCTTCTCGGCGACCGCGATCCGCCCCTCGGCGAGTGAGCCGACGTCGCCGCTGACGACGTCGACGGTCAGGACCTGCTGGATGTCGCCCGGGGTGACCGCGGAGGCGGAGACGTAGTCGTCACCGGCCTGGAGGTAGGCGTCCTGCTGCGGCGAGACCGCCGAGACGCCCTCGGCCTTCTCCAGCGCGGTCAGCGCGGACCGGTCGAGGTCGCCTCCGTTGGCCATCGAGACCATGTAGTCGGCCTTGATGTTGTCCGTGGTCATCTTGTCGATGGCGGTGCCGACCGTGACGCCGAGCACCGACAGGCCGGTCACCAGCGTCAGTCCGATCGCCAGCGCCGAGGCGGTGGCGCCGGTGCGGCGCGGGTTGCGGACCGCGTTCTGGCCGGCCAGCTTGCCGGCCACGCCGAAGGGGCCGACGAGCAGCGGACGGACGAGTGCGATCGTGGGCCGGGACAGCAGCGGGATCAGGATGATCACGCCGACCAGAGCGAGGAACGCGCCCGCGCCGATGTACATCCGGCCGTCGTCGCCGCCGGTCGAGGCGCCCGCCACGATCCCCGCCGCGCCGAGGGCGGTGATGGCCGCACCGATGGAGTTGCGCAGCACCAGCGACTTGGTGGTGGCCACCGCGTGGATGCTGTTCATCGCCGCCACCGGCGGGATCTTCGCGGCCCGGCGGCCGGGCAGCCAGGCGGCGAACACCGTGATCAGCACGCCCACCGCGAACGCCGCGACCACGGGAGTGGCGGACAGGACCAGCGGGCCGTCGGGCATCTTCATGTCGAACGCGGCCATGCCGGAGCGCAGTCCGACGGCCAGACCGACGCCGAGGGCGAAGCCGACGGCCGAGGCCACCAGACCCACCAGCGCGGCCTCGGCGAGCACCGAGCGGGTGATCTGCCTGCGGGACGCGCCGACGGCGCGCATCAGGGCGATCTCCTTGGTGCGCTGGGCGACCAGCATCGTGAACGTGTTGGAGATCAGGAAGACGCCCACGAAGAGCGCGATGCCCGCGAAGCCGAGCAGGATCTGCTTGAGGTTGCCCATGCCCTGTTCGATCTGGTCGGCCTGCTCGTCCGCGAGCGCCTTGCCGGTCTGCGCCTCCGCGGTGTCCGGCAGCAGCGGCTCGACCGCGGCGAGGATCTTCGCGTCGTCCGCGCCGGGGGCCGCGACGACGGTGACGTCCTCGAAGTAGCCCTGCTCGAGGTACTGCTTCTGGGCGACGGCGGTGTCGAAGAGGACGAGGCTGCCGCCGGCGTTGACGGCGCCGTCCTCGGTGGTGAAGACACCGCTGAGGGTGTACTCCTTCACCGGGCCGTTGGTCGCGACGCGCACCCGGTCGCCGACCTTGTACTCGCCCTTGGCCGCGGACTCCTCGTCCAGGGCGATCTGGTCGTCCTTCACCGGGCCGGAGCCGTCGGCGAACGTGTACGCGGGGTCCTTGCCGTCCTTGCCGGGCGCGAAGTTGGAGCCCTTGTTGGACCAGCCGACGCCGATCAGCTTCCCGTCGGGGTCGGCGACGCCGGCGAAGCCCCCGACGCGGCCGTACACCCCGGCGACGCCGTCCACGGAGGCGATCCGGTCGAGGTCCTTGCCGGAGAGGCCGGGCGCCTCCTCGGGGTTGTCCGGGTCGGCGTAGGAGGTGACGGCGACGGCGACGTCGTCGTAGCTCTTCGCCGACTGGTTGCGGAAGGCGCTGGAGAGGGTGTCCGCGAAGACCAGGGTGCCCGACACGAACGCCACGCCGAGCATCACGGCGAGCACGGTCATCAACAGCCTGGCCTTGTGCGCGAAGACGTTGCGCAAGGCGGTACGGAACATGGGTCTTCTCTGTCCAGACGGTACGGGGGAGGGGCGAGCGGGCGGCGGGGACGGGTCAGCTGGTGCGGCCCTTGGCGTCGAACCGCTTCATGCGGTCGAGCACCGAGTCGGCCGTCGGCCCGTGCATCTCGTCCACGATCCGGCCGTCCGCGAGGAAGACGACGCGGTCCGCGTAGGCGGCGGCGACCGGGTCGTGGGTCACCATGACCACCGTCTGCCCCAGCTCGCGCACGGAGTTGCGCAGGAAGCCCAGCACCTCGGCGCCGGAGCGGGAGTCGAGGTTCCCGGTGGGCTCGTCGCCGAAGATGATGTCCGGCTTGGACGCCAGCGCCCGCGCCACCGCGACCCGCTGCTGCTGACCGCCGGAGAGCTGCGCGGGCCGGTGGCTCAGCCGGTCCGCGAGGCCGACCATCCGGATCACGGTGTCCAGCCACTCCTTGTCCGCCTTGCGGCCCGCGATGTCCATCGGGAGGGTGATGTTCTCCAGCGCGGACAGCGTCGGGAGCAGGTTGAACGCCTGGAAGATGAAGCCGATCTTGTCCCGGCGCAACTTGGTGAGCTGCTTGTCCTTCAGCGAGCCCAGCTCGGTCTCACCGATGCGCACGGAACCGGAGGAGAAGGTGTCGAGGCCGGCCACGCAGTGCATCAGCGTGGACTTGCCGGACCCGGACGGGCCCATGATCGCGGTGAACTCGGCCTGCCGGAAGGCGACGGAGACCCGGTCCAGGGCGACCACCTGGGTCTCGCCCTGGCCGTAGATCTTCGAAAGCTCCGTGGCGCGCGCGGCCACGGCGGTGGTCCGGTCGGCGAGGGATGCGGTGGTCACGGGATGGACGCTCCTGTCGGGACGACGTGTTCTCGGGGGACGCCGTCCATCGTTCCGCCCCCTCACCGCCGTGTAGTCACCCGCTGCTCCGGTTCCGGGGGGCGACTCGGGAGGGACCGCCGGGCGCGGTGTCATACCTGGGGATGACGGCGGACCCTGAGCCGGGCGCGCGGAACGGGTGGAGCGCCCTTGTTCGGGCGGTGAAATTCCGTCATTCCGCATGCGTGACGGATCGTCACACGCAAGGCTGTTGGCACGTGCTGGCGGCGAGTTCGCGGTGCTGATGAACCCTCAGGCGCCAATAAAATAAGACAAGATCGGTCCCTCCCGCCGCTGCCGACGGGAGGGCCACCGATAGGGTCGGAACCGCGAAGCGGAGCCCATGGCCTGCCCGGATGGTGGAATGCAGACACGGCGAGCTTAAACCTCGCTGCCCCTGAGCGGGCGTGCCGGTTCGAGTCCGGCTCCGGGCACCACCACGTATGCCGTTCCCACGCGCCGGCCGCGGACCGGCGCTCCCGACATCCGCGCACCACCCGCGCGACCCCCTCGGCGACCGGACGCCCGCGCGTGAGCGTGGGTGCGCGTCCTCAGGTGCCGTGGGAGAGGTCGAATAGAAGTACGGATGTCGGCCGGGGCGCGTGATCGGCACCGCTGGGGCGAGGTGTCCGTTTCGTCGACGGGGGAGCCGTACGGCCGCCGGGTTCCGGTCGCGGGCGGTGGCCACCGGGGCCCGCGGTGTCGCCGGCCGGGTGCGGCGAGGGGGCACGGCGGTCCTCAAGGCGCCGCCGTGCCCGGAGGGGTCTCCACGCGGCCGTCGGAGAGGTGAACGGATGATCTCCGGCCGGTTCCGGGGAGGTACCGGGTCGGTCATGGTTCGGTGCCTCACGGTGAAGGGAATCACCCGGCCGCGTAGCGTGTTGCGCAGCACAACGAGGGAAAGATCCTCCCCAAGCATTAGGGTCATTCCTTTGCCTACCTATTACTCTTGAGCCAAGGCCACGTCGTGTGGCCATGGAGGAGTGAAATGAGGAGCAGTAACCCGGTCTTCTCGCGACGGGGGTTCGGCCGCGACAACGGCTACGCGGGCTTCAACACCGCGCCGCAGGCCGGGGGCCCCGCTGTCGCCACGCAGGCCAACCCGTACGCGCAGCCGACAGGCAACCCGTACGCCCAGAACCCCTACGCGCAGCAGGACCTGCAGTACGGCGCGCCGCCGCAGGCGCCGGCCACCACCGGCCGGATGACCATCGACGACGTCGTCATGCGCACGGGCACCACGCTCGGCGTGCTCATCGTCACCGCGGCGCTCTCCTGGGCGCTGCTGCCGGTCGACGACGCCAACATCAACCGGTCCTACGGCATCGGCATCGGTGCCGCGCTGATCGGCATGGTCCTGGCGCTCGTGCAGTCCTTCAAGCGCAAGCCCACGCCCGCGCTGATCCTGACGTACGCCGCCTTCGAGGGTGTCTTCCTCGGCGTCATCTCCAACATCGTCGACAACCGCATCGCCGACGGCGCGGCCATGCAGGCCGTGATCGGCACCATGGCGGTCTTCGCCGGTGTGCTGGTGGCCTACAAGGCCGGCTGGATCCGCGTCAACCGCCGCTTCTACGGCTTCGTGATGGCGGCCGCGCTCGGCTTCATCCTGCTGATGGCCGTGAACCTGCTGTTCGCGGTGTTCGGCGGCGGTGACGGCCTCGGCTTCCGCAGCGGCGCGCTCGGCGTCGTCTTCGGCGTCGTCGGCATCATCCTCGGTGCCTGCTTCCTCGCCCTGGACTTCAAGCAGGTCGAGGACGGCATCGCCTACGGTGCCCCGCGCGAGGAGGCCTGGCTCGCCGCCTTCGGCCTCACGCTGACGCTGGTGTGGATCTACATGGAGTTCCTGCGGCTCATCTCGATCCTCAACAGCAGCGACTGACGGCAGTCACCGGTCGTACGGACAAGGGCCCCGGGTTCACCCGGGGCCCTTCGTCGTGTCCGCACGCGCTACAGCAGTTTGCGTGCGGCCCTCCTCAGGTCGTACTCGTGGACGATCGCCTTGGCGTGGCCGTACGCCAGGTCGTACTCGTGCCGGAGCCAGCTGACCTTCTCCTCGAAGCGGAAGAGCGCCGGGCCTTCTTCGACGGTGCGCAGCCAGTCGGAGATCTCACGACCGGTGCAGTGGGGGATGCGGGCGAGCATGTTGCGGTGGGTCTCCTCGGAGAGGACGTGGGACATCGGCGCCTCCGGACGTATGGGATGTAAGCCGGTCCTTCAGGTCACCGTGCCCGAGCGTCGGCCCGTTGGCAACAGTCCCGCCGCGCCGCGTACGCTCGCCGCGTGGTTGATACGACGCCCTTCACCCGTGCCGTGGATCATTTCGCCGACCGTCTGCGGGCCGCGCCGCAGAGCAGGCTGCAGCGTGGAGGGGCGGCCGAGGCGCTCGCCCTGGCCAGGGAGTTGGCGCGGCGCACCCAGCTCGTCGAGGAACCGGGCACCGAGCCCCGCGACATGCCCGACGCGGGCATGTTCGCCGCCGCCGACCAGATCACCGTCGCCGGCCACGACCTGGCGCTCGTACTGAAGAACGAGGACGAGGTCGGGGAGGCCGTACGGCTGGTGGAGGAGGCGCGCGAGCGCGCCGGGGTGTAGGTGGTCCGGAAACCGGCCGGGAGCCGGCTCGGGGCTAGAGGGACGCGATGACGCGGTCCGCCAGGATGTAGACGCTCTCCTCACCGCAGGAGAACGTCAGCGTGTACGCCCCCGAGACGCCGGAACCGCCCAGCAGGAACGGGGTCTCGCCCGCGCCGAGGGCCGCCGCCAGCCGCTCGGCGGTCTCGCGGTGGCCCGGCGTCATGCACAGCGTCGTCCCGTCGGCGAAGACGTAGACGTCGAGGGTGCCCAGCGGGCCCGGACGGACGTCGGTCAGCTCGGTCCGGGCGGCGGCCAGCTCCTCCAGGACGGTCACCGTGCGCTCGTGGTCGTTCACGACCGGTGAGGGGTTCGGTACGAAGTCCGGGTGCGAGGGGTGGCGGCGGCGGGCCGCGGCCAGCTCCGGGGAGTCCCCGGCGTGCTCCTCGACGTCCGCGCCCGGCTCGCCCACCGGCTCCAGACCCACGAAGTCGGCCTGCCGGGGCAGGAACAGCTCGCTGTCCGCCAGGCCCAGCAGGGACGGCGCGTCGGAGGCGTCACGCGCCTCCTGGGCGGCCCAGAAGGCCCGCGCCTCGGCGAGCTCGCGCTCCCGCTCATCGGCGAGCGCCTCCGCCACGGCGGCGCGTATCTCGTCGGTGCCGGCCGTGCGGGCGGGGGGAACGTGCGCGCGCGCGGGCGCGGCACCGTTCTCGGCCAGCGCGGTGTGCAGGGCCGCGACCTGTCGGCGCAGCACCATGATGCTGCGCAGGACAGCGACGCCCACGGCGCCGGTGGCGGCCGTGGTGATCAGCAGGGCGATCGGCATGGCGCTCACTGACGTACTCCCGGTTCAAAGTCGACCCCCGACTTCCTACATCAGCTTGAAGGGTGGACTAACCATCTGTCAGTGCGTAACGTCACGAAACGGACAGGTCTTTGGGGGTGCACCCGAGAAGGGGTCGGCCCTGACCTGCGTGAATCCCCGCAGTGAGGGAGATAGGTCACATCCTGGGGGAGATTGGATCACGAACAGGCCCGGGCCCCGGAGGTTCCCGAGGTCCGGGCCATGGTTTCACCGAACGTGCCGGGACGGCTACCGTGCGCCCGTGGTGCGGGGGTTCGGCGGTACGGGGTTCAGCTGAGGCGCTCGATGACCATCGCCATGCCCTGGCCGCCGCCGACGCACATCGTCTCCAGGCCGAACTGCTTGTCGTGGAACTGGAGGGAGTTGATCAGCGTGCCGGTGATGCGGGCGCCGGTCATGCCGAAGGGGTGGCCGACGGCGATGGCGCCGCCGTTGACGTTCAGCTTCTCCAGCGGGATGCCGAGGTCGCGGTAGGAGGGGATCACCTGGGCGGCGAACGCCTCGTTGATCTCGACCAGGTCGATGTCGTCGATGGTGAGGCCGGCGCGGCCCAGCGCCTGCTTGCTCGCCTCGACCGGGCCGAGGCCCATGATCTCGGGGGAGAGGCCGGAGACGCCGGTGGAGACGATCCGGGCGAGTGGGGTGAGGCCCAGCTCGCGGGCCTTGGTGTCGCTCATGATGACGAGCGCGGCGGCGCCGTCGTTGAGCGGGCAGCAGTTGCCGGCGGTGACCAGCCCGTCCGGACGGAAGACCGGCTTGAGGCCCGCGACGCCCTCCATGGTGACGCCGGCGCGGGGGCCGTCGTCCTTGCCGACCACCGTGCCGTCGGGGAGCGTCACCGGGGTGATCTCGCGCTCCCAGAAGCCGTTCTTGATGGCCTCCTCGGCGAGGTTCTGCGAGCGGACGCCGAACTCGTCCATGTCCTGGCGGGTGACGCCCTTGAGGCGGGCCAGGTTCTCGGCGGTCTGGCCCATCGCGATGTACGGGTCGGGGACCAGGCCGTCCTCGCGCGGGTCGTGCCAGGTCGCCCCCTCCGACTCGGCGACGGCGGCGGTACGGGCCTCGGCCTCGGCGAACAGCGGGTTGCGGGTGTCCGGGAGGCTGTCGGAGTTGCCCTTGGTGAAGCGGGAGACGGTCTCGACGCCGGCCGAGATGAACACGTCGCCCTCGCCGGCCTTGATGGCGTGCAGGGCCATGCGGGAGGTCTGCAGCGAGGAGGAGCAGTAGCGGGTGACGGTGCAGCCGGGGAGGTGGTCCATGCCCATCTGCACGGCGACCACACGGCCGAGGTTGTTGCCCTGCTCGCCGCCGGGGAGGCCGCAGCCGAGCATCAGGTCGTCGATGTCCCTCGGGTCCAGCTCGGGGACCTTGGCGAGCGCGGCCTGGATGATCGTGGCGGTCAGGTCGTCCGGGCGCAGGTCCTTCAAGGAGCCCTTGAAGGCGCGGCCGATGGGGGAGCGGGCGGCAGAGACGATCACGGCTTCGGGCATCACGGCTCCAGGGATGAGGGGCGGCGGAGGGCATACCGGTTGGTTGGTGCGGGCCTTCATGGGAAGTTACCCGGACGTATGGGCGGGGTCACGACTGACGCGATGTGACATGGGCCGCAACTGTCTAAGCGCTTGCTTTTCTGCTGCGCCTTCTCGGAGATGCTGCGTTCGCGCGCACTCCGCCGATCCGCGGGCAGTCGTGCTGCAGGGCGATGGGGGTCCCCCCGCTCGAGCGAAGCCGAGAGTGGGGGAGGGTGGGCGCGACGGCACCCCGTGAGCGCCGGGCTGCGCTACTCCCCCCGGCCCGCACCAACACCGCTCACCGGCGCTTGCCGGGTGTCTCCCCCAGAGGGGGGACCCCCAGCGCCCGCCCGTGCCGCCCTGGGGGTACCTCTCAGGCCTTTAAGGCACTGGGGGAGGCACGACTGCCCGCAGCTACGGCGGCTGCCCGCGGCTGCGGGGGTTGCGGCACGAATGCCCGCCGCAGGCGCCCGGTGTCACGACGGCTGGATCGAAGGCTCCGGCTCCGCCTCCGTGACCCTGCGGCGCCGACGGCGCTTCAAGAGGGCCCACGGCCCCCGCGCGCCCGCCGGCATCGCCGCGGTGACCTCCGTACCCGCCTCCGAGGCCGCCTCCGCCGCCGCCCGCGCCACCGGCAGGAACCCCTCGCGGCGCGCGGCGTCCGGCCGCTCCTCCTCCGCCGGCCACAGCCCCAGCGCCGCGCACACCGTCGGCAGCACCGCCATCGCGGCCGTGGCGTACCCCTCCGCCGAGGGGTGATAGCTGTCCGGCCCGAACAGCTCCCGCGGGTTCGCCGCGAACTCCGGCCCCAGCAGGTCCCCCAGCGACACCGTCCGCCCGCCCTGCTCGACCGCCCCGATCGTCTGCGCCGCCGCCAGCTGTCGCGAGGCCCGCCGGGCCAGCCAGCGCAGCGGCTGCCGCACCGGCTCGACCGAGCCGAGGTCGGGGCAGGTGCCGACGACCACCTCCGCACCGGCCGTCCGCAGCCGCCGTACCGCCGAGGACAGATGGCGTACGGAACGGGTGGGCGGCATCCGATGGGTGACGTCGTTGGCCCCGACCATGATCACGCAGATGTCCGGCACCCGGGAGGGATCCGCCAGTGCCCGCGTCACCTGCCGGTCCAGATCGTCGGAACAGGCCCCGGGCACCGCGACCGTGCTCAGCCCCACCGGGCGTTCCGCGATCGCCGCGACCCCCGACGCCAGCAGTGCGCCCGGCGTCTGCCCGGCCCGGTGCACGCCCTGCCCGGCCGCCGTGGAGTCGCCCAGCATCGTCAGCCGCAGCGCCGGTTCGCCCGGCACCGTGTACGCCGCGCCGTACAGCCCGTCCGCGTTCGGTACGTGAGGAGCCGTCCCGTTGCCCACCCGGCGCCGCGCCAGCTGGGCCTCGGCCACCAGGAGTCCCACGGCGGCCGCCCCGGCCAGTCCGATGCCCCCGCCGCCGTACGCCGCGCCGGCCGCGATCCGCCGGGCCACCCTCGCCCTCGACAAGCCCGTCATCCCTCGCCGCCACCTCCTCGAACCCCGTACACCCAGTGCTTGCCCCGTACGGACCGTGCTCCAATCCCCACGGCGAGTGAACGACCCGGCCGGGTTCGGGCCGGTGAGGGCCTAGGCTGGCAGCACCACTACGACCACCCCTTTTGCAGCATCCGGAGACAACGGTGCAATTCCACGACTCGATGATCAGCCTCGTCGGCAACACCCCGCTGGTGCGGCTCAACAGCGTGACCAAGGGCATCAGGGCGACCGTCCTGGCCAAGGTGGAGTACTTCAACCCGGGCGGCTCCGTGAAGGACCGCATCGCCCTGCGCATGATCGAGGCGGCGGAGCAGAGCGGGGAGCTGAAGCCCGGCGGCACCATCGTCGAGCCGACCAGCGGCAACACCGGGGTCGGACTCGCCATCGTGGCCCAGCAGAAGGGCTACAAGTGCGTCTTCGTCTGCCCGGACAAGGTCTCCACGGACAAGATCAACGTCCTGCGGGCCTACGGCGCCGAGGTCGTCGTCTGCCCGACCGCCGTGGACCCCGAGCACCCCGACTCCTACTACAACGTCTCCGACCGGCTGGTCCGTGAGACGCCGGGGGCCTGGAAGCCGGACCAGTACTCCAACCCCCACAACCCGCTCTCCCACTACCACTCCACCGGCCCGGAGCTGTGGGAGCAGACGGAAGGGAAGATCACCCACTTCGTGGCCGGCGTCGGCACCGGCGGCACCATCTCCGGGACCGGGCGCTACCTGAAGGAGGCCAGCGACGGCCGGGTGAAGGTGATCGGCGCCGACCCCGAGGGCTCCGTGTACTCCGGCGGCTCCGGGCGGCCGTACCTGGTGGAGGGTGTCGGCGAGGACTTCTGGCCGACCGCGTACGACCGTGACGTCGCGGACGAGATCGTCGCCGTCTCCGACAAGGACTCCTTCCAGATGACCCGGCGGCTCGCCAAGGAGGAGGGCCTGCTGGTCGGCGGCTCCTGCGGCATGGCGGTCGTGGCGGCCCTCGAGGTGGCCTCGCGGCTCGGTGAGGACGACGTGGTCGTCGTCCTGCTGCCGGACAGCGGCCGCGGCTACCTCAGCAAGATCTTCAACGACGAGTGGATGGCCGACTACGGCTTCCTGGAGGACGCCGGTCCCAGCGCCCGCGTCGCCGACGTCCTGAACGACAAGGAGGGCGGCCACATCCCCTCCCTCGTCCACATGCACCCCGAGGAGACGATCGGCCAGGCCATCGAGGTGCTGCGCGAGTACGGCGTCTCGCAGATGCCGGTGGTCAAGCCGGGCGCCGGCCACCCGGACGTGATGGCCGCCGAGGTCGTCGGCTCGGTGGTGGAGCGGGAGCTGCTGGACGCGCTGTTCAGCAAGAGCGCCTCGTTGGACGACCCGCTGGAGAAGCACATGTCCGCGCCGCTGCCGCAGGTCGGCTCCGGTGAGCCCGTCGCGGACCTGATGGCCGTGCTCGGCAAGGCGGACGCGGCGATCGTCCTCGTCGAGGGCAAGCCGACCGGTGTGGTCAGCCGCCAGGACCTGCTGTCCTTCCTCGCCAAGACCGGGAAGTGACGGGGCGTCGGGCGAAGCCGTCGGTGAACCCGCGGTGAACGGCCGGGTGTCGGCGCGTTCGTGATCTTCGTGGACTTCGCGGAAGTGGTACGAGCGTGTCACGTCCGCGCAGCACTCGCTTAACACGGGTCCGGCACATTGGTGGGTGTCGGCAGGGACGGGAGCGGCTCCCCGTTCCGGCCGGCGGCGAACGGCGTCGAAGGACCTCCGGAGCGGCTCCCGGACCTCCACGGACGCCTCGGACGCGCAGCCTGCCTCAACGGGCGCGCGTCCCCCGCGGGGACCGCCGTCGTCCCGCCCCCCGGCGACGGGGGTGCGGCGGTCCCCGCGTAAGTCCCCTTCGCGCCTGAGCCGGCGCCGCTCTCGCGGAGGTGGTTGCCCGCTGTCGGGCTGCTCCGCCGATGGGTGCGGCCGTCGTCGCTGTGCGCTGCCGTGCCCCGGCCTCAGTCCTCCCAGTCGCTGCCCCGTGCGGACTTACGGTGTCCGAACAGCTCCGGACGGGTCCGCGCGGCCTGGACGACGTTGACGCCGACGATGCCCAGCCAGGCGGCCAGCAGTCCGGGCAGGTCGGCCACGCCCCCGCCGATCGCGGACAGCGGCACCGCCAGGACCAGCGAGACGATGCCGAAGCCGAAGCGCTCACCCCAGGAGTCCGTGGCCTGCGGCGACCGCGAGTCCCGGGCCACCGTCATCTGCTGCTCGGCGAACTGCCGGCGCACCCGGCGCTCCACCACGCCGTCGATGCGCTGATCGACCTTCTCCAGGAACGAGTCGACCAGCGCGGACTCGTACTCCTCGCCCAGCTCCCTGCGGGCCTGCAGGGAGGCGTCGAGTTCCTTCTTCAGCTCGGTGTCCCGCGCGTCCATTCCCGTCATGCGGTCCACGGTAGGCAGGCGGGAGACCGATGACACTGGGGGTAACCCCCCTCTCGGCCTCGGGTTCGCCGCGCCGCTATTTCCCGCACATCTTCTCGTCGGCCCGGGACTGCTTCGCATCGACCTTCTTCGGCAGGGTGATGGGGACACCGGCCTTCTTGAAGTCGGGGCCGAGGGTGAGCGTCATCGGGGTCGTCGCGTCGGCGTCCCCGGTGCCGGGCTTCATGGCCGAGGCGGGCAGGCCCATCAGGTCGGCGAGCTTGCGGGCCTGGTCGGCCTGGTTCGGGGCGTACTCCAGCCGGGTCTTGTCGACGTCGGCCGGGGCGTTGCCCTTGTTGGTGGACCTGGCCACGCCCTGGCCGGTCTGCAGCCAGTTCAGGGTGTCCTGCGCGGCGCCGCCCGGGCCGCCGCCGTTGAGGACGTCGACGCGGATCTCGGACGCCTCGGCCCGTGCGCCCTCCAGCAGCTCGGCCTGCTTGTCCTTGGCGTCCTTCTCCTTCTTCTTCACCTCGGTGAGGGAGATGTCGTTCTGCAGCATGCTGAAGAGCTTCGGAGCCTCGGTCGGGTTCGGTACGACGGTGACGGGCGTGGGCTCGTCCGGGTTGTCGATCACCGGCAGGGTCATCAGGGTGATGTTCTTCAGGTCGATCTTGCCGAGTTCCCTGGCGAGGGCGAGCAGCTTGCCGGGGCTGCCTATGCCCTTGTCCACGGTGAGGGACTTGGTGGCCGCGTCGGCGACGTCGAGCATCTTCGACGGGCTGTCCAGCGTGTCCTCCTTGAGCTGGCGGAGCATCGACGCGACGAACTTCTGCTGCATCTCGATCCGGTCCAGGTCGCTCTCGTTCTTCAGACCGTGCCGGTTGCGGAGGAAGGAGAGCGCGTCCTCGCCCTGGATGGTGCTCTCCCCTTTCGGCAGGTCGAGTCCGGAGCCGCCGTCCAGGTCCTTGATGGGCTTCTCCAGGCACACCTGGACGCCGCCGACCGCGGTGGACAGCGTCTTGACCGCGTTGAAGTCGAACATCATGAAGTGGTCGAGCTCGAGGCCGGTGATCTCCTCGACGGTGAGCATGGTGCAGCCCGGATCGCGGCCGTTCACACCGTAGGACTCGTTGAACTTGGTGGGGACCGTCGAGCCGGGGATCTTCTTGACGGAACCGTCGGACTGCTTGGACTCGCAGTCCGGGATCTTGATCATCAGGTCGCGGGGGATGCTCACCACGGTCGCGTTGGTGCGGTCCTCGGACATGTGGAAGAGGAGCGTGGTGTCGGCATGGCCGGTGACGTTGGTCCGGTTGCCGTAGGCCTCGTTGCCCTCGCCGGTGCGGACGTCGTTGCCGATGACCAGGAGGTTGACCGGCCCGTCCGCCACGGCCTCGTCACTGCCCACGCCACCGATGTCGACGGTGTTGATGTTGCCGTAGAGGCGGTCGTACCAGTAGTACGCGAACGCCGAACCGCCCACGAGGACCAGGCCGAGGGCGCCTCCCGTCCACATCAGCGCCTTCTTCTTGCCGCTCCGCTTCGGCTTGCGCTTGCGGCGGCCGTGGCCGGGTGCGTCCTCCGGTGCGTCCTCGGGTGCGGGTGCCGGTGCGGTGCGGCGGCCGCGCTGGCCGGGGACGCGGGCGGGCGCGGGGGAACCGGGGCGCGGGGCGCTGCGGGGCGTCTTCGGCTGCTCCGCTGAATCGTTCATCCGCAGTTCGTATTCGCCGGTCTCGGGGTTGAGTACCCACTGGTCGGCAGGGTCGGTTCCGTCCGCCTGCCCACGACTTCGCGCGTCCACGCCTGTACCAGTCCTCCGTCGGGTGCCACATGGGTCGCCTGCGCCCCAAGGCGCTCTGTTGTTCGACGAGTTACGCTATCCGGCCGGTTCGGTATGTGGTGACGTCGTAGCAGAATCGTCAAGTTCCGGATCTGTCGCCGAAACGGGCACAACGTGCGTTCTCCCCCCATCGCGGCGTGCGGTCGGCGCGGCCCCGTGGGCGCCTGTATAACGGTATGCAGGAATTTCGATGGATGAATAGACCGAGGCGTAGAGGCGTCATAGGGGGAGTCAGGTCATGAGTGGCGGCACCGAGAGTCCTGCCGCGCGTCTCCAGGCGCTCTTCGAGGGGCACCGGCTGACGCCGACCCAGCGGCGCATCGCGCACAGCATGGTGCGGCGCGCCGCCGACGTGCCGTTCCTGTCCAGCGTGGAACTGGCCGAACTGGCCGGGGTCAGCCAGCCGTCCGTGACCCGGTTCGCCGTCGCCCTCGGCTTCGACGGCTACCCCGCCCTGCGCCGGCACCTGCGCGAGGTCGCGCCCGCCGAACCGGCGCCGGAGACCGGCTCGTACAACGAGTACCAGCAGGCCGTCGAGGCCGAGATCGAGAACCTGCGGCATCTGGCGGAGGTGCTGGCCGACCCCGGGCCGGTGCGGCAGGCCGGGCGGGTCCTGGCGGGGAGCCGGCCGCTGCCCGTGCTGGGGCTGCGGGCCGCGGCGGCCCAGGCGCACGGGTTCGCCTACTTCGCCGCCAAGGTCCACACGGACGTACGGCTGCTCAACGAGGGCGGCACGATGCTCCACGACCGGATCGACGCCGCCGCGCGGGCCGGGGCGAGCGCCCTGCTGTGCTTCGCGCTGCCCCGGCACCCCCGCGAGGTCGTCGACGCCCTCGCCCACGCCAAGGAGACGGGACTGACCGTGGTCACCGTCGCCGACTCCCCCTTCGCGCCGGTCGCCAAGGTGTCCGACCTGTTGCTGCCCGCCGCCGTCGGCACCGGGCTCGCCTTCGACACGGCGTGCGCGCCGATGCTGCTGGGCCGGGTGCTGCTGGAGGCGATGTGCGACGACCTGCCCGACGCGCAGGCACGGCTGGAGGAGTTCGACACGAAGGCGGCGGCGCGCGGGCTGTTCGTGGACTGACGGTACGGGAGTGACGGCGGGGTGGTCCGTCCGTGTTCTCAGACTCGTCTCACCTTGCGTCGCTAGCGTTCCTCCCCCAGGACATGCACAGGCATCGGAGGACGGGAGGCCGGACGTGACGCGTGGAGGACAGGGACTGGCCCGGGTGGCCGTCGTCGTACGGGCCGGGGCCGCACCACTGTGGTGGCCGGGAGTGGTCGCGGCGGGCACCGGGGTGCTGGTGCCCGGACTGACCGGGCGCCGGATCGGTGTACTGGCGGGCGCCGCGCTGTTCCTCGTGGCGGCGGCCGTCGTGGCGTACGGGCGGCGGGGACGGTACCGCGCACTGGCCCGGTCGGCGGCCCGGGCGGGCAGGCACGACGTGCTCCAGGACCGGGCGGTGACCGCCCGCAACTGGCGTCGCGGGCACCGCTGGTGGCTGCTGCTCGCCTTCGTCGCCGCGCTGGGCACGTCGTTCGCGGTACCCGCCGCCGGTGGCCTGCTGCTCGCCGGGTGCGGGGCGGGGCTGCGGCTGAAGGCGGCCTGGATCGGGCGCCTGGAGCGGGCGGACGAGGTGCTGCTGTGGGTGCGCGTCGACTGGCTCCGCGCGGGGGCGGGGCGGCCCGCGGGCAAGGCGGTCAAGGGGTACCGGACGACCGGTGTCGCGGCGGGTGACGCGGCACCGGGCGGCTCCCGCCGCAGGGTTGCCGTGCCGGCCTGAGCGTCGTGGTTCCGTGCGGGCGCGCCGGGGCCGGGCGCCCGCACGGCGGAGCCGCACGGGGACACGGCCCCACGCCCCTCGGGGGCGGGGAGTCCCGCCGTGTCGTTCTGTGGGCGCGCCGGGGCCGGGCGCGCCCGCGCCCGCGCGGCGGGGGTGTGCGTCTAGGGGATCAGGGCGTCGGTGTGGGCGGCGCCTGATTCGGTCACGATCTCCTCGATCGTCTGGGCGGTGCGTACCGTCGCGAAGGTGACGCCTCCCGCGCCGTCCGGGGTGAAGCCGTGGACGCCGGGGCGGGGGAGCGAGTTGTAGGCGTAGTGGTGGGCGAAGTAGTACGCGCCCGTGTCCAGCGCCGCCGCGTAGTCGCCCTGTTCCAGCAGGGGCAGCGACTGCCCCTGGGCGAGCAGGTCGCCCGCGAAGCAGGCCGGTCCCGCCACGTCCTGCACCACCGCCGGGCCCTCCTTGGGCCGCCCCTTCGCGTCGTACGCGGCGATCCTCAGCGGCCACGACGCCGGCGCGTACACCGTCCGCGTCGCCACCTGCACGCCCGCGTGCGTCACCGCGACCGGACGCCCGCCCGCGCTCTTGGCGTACTCCACGCGCGCGACCACCGTGCCGTGCTTGGCCAGCAGCGACCGGCCGAACTCGGTGACCAGCCCGTACCGTCCGTCGAACAGCCCCGGCACCGTCTCGCTCAGCAGTCGCGCGTACCGTCCGTACGTCGGTGTGCTCGCCTCGGAGGCGAAGTTCACCGGCAGCCCGCCGCCGATGTCGATCGTGTCGACCTGCCGCCGTCCCGCGCGCCGGTTGATCTCCTCCGCCAGTTCGTACGTCTGGGCGACCCCCCGCGCCATCATCGTCAGCGCGATGCCCTGGGAGCCGGTGTGCGCGTGCAGCCGGGTCAGCCACGGCCGGTCCAGGTACGCCCGTACGACCCACTCCCGCGCGCCCTCGTCGCGCAGCGCCACCCCGAACTTCGACGTCGCCGTCGCCGTGGACAGCGCCTCGATGGAACCGCCTCCGACCTGCGGGTTCACCCGGATGCCGACGGGGGAGCGGGAGCCGGATCCCGCCATCAGGGCGTCGAGACGGGCCAGCTCCTGCGGATTGTCCGCGTTGACGGCGATGCCCAGCGCGAGCGCCTCCCGCAGTTCGGCGGGTGTCTTGGCGGGCGAGTCGAGGACCGTACGCTCCGGCTCCACCCCCGCCGCCCGCGCCAGCGCCAGCTCACCCGGGCTGGCCACCTCCGCGCCGATGCCCTCCGCGCGCAGCAGCCGCAGCACCGGCACCAGCGGGCTCGCCTTCACCGCGAAGGCGTGCAGCACGGGCGTGCCGGGCGCCGTCACCGCCTCGAACGCCGCCCGCAGCCCGGCCGCCGACTCCCGGATGCCGGTCACGTCGAGCAGGGCCACCAGGGGGGTGCCGGTGCCGAGCAGCCCCTGCTCCACGGCGGCCCGCACCGCGGCGTGCCGCCGGGCCGCCCGTCCGTCGGCATGCACGTCCACCTCGTCCGGCCGGCCGTCGTCGTAGGCCACCGTGTCCCCCTCCCGTCGGTGCTCTCCATGTTCGCCCGCACACGACCAGCCAAACATCCCTCGCACGGCCGCGCCGACGCGTCCCCGTCTTGACTAGTTCTATTCAGAAGATGAGGATGTGAATATCCGCAGTAATCGTCCGCAGCACAGGAGGCAGACCATGTCCGCACCCCGCCCGCCCGTCTCCCGCCACCACCCTCAACCGAGGCCCTACGGGCCGCCCCCTGATCCTGTCCGAGCGCCGCGCGGCACCGAACCGAGCGCCCTGGGATGGCAGCAGGAGGCCGCCCTGCGGATGCTGCAGAACAACCTCGACCCGGAGGTCGCCGAGCACCCCGACAAGCTCGTCGTCTACGGCGGCACGGGGAAGGCGGCCCGCGACTGGCGCTCCTTCGACGCGATGGTGCGGACGCTGCGCACCCTCAAGCAGGACGAGACGATGCTCGTCCAGTCCGGCCGCCCCGTCGGCGTCATGCAGACCCACGAGTGGGCGCCGCGCGTCCTCATCGCCAACTCCAACCTCGTCGGCGACTGGGCCACCTGGGAGGAGTTCCGCCGCCTGGAGGCCCTCGGCCTGACCATGTACGGGCAGATGACCGCCGGCTCCTGGATCTACATCGGCACCCAGGGCATCCTCCAGGGCACCTACGAGACCTTCGCCGCCGTCGCCGCGAAGAAGTTCGGCGGCACCCTCGCCGGGACCATCACCCTCACCGCCGGACTCGGCGGGATGGGCGGCGCCCAGCCGCTGGCCGTCACCATGAACGACGGCGTCGTGATCTGCGTCGACTGCGACCCGCGCGCCATCGACCGCCGCATCGAGCACCGGTACCTCGACGTGAAGGCCGACTCCCTCGACCACGCCCTCCGACTGGCCGTCGAGGCCCGGGACCGGCGCGAGCCGTTGTCCATCGGCGTCCTGGGCAACGCCGCCGAGCTGGTGCCGCACCTGCTCGCCATGGGCGCGCCCATCGACATCGTCACCGACCAGACCTCCGCCCACGACCCGCTGGCGTACCTGCCGGTGGGCGTCGCCTTCGAGGACATGGCGGACGCCGCCGCGAAGGACCCGGCCGGTTTCACCACCCGGGCCCGCGAGTCCATGGCCCGGCACGTCGAGGCGATGGTCGGCTTCCAGGACGCCGGCGCCGAGGTGTTCGACTACGGCAACTCCATCCGCGGTGAGGCGCAGCTCGCCGGGTACGAGCGCGCGTTCGCCTTCCCGGGGTTCGTGCCGGCGTACATCCGGCCGCTGTTCTGCGAGGGCAAGGGGCCCTTCCGGTGGGCCGCGCTGTCGGGTGACCCCGCCGACATCGCCAGGACCGACAAGGCGGTCCTGGAGCTGTTCCCGGAGAACGAGTCCCTGGCCCGGTGGATCAGGATGGCGGGGGAGCGGGTGCGCTTCCAGGGACTGCCCGCGCGTATCTGCTGGCTGGGGTACGGGGAGCGGGACAGGGCCGGTGAGCGGTTCAACGACATGGTCGCGAGCGGGGAGCTCGCCGCGCCGGTCGTCATCGGGCGGGACCATCTCGACTGCGGTTCGGTGGCCTCTCCCTACCGGGAGACCGAGGCGATGCTGGACGGGTCCGACGCGATCGCCGACTGGCCGTTGCTGAACGCGATGGTGAACGTGGCTTCGGGGGCGTCGTGGGTGTCCCTCCACCACGGTGGGGGTGTGGGTATGGGGCGGTCGATCCACGCGGGGCAGGTGACGGTCGCCGACGGGACCGCGCTGGCGGGGGAGAAGATCCGGCGGGTGCTCACGAACGACCCCGGGATGGGGGTGATCCGGCATGTCGACGCCGGGTACGACATCGCGGAGTCGGTGGCGGGGGAGCGGGGCGTGCGGGTGCCGATGCGTGAGGGTGACCCGGCGTGAGTGGCGGCAACTCCTCGGTGGGGGCGGGTGCGTCGCCGCCTGCGGGTCCGGCTGTGCCCAGCCTCCCCCCTAGCCCGAAAGACATGGGAGGTACCCCCATCGCCCTGCGGAACGACTGCCCACAGCCTGTACCGGCCGACGGTGCGCAGCCTGTCCTGGGTGGTGGTGCGCAGCCTGGGCGGGCTGTGTCGGCCTCGGGTTGTGACGTGCCCTCCTTCAACGAGATGTGGCGGCAGTTGTTGCCCATCGGGCGTAGTTCCGCGTCCGGGGGCTACCGGCGGTTCGCCTGGAGCGGGGCCGACGCCGATTGCCGGGACTGGTTCGAGGCGCAGGCGCGCAGCCGCGGGCTGGCCTACGAGGCCGACCGGAACGGGAATCAGTGGGCCTGGCTCGGGGATCCGGCCGACGGGGACGCCGTCGTCACCGGGTCGCACCTGGACTCGGTGCCGGACGGCGGGGCCTTCGACGGGCCCCTCGGGGTCGTGTCCGCCTTCGCCGCGCTGGATGAGCTGCGGCGGCGGGGCGTGCGGTTCGGCAAGCCGCTCGGCATCGTCAACTTCGGGGACGAGGAGGGCGCCCGCTTCGGGCTCGCCTGTGTCGGTTCCCGGCTCACCGCGGGCGCGCTCACCGTCGAACAGGCCCACCGGCTCACCGACGCGGACGGCATCACCCTCCCGCAGGCCATGGAGGCCGCCGGATACGACCCCGGCGCCATCGGCCCCGACCCCGAACGGCTCGACCGCATCGGCGCCTTCGTCGAACTCCACGTCGAACAGGGCCGCGCCCTGGACCTGTCCGGCGACCGCGTCGGCATCGCGTCCGCCATCTGGCCGCACGGCCGCTGGCGGTTCGACTTCCGGGGCGAGGCCAACCACGCCGGCACCACCCGCCTCGCCGACCGGCGCGACCCCATGCTGTCGTACGCCGAGACCGTCCTCGCCGCCCGCCGCGAGGCCGGACTCGCCGGTGCCGTCGCCACCTTCGGCAAGATCGCCGTCGAGCCGAACGGCGTCAACGCCATCCCCTCCCTGGTGCGCGGCTGGCTGGACTCCCGGGCCGCCGACCAGGAGAGCCTGGACACCGTGGTCGAGGCCGTACGGGAGGCCGCCCGCGCCCACGCGCGGGAGCACGGCGTCACCCTCGACGTCGAGCGCGAGTCCTTCACCCCCGTCGTCGAGTTCGACCACGCCCTGCGCGAGGAACTCGCCCGCATCCTCGGCAGCGACACCGACCTCAAGGTGCCCGTCCTCGGCACCGGCGCCGGACATGACGCCGGAATCCTCTCCGGACGCGTCCCGACCGCCATGCTGTTCGTGCGCAACCCCACCGGCGTCTCGCACTCCCCGGCCGAGTCCGCCACCGAGGACGACTGCGTGGCCGGGGTGCTCGCCCTCGCCGACGTACTGGAAGGACTGGCCCGCACGTGACTGCCACCCCGCGGACGTACTGGCTGGAGCACGCCTGGCTCGACACCCTCCCCCAAGCCCTCGGCTCCGCTCGGGCAGGGGGGACCCCCATCGAGCCGGGCGTGGCCGTCGAGGTCCGGGACGGCCGCATCACCGCCGTCCGCCCGGACACCCCCGCCCCGCCGCCCGGCGCCGAGATCCTGCGCGGACTGACCCTCCCCGGACTGGCCAACGCCCACAGTCACGCCTTCCACCGCGCCCTGCGCTCCACCGTCCAGGTGGGGTCCGGGACCTTCTGGACCTGGCGCGAGGTCATGTACGCCACGGCCGGCCGGCTCACCCCGGACACGTATCACGCCCTCGCCCGCGCCGTGTACGCCGAGATGGCGCTGGCCGGCATCACCACCGTCGGCGAGTTCCACTACGTCCACCACGCCCCCGGCGGCACGCCCTACGCCGACCCCAACGCCATGGGCGAGGCGCTCATCGAGGCCGCCGCCGAAGCCGGGATCCGCATCACCCTCCTCGACACCGCCTATCTCTCCTCCGGCTTCGGACAGCCGCCCACCACCCACCAGCTCCGCTTCTCCGACGGCGACGCGGACGCCTGGGCCACACGCTGTTCAGTTCTCAAGGAACGGGATCACGCACGGATCGGGGCGGCCGTCCACTCCGTACGGGCCGTACCGGCGGAGCAGTTGGCGACCGTGGCGCGGTGGGCCGAGGAGCGGCGGGCCCCGCTCCATGTGCACCTGTCCGAGCAGACCGCCGAGAACGACGCCTGCCGGGAGACCCACGGCTGCACCCCGACGCAGCTCCTGGCCCTGCACGGCGTCCTCGGACCGCGCACCACCGGTGTCCACAACACCCACCTCACCGCCGAGGACATCGCCCTCATCGGCGGCAGCGGCACCGGCACCTGCATGTGCCCGACCACCGAACGCGACCTCGCCGACGGCATCGGACCCGCCGCCGCCCTGCAGAACGAGGGCTCCCCGCTCTGTCTCGGCTCCGACAGCCACGCCGTGATCGACCTGCTCGAAGAGGCCCGCGCGATGGAGCTGAACGAGCGGCTGCGCACCCGCACCCGGGGCCGCTGGACGGCCGCCGCGCTGCTGCGGGCCGCCACCGTCGACGGACACGCGGCCCTCGGCTGGGACGACACCGGCCGCATCGAGGCCGGTGCGCGCGCCGACCTCGTCACGATCGCCCTCGACTCGGTCAGAACAGCGGGGCCACCGCCCGGACTCGGCGCCGAGACGGCCGTATTCGCCGCGACGGCCGCGGACGTACGGCACACGGTCGTCGCGGGCCGGCACGTCGTGCGCGACGGGGCGCACACGCTCGTACCCGATGTGCCCGGAGCCCTTGCGCGGGCCGTCGAAGCACTGCGCGCCTGACGACCACCCATGAGGACGCCATCATGAGCAGCACCGTCATCAGCGACATCGCCACGCTGGTCACCAACGACCCCTCCCTCGGTGACGGCTCTCCCCTCGGCCTGGTCCGGGACGCGGCCGTCGTCATCGAGGGCGACCGCGTCGTGTGGACCGGTGAATCAAGCAAAGCACCCGCCACTGACAACCGGGTCGACGCCGGGGGCCGGGCGGTCCTGCCGGGCTTCGTCGACTCCCACTCCCACCTGGTCTTCGCCGGTGACCGCACCGAGGAGTTCAACGCCCGCATGTCGGGCCGCGCCTACAGCGCCGGCGGCATCCGCACGACCGTCGCCGCCACCCGGGCCGCCGGCGACGCGGAACTGGAGGCGAACCTCACCCGTTTCCTCGGCGAGGCGCTCCGCCAGGGCACCACGACCTTCGAGACCAAGTCCGGCTACGGCCTGACCGTCGAGGACGAGGCCCGCGCCCTGCGCCTGGCCGCCCGCCACACCGACGAGGTCACCTACCTCGGCGCCCACGTCGTCGCGCCCGAGTACGCCGAGGACCCGGCCGGATACGTCGCCCTGGTCACCGGCGAGATGCTGGACGCCTGCGCGCCGTACGCCCGCTGGATCGACGTCTTCTGCGAGAAGGGCGCCTTCGACGGCGACCAGGCCCGCGCGATCCTCACCGCCGGAAAGGCGAAGGGCCTGCACCCGCGCGTCCACGCCAACCAGTTGTCGTACGGCCCCGGCGTCCGGCTCGCCGTCGAGCTGGACGCGGCCAGCGCCGACCACTGCACCCACCTCACCGACGCCGACGTGGACGCCCTCGCGAACAGCCGCACCGTCGCCACCCTGCTGCCCGGCGCCGAGTTCTCCACCCGCGCCGCGTGGCCGGACGCCCGGCGGCTCCTCGACGCCGGGGCCACGGTCGCGCTGTCCACCGACTGCAACCCCGGCTCGTCCTTCACGTCTTCCGTCCCCTTCTGCGTCGCGCTCGCGGTGCGGGACATGGGGATGACGCCGGACGAGGCCGTCTGGTCGGCCACGGCGGGCGGCGCGGCGGCCCTGCGCCGCACCGACATCGGCCGGCTGACCCCGGGCGCGTACGCCGACCTCACCCTCCTCGACGCCCCGAGCCACGTCCACCTCGCCTACCGGCCCGGTGTGCCGCTGGTCGCGGGCGTGTGGCGGCGGGGCGTGCGCGAGGTGTGAGCGGCGCGAGGCGCCCCGGGACATCCCGAAGGGGCGGCCCGGCCCCGGACCGCCCCCTTGAGGACAGGCGTCACCCGGTGAGGATCACTCCTCGACCGTGAGCCCCTTGCGCAGTTTCACCAGGGTCCGCGACAGCAGGCGGGAGACGTGCATCTGGGAGATGCCCAGTTCCTCGCCGATCTCCGACTGGGTCATGCCCGCGACGAAGCGCAGCGAGAGGATCCTCCGGTCCCGCTGCGGCAGTTCGGCGATCAGGGGCTTCAACGACTCGACGTACTCGATGCCTTCGAGTCCGTGGTCCTCGTACCCGATCCGGTCCGCCAGGGCGCCCTCGGCGTCGTCCTCCTCCGGCTGGGCGTCCAGCGAGGAGGCGGTGTAGGCGTTCGACGCCGCCATGCCCTCGATGACCTCGTCGTTGCTGATGCCCAGACGCTCCGCCAGTTCGGCCACCGTCGGTGCCCGGTCGAGCTGCTGGGCCAGCTCGTCACCGGCCTTGGCCAGGTCGAGCCGGAGCTCCTGCAGCCGGCGCGGCACGCGCACGGACCACGAGGTGTCGCGGAAGAAGCGCTTGATCTCGCCGATGATGGTGGGCATCGCGAAGGTGGGGAACTCCACGCCGCGCGACATCTCGAAGCGGTCGATCGCCTTGATCAGGCCGATGGTGCCGACCTGGATGATGTCCTCCATCGGCTCGCTGCGCGAGCGGAAACGGGAGGCGGCGAACTTGACCAGGGCGAGGTTCAGCTCCACGAGCGTGTTGCGTACGTACGAATACTCGTGGGTGCCTTCCTCCAGCGACTCGAGGCGCTCGAAGAGGGTCTTGGAGAGGGCTCGGGCGTCGACCGGTCCCACCTCGTCGTACGGGGGGATCTCCGGGAGCCCGGCGAGCAGGTCGTCCGGGACGACGACCGGGTCGTCCTGTCCGATGGGATTCAGATGTTCCGGAGGGAGTGTCGACGTCGCTTCGGGGGTACGCGATGCGTCGAGCCGGGGTGACATGATGTCCTCCATCGTTCTCGGCATATGGCTGCCGAAGCCGATACGTGCACTGCGGTGTGCGGCGCCTCCAAAGCCGGCCGTGTCGGTTACGTGTTCTTGCCTGGGTGCGTGTTCCTACTAGCCCTACCCGCTTTCCCGAGCCAACCGCAAGTGCGTTACGTTCGTATATGTCCGTTTGTGTGCGATTGTTCGGCTGTCGAAGCGTGGCCATAGGGCGTAATGTTCGAGGACGTCAGCAGGCAGTCACCAGGTCGGGAGAGAGAGACGGCATGGACCGCGGGACGGTCGGCAGCGCACAGTCTGGCCGGCTTCTGGTCGAGGTGCGAGAAGAGGGCCCCAGTGCCGTCGTGACCCCGGCGGGTGAGTTGGATCACCACACCGCCGATCTGTTGCGCGAGCCACTGGAGGAATGCCTCACCAAGGGATTCAAGCGGCTTGTCATCGACTGCTCCCGGCTGGAGTTCTGTGACTCCACGGGACTGAACGTGCTGCTCGGTGCCCGGTTGAAGGCCGAGGCGGCCGGGGGCGGGGTCCATCTCGTGGGGATGCAGCCCGTCGTCGCGCGGGTGTTCGAGATCACGGGGGCGGACGCGGTGTTCGCCGTCCACGACACTCTCGAGGCGGCCCTGGCCGACGATTCGGCGTGACCCGCGCGGGCACGCCCGGCGGGGCGCTCCCGTCACTCCCGTCGTCGGAGAGTCCCTTCCGTCGCGCCTTTTCGTGCGAATACGGGGGTGTCCCCTCGGTCCGCCCGGGCAGGAGACACCCTGAACGCGCCGGGCACGGTGGTCGCGAGGGCGCCGGGAACCGGATGGGCCGTACGCGCGTGACCGACCGAGTACGGAAACTTTTGAATCGTGAACTGGTGACACGGTGAGGTGAAGCGCTGATGAGCACCACCCGGCCCTGCTCGCCGGGCGACCGCGGTCCGGAGCCCAACGGCGCTTCCGGGACGCCCGTGGGCGGCGCGCCGACGAGGAGCGCGCCCGACGGGGGCGTCGCCGTGCCCACCGTGCCGCCGGAGTCCTCCGAGCCGTCGGACGGCGGCCAGGTCCGCCGGCTGAGCTTCGACGACCAGAGCGGCGTCGTACCGCTCGCCCGTGACTTCACCCGCCAGGCGTTGTACGCGTGGGGCTGGCTGCCCGCGGCCACCGCCGACCGGCGGGCCGCCGCCGAGGACGTCCTGCTCGTCGTCTCCGAGCTGGTCACCAACGCCTGCCTGCACGCCGAGGGGCCGGACCACCTGGCCATCACCTGCGACAAGAAGGTGATCCGGATCGAGGTCACCGACCGGGGTACGGGGCAGCCGGCCCCGCGCACCCCGCACCGGGCGGGGCGGCCGGGTGGCCACGGCATGTTCATCGTGCAGCGGCTCTGTCTGGACTGGGGGGTCGTACGGGCCCCGGACGTCGCGGGCAAGACGGTCTGGGCGGAACTCGGAGCACCCGCGTAGTTCCGGCCCGCCCCGCCGTGCCCGGATTCCTGCACCGGTCCGCGCTGGTTCCGACCTGGGGGTTTCCTCGCCCCCGCCGCCCCTTCCCCTTCCCGTCCCCCGGGGGCGCTGCCCCCGGACCCCCGCTCCTCAAACGCCGGAGAGGCTGTCTTTTCAGCCCGTCCGGCAAAAATTCGGCCCCTCCGGCGTTCGAGGAGCGGGGTCTGGGGCAGAGCCCCGGGTCGGGACGGGAAGGGGCGGCGGGGGCGAAGCAAAGCAAGTGGTCGTACACGTCCCGCCCCTCCCCACGAACACCCGAAGGGCCCCGCATCCACCGGATGCGGGGCCCTTCCTTCGGCGAGCCGTGGGAAAGGCTCAGCGCACGTCGCCCATGAGGGCCTTGACCTTGTTGCGGTACATCCACACCGCGATACCGGCGACCACCGCGAGGCTCGCCTCCATCGCGACGATGCCCGTCTTGTTCAGGTCGACACCGGCGATGGAGAGCAGACCGGTCGTGGCGTCACCGGCGGTGACGGCCAGGAACCAGACGCCCATCATCTGCGAGGCGTACTTCACCGGAGCCATCTTCGTCGTCACCGACAGGCCGACCGGGGAGAGCAGCAGCTCACCGCAGGTCTGAACGAAGTAGATCGCCACCAGCCACATGGCCGCCGCCTTGTGGCCGCCCTCCGCGATGCCCAGCGGGGCCAGGAAGAGGAAGAAGGACGCGCCGACTAGGACCAGACCGAAGGAGAACTTGACGATCGTGCTCGGCTCCTTGCCGCGGCGGGCGAGCGCCAGCCACAGCGTGGCGAAGACCGGGGCCAGGGCCATGATGATGACCGGGTTGACCGACTGGTACCAGGAGACCGGGAAGTCCCAGCCGAGGACGCTGTTCTCGGCCGAGGAGTCGGCGAAGAGCGACAGCGTCGAACCGCCCTGGTCGTAGATCATCCAGAAGACGGCAGCGGCGACGAAGAACCAGATGTACGCCGACATCTTGGACTGCTCGGCGCGGTCCAGGGACTTGTCGCGCTTGATGCGGGTCAGCACCAGCACCGGGATGATCACGCCGAGCAGGGTCAGCGGGACCAGGATCCAGTTCAGGGTGTAGGCGCCGGAGAAGCCGACGATCGCGTAGAAGACGACGGCGAGCGCGGCCCAGAACGCGGCCTTGCGCAGCGTGGAGGTCTTCTCCTGAGCCGACAGCGGCTTCGGGACCACGCTGGAGTGGGGGGCCAGGTGGCGGCTGCCGAGCAGGAACTGGACCACGCCCAGGCCCATGCCGACCGCGGCGAGCGCGAAGCCCAGGTGCCAGTTGACGCTCTCACCGATGGTGCCGATGATCAGCGGCGCGGCGAAGGCACCCAGGTTGATGCCCATGTAGAAGACGGTGAAGCCACCGTCCCGGCGCGGGTCGTCCGGGCCCTCGTAGAGCTGGCCGACCATCGTGGAGATGTTGGCCTTCAGCAGACCGGAACCGATGGCGACCAGGCCGAGCCCCGCGTAGAAGGTGCCGGAGGACGGCAGGGCCAGTGTCAGGTGGCCCAGCATGATGACTCCGCCGGCGACGGCGACGGTCTTGCGGGGTCCCCAGACACGGTCGCCGAACCAGCCGCCCGGCATCGTGAGCAGGTACACCAGCGAGAGGTACACCGAGTAGATCGCGGTCGCGGTGCCGGCACTGAGGCCGAGGCCGCCCGGTGCGACCAGGTACAGCGGGAGCAGAGCCCTCATGCCGTAGTAGGAGAAACGCTCCCACATCTCGGTCATGAAAAGAGTGGCCAGTCCGCGGGGGTGGCCGAAGAAGGTCTTCTCGGATCCGGGGGTGCCCGGAGAGACCGAGTCCTTCGTCAGGCTGGACGCCATGGTCGATCCTTGCTGGTCGGGACGCGTCGCGCGAACGCGTACGCGCCCGGTGGGGGGCGGCCGGCACCGGCGGGGTCCGACCGTCCACCCCACGCCCGGGGGAGGGCCGCTCCGGGTCGCGGAACGGCGGACGGCGACCACCGGGATCCACGCCCCGCCGTGCGTCTGCGCGCGACGGGGCCCGGCCACAGGTCATTCCTTCCGGGGCCGGCGCACAGGCCGGCCCGCACACAAAAGAGACCCTCGGCGTCAACTGCGCCAAAGGTCCCCGTGGTGCAACAGGCGTTGATTCACCATACGGCAGGACAGCGCCGGATATGGAAGGACTTGAGACAAGGATCACAGGTTTCACCGGAACCGCGATCACTCATTCGAAGGTCCTCCCTAGGTTCGCACCCCACAGCCGCAGGTGCGAACCGGAGCCGCCTCAGGTGAGAAACGGGTATGCCGGAGGTAAGAGTCAACGCTCGCGATCACACCCCGGGCCCCGTGACGGCGGGACTACCATCACTGGCATGACCCGTGTACTGCTCGCCGAGGACGACGCGTCCATCTCGGAGCCGCTGGCCCGCGCCCTGCGCCGGGAGGGATACGAAGTCGAGGTGCGTGAGGACGGACCCACCGCGCTCGAAGCCGGCATGCAGGGCGGCGTCGACCTGGTGGTGCTGGACCTCGGACTGCCCGGCATGGACGGTCTGGAGGTCGCCCGCCGGCTCCGCTCCGAGGGGCACACGGTTCCCCTGCTGATCCTGACCGCGCGCGCCGACGAGGTGGACACGGTCGTCGGCCTGGACGCGGGCGCCGACGACTACGTCACCAAGCCGTTCCGGCTCGCCGAGCTGCTGGCCCGGGTCCGGGCCCTGCTGCGGCGCGGTTCCGCCGAACCCCAGCAGCCGCCCGCCACCCACGGCGTGCGCATCGACGTCGAGTCGCACCGGGCCTGGATGGGCGACGAGGAGCTCCAGCTCACCGCGAAGGAGTTCGACCTGCTGCGGGTCCTGGTGCGGGACGCGGGCCGGGTCGTCACCCGCGACCAGCTGATGCGCGAGGTCTGGGACACCACCTGGTGGTCCTCCACCAAGACCCTCGACATGCACATCTCCTGGCTGCGCAAGAAGCTGGGCGACGACGCGGCCAACCCCCGCTACATCGCGACCGTGCGCGGTGTGGGCTTCCGTTTCGAGAAGAGCTGAACCCCGCCGGGGCCCGCCCGTGGGCAACCGGGGTTCGCCAGTGAGTAAGAGGACATGCGCCGCCGCCTGATCCAGTCCACGCTCGCCGTGGTTCTCGTCGTGATCGCCGTCTTCGGCGTCTCCCTGGTGATCGTCGAGACCCGCACCATCAGCGAGAGCGCCCGGGAGCGGGTGGAGTCCGAGGCCGTCCGGCTGGCCAGCATCGTCGACAGCCGGCTGCTCGTCGAGGACAAGGTCACCGCCGAGATCATCGACGACCAGGTCACCGAGGACCGGTACGCCGTCATCAGGATCCCCGGCAAGCCGCCCATCGAGGTCGGCACCGAACCGGACGGCGACGTCATCAGCGCCACGAAACCCGGTGAGGAGGGCGAGACGGTCACCGTCCAGGAGCCGCGCTCCTCGGTGACCCGGGAGGTCGGCCGTACGCTGCTGATCATCGTCCTGGTGGCGCTGCTCGCGGTGGTCGCGGCGGTACTGCTGGCGATCCGCCAGGCCAGCAGGCTCGCCTCCCCGCTGACCGACCTCGCGGAGACCGCCGAGCGCCTCGGCTCCGGTGACCCCCGCCCCCGCCACCGCCGCTACGGCGTTCCCGAGCTGGACCGGGTCGCGGACGTGCTGGACCGTTCCGCCGAGCGCATCGCCCGCATGCTGACCGCCGAGCGGCGCCTCGCCGCCGACGCCTCCCACCAGCTGCGCACCCCCCTCACCGCCCTGTCCATGCGCCTGGAGGAGATCACCCTCACCGATGACCTGGACACGGTGAAGGAGGAGGCCACGATCGCGCTGACGCAGGTGGAGCGGCTGACGGACGTGGTGGAGCGGCTGCTGACCAACTCCCGCGACCCGCGCACCGGCTCCGCGGTCACCTTCGACCTCGACGAGGTGATCCAGCAGCAGCTCGCGGAGTGGCGCCCCGCCTACCGCAGCGCGGGCCGCGCGATCGTCACCTCCGGCAAGCGCCGGCTACGGGCGGTGGGCACACCGGGCGCGGTCGCCCAGGTGCTGGCGGCACTGATCGAGAACTCGCTGATGCACGGGGGCGGCACGGTCGCCCTGCGCACCCGCGTCACCGGCAACCAGGTCGTCGTCGAGGTCACCGACGAGGGACCGGGTGTCCCCGCCGACCTGGGCGCGCGGATCTTCGAACGGGCGATCAGCGGCCGCAACTCCACCGGCATCGGCCTCGCCGTCGCCCGCGACCTCGCGGAGGCGGACGGCGGCCGCCTGGAGATGCTCCAGGCCAGCCCGGCCGTCTTCGGCCTGTTCCTCTCCCGCACACCGCCGCAGAAGTCCCCGGACGACGAGTCCCACCGGACGGTGCGCTGACGGTCACGGCACGCGCTGCGTCGCGCGGGAGCCGTCGGAGGAGGCGCCCCGCGTCACCGGCTCCCGCACCGGCAGCGCGCGGAACACCCAGGTGCGGTACGACCAGAAGCGGAACAGGGTCGCCACGCCGATGCCCAGGAACTTGAAGATGTTGCTCTGCAGCGGGCTGTCCCAGCCGAAACCGTACGTCGCCGTGTACAGCACACCGTTCTCGATCACCAGGCCGACCGCGCTGAACAGCAGGAACAGCGTCATCTCCCGGGTGCGCCCGGACTTGTCGCGGTCCCGGTAGGCGAAGTAGCGGAAGCCGATGTAGTTGAAGACGATCGCGACGACGGTCGCGATGACGCTCGCCCGCACCACCTGGAGGTCCGTCACCTGCCGGACCAGGTTGAACACGAGGAGATTGACCAGCAGACCCACTCCGCCGACCGCACCGAACTTCACGATCTCGCGGACCAGCCGGTCGATCCGCTCCCGTACGGTGCCGCGCGGGGCCGGAGCCGGGGCCGTGGTCGGAGGCCCGGAGGAACCGTGTCCCATGGTGGTGCTGGCCCCCGTCCGTCGGTTGGCGTCGATCAGACCATGCTAACCACCCGTATCCGCGATCTTCCTGCGGACGAGGACCGCGACCGCGGATCGGCCGCGGACCACTCGCGGATCGCCCGTGGATCGTCCGGAAAGAGGCCGGTAAACCGGCCACGGTGGCTCGGCCGATACCCTGGGGGCGTGACGTTCCCGGTAGTCGGTATGGTCGGCGGCGGCCAGCTCGCTCGTATGACACACGAGGCGGGCATCCCGCTCGGCATCAAGTTCAAGCTCCTCAGTGACACTCCGCAGGATTCCGCGGCGCAGGTCGTCGGCGATGTCGTCGTCGGTGACTACCGTGACCTGGAGACGCTGCGCGCGTTCGCGCGCGGCTGCGACGTGATCACCTTCGACCACGAGCACGTGCCCACCGAGCACCTCAGGGCCCTGGAGGCGGACGGCATCCCCGTCCGCCCGGGCCCCGACGCGCTGGTGCACGCCCAGGACAAGGGCGTGATGCGCGCGAAGCTCGACGCGATCGGCGTGCCCTGTCCGCGGCACCGCATCGTCGCGGACCCGCAGGACGTGGCGGCCTTCGCCGCCGAGGGGGAGGGCTTCCCGGTCGTCCTCAAGACCGTCCGCGGCGGTTACGACGGCAAGGGCGTGTGGGTCGTCGGCTCCGTCGAGGAGGCCGCCGAGCCGTTCAAGGCGGGTGTCGCCGTCCTCGCCGAGGAGAAGGTCGACTTCGTGCGCGAGCTGGCCGCCAACGTGGTCCGCTCCCCGCACGGGCAGGCCGTCGCCTACCCCGTCGTCGAGTCGCGGCAGGTGGACGGCGTCTGCGACACGGTCATCGCGCCCGCCCCCGGCCTCGACGAGACCCTCGCGCTGAAGGCCGAGGAGATGGCGCTGAACATCGCCAAGGAACTCGGCGTCGTCGGCCACCTCGCGGTGGAGCTGTTCCAGACCCGCGACGGCCGGATCCTCGTCAACGAGCTCGCGATGCGCCCGCACAACTCCGGCCACTGGTCCATGGACGGCGCGATCACCTCGCAGTTCGCCAACCACGTCCGCGCCGTCCTCGACCTCCCGCTCGGCGACCCCCGCCCGCGTGCCAAGTGGACGGTCATGGTCAACGTCCTCGGCGGCGACTACCCGGACATGTACTCCGCGTACCTGCACTGCATGGCCCGCGACCCCCAGCTCAAGATCCACATGTACGGCAAGGACGTGAAGCCCGGCCGCAAGGTGGGCCACGTCAACACCTACGGCGACGACCTGGACGACGTGCTGGAGCGCGCCCGTCACGCAGCCGGTTACCTGAGAGGCACGATCACCGAATGAGCCCTGTTGTCGGCATCGTCATGGGGTCGGACTCCGACTGGCCCGTCATGGAAGCGGCGGCCAAGGCCCTCGACGAGTTCGAGGTCGCCTACGAGGTCGACGTGGTCTCCGCGCACCGCATGCCCCGCGAGATGATCGCGTACGGCGAGCAGGCCGCGGACCGGGGACTCAAGGTGATCATCGCGGGCGCGGGCGGCGCCGCCCACCTGCCCGGCATGCTCGCCTCGGTCACCCCGCTGCCCGTCATCGGCGTGCCCGTGCCGCTGAAGTACCTCGACGGCATGGACTCCCTGCTGTCCATCGTGCAGATGCCGGCCGGCGTCCCGGTCGCCACCGTCTCCGTCGCCGGCGCGCGCAACGCGGGCCTGCTCGCGGCCCGCATCCTCGCCGCCCACGACGAGGAACTCCTCGGCCGCATGCGGGAGTTCCAGCAGGAGCTCAACGACCAGGCCACCGAGAAGGGCAAGCGGCTGCGCGCCAGGGCCGAGGGCTCCGCCGCCGGCTTCGGCTTCGGGAAGTGACGCGGATGACCTCGCTGGACCGGGCCCGGGAGCTGCTGCGCGAGTTCCCCGTCGTCGACGGGCACAACGACCTGCCGTGGGCGCTGCGTGAACAGGTCCGCTACGACCTCGGCGCCCGCGACATCGCCGACGACCAGTCCGCCCACCTGCACACCGACCTCCCCCGGCTGCGCGCGGGCGGGGTCGGCGCGCAGTTCTGGTCGGTGTACGTCCGCGCGGACCTGCCCGACCCGGTACCGGCCACGCTGGAACAGATCGACTGCGTACGGCAGTTGCTGGCCCGTCATCCGCGGGAGCTGGCGCCCGCGCTGACCGCCGCCGACATGGAGACCGCGCGGAGCCAGGGCCGTATCGCCTCCCTCATGGGGGCGGAGGGCGGCCACTCCATAGCCGACTCCCTCGGCACACTGCGGGGGTTGTACGACCTCGGCGTCCGCTATCTGACCCTCACCCACAACGACAACGTGGCGTGGGCGGACTCGGCGACCGACGAGCCCGGTGTGGGCGGCCTGTCGGCCTTCGGCCGCGAGGTGGTGCGGGAGATGAACCGGCTCGGCATGCTGGTCGACCTCTCCCACGTCGCCGCGACGACCATGCGGGACGCGCTGGACACCACCTCGGCGCCGGTGATCTTCTCCCACTCCTCCGCCCGCGCGGTCTGCGACCACCCGCGCAACATCCCCGACGACGTGCTGGAGCGGCTGCCCGCCAACGACGGTGTCGCGATGGTGACGTTCGTGCCGAAGTTCGTGCTCCAGGCGGCCGTCGACTGGACGGCCGCGGCCGACGAGAACATGCGCGCCCACGGCTTCCACCCCCTCGACACCACCGCCGAGGGGATGCGGATCCACCGCGCCTTCGAGGAGTCCCACCCGCGTCCGGTCGCCACCGTCTCCACGGTGGCGGACCACCTCGACCACATGCGCGAGGTCGCCGGCGTCGACCACCTCGGCATCGGCGGCGACTACGACGGCACGGCCTTCACCCCCGACGGCCTGAACGACGTCTCCGCCTACCCGAACCTGATCGCCGAACTCCTCGACCGCGGCTGGTCGAAGGCCGACCTGGCCAAGCTCACGTGGAAGAACGCGGTACGGGTCCTGGGCGCCGCGGAGGACGTGGCCAGGAACCTCCGGGAAACCCGCGCCCCGTCCAACGCCACCCTGGCCTCCCTGGACGGCTGAGCGGCCAGGGCCGTCAGGTCAGGGCTGTTCGATCCGGCAGAGGCAGAACGGATGCCCCGCCGGATCGGCGTACACCCGGAAGCCCTTGCTCTCGTCGTCCTCCCGGTCCAGCACCCGCGCCCCCAGCGCCAGCACCTTCTCCTCCGCCGCGTCGATCTCCTCCCAGGTCCCGCCGGCGTCGAAGTCGAGGTGGACCTGCTGGGAGTCGTGGTCGGCGCTCGGCCAGTCCGGCGGGGTGTGCCCCGGCGCCCGCTGGAAGGCGAGCCGGGGCCCCGAGGGGATCTGCAGCACCACCCAGTCCGGGCTCTCCTCCACGGGCGTGCCGCCGCCGACGGCCGCGTAGAAGACGGCCAGTTCACGCGGGTCGGGACAGTCGAGAACGACGGAGCGCAGACGGGCCACGGGGGCCATGGGTCCTCCAGGGTTCAGCGGGTCAGCAGGCACACAGGCAGAACGGGTGCCCGGCCGGATCCGCGTAAACCCGGAAGGTCCGCGAGCGGTCGTCGGCGTCCAGCGGCCTCGCGCCCAGCGCCAGCACCTCCTTCTCGGCCGCGTCCAGGTCCTCGACCGTCAGGTCCAGGTGGAACTGCTGCGAGCGCTCGGCCGACGGCCACTTCGGCGCCACGTACCCCGGGGCCGCCTGGAAGGCCAGCGTCGGGCCGCCGTCCACCTTCAGGTCCACCCACTCGCCCTCGTCCACCACCGTGCCGCCCACCAGCCCGGCGTAGAAACCGGCCAGCGCGCGGGGGTCCGGACAGTCCAGGACGACGGCGCCCACCTTGGCAACGGACATGACTTCCTCCTCGTCGTTACCGTCAAAGACAGTCAACCAGTAACCGTTACCGCATGCTCCCGCATCGGAGGTAACGTCGCAAGGGATAAACAAAGGGAGAGGCGGCGTCCAGGAATGAGTGAGAGAGCGGCTCCGCCCGGGAGGCTGGCCCTGGTCCAGGCCCTGGTCAACACGCTGGACGTCGAATCGGGCGCCGACGCGCTGGACACGGCGGACGGCCGCGCGCCGTTCGGGCTCACCGAGGACACCACCGCTTTCGCCCGCGAACTGCGCGAGTCCCTGCGCGTCACGCTGCTCGCCCACGCCGGACACCCGCCCCACCGCGCGGTCACCCCGCTCGGCGAGCTGCTCGCCCGGGCGCCCCTGGTGGTCACCGTCGACCCGGCGGACGGCTCCGCCGCACTCGCCCCCGTCGACGACGGGCCCCTGCTCTCCCGTATCGCCGCCGCCGTCGCCGAGGCGGTCACGGCGGGCACCTGGAACCGGCTGAAGGCCTGCGAGGCCGACGACTGCCTCTGGGCGTACTACGACCGCAGCCCCGCCGGACGCGGCCGCTGGTGCTCCATGCAGGTGTGCGGGGCCCGCGCGAAGATGCGGCGCTACCGGGCGAAGGGGGCGTGAACGCTCCGCCGGGGTGTGGTCGATCGTGTGCCGCGCCGTTGTGGCTGGTCGCGCCCGCGCGGCGGAGCCGCACATCGGCACGGCCCCGCGCCCCATTGGGGCGCTGCCGTGCCGCAGTGGGCTTCGCGGGGCCCGCTGGAGGCACGGCGGCAGCCGCATGCCGGTACGGTCCCGCGCCCCTTCAGGGTGCTGCCGGGTCCGCGCGAAGGGCGTGCGGCCGCACCGCGCCCGCGTCCGGTTTGGCAGAATGCGGCAGGACGCCGGTTCGGCCGACTGAGCCTCGGCCGAACCGGCGTCCTCCGCTTTCCGGCTACGCGGTGGGGCGCCCCATCGCGCGGTAGCGCCAGCCGGCCCGGCGCCAGGCCTCCGGGTCGAGCGCGTTGCGCCCGTCGAGGATCAGCCGCTGGGCCGCCACCTCGCCCAGCGCCGCCGCGTCCAGCTCGCGGAACTCCCGCCACTCCGTCAGGTGCAGCACGACGTCCGCGCCGCGCACCGCCTCCAGCGCCGAGTCGGCGTACCCCAGGGTCGGGAAGAGGCTGCGGGCGTTGTCCATGCCCTTCGGGTCGTACACCGTGACCTGGCCGCCCTGGAGGTGGATCTGCCCGGCCACGTTCAGCGCCGGCGAGTCCCGGACGTCGTCCGAGTCCGGCTTGAAGGTCGCGCCCAGCACCGCCACCCGCTTGCCGAGGAAGGAACCCCCGCCCAGCGCCTGCCGGGTCAGCTCCACCATCCGGCCGCGCTGGCGCATGTTGATCGAGTCGATCTCCCGCAGGAACGTCAGCGCCTGGTCCGCGCCCAGCTCACCGGCGCGCGCCATGAACGCCCGGATGTCCTTCGGCAGGCAGCCGCCGCCGAAACCGATCCCGGCCCGCAGGAACTTCGCGCCGATCCGGTCGTCGTAGCCGATGGCCTCCGCCAGCTTGGCGACGTCACCGTCCGCGGCCTCGCACACCTCGGCCATCGCGTTGATGAACGAGATCTTCGTGGCCAGGAAGGAGTTCGCCGAGGTCTTCACCAGCTCCGCGGTCGCGAAGTCGGTCACCACGAACGGCGAGCCCTCCTCGACCGGCGTGGCGTACACCTCCCGCAGCACCTTCTCCGCCCGCTCGCCGCGCACGCCCACCACGATCCGGTCCGGGTGCAGCGTGTCCTGCACGGCGAAGCCCTCGCGCAGGAACTCCGGGTTCCACGCCAGCTCCGCGTCCTCCCCCGCGGGGGCGTGCTCGGCCAGGTAGGCGGCCAGCCGGTCGGCCGAGCCGACGGGCACCGTCGACTTGCCCACGACCAGCGCCGGACCCTTCAGATGCGGCGCGAGCGAGGCGATCGCGGAGTCGACGTACGACATGTCGCAGGCGTACTCGCCGTGCCGCTGCGGGGTGTTCACACACACGAAGTGGACGTCACCGAACTCCCCGAGCTCGGCCCAGTCCATCGTGAACCGCAGCCGCCCGCTGGACCCCTCGATCCCGGCCACGTGCCTGCGCAGCAGCTCCTCCAGTCCCGGCTCGTACATCGGGACCTCACCGCGCCGGAGCTTGTCGATCTTCTCCGGTACGACGTCGAGGCCCAGCACCTCGAACCCCAGCTCCGCCATGGCCGCCGCGTGGGTCGCACCGAGATAACCGGTGCCGATCACGGTGATCTTGAGGGCCATGAGTGCTCCAGGGGTCTACGACGTGCGGTGCGGGCCCGAGCATAACCGGGGGCCCGGGAACACCGGCGACGGCCTGTCGCCCAGCTCACCTATCCACAACCGTGGCCGACGCTCTAAAATTTGAGTTACTTAACGGTAGTTAGCGTGATCAGCATCGCAGTGTTTTGGAGCGTGAGAGACCTTGGCCGGATCGGCTGACTTCGACCTGTACCGCCCGTCCGAGGAGCACGACATGCTCCGCGACGCCGTCCGCGCGCTGGCCGAGGCGAAGATCGCGCCGTACGCCGCCGCGGTCGACGAGGAGGCCCGCTTCCCCCGGGAGGCCCTGGACGCGCTGACCGCGAACGACCTGCACGCCGTGCACGTGCCCGAGGAGTACGGCGGCGCAGGCGCCGACGCGCTCGCCACGGTCATCGTGATCGAGGAGGTGGCCCGCGTCTGCGCCTCCTCCTCCCTCATCCCGGCCGTGAACAAGCTGGGCTCGCTGCCGGTGATCCTCTCCGGCTCCGAGGCGCTGAAGAAGAAGTACATGACCCCGCTCGCCAAGGGCGACGGCATGTTCTCGTACTGCCTGTCCGAGCCCGACGCCGGCTCCGACGCGGCCGGCATGAAGACCCGGGCGGTCCGCGACGGCGACTCCTGGGTCCTCAACGGCGTGAAGCGCTGGATCACCAACGCCGGCGAGTCCGAGTACTACACGGTGATGGCCGTCACCGACCCCACCAAGCGCTCCAAGGGCATCTCCGCCTTCGTCGTGGAGAAGTCCGACGAGGGCGTCTCCTTCGGCGCACCGGAGAAGAAGCTCGGCATCAAGGGCTCCCCGACCCGCGAGGTCTACCTCGACAACGTCCGCATCCCCGCCGACCGCATGATCGGCGAGGAGGGCACCGGCTTCGCCACCGCGATGAGGACGCTGGACCACACCCGCATCACCATCGCCGCCCAGGCCCTCGGCATCGCCCAGGGCGCCCTCGACTACGCCAAGGGCTACGTGAAGGAGCGCAAGCAGTTCGGCAAGCCGATCGCCGACTTCCAGGGCGTCCAGTTCATGCTCGCCGACATGGCCATGAAGATCGAGGCCGCCCGCCAGCTCACGTACGCGGCCGCCGCGAAGTCCGAGCGCGGCGACAGCGACCTCACCTTCCAGGGCGCCGCTGCCAAGTGCTTCGCCTCCGACGTCGCCATGGAGGTCACCACCGACGCCGTCCAGCTCCTCGGCGGCTACGGCTACACCCGCGACTACCCGGTCGAGCGCATGATGCGCGACGCGAAGATCACCCAGATTTACGAGGGCACCAACCAGGTCCAGCGGATCGTCATGGCCCGCAACCTGCCGTAACGGCCGGCGGGCCGACGGGTGAAGGGCGTTCGCGGGACGGGCGCCCTTCGCTTTTTTGGCCGCCGTGCGCCGTCACAGGAAGCGGCGGATCGGGGTGACCGCGACCTCGGCGAGGCGTTCGGTCAGGGGGCGGCGGCGCCAGCGGGCCGGGTCGATGGGCTCGCTCAGCTTGCGGTCGGCGTCGAAGTCGGCGTCCAGCGCGGCCGTGAAGTCCTCGTCGAGGACGGCCAGCATGACCTCCTCGTCGTGCTCCAGGGAGCGGCGGTTGAAGTTGGTGGAGCCGATGAGGGAGCAGACGCCGTCCACGGTGATGACCTTCGTGTGCAGCATGGTCGGCTGGTACTCCCGCACCTCCACGCCCGCGTCGACCAGGGTCTGGTAGTGCTGCCGGCCGGCCAGTTGGCAGGCCCGCTGGTCGGTGTGCGGCCCCGGCAGCAGGATCTCCACCCGCACGCCCCGGCGGGCGGCGGCGGCCAGGAGGTCGATGAAGTAGGTGTCGGGTGCGAAGTAGGCCGTGGACAGCCGGAAGCGCTCCCGCGCCGAGGTGATCATGACACGAAGCAGTGTCTGCATGTCCTGCCAGCCGAAGCTGGCCGAACCCCGCACCACCTGCACCGTGGCGTTCCCCGGCTGTTCCTGAGGGGTGAAGCGGTCGTGCTCGTCGTACAGCTCGTCGTGGCACTCGGCCCAGTTCTGGGCGAAGGCCGCGGCGATGCCGTCCACGGCCGGTCCCCTGACCTTCACGTGGGTGTCGCGCCACTCACCCGGGTCGCGGGCGTCACCGCACCACTCCTCGGCGATGCCGACACCCCCGGTGAAGGCGGTGTGCTCGTCGGTCACCAGGACCTTGCGGTGGCAGCGGTGGTTCTGCCGCATCGGTGACAGACGGAGGGGCTTGCGGAACCAGGCCACCTGGACGCCGGCGTCGTCCATGGCGTCCAGCAGCTCCGGCTCGATCTCCTTGGCGCCGAAACCGTCCAGCAGCAGCCGTACCCGGACCCCCGCGCGGGCCCGCTCGGCCAGGGCGTCGGCGAACTCCCGCGCGATGTCACCGCGCCAGTACACGAACGTCATCATGTCGACGGTGTGTTCCGCGGCGCGGACGGCCTCCAGCATCGCGGGGAAGATCTGGTCGCCGTTGCGCAGCGGCACGAGTTCGTTGCCCTCGGTCGCGGCGATGCCGATGAGTCGTTCCAGCCGTCTGCGCAGCCGCTGTCTCTCCGCCTGCGGTGTCATGTGCGCCCTCCCCTGGGTCGTTCGTTCCCGCCCCGTCTCTTTTTTCCGCTGCCGGTGTCTCCAAGCAAAGACGTGGTCCGGGCCGTCCTGTGGTGGTCATGGGGACGGGGGCGTAGGACGGAGAGGGCGGGGGCCGAGACCCGGCCCTCTCCGTTCCCCTGGGAGGAACCATGACCCAGCAGCAGCCGATCACCACGGAACCGATGAGCCAGGAGGCGCAGGACTGCGTCCAGGCGTGCATGGCCTGCCACGGTATGTGTGAGGAGACCATGAGCTCCTGTCTGCAGGCGGGCGGCGAGGCCCGGATGCCGATCATGCGGGCGCTCATGGACTGCTCGGAGATGACCCGCATGTGCGCGGACATGATGATGCGCCGCTCGCCGCTGGCGAACGAGATGTGCATGATGTGCGCGCAGGCCTGCGACATGTGTGCCGAGGCGTGCATGTCCATGCCGGACGACGAGAGGATGGCGCGCTGCGCCGAGTCCTGTCGCCGCTGCTCCGAGATGTGCCGTGCCATGGCGGGCGCCACGATGTGACGCCGTCGCCGGACACGGTTGTGGGCACCCCGCGCGGGGTGCCCACAACCTGCTCACAGCCGGTTTCAGTTGCCCTTGACGGTGACCTTCTCGTCGTTGTTCAACTGGCTCACCAACTGCTTCACCTTCGCCTTGTCCCAGAGCAGGTTGCCGCCGGTGGAGCCCGCGATCGGCATGTTCATGGACGTGCCCTCGCCGCCGCTGACGCCCTTCATCGACCAGAACATGTCGGCCAGGTCGAACAGGCCCATCTCCTTGTCGACGATCAGGGAGTCCAGGCCCGCGCCCATGGTCGGGTAGAGCTTGAAGGGGTTGAGGACCGTGCCCGGCGTGGCCACCTGGTTGGCCAGGGCGGAGAGGAACTTCTGCTGGTTCTTCGTACGGTCCAGGTCGGAGCCCGCCAGCGCGTACCGGGTGCGGACGAAGGCGAGGGCCTCCTCGCCGTTCAGGGTCTGCTTGCCCTTCTTGAGGTCGGCGCCGGACTTGGTGTCCTTGATGTCCTGCGGGATGTCCATCTCGACGCCGCCGACCGCGTCCACGATGCTCGCGAAGCCGCCGAAGCCGATCTCCACGTAGTGGTCGATGTGCAGGCCGGTGTTGAACTCGACCGTGCGGACCAGGAGTTCGGGCCCGTCCTCGGCGTACGCGGCGTTGAGCTTCACCTGCCGGCCGGTCCCGGGGTAGCTCTTGCCCGACTCGGAGCCCACGAAGGACGGGATCTCGACGTTGGAGTCCCGGGGCAGCGAGATCAGGGTGGGGCCGTTGTCGCCGGTGTGCAGGATCATCATCGAGTCCGTGCGCTTGCCGTCGGCGGACCCGGTGTGCAGCTTCTTCTTGTCCTCGGCGGTCATGCCCTCGCGGCTGTCGGAGCCGACGATGAGGTAGTTGGTGCCCTCGCCCTTCTCGGGCCGCTCGATCACCTTCGACAGGTCGACGTCGCGGTTGAGCTTGGAGTCGGCCCAGAAGTACGTGCCGACGGTCGTCACGACCAGCACGGTGACGACGGTGATCGCCGTCCACTTGACGCGGCGGCGCCAGTCGGGTGCGGGGCGCTGCGGGGCGTAGCCGTCGCCGCCCGGCCCGCCGGGGCCACCGCCGCCGGGCGTGCCGTAGACCTGGCCGGTGTTGTAGCCGCTGTCGTAGCCGCCGTCGCCGCCGTGTCCGTCCACGTACGACGGCTGCTGCGGGACACCGCCGTACGCGCCCTGCCCGGGAGGGGCCGCCGGGCCGCGGCGGACCTGCCGCATGACACGGGCGCCCTCGGGCTGTGCGCTCGCGCTGCCGCGTCCGTAACGTCCGCCGCGGTTGTCGTCGGACCGTGCCTCGGGCCAATCAGTCATGGGACACAGTGTGCAGGTCCCCGCTGTGTGCCATACAAGGGTCGTCGGAAAATCAGGGCCCCGCTGTTGCGAAGCTGACACAAATTCCGCAGATGTGACCTCGGCATAAGGTGGAGGCCATGACAGACCAGGCCACCGCCGCAGCCACGGAGAGTCCGGACATCCCGGGCAAGCCCACCTCGGCGTCCCGTACGACCCTCAGCCACATCATGACCCACAACGACACCAACCTGCTGGGCACGGTGCACGGCGGGGTGATCATGAAGCTGGTCGACGACGCGGCGGGCGCCGTGGCCGGACGGCACTCCGGAGGGCCTGCCGTCACCGCCTCCATGGACGAGATGGCCTTCCTGGAACCGGTCCGCGTCGGTGACCTGGTCCATGTGAAGGCCCAGGTCAACTGGACCGGACGGACCTCGATGGAGGTCGGGGTGCGGGTGCTGGCCGAGCGCTGGAACGAGTCCGCGCCGGCCACCCAGGTCGGCTCGGCGTACCTGGTGTTCGCGGCCGTCGACGCCGACGGGAAGCCGCGCCGGGTGCCGCAGGTGATACCGGAGACCGAGCGGGACAGGCGCCGCTACCAGGAGGCCCAGATCCGCCGCGCCCACCGGCTGGCCCGCCGCCGGGCGATCATGGAGCTGCGGGAGAAGCGGGCGGCGGAGGGGTTCGAGGACTGAACGCTCCGCCGGGTGCGCGGGAATGTGCCGCTGTTCGGCTGCGGCGCCGTCGTGGCTGGTCGCGCAGTTCCTCGCGCCCCTTGGGTGTTGCTGCACCGTTGGCCGGTCGCGTCCGCGCGGCGGAGCCGCACGTCGGTGCGGGTCCCGTGCCCCTTCAGGGCGCTGCCGGACCGCAGCGGACTTCGCCGGCCTACCGGGGAAGGGCTCAGGAGCAGTTCACCTCGTCGCCGCGCACCACCCCGAACTCGCCCTGGCCCGGGGCCTGCGCCCGTACCTTGCGGACCTTCTCGAAATCGGCGCCCGCGATCACCTTCAGCGTGGCGCCCTGGCCCTCCACCGCGCGCAGCTCGCTGCCGGGCAGGGCCGCCGCGAGGGATTTCGCGGAGCGGTCCCAGCGGGGGTCGTAGGCGACGACCGTCCGCCGCACGTCCTGGCGCGCCGCGTTGGCCGGGGCGCGGGTGGTGTCGAAGCCGGTCGCCGCCAGCGCGGCGTCGACCCGCCGGCCGAGGCCCGCGGTGCGGGTGCCGTTCTCGACCTGGACGCGGATGTGCCGGGGGTCCACCGGGACGCGGAGCGCCGCGTCGGAGGTGCGGCGCACGGAGAGCGGCTCGTCCCGGCGCAGCGCGTCGAAGACGCGCTCGGACTTCGCGGTGTCCCACTTCAGCGTCGTGCCGACGCCCTTCACGGTGTGTCCCATGTCGGAGATCGGCACGGTGGTGAACTCGGAGGAGGAGGGCGAGAAGTTCCGCATCGCCCGGCCGAGGTCCAGGAGCTCGCCGGTGCCGAAGCCCTTGTCGGCGCGGACCGAGCCGAGCACCGCCCGGGTCACGTCCCGGAACTTCAGCGGGTTCAGCAGGATCCCGGAGGAGGTGACCCGTTCCACCAGGGCCGCCAGGAAGTGCTGCTGGCGCCTCATCCGGCTGAGGTCGGAGGCGCCGTCGACGTGCCGGGAGCGGACGTACTGCAGGGCCCGGCCGCCTTCGAGGGTGTGCCGGCCGGCGGGCAGGTCGAGGCCGGTGCGGCTGTCCTTCAGCCGTCTGTCGGTGCAGATCTCGACGCCGCCGACCACGTCCACGGTCTTCATGAAGCTGGTGAAGTCGACCTCCAGGTAGTGGTCGATCTTCACCCGGGTCATCTTCTCGACCGTGCGCACGGTCAGCCGGGGCCCGCCCTCGGCGTACGCCGCGTTCAGCTTCACGGGGTGCCCCTTGTGCCGTTCGCCGCTCACCCGGTCGGTGTGCGGGGGCGTCACGGCGTACGAGTCGCGGGGGAGGCTGACCACGGCGGCCCGCTCACGGTCCGCCGAGATGTGCACGATCATGATCGTGTCGGTGCAGTGGCAGGGCTCCCCGCCGAGCCGGTACTTCTCCCGCTCCTCCTCGCCGATGCTCTCCCGGCCGTCGGTGCCGACGAGCAGGATGTTCATGCCGTGACCGGCCTCGGGGCGGTTCTTCATGTCGCGGAACGGGTCGACCCGGGCGATGTCCTCGTCGAGGCTGCTCATCACCGCGTGTCCGATCCCGGCGGAGGCGAGCACCACGACCGACAGCGAGGTGACGGTGCGCACGACCCAGCGCGGCTTCCCGCGCGGCGGCACGGGTGGCGCGGCCGACGCGGCGGGCCCAGGGCCCGTGCGGGCCGGCCGCGGGGGACGCTGCGGTGCGGTGCGGGGCCGGGGGGACCGCGGCGGCGTGGGCAAGGGGGACACCTCCGGACGACGGCCGTACGTGGGATCGTGAGCACGGTAGGCCGATACGATCTGCGGCCCGGCACATCGCCCCCGGCACGCGCATCGGTGTCCCCCGTTCGCGGTAACGTGAGCCCTCTATGAACGCCAATCCCGACGTGCGGCTCCCCGCCGTTTCCGTGATCATGCCCGTCCTCAACGAGGAGCGGCATCTGCGCGGCGCCGTCCGCGCGATCCTCGCCCAGGAGTACGCCGGCGAGATGGAGGTCGTGATCGCCCTCGGTCCGTCCACGGACCGCACGGACGAGATCGCCGCCGAGCTCGTGGCCGAGGACCCGCGGGTGCACACCGTGCCCAATCCGACCGGCCGCACCCCGGCCGCCCTCAACGCGGCGATCAAGGCCTCGCGCCATCCGGTCGTGGTCCGCGTCGACGGGCACGGGATGCTCTCCCCGAACTACATCGCGACCGCCGTACGGCTCCTGGAGGAGACCGGCGCGCAGAACGTCGGCGGCATCATGCACGCCGAGGGGGAGAACGACTGGGAGCACGCCGTCGCGGCCGCGATGACGTCGAAGATAGGTGTGGGCAACGCCGCCTTCCACACCGGCGGCGAGGCCGCCCCCGCCGAGACGGTGTACCTGGGCGTGTTCCGGCGCGAGGCGCTGGAGCAGCAGGGCGGGTACAACGTGGAGTTCATCCGCGCCCAGGACTGGGAGCTGAACTTCCGCATCCGTGAGGCCGGCGGGCTGATCTGGTTCTCGCCGGAGCTGAAGGTGTCGTACCGGCCCCGGCCGAGCGTGCGGGCGCTGGCCAAGCAGTACAAGGACTACGGGCGCTGGCGGCACGTCGTGGCCCGCTACCACGCCGGTTCCATCAACCTGCGCTACCTGGCCCCGCCGGCCGCGGTGTGCGCGATCGCGGCCGGGATCGTGGCCGGCGCCGCGCTGACCCCGTGGGGCTTCGTGGTGCCCGGCGGCTACCTCGCGGCGATCGTGCTGGGGTCCGTACCGGCCGGCAAGGGGCTGCCGCTCAAGGCGCGGCTGCAGATCCCGGTGGCGTTGGCCACCATGCACATGTCGTGGGGCTGGGGCTTCCTGACCAGCCCGAAGTCCCTGGCCCGCAAGGTGATCGCGAGCCGGCGCCCTCCGGTCCGCGCGGACGCCGCCTCGCACTGACCTGACACCGCCACGGGCCCCTCTCCCGCCCGGAGAGGGGCCCGTGACGCCGTTCTCACCAGGTGAACGCGGGGTTCACCTTCATGCAGGCCTTCTCGTCCGCGCCGTTGAGCGCCTCGGCGGTCTCGGGCACCTCGTCGTTCTTCTCCGGTGCCTTGTACGTCGTGCCCTCGCGCCAGTCCGCGCCCACCACGAGCGTGACCCCGGAGACGTCGGTCGACCTGCGCACCGCGCCCGGCGCGAGGCCCAGGGCCTCGGCGACCGCCGCGGCGTCGCCCTCCAGGTCCGCGCTCGGGTAGCGGACGACGGTCGTCCGCTCGCTCAGCGAGGCGCTCCGGTCGGCGACCGCCCTGGTGAACCCCTCGTCCACGAGCAGCTCCGCCACGGTGCTGGCCCGGCCGGGGGCCGCGCCCAGGGTGTCGGTGCGGGTGCCGTTCCGCACCAGGACCGGGATCTCGGCGTCCTCGGCCGCCGGATCGTCCGGGACCTGGTCCTCCTGCGTCGGGACGGCCTTCTTCTTCGTGTCCCCGCCGTCCAGGGTGATGTCCTCGCGCACCAGCCGGAAGAGCTGCTCGGCGTCCTCCGTGGGCTCCACCCGCGCGCCCACGTACCGGTTCGGCATGGTGGTCATGGTGATGTGCTCCGGCTCGACCTTCCGCAGCTCGGTGCTGAGGTCGTAGAGCTTCTTGACCGAGTTCAGGCCCGGGTCGACGGTGAGCGCCTCGGTGGCCTTCTCGGCGAGCCTGCGCAGCTTGTTCGGGTTGCTCAGGGTGGCGTTCTCGCGCAGCTCCCTGACCATCGCGTTCATGTACATGTGCTGGGCCTTGGCCCGTGCCAGGTCGCTGCCGTCCTCGAAGCCGTAACGGGTGCGCAGCCACTGCAGGGCCTGCTCGCCCTTGACCGGGTGGGTGCCCTTCTCCAGCTTCAGGCCGGAGCCGTGGCCCTGGCTGTCGCGCGAGTGGATGTTGGCGTCGACGCACACCGGGACACCGCCGATGGCGTCGGCCATCGACACGACGCCCGCGAAGTCGACCATGAGGAAGTGGTCGATGTGGATGCCGGTGAGCTCCTGCCAGGTGGCGACGGTGCAGCCCGGACCGCCGTGCCCGAGGCTCTGGTTGGTCATCACCCGCCCGTCGCTCGCCGGGTACACCGTGCCGTCGTCGGGGTCGGTGCACTTCGGGATCCTCACGAGGGTGTCCCGCGGCATGCTGACGACCGACATGTTGCTGCGGTCGGCGGACAGGTGCACCAGCATCTGGACGTCCGCCAGCGGGGTGGAACCGAACGTCTCCCGGGCGCCGCCGAGTTCCTGGTTCTCCTTGCTGTCCCGCGCGTCGGAGCCGATGAGCAGGATGTTCAGCGGGGTCTGTCCCGCGGCGTTCGGCGTCGGCTCCGGGATCTTCTGGTCACCGAGATTGAGTTCCTGCTGCTCGATGTTGGCGTTGAGGTGCCGGTAGTAGACGTAGCCGGCGCCGGCCGTGCCCGCTATCAGCACGGCCAGCACCATCGCCGACCAGCGGAGCACCCGGTGCTTGCGCGGCGCCCTGCGCCCGTCACCCGGACCCTCGCCGCTCCCTTCCTCGAGGGCGGCCTCGTCCTCGTCCTCGGCCTCGGCGGCCGGTACGGCCTCCTGCACACTGTTCTGCGTCAACTTCTGCGTCCTCCACAGCCCTCAGGGCCCGCCGTACGTCTTGGAGACATACGACGGGCCCGTGAGGTTGCGCTACGGCCTCAACTCGCGCACTGAACTTTGTCGGCCGTGGACTTCTCCACCTCGGGCGTCTCGACCGACGCGGCGTCGAGTTTGACTCCGGCGCCCTTGAAGTCCTTGCCGAGGGTGAGGGTCATGGTGGGCAGGCCCTGGGAGTTGGTGACGCTTTCGCCGGGTTTCATGGCGGATCCGGACAGGCCGAGGATGTCGGCGAGGCGGCGGGCCTGGTCGGCCTGGTCGGGGGCGTATTCGAGGGTGGTCTTCTTCAGTTCCGCGGGGGCGTTGCCGGCGTTCTCGGACTTGGTGACGCCCGCTTCGGTCTGGAGGTAGTTGAGTTCGAGCTGGGCGCTGCCCGAGGGGGCGCCGCCGTTGAGGACGCGGACGCGGACCTCGGAAGGGTCGGCCTTGGTGCCCTTGAGGCGGGCGGCGACCGCCGCGGCCTCCTTCTTCTCCTTCTGCTTGACCTCGGTGAAGGAGACGTCGTTCGCGATCATGTCGAAGACCTGGGGCGCCTTGGACTCGTTGGGGACGACCGTCGCCCTGACCTTCTCGGCGGGGTTGTCGACCACCGGCACCGTCAGGAACGTGATGTTCTTCGGCGGCACCTTCTTCAGCTCCAGGGCGATGTCCTTCAGCGTGCCCACCGTGCCGATGGCGCTGTCCACGGTGAGCGCCTTGGTCGCGGCCTCGGCCAGCTTGATCAGCTTGGTGGGGCTGGTGAGGGTGTCGCTGGAGGACATCTGCCGCATGAGGGAGCCCAGGAACTGCTGCTGGACCTTGATGCGGTCCAGGTCGCCCTCGTTGCCGAAGGAGTGCCGGGTGCGCAGGAAGGCCAGGGCCTGCTCGCCCTCGATCTGTGACTCGCCGGCGGGCAGCTTCAGATGGGATTTCGGGTCGTCGACGGCGTGCTCCACACAGACCTTCACACCGCCGACCGCCGTGGTCAGCGTCTTGACCGCGTTGAAGTCGGCCATCATGAAGTGGTGGGGCTGGATGCCGGTCGCCTCCTTCACCGTGCGCATGGTGCAGCCGGCGTCCCGGCCGTCCTGGCCGAGGCTCGTGTTGAAGCGGACGCCGGTGGAGCCGGGGACGACCTTCTCCGTCCCGTCCTCCTGCGTGGTGGGGCAGTCGGGGATGTCGACGATCATGTCGCGGGGGATGCTGAGCGCGGTGGCGTTGGAGCGGTCCTTGGAGACGTGCAGCAGGATCGTGGTGTCGGCGTGGCCCGTGCTGCCCTTGTCGCCGTAGCCCTCGTTGCCCTCACCGGTGCGCTTGTCGGTGCCGATGATGAGGATGTTGAAGGCCTCGTCCTTCTTGAAGCTGCTGCTGCCCGCGTTGCCCACGTCCGTCGTCGTGACGTTGCCCTCGAGGTGCTTGAGGTAGAGGTAGCCGCCGACGCCGGCGGCGAGGACGGTGAACGCCATGGTGCCGCCGGTCCACATCAGGACCTTCCTGCCCCGTGACTTCTTCTCCGGCCGGCGTCCGCGCCGTCCCGGTGCCGGTTCCTCCGGTGCCGTACGGCGTCGCCGCTGGGGCGGGACCTCACGGCCGGGCGCGGCCGTACGGCGGCCCCTCGCGCCCTCGGTGGTGCCACGCGGGGCGGACCTGCGCGGTCCCGGGACGGCCGACTGCGGCGCGGAAGGGGGCAGTCGCAGTTCGTATTCGCCGGTCCGCGGATTCAGTACCCACTGGTCTGCGGGGTCGACGTCGTCTGCCCGTCCACGTCCTTGCGCGTCCACGGTTTTCCCATCCTCCGTCAGGGCCACGCGGCGCCTGCTCCGAAGGCGCACGGTAAAGGTCGGCACGTGCACTGCGCCAGAGCGGACCTCATGGCGGGGGCACGGGGGTGCTCACACTATCTGCCAAGTTGAGCGTCGAACGGTACAGGTGACGTATCCGACGTTCCCACCCCCGAAGCAACTCCCTTTATGTGTGGAATTCCTACCATCGGTAAGGCTTGTACACGTCCATGCACGTGCCCGTCTCGGACCCGTTCAGGGCGTCGCTGCTGTCGGGCAGGTCCCCGGCCTCCGGTTTTCTCTGCCGCGGATACGACGTGCCCGTACGCCAGTCCGCCCCGATGTCGACCGTGATCCCGGACACGTCCGTCGACTTGCGCGTCGCGCTCGCCGGGATTCCCAGCGCCTCGGCGACCCGGCGGGCGTCCTCGGCCGACTCGTCGCCCGGGTAACGGACGACGGTCCGCTGCTCGGACAGCGCCGCCGACGTGTCCGCCGTCGCCCGGTCGAAGCCCTGCTCCACCAGCGTCCCGGCGACAGCGTGCGCACGGCCGCCGACCGGTCCGAGGGTGGCGGACCGGGTGGCGTTCCGTACCAGGACGTCGATGCCGGCGGCATCGGAGGGCGAGCCGCCGGAGGCCTTCGCGGTGGGCTCCGCGGAGGGCTTCGCAGAGGCCTTCGCGCCGCCGTTGTCGTCGAAGGACACGTCGTCGCGGAGCATCGCCCACATCCGCTCGGCGTCGTCACCGGCCGGAAGCAGGTGGTTCGCGTTCTCGGGGTCCGCGACGGTGGGCATCGTCGTCATGGTGATGCGGTTCGAGGGAACCGTCTTGAGCTGCATACCGAGGTCGAACAGCTTCTTGACCGTGCCGATCTCCTCGGACACCGCCAGCGACTTCGTGGCCGCCTCGGCCAGGCCCGTCAGCCTGCCGGTGTCGGTGAAGACGTTCTGGCCCCGCAGGGTGCGCATCGCCGAGTTCATGTACATGCGCTGCGCCCGGGTCCGCAGCACGTCGCTGCCCCAGGCGTGCCGGGTGCGCAGCCACTGCAGCGCCTGCTCGCCCTTCACCTTCTTGGACCCGGCCCTCATCTTCAGCCCCGATCCGCCGGGCACCCCGGGCAGCGGGCGGTCCCACACGTTCTGGTTCACGCAGACCTCGACACCGCCGATGGCGTCGGCCATCCGCACCACGCCCGCGAAGTCGATGGTCATCCAGTGATCGATGTAGACACCGGTGAGGTTCTCCCAGGTGGCCAGCGTGCAGCCGGGCCCGCCGCGGCCCAGCGACTCGTTGATGATCGTGTCGGCCGCCGGGTAGGTCCTGCCGGTCTCCGGATCGGTGCACTCGGGGATGTCGACCCGGGTGTCGCGCGGAATGCTCACCACCGCGGCGCTCTCGCGGTCCGCCGCCAGGTGGATCAGCATCTGCACATCACCCAGCGGCGCGCTGTCGCGGTGGTCCTTGCCGCCGCCCAGCGCCACGTTGGCGTCGGAGGCGCGGCTGTCGGAGCCGATCAGCAGGATGTTCAGGGGAGTCTGCCCGGCGGCGTTCGGCTCGGCCCTGCGGGCCTTGGAGTCGCCGCTGCTGCGCTCGCCCTTCTCGATGTTGCCGTTCAGATGCCGGTAGTAGAGGTATCCGGCGCCGGCCGTGCCGAGTATCAGGACCGACAGCGTCATCGCGGACCACCTGAGTACGCGGTGCCGCCGCCCGGGGCGCCTGCCGTGGTCGCGCCGTCCGCCCCCGCCGTCGGTGCCGTCCGTGCCGGGGCCGTCCCCGGCGGGCCGGACCGCCTCCGGCCGCGTTCCCTCTCCCCGCACACCGCTGTGTGTCACGCCCTTCTCCCCGCCCTCGCTCCCGCGAACGTGCCCCCGCGCGCGGCTCTTCCGCACAGCCGGACACACGCCGGCCCTCCATGGCTGTACGGCCGCGCCGGAGGATCGGCTGCCCTCCCGGCGGCAACAGGGCCGCCCTGTAGGACGCGTGACGGGACCGTCAGGTCACTTGGCGCACTCGACCTTGTCCGCCGTGGACTTCTGGACCCCCTCGGGGGTCTTGCCGGAGGTGGCGTTGAACTTGACTCCGGCGCCCTTGAAGTCCTTGCCGAGGGTGAGGGTCATGGTGGGCAGGCCCTGGGAGTTGGTGACGCTTTCGCCGGGTTTCATGGCGGATCCGGACAGGCCGAGGATGTCGGCGAGGCGGCGGGCCTGGTCGGCCTGGTCGGGGGCGTATTCGAGGGTGGTCTTCTTCAGTTCCGCGGGGGCGTTGCCGGCGTTCTCGGACTTGGTGACGCCCGCCTCGAGCTGGAGGTAGTTGAGTTCCTTCGAGGCGCTGCCCGAGGGGGCGCCGCCGTTGAGGACGCGGACGCGGACCTCGGAAGGGTCGGCCTTGGTGCCCTTGAGGCGGGCGGCGACCGCCGCGGCCTCCTTCTTCTCCTTCTGCTTGACCTCGGTGAAGGAGACGTCGTTCGCGATCATGTCGAAGACCTGCCGGGCGGGCGCCTCCCTGAGGACGACCGTCGCCTTGACCTTCTCGGCGGGGTTGTCGTCCACCGGCACCGTGGCGAAGGTCAGGTTCTTGGTGTTGAGCTTGCCCAGCTCCAGACCGAGGTCCTTCAGCTTGCCGATGCTGTCCAACTGGGAGTCGACGGTCAGCGCCTCGGTGCCGGCCTCGGCGAGCTTCAGCATCTTGGACGGGCTGGTGAGCGTGTCGTTGGACTTCAGCTTGCGCATCAGCGAGCTGAGGAACTGCTGCTGGATCTCGATACGGCTCAGGTCGCCGCCGAAGCCCACCGAGTGCCGGGTGCGCACGAAGGCCAGCGCCTGCTCGCCCTCGATGGTGTGCTTGCCCGCCGACAGCTTCAGATGCGAGTCCGGGTCGTCGATGTCCTTCGCCAGACACACCTCGACCCCGTCGACGGCCGTGGTCAGCGTCTTGACCGCGTTGAAGTCGGCCACCATGAAGTTGTCGGGGGTCACACCGGTCAGCTCGGTGACGGTCCGCATGGTGCAGCTGGGCGTACGGCCGTCCTGGCCGAGGCTCGTGTTGAAGCGGGCGCCGGTGGAGCCGGGGATGACCTTCTCCGTCCCGTCCTCCTGCGTGGTGGGGCAGTCGGGGATGTCGACGATCAGGTCGCGCGGGATGCTGAGCGCGGTCGCGTTGGAGCGGTCCTTGGAGACGTGCAGCAGGATCGTGGTGTCCGCGTGGCCCTCGCTGCCCTTGTCGCCGTAACCCTCGTTGCCGTCACCGGTGCGCTTGTCGGTGCCGATCAGCAGGATGTTGATGGCCTTGTCCTTCTGGAAGCCACCGGTGCCCGCGCCGTCGTCGGGGAGGGACTGGATGTTGTCGTTGAGGTGCTCCAGGTAGAGGTAGCCGCCGACGGCGGTGGCGAGGACGACGAACGCCATGGTGCCGCCGGTCCACAGCAGGACCTTCCTGCCCCGCGACTTCTTCTTCGCCTTCTTCGCCGGCCGGCGTCCGCGCCGTCCCGGTGCCGGTTCCTCCGGTGCCGTACGGCGTCGCCGCTGGGGCGGGACCTCACGGCCGGGCGCGGCCGTACGGCGGCCCCTCGCGCCCTCGGTGGTGTCACGCGGGGCGGACCTGCGCGGTCCCGGGACGGCCGGCCGCGGTGCGGAAGGGGGCAGTCGCAGTTCGTATTCGCCGGTGTCCGGATTCAGTACCCACTGATCCGCGGGATCGACGTTCTCCGTCCGCTCACGTCCTTGCGCGTCCACGCCTGTCCGCACCCTTCGTCGGGGCCATGAGGTGCGCCCTCCCCTCCGGACGCCCGGTCTCGGTCTTCCCGGTGCGCGCTCCTCCTCACGGCGGGGCCCGACGGGCACCGGCGCACCGGACCGTCACATTAACCGCCCGGTTCGTCGCGGGGCGACGTCGGCCTTGAATTCTCAGCTTCTTTACAGCGGGCAATGCGTGCATTTCCTGAACCAAGGGCCCACTGTCCCGAGCGGCTCTTTTGCCGGTCTTGGGTCTCGCTTTACCCACAGATGTCCTCGGCGGCGGAGTTGCCGGAGAACGTGGGTGCCGGAGACACCCCGCCGGGACCGCCGTCCGGTGCGGGATCCCGCGCGGCCGGCGCGACCGCCACGGGCCGGTCCGCACGCAGCCGGGCGAACAGTTCCTCCGCCGCGGGCTGTGCGAGCTGGTCACGGTTGACGTCCCCGCTGTACGGCTCCCGGGGAACGGTCAGGAACCGCACCCGCGCGGTGGGGATCTCGCGCAGCCCGCGCGCGAGGTCGTACAGACCCCGCAGGCTGGCCAGCTCCGGATCGGTGGTGAGCGACGAGGTGGCCGCGTCCAGGACGGGATACAGCTTCACCGGGTTCAGCAGGACGTCATTGCCGCTCACCTTGTTGACGAGCGCGCCGAGGAAGCGCTGCTGCCGTTCCATACGGCTGGTGTCGCTGCCGTCGCCGAGGGTCTTGCGGGCCCGGACGTAACCGAGCGCCTGCTCCCCGTCCAGCGTCACCCGGCCCGCCGGCAGTCTCAGTCCGGCGTCCTCGTCGTCGACGGGCTCGCGCAGGCACACCTCGACACCGCCCACCGCGTCGACCATCTCCTTGAAACCGTCGAAGTCGACGACGACGTGGTGGTCGACGCGGATGTCCGTGAGTTTCTCGACGGTGCGGATGGTGCAGGCGGAACCGCCCACCGCGAAAGCCGAGTTGAACATCGTGAACACCGGCTCGGAACGCGATCCGTCGGGGCGGCGGCAGCCGGGCACGTCCACCATCAGGTCCCGGGGGACCGACACCGCGGTGGCGCTGCGCCGGCCCGCCGACAGGTGCAGCAGGATCACGGTGTCCGAACGCTCCGTCCCCGCGTCCCGCCCGTAGCGGGCGTTCTCCTCCCCGGAGCGCGAGTCCGAGCCGATCAGCAGGATGTTCCGGGCGTCCTTGGCGAGCGCCGTGGGCCGTTCCTCCTCGAACCGCGCGAGTTCGGCGGCCGCCGCCTCGTCCGGGGTGATGTTCCCCTCCAGTTTCCTGTACACCGCCCACCCGGCACCCGCGGCCGCGAGCAGGACGACAACGACGGCGAGCCCGGTGCCGCGCGCCCAGCGCCGCCGTCGGCGCCGGGCCCGCCCCCGCCCGCTCGCCGAGGACCCCGTCCCCGGACCGAGGGCACGGCCGTCCCCCGGCTGCGCGGGGGACGCGCCTGCGGTGTCACTCATGACCGGGTCCACCCCTCACTGCGTACGGCGTGCGGTGATGCCGTTGCGTACGACGATGACCCGGGGCGGCGGCCGGGGGCGGGTGGTGGTGCGCCGGACGGGGGAGGGGGTGGGGCGGACGGGGGGTGTTGCAGGGGGAGGGTTCCGGCGGGGTGGTGTCTTCCGCGGTGCGGTGGGTGGTGGGGCGTTTCCGGGGATGACGGGTGGCGTGTTTCCCGGGGCGGGGTGGTGTCCTCCGCGGTGCGGTGGCGGGTGGCGGTGCCGTTATCGGGCGATGACCGTCGCCCGTTCGCTCTCCACCCGCTTGTCCAGGGCGTCGTCCCCGAGGCGGTCCAGGTTGCGGCACAGCACCACGGAGCCGCCGGTCGCCAACGGCCCGTACAGGCCCGCGTTCAGGCCCTCCCACGTGTCGTACGGCCGCCCCGACAGGATCCGCGAGCCGGGGCCGGTCAGACCGAGCTCCGGCGCCTCGGCGCGGGCCCGCTCGACCACCTCCGCCCCGGTGAACTCCCGGCCCGCCACGATCAGCGCCGGCTCCTCGGGGTCGACCGGCGCGTACGGCACGAAGCGGTCGCCCTGCCCCGGTACCTCGACGGCGTAGTCGGCGAAGCCCTCCGGCGGCTGCGGGAAGCGCCCGCCGAGCGGCCTGAGCGCCAGCGCGATCCTGGCCCCCGAGCAGGCCCGCGCGGCCTCCAGCGACTTAGGGTCCGGCCCGCTCACGGCCACGTCCGCCGCCGCCGGGTCCCCGGCCACGTCCGCGACCACGCCCACCGACGCGCACGCCAGCAGCCAGACCGCCGTCTGCCAGTGCGCGGGCAGCAGCAGGGCCACCCGGTCGCCGGGCTCCACGGACAGCTCGTCCTGAAGGAGATTGGCGGTCTTGGCCACCCAATTGGCGAAGGTGGCCACGGACAGTTCGACGCGTTCGCCCGTGGCGTCGTCGTAGAAGGTCACCAGGGGGCGTCCCGGGTCCGCGGCCAGCGCGGAACTCAGCAGGTCGGCAGGGGTGCGGTCGGTGGCGTTCACCCGCGCAAGCGTACGCGGACCCGCCCGCGCGCACCGCCCGCCCGGGGCACCGGTTCGGGGGAACGCGCCCCGACGGACCGTCAACTCCCGGATGGACAGATTTGTCTGACTGTGTCCAAGCTCAGGGGCATGCGTGGAATTCTTGCTTCCTCAATCGGTGTCACCTGCGCCGCCGCCCTCGCCCTCCCGCTCGCCCCGCCCGCCGCCGCGGCGGACGCGAGACCGGCGCCGACGGCAGAAGCGGCCACGCGCGCAGCGATGACGGCCCGGCCCGACATCCCCGGCAGCACCCAGTCGCTGCCCCTGAGACCCCTCACCCGTGACCGTGCCTCCGGCGCCGCCGTCCTCGGCCTCGCCCCCCGGGCCGTACGGCCCTTCTCCCTCCTCGGGGTCGTCTGGGACGACCCCGCCGCCGAACTCCACGGCCGCGTCCAGGTCCGCACCCGGGAGGCCGGCACCGGCGCCTGGTCCGACTGGCGGGACGTCGAGACGCACTACACCGACCACGGGGCCGACCCGGGCGGCGCGGAGGGCACCGCGGACGGGGTGCGCGGCGCCACGGCACCGCTGTGGGTGGGGGAGTCGGACGGGGTGGAGATCCGGGTTCTGCCGGAGCCCGGCGAGGACGAGGACGAGGACGAGGAGGAGCGCGGGGGCACGGGGGTCGACGAGCCCGGGGCCGACGACCACGCGCTGCTGCCCTCCGGACTGCGGCTCGACCTCGTCGACCCGGGGGACGGGATCCTGGAGGGCCCGCGCACCGGCGTCATGGGCGCCGAGGCGACCGCCGCCTCCGCGGCCAACTCCGCACTCGCACCGCTCGGCACCCTGGAGATCCCCGCGCTGGACGGCGAGCGGACCCGGCAGGAGTACCTCGCCCTGCGCGGAGCCGACCTGACCGAGCAACAGCGGGCCAAGCCCTACATCGGGCCGCGCCCCGCCATCGTCACCCGGCGCGGCTGGGGAGCCGACGAGAGCCTGCGGGGGAAGCGGTTCGTGTACACCGGCAAGGTCAAGGCGGCCTTCGTGCACCACACCGCCTCCGGCAACGACTACACCTGCGCGCAAGCCCCTTCGCTCATCCGCGGGTTCCACCGCTACCACGTACGGAGCCTGGGCTGGCGGGACATCGGCTACAACTTCCTCGTCGACAAGTGCGGCAGGATCTACGAGGGCCGGGCCGGGGGAGTGGCGAAGCCGGTCAAGGGGGCCCACACCATGGGCTTCAACACCAACACCACGGGCATCGCGGTGATCGGTTCCTACGGCTCCGAGAAGCCGTCCTCCTCCACCGTGAAGGCCATCGCCCGGCTCACCGCGTGGAAACTCGGACTGCACGGGATGAATCCGCGCGCCAAGACATATCTGAAGTCCGCCGGTGGCAATCTCTACCGAAAAGGTAAGAAGGTACGACTGAACGTGATCTCCGGTCACCGGGACGGGTTCAACACCTCGTGCCCAGGGGGGAAGCTCTACAAGAAGCTCGGCACCGCGCGTTCCACGGCGGCCCGCTACCAGGGCCGCTGAGGCGGGCCGGGCGCTCCTTCCTGCCGGAGCCGGTCTGCATACACTGGCCGGCCGAAAGACAGTTCGGCCGGTCCCGGCAGGAAGCAGAGACGACAGGTGACAGAAGCGATCCTCCTGGTCGGCGGCAAGGGCACGCGACTGCGTCCGCTCACGGTGCACACGCCCAAGCCCATGGTCCCGGCGGCCGGGGTGCCTTTCCTCACGCACCAGCTCGCGAGAGCGAGGGCGGCGGGCGTCGAGCACATCGTCCTGGCCACGTCCTATCTGGCCGAGGTCTTCGAGCCGTACTTCGGTGACGGGGCGGCCCTGGGGCTGCACATCGAGTACGTGACGGAGGAGGAGCCGCTCGGTACGGGCGGCGCCATCCGGAACGTCGCGTCCCGGCTGCACTCCGGGCCGGACGAGCCGGTGCTGATCTTCAACGGGGACATCCTGACGGGGCTGGACATCCGGGCGCTGGTGCGCACCCACGAGACGACCGGCGCGGACGTCTCGCTGCACCTGACGAAGGTGACCGATCCACGGGCGTACGGGCTGGTGCCGACGGACGCGTCGGGGAGGGTGCTCGCCTTCCTGGAGAAGCCGCAGACGCCGGAGGAGATCGTCACCGACCAGATCAACGCGGGGGCGTACGTCTTCCGCCGGTCGGTGATCGACACGATCCCGGCGGGGCGGGCGGTGTCGGTGGAGCGGGAGACGTTCCCGGGGCTGCTGGCGGCGGGGGCGCATCTGCAGGGGATGGTCGACTCCACGTACTGGCTGGACCTGGGGACCCCGGCGGCCTTCGTACGGGGGTCGGCGGATCTGGTGCTGGGGCGTGCGCCGTCGCCGGCGGTGCCCGGGCGGTGCGGGGACCGGCTGGTGCTGCCCACGGCGACCGTGGCACCGGGCGCGAAGCTGGCGGGCGGGACGGTGGTGGGCGAGGGCGCGTTCGTGGCGGAGGGCGCGCGCGTCTTCGGCAGCACGATCCTGCCGGGGGCGGTCATCGAGCCGGGCGCGGTCATCACCGACTCGCTGATCGGTACGCGGGCACGGGTGGGTGAACGCTCGGTCCTCACCGGCACGGTCATAGGCGACGGCGCGACGGTGGGCCCCCACAACGAACTCCGCGAGGGCGCCCGAGTCTGGTGCGACGCGACGATCCCAGCGGGAGCGGTCCGCTTCTCCTCGGACCAGTGACACCTGCGGGGCGGCTTTCGGTCCGGTGGGATGCGTGTCTTATGCCCGCAGGGCGGCTTTAGGCCCGGTGGAGTGCGTGTCTTGTGCCCGCGGTGCGGCTTTCGGCCCGGTGGGTGGGATGCCTGCGGCGCCTGTGCGGCTTCGGTGGGGGCGTGTGCAGCGCCCATGGCCGGTGGGTGGGTCGGGGCCGCGTCGGGGGTGTCCGTCCTCGGACTGGCGCGATGGGGTTTCTTGGTGAGGTCGGGGGTGCGGACGCGCCAGCCACTGCGGGCGGCCACCCCCGCTCCGTCCCCTCCCCGCCGTACGCGACTTCAGCCACCGCCGCCCCCGCCTTCCGCGGGCAGTCGCTGCCGCTCCCCGCGCTCCCGCGGGCAAGTCGTGCCTCCCCCAGTGCCTCAAGGGCCTGGGAGGTGCCCCCAGGGCGGCACGGGTGGGCGGTGGGGGTACCTCCCGCTCATGGGGGTCCCCCCGCTCGAGCGGAGTCGAGAGTGGGGGAGAAGCCGAGAGTGGGGGAGGCACCCCGTAAGCGCCGGGCTGCGCGAACACCCCCCGGCCACAGCAACGCGGGGCACCCCGCAACGCGCCGGGTCGCGCAGACCTACCCCCGGGCCACAGCAACGCGCCGGGTCGCGCAGACCCCGCTCCCGGCTCACAGCAACGCGGGGCACCCCGCAACGCGCCGGGCCACGCCTCAAAACACCGGCCCGGCCACCCCTCAAAGCCGCCCGATATCCCCGTACGGCATCCGCGGCGCCCGCCGCCCCGGCACCCTCCCGCTCAGCAGAATCAACCGCGCGGCCCGATGCCGCTGCCCCGCATACGGCTCCAGCAGCGACAACATCACCGCGTCATCCGCGTACCGGTCCCCCGCGAGCGCCCACCCCACGATCCCCGGCAGATGCAGATCCCCCACGGTCACCGCGTCCACCGCCCCATGACTGCGCTGCACGGTCTCCGCCGACGTCCACGGCCCGATCCCCGACACCAGCTCCAACCGCGCCTGCGCCTCAGCGGCGGGCATCCCCACCGCCTCCTCCAGCCGCGCGGCGACCCGCACCGCCCGCAGAACCGTCGACGCCCGCTTGTCGTCGACCCCGGCCCGGTGCCACTCCCAGGAGGGAATCAGCGCCCACGTCCGCGGCGCCGGCATCACCGACATCCGTTCCGGCGCGGGCCCGGGTGCCGGCTCCCCGTACTTCCGTACCAGCAGCCGCCACGCCCGGTACGCCTCACCCGTCGTGACCTTCTGCTCCAGAATCGACGGGATCAGCGACTCCAGCACCAGCCCGGTCCGCGTCAGCCGCAGTCCCGGACGCCGGTGCCGGGTCAGCGCCAGCAGCCTGTGCCGGGGCACGAAGGCGGACGGGTCGTCGGCGGCGCCGAGCATCTCCGGCAGCCTGTCCAGCAGCCAGTCGGCGCCCGGCCCCCACGCCTCCCCCCGGATCTCCCCGGCACGCCCCGTCACCCGGAGCGTCCCCGGGCCCGCCGGCGTCAGGCTGGCCCGCCACACGGAACCGTCCGGCAGCGCCCGGAACGTCGGATCACCGGGCCCGCGCCGCAGCGGCCCGAGGACCAGCCCGAGGTCCAGGGGACCCTCCGGCACCCACGTCCGTACGAGGGCCGGAGCCGGCGCCCGCCGGGGGACTCCCCCGGGCACGGCGACATGCCCGCCGCGCACCGTCGTACGAGTCGGGCGGGGTGCGAAACGTCCTGCCACGAGAGATCCCAGGGGTGGAAGTGAAGCCGGGCCTCTATGAGGGTAGGCCCAGCCTCACCGCACCTCGATGAAACCGCCCGCGTCCCGCTCCGGCCGCGGGCGCGGCTCCTCCGCCGGATGGCCGACCGCCACCGCGCCCATCGGGTCCCAGTCCGCCGGCAGGTCCAGGACCTCGCGGACCACTTCGCGGCAGAACATCGTCGACGACACCCACGCCGAGCCCAGCCGCTCCCCGGCCAGCGCGACCAGGAAGTTCTGCACGCCGGCGCCCGCGGCGACCACGAACATCTCCCGCTCCGCGCCGTCCCGCCGCGCGTCCCCGTAGGTGTGCGAACCGTCCATGACCAGGCAGGGGACGACCAGGTACGGCGCGTTGCGCAGGACGTCCCCGCGGCGGACGCGCTTGGCGATCGACTCCTCCGTCTTTCCGTCGCGGCGCAGGTCCGCGATCCAGGCCTCGCGCATGGCGTCCAGGAGACGGGTGCGGGACCCGGGCGACTCCAGCAGCACGAACCGCCACGGCGTGGTGTGGTGCGGGGCCGGCGCCGTGACCGCCGCGGCCACCGCGCGGCGTACGGCTCCGGGGTCCACCGGCTCGTCCGTGAAGGCCCGTACCGTACGGCGCTGGGTCACCGCCTGGCGTACCGCCTCGGACGTGCCCAGGCGGAACATGTCGCCGCGCGCGCCGCGGACCAACGCCCGCGCGCCCTCGCCGTCGTCGGCCGCCACCAGGTGCGGCAGTCCGCGGACCACGGCCACCGGCAGGCCGGACGCCTTGCCCTTGACCAGGTCGCCCGCCGCTGCGAGTTCGTCGGCCGTGGCGACGACCGTGGCGCTGAGCGGATTGCCGTACGCGTCGGTGCCGCCGCGCAGGTCGTCCAGCACCCGGACGCCCGCCGCGCCGATCGCGACATCGGTCAGTCCCGCGCGCCAGGGGCGGCCGAAGGTGTCCGTGACGATCACGCCGACCTCGACGCCGAGGGCCTCGCGCAGACCCGCGCGGATCGCCCGCGCGGACGCGTCCGGGTCCTCGGGCAGCAGCAGGACCGTACCGGCGGGGGTGTTGGAGGCGTCGACTCCGGCCGCGGCCATGACCAGGCCCTGCCGGTTCTCCACGATGCGCAGGGAGCCGCGCCGGGCCACCACGCGCACCGTCTCCGCGTCGATCGCGGCCTCCCGGTCCGCCGCCTCGACGATCCGGCCCTCCGCCTTGGAGACGATCTTCGAGGTGACGAGGAGGACGTCGCCGTCGGACAGGTCCTGTGCGGCGGCCGCGATCAGCTTGGCCAGGTCGTCGCCCTCGCGGATCTCGGGCAGGCCCGCCACGGGCCGGACCCGGTAACCCGTGCCGTTCATGCCGCGCGCACCTCCTCCGCCAGCGCCAGCGCCTCCCGCGCCATCCGCGCGGCCGCGTCGACGTCGGTCATCATCAGCGGCACGGCCCGGCAGCGGATCCCGGCCGCCTCGACCCGCTCCACACAGCCCGCGTCGACCGTGTCGACCAGCCAGCCGTCCAGCAGGCCCGAGCCGTAGTGCTCGGCCACCGCCGGGGCCGTGGACTCCACGCCGACCGCCGCGAGCACCTTGTCGGCCATGCCGCGCACGGGCGCGTCCCCGACGATCGGTGACAGGCCGACCACCGGCACGCCCGCGTCGGCGATCGCCTCCCGGATGCCGGGGACGGCGAGGATGGTGCCGACGGAGACCACGGGGTTGGACGGCGGGAAGAGGATCACGTCGGCCTCGGCGATCGCCTCCAGGACACCCGGCGCCGGCTTCGCCTGCTCCGCGCCGACCGGCACGACCGCCTCGGCGGGGACGGAGGCACGCAGCCGCACCCAGTACTCCTGGAAGTGGACCGCTTTGCGCTCGCCCTCCAGCTCGACGGCCACGTGCGTCTCCACGCGGTCGTCGGTCATCGGGATGAGGCGTACGCCGGGCCGCCAGCGGTCGCAGAGCGCCTCGGTCACCGCGCTGAGCGGGAACCCGGCGCCGAGCATCTGCGTCCGCACGATGTGCGTGGCGAAGTCCCGGTCGCCGAGCCCGAACCACTCCGGGCCGACGCCGTACGCCGCGAGCTCCTCCTTGAGGTGGAAGGTCTCGTCGGTCCGCCCCCAGCCCTGCTCCTCGTTGATGCCGCCGCCGAGCGTGTACATCACCGTGTCGAGGTCCGGGCAGACCTTCAGCCCGAAGAGGTGGATGTCGTCCCCGGTGTTGCCGATGACCGTGATGTCCGCGTCCGGCACGGCCCGCTTCAGACCGCGCAGGAAACGGGCACCGCCGATGCCGCCTGCCAGAACCACAATGCGCATGGGTCCATCCTTGCAGGCCGCTACGACATCGCGTCAGGCAGTCACCGGGCCGGGCGCCGTGCGCGCCTCGCAGTGGGGGGCGATGGGGGTCCCTCCGGTCGAACGAAGTCGAGACTGGGGGAGCATGGGCATCTCGGTCAGGCCCGGGTAGTAGATGTGCAGGCTGACCGCGGGTTCCAGGGTGTCGTTGACGACCTCGTGCACGTAGCCCGGCGCGAACACGCGCTGCGCGCCGGCCGTCAGCGTGCGCGTGCCGCGCTCCGTGCGCTCGGTCAGGGTGCCGTCCAGGACGGTGAGCACGCCGGAGGAGCGGCCGTGGTCGTGCGGTCCGCTGCCCTGGCCGGGCACCCAGGAGAGCAGCCACACCTCGTAGCCGGGGCCGGTGCGCAGCCGGTGGTACCAGCGGCTGCCGGCGTCGTACTCGACGAGGTGCTCCCACTGGGAGCGGTCGGCGGCGAGGGAACGGGCCAGGCCGGCGAACTCGGCGACGGTGGCCGGGTGCTCGCGCGGGGGCTGGAGCAGGTGCGGGACTTCGAGGATGTCGCCGGCGATCTGGAGGTCGCTGTCGCTGTTCATGGATGCGGAGGTTCCTTGGCGGAGAAGCGGTGGGGGGTGCGGGTGTCGCGGCGCGTCACGCCCGGGTCGCGGGCGGCGGCGAGAGGTGCCCCGGTGGGAGCGAAGGAAACAGCGGCCGAGTCGGTGACTCAGCGGCGGCTGGAGCGCGTTGGACTCAACAGCCGGAACAGAGACAGCTACAGCGAGCGCGGGCAGCACCGAGGAACCCGGCGGAGCGGGTCGAGGTGAGTGCCGAATTCGCGAGCATGCCCACTAGGACAGCGGTTCACTCCTCCACTGTCAACTCGGCGCCCGGTATGTGGGACATGGTTCACCTCATCCGGTTCATCTCGCAGGTGAAAGGTTTGCTCAGCCGCTTCCCGGGACACATGGTGCCCACGGCCGGGTGCCCCGCACGCCGTTGCGATCCCGTGATCCGACTGTGATCCGGTTCGCTTCGGTGCGGGTGTCGGAACGAGATCGATCCCCGGGGCGTCCTCCCCGTAGAGGCTCTGCGTGGGGCCGGAAGCCCTTACGGGTCCCGTACGCGTGTCAAGGTTTAGGACGATTTGAACACTTTCCGCTCGGCCTTGGTTCCGCAGAGTGAATAAGGGGCTCAATAGCAGATCTCGGCTTGACTCGCCCGGAGCAGCACACTTGTAATTTCACTCGTGTCGTTCAGCCGGAATCGGTAACGGCTGGATCACGGGGACGCGAAAGACGGACGAGGGGCGCACATGACCGAGCTGGTGCAGCAACTGCTGGTCGACGACGCGGACGAGGAGCTCGGCTGGCAGGAGCGCGCACTGTGCGCCCAGACCGACCCCGAGTCCTTCTTCCCCGAGAAGGGCGGCTCGACCCGGGAGGCCAAGAAGGTCTGCCTCGCGTGCGAGGTCCGCTCCGAGTGCCTCGAATACGCCCTCGCCAACGACGAGCGCTTCGGCATCTGGGGCGGCCTGTCCGAGCGGGAGCGCCGCCGGCTGAAGAAGGCCGCCGTCTGACGGGCCGGCACATCGCCGCCGTACGCACAGCACGCGCGCCACTTCGTACATATGTCACTCAAGGCCCGTCGCGGGTGGGTTGTCCACAGGCGGCGGGCTTCCGCACCCGCCCGTCGTCCCTCATCGAGACGCTCCGCGCCGCCCCGCTCCATCTGCCGATAGTGTGGTCGCTCGTCCGAGACGCCCCGCTGCCCCCATCGGGCACAGGCGTTCCCCCCAGACCACCGAACCGGGGCCCGTACCTCGATGTCCGTGCACAGCCACACGGCAGCCCGGCAAGACCTCGCTGCCTCACCTGAGTTCCCGCGTCACGTGGTGACCGCGGTCCTCGTCTCCCACGACGGCGCCCGCTGGCTGCCCGACGCGCTCGCCGGGCTGCTCGGCCAGGAGCGCCCGGTCCAGTTCGCCATGGGCGCCGACACCGGCAGCGCGGACGACTCCGCCCGGCTGGTCACCGAGGCCCTCGGCGACGACCACGTGCTGCACCTCGCCCGGCGCACCGGCTTCGGCCAGGCGGTCGAGGAGTGCCACCGCGGCGCCCCGCACCTCACGCCGGACGACCTGCCGTACCTGAAGCGGCCGAGCGGCTGGGACCCGGTCACCCGCAGCTGGCGCGACGACGCCTACGACCTGCCGGAACTCCCGCACGGGGAGCCGGTGCAGTGGCTGTGGCTGCTGCACGACGACTGCGCGCCCGAACCCGACGCGCTGGCCCAGATGCTGCGCGTCGTGGAGAACGAGTACGAGCTCGGCCGTGACGACGTGGCCGTCGTCGGCCCCAAGCTCCGCGGCTGGTACGACCGCAGGCAGCTCCTCGAGGTCGGCGTCTCCATCGCCAACTCCGGCCGCCGCTGGACCGGCCTGGACCGCCGCGAACAGGACCAGGGCCAGCACGACCACGTACGGCCCGTGCTGTCGGTGTCCACCGCCGGCATGCTCGTCCGCCGTGACGTCTTTGACCGGCTCGGCGGGTTCGACCGGCACCTGCCCCTGATGCGCGACGACGTCGACCTGTGCTGGCGCGCCCACTCCGCCGGGTACCGGGTCCTGATCGCCCCCGACGCGGTCGTCCGGCACGCCGAGGCCGCCTCCCGCGAGCGCCGCACCGTCGACTGCGTGGGCCGCACCTCCGCCTCCCCGCACAAGGTGGACAAGGCGGGCGCCGTCTACACCCTGCTCGTCAACGCCCGCACGGCCGCCCTGCCCTGGGTGCTGCTCCGCGTCGTCCTCGGCACGCTGCTGCGCACCCTCGCCTACCTCGTCGGCAAGGTCCCCGGACAGGCCGTCGACGAGATCCGCGGCCTCATGGGCACCCTGCTGCGGCCCGAACGGATCCTCGCCGGACGGCGCCACCGCGGCAGCCCGCAGACCGACAAGGGCGAGATGCGGCCGCTGTTCCCGCCGCCCGGCGCGACCGTCCGCGTCACCGTGGAACAGGTCGCGAGCAGCCTCGTCGGCCGCTCCGACCCCGAAGCCGCCTCCGGCGCCGGACGCCACGGCGGCGTCGTCGAGTCCGGACCCGGCGGCGACGACGCCGACTTCCTGGAGGTCGAGCAGTTCGCCCGGCTCAAGCGCATCGCCCGCAAGCCGGGGCCGGTGCTCTTCCTGGTGCTGCTGCTCGTCTCCCTGGCGGCCTGCCGTCAGCTCCTCGGCGGCGGCGCGCTCGCGGGCGGCGCCCTGCTCCCCGCGCCCGCCGGCGCCGGCGACCTGTGGGCCCGCTACACCGACGCCTGGCACACCGTGGGCGCCGGCGGCACCGGCTCCGCACCGCCCTACCTGGCGATCGTCGCGGCCTTCGCCTCCCTCCTGTTCGGCTCCACCGGCCTCGCCGTCACGATCCTCCTGGTCTGCTCGGTACCGCTGGCCGGCCTCACCGCGTACTTCGCCTCCCGCCCGCTCGTCGAGTCCCGGCTGCTGCGCGCGTGGGCGGCCGTCGCCTACGCCTTCCTGCCCGCCGCGACCGGCGCCCTGGCCGGCGGCCGCATCGGCACCGCCGTACTCGCCGTCCTGCTGCCGCTGATCGCCCGCGCGGGCGTCGCCGCGAGCGGCCTCACGAATCCGGAGGGCGTCCGCGGCAGTTGGCGCGCCACCTGGGCGTACGCCCTGCTGCTGACGGTCACCACGGCGTTCACCCCGATCGTGTGGCCCGTCGCCGTCGTCCTCGGCGTCGGCGTACTGGCCCTGCGCAGAAGCGACATCCCGGCCTACGGACTGCGCTTCCTGGCCCAGCTCGGCACCCCCCTGCTGGTCCTCGCCCCGTGGTCGCTCTCCCTCCTCCCGTTCGGCTTCTTCCGGGAAGCGGGCCTGGAGTACGGTCCCTCCGCCGCCTCCGCCCTCGACCTGCTCGGCGCGAGCCCGGGCGGCCCGGGCACCGTCGGCGGCCTGGTGCTCATCGGCCTGGTGCTCGCCGCGCTCGCGGCCCTGCTCCGCTCCGAGCGCCGGACGGCGATCCTCACCGCGTGGGCGGCGGCCCTGGTGGGCCTCGTCTTCGCGGTCCTGTCCAACAGCTCCGCCTGGGCGGGCCCCGCGACCCTCGTCTACGGCATCGCCGTCCTGGCCGCCGCCACGCTCGGCGCCGACGGGGCACGCGCGCGTGTCGCCGAGCAGAGCTTCGGCTGGCGCCAGCCGGTCGCCGCGCTGATCGCCCTCGCCTGCGCGATCGGCCCGCTGGTCGCCGTCGCCGGCTGGGTGATCCGCGGCGCCGACGGGCCGGTCGAGCGGCGCGACCCCGTCCAGGTGCCCGCGTTCGTCGCCGAGGAGAGCGGCACCCGCGACCAGGCCCGCACCCTCGTCCTCGACAGCGACTCCACCGACCGGGTCGGCTACGTCCTGGTCCGCGGCTCCGGCGCCCGCATGGGCGACGCGGAGACCGCCGCGGTGGACGGCGGGAACACCGGGCTCGACAAGGTCGTCGCCAACCTGGTCGCCGGCTCCGGCGCCGACCAGGCCGACCAGCTCGGCGGCTTCGCCGTCCGCTACGTCCTCGTCCACCCGGGCGCACCGCGCGAGGTCACCCGCGTCCTGGACGCCACCCCCGGCCTGTCCCGGCTCAGCCAGCAGGCGGGCGGCGCGCTGTGGCGGGTGGACCGGCAGGTCGCCCGCGCGAGCATCGTCCCCGCCGAGGACGCCGAGGACGCCGAGGACGCCGAGGACGCCGAGGACGCCGAGGACGGCGACGACGAGCCCGTGCCCGTGGCGGCGGGCCCGGTCGAGATCCACACCAAGATCCCGGACGGTGCCGAGGGCCGCGTCCTGCGCCTCGCCGACACCGCCGCCGAGGGCTGGACCGCCACCCTGGACGGCAGGCCGCTGACCCGTACGACGGTCGACGGCTGGGCCCAGGGCTTCGAACTCCCCGCCTCCGGCGGCACGCTGGACGTCACCTACGACGACCCGATCGGCCACACCGTCTGGCTGTGGGCCCAGGGCCTGCTCGCCGTCGTCCTCGTCATCATGGCCCTGCCCGGCCGCCGCCGCGACATCGACGACGACCTGCCCGAGGAACCGGCCGTCCCCGCCGAGGCCATGGCCGGCGAGGGCCGCCGCGCCCGCCGCCTGCGCGCCCAGGCCGAGGCGGAGGCGGAGGCCGCGGAGGAGTCCGGCACCGGAGAACCGGGCGACGCCGAGGACTTCCCCGCCCCGCCCGAGCAGCCCCCCGTCCCCGTCCCGCAACAGCCCGGCCACGGCGACTGGGACGCGGCGGCACAGTACCCGGACGCCTACCCGGACGAGCAGTACCAGCAGTACGCCACGGACGCCTACGGTCAGCCCTACCAGACGGAGGGCTACCCGCAGGGCGGCGAGTACGACCCGTACGCGTACGGCACCCAGCAGGCGCCGTACGACCAGGGCTACACCCAGGGCTACGACCAGACCTACACGCAGGGCTACGACACGTCGTACGACCCCCACGGCACGGGCAGTGAGCGTCCCGACGGGAGCCAGCAGTGAACCGCACCACCCTGTCCCTGATCGCGGGCGTGACCGCGCTCGCCGCCGTCACCGGCTTCGCCGCGGTGTCCTCACCGGACGCCACGGCCACGGGCGGGACGGCGGAGGCGGCGGCCCACCTCCCCGTGGAGCGCACGAGCCTGGTGTGCCCCTCTCCCAGCTCCTCCGACCTGGCCGAGACGACGTACACGTCCTTCACCCCGGTCACGAAGGGCACGGAGAAGGGGGGCGGGGCCGAACTCCAGGCGGCCACGGAGCAGAAGCGGGACGAGTCGGAACCCGGGGACGGCTCCGAGGACGACAAGAAGGACGACAAGGACGCCGAGTCCGGGAAGCCCGTACTGGAGCCCGAGGACCCCAACAAGCCGGTCACCGGGGAGACGACCGGCGGCGAGTCCCCCGCCCTCCTCGGCACCGCCGAGGGCCGCTTCGCGCCGGGCTGGACCGTGCAGGAGACGACCACGGTCACCGCGGGCACGGGCCGGGGCCTGCACGGCGTCACCTGCACGGCCCCGGACACGGAGTTCTGGTTCCCGGGCGCGAGCACCGACGCCGGCCGCACCGACTACGTCCACCTGACCAACCCCGACGACTCGGCGGCGGTCGTGGACATCGAGCTCTACGGCAAGGACGGCGCCCTGGAGACGACGGTGGGGGAGGGCATCACGGTCCAGCCGCACTCCACCGAGCCGGTCCTGCTCTCGACGCTCACCGAGGAGAAGCAGACCGATGTGACCGCGCACGTGGTGGTCCGCAGCGGCCGGGTCGGCGCCGCCGTCCAGGCCCTGGACGACAAGCTGGGCGGCGACTGGCTGCCCGCATCGGCCGACCCGTCCGGCAGCCTGGTCCTGCCGGGCATCCCGAAGGACGCCACCGCCGTACACCTGGTCGCCTTCACCCCCGGTGACGCCGACGTCGACCTGAAGGTGCGCCTCGCCTCCCCGTCCGGCCTGATCACGCCGGCCGGCCACGACACCCTCCATGTGAAGGGCGGTATGACGACGGCCGTCGACCTGGAGGACATCACGCGCGGTGAGGCGGGCTCCCTGGTCCTGACGGCGGCGGACGACTCCGTCCCGGTCGTGGCGGCGGTACGGGTGCTGCGCGGCAAGGGCGACGACCAGGAGTCGGCCTTCATCCCGGCGGCACGACCGGTCGGCACGCGCGCGACGTCCGTGGACAACACGGCCGAGGGCACGACGCTCTCGGTGACGGCTCCCGAGGGCACGGCGAAGATCGAGGTCACGGCCTCGGCGGGCACCGAGGGCGGTACGGAGGCCTCGAAGACGTACACGGTCAAGTCGGGCACGACGCAGGACATCGAGGCACCGGTCCCGGCGGGGGTGAAGGGCACCTACGCCCTCACGGTGGAACCCCGGTCGGACACACCGGTCTACGCGTCCCGGACACTGACCACGACGAAGAACGACGTCCCGTTCTTCACGGTCCAGCCCCTCCCGGACGACCGCGGAACGGTCTCGGTCCCCCACTCGAACGAGGACCTGTCCATCCTGCAGAACTGACCACGAACCGGAGGCGGACCCGACCACGAACCGGAGGCGGACCCGACCACGAACCGGAGGCGGACCCGACCACGAACCGGAGGCGGACCCGAACCGGGCCCGCCCCGGGCAACCGCCTGCCGCCGCTCCCGCGGCAGTCGCGTGCCGTGTCAGCCGCGGGCAGCCGCATGCCGCGTTTCCGCGGGCAGCCGTGCCTCCCCCAGTGCCTTGAGGGCCTGGGAGGTACCCCCAGGGCGGCACGGGTGGGCGGTGGGGGTACCTCCCGCTCGAGCGCAGCCGAGAGTGGGGGAGGCACCCCGCGAGCGCCGGGCCGCGCAACCCCACCCCCGGCCCACCCCCACGCCGGGGCACCCGTAACACGCGCCGGGGCCGCGCACCCCCGGCCCACACCGGGCACGGGGCACCCCGCAACGCGCCCCGGGGCCGCAACCCCGATCCACCCCCACGCCGAAGGCACCCCATAAGGCACCGCACCCGAACCCGGCGTCAGTCCTCCCCGTACCGGGGATCCACCGTCTCCGGCGTCAGCCCCAGCACCTCCGCCACCTGCTCGACCACAACCTCGTGCACAAGAGCCGCCCGCTCGTCCCGCCCCTTGGTACGGATCTCCACCGGCCGCCGGTACACCACCACCCGCGCCGGACGCCCGTCCCGAGCGGCCACGGTCCCGCCCAGCGGCACCGCCTCATCGCTCCAGGTCCCCCCGCCCGGCCGCGGCACGTCCAGCACCAGGAAATCGACGTCGGCCAGCTGCGGCCACCGCCGCTCCAGCCGCTCCACGGAGTCCTGCACGAGATCCGCGAACGTCTCCGCGCGGCTCGCGGCGAGCGGCACCTGCGGAGGCGCGATCGGGCCACGCATGCCCCGGCCGTGGCGATCACGGCGTCGGGGGCCGGGGCCGGGGCCGGGTCCGGCGGCACGGGGCGTCACAGAACTGTCCATCACCGCGAAGCGTAGTCGTCACGTCGCCGCCCCGCCCGATCCCCGTGCGCCTTCCGGCCGACCCGCACGGCATGTCACAACATGACCATTCCAGCCAAGGTTGGGCTCGATTCCGTATCTCTCCGAGACCGATGATCTCAAGGCAATTGACGGGGTTTGTGTCAACTGGTGACCGAAATCAGTACCGTCGAACCCCCCGGCCCTCCGCGTCGAACCAGGTCGGCAAGGTGCCCACAAAGGGGCATGTGGGGCGTTTCGTGCCGCGACACGGTGGAGTGACCTGGTGGAGAGTCGTCGCGGCCCGCTCAAGAGTGCGGTACCGTCCAACATCGTGAGCCCTGTACGTCGCTGTTCGCGCACCGCCTGCGGCCGTCCCGCCGTCGCGACGCTGACGTACGTCTACGCCGACTCGACCGCGGTCCTCGGCCCGCTCGCCACCTACGCCGAACCCCACTGCTACGACCTGTGCGCCGAGCACTCCGAGCGCCTCACCGCGCCGCGCGGCTGGGAGGTCGTCCGTCTGCTCGACGGTTCGGCCCCGGCCCAGCCCAGCGGAGACGACCTGGAAGCGCTTGCGAACGCGGTGCGCGAGGCGGCCCGTCCGCAGGAGCGGGCGGCAGGGGCGGGCGGCGGTTCCCGCACCGCGGACCCCATGGAGGTCGCACGCCGCGGCCACCTGCGCGTACTCCGCTCCCCGGACAACTGACCGGGGCGATCCCCCTCCCCGCGCCCCGGGCGCCGCATAAACCCCCGCACACCCATTGACGCCTCCTTGTCGCGAACACGACCATTCCGTTGGTACCCGGCGAGAAATCGCTTTCGCATGGCGGAATCCGGGAGGCGCCCGTGTACGTCCAGGAACTGGAACCCGTCGCCGGCTCGCTCGGCCTCTCCGCCCTGGTGGCATCCCTGCCGCTGGTGATCGTCCTGGTCCTGCTCGGCGGCGTCCGCATGAAGGCGCACCTCGCGGGCCTGACCGGCCTGCTGGCGGCCGTCCTGGTGGCCTGTCTGGCGTACGGCATGCCACTGGGCCAGACGCTCTCCAGCGGCGTCCAGGGCGCCGTCTTCGGCGTCTTCCCCATCATGTGGATCGTCATCAACGCCCTGTGGGTCTACCGGATGACCGTCCGCACCCGCCACTTCGACATCCTCCGCCGCTCCTTCGGCAGCCTCTCCGACGACCCCCGCATCCAGGCACTCGTCATCGCGTTCTGCTTCGGCGCCCTGCTGGAGGCCCTCGCCGGGTTCGGCGCCCCCGTCGCGATCTCCGCCGTGATGCTGGTGGCCCTCGGCTTCGACCCCGTGCGCGCCGCCGTGGTCGCGCTGGTCGCCAACACCGCGCCGGTGGCGTTCGGCGCCATGGGCACGCCGGTCGTCACGCTCGCCCAGGTCACCGGCCTGCCACTGGACTCCGTGGCGTCCGTCGTCGGCCGCCAGACCCCGCTGCTCGCCCTCGTGGTGCCGCTCGTCCTGGTCTGGCTGGTGGACGGACGCCGCGGCCTGCGCGAGACCTGGATCCCCGCACTGGTCTGCGGAGCCGCCTTCGCCGTGGCCCAGTTCGTCGCCTCCAATCACGTCTCCGCGCAGCTCGCCGACATCGGTGCCGCCCTGGCCGGCGCGGGCGCCCTGGTCGCCGTACCGCACGCGCGCGTGCCCGCCACCGAGGCCGTACGGACCTCCGTGCTGACGGGCGCACGCAGCGAGGAACTGGACGAGGAGGACCCCCGCGGAGAGGTGGTGCGCGCCTACGCCCCGTACGCGCTCATCGTGGTGATCTTCTCCGTCGCGCAGATCCCGGCGGTGAAGGACTGGCTGGCCGGTGCCACCCGGACCTTCGACTGGCCCTTCCTGGACGTCGCGGGCCCGGACGGCGAGCCCGTCGGCGGCAATGTGTTCAGCTGGCCGGTCGTCTCCACCGGCGGCACCCTCGTCCTGTTCGCCGGGGTACTCACGGCGGCGGTGATCGGGGTGCACGCGCGCGTGGCGGTCAAGGAGTGGCTGGCGACGGTCCACGAACTGCGGTTCGCGATCCTCACGGTGACGTCCGTCCTGGCCCTCGCCTACGTCATGAACCTCTCGGGCCAGGCGGCGACGATCGGCCACTTCGTCGCGGCGGCCGGGGCGGGCCTCGCCTTCCTCTCACCGGTACTGGGCTGGTTCGGCGTCGCCGTCTCCGGCTCGGACACCTCCTCCAACGCCCTCTTCGGCGCCCTCCAGGTCACCGCCGCCCAGCAGTCCGGGCTGTCGCCCGAACTGCTCGCCGCCGCCAACAGCTCCGGCGGTGTCCTCGGCAAGATGATCTCGCCGCAGAACCTCACCATCGCCTGCGCGGCCGTCGGCCTGGCCGGCCGCGAGGGCGACCTGCTGCGCAAGGTGCTGCCCTGGAGCCTCGGCCTGCTGCTCGTGATGTGCCTGATCGTGGTGGGCCAGAGCACAGCGGTGCTCGACTGGATGCTGCCCTGAGCCTCCCCGACGTCCCGGCCGGCCCCTACGGGTAGTTTGTGGTGACCGACAGGACTTCCGGAAGGGCTGGCCGTGGCTGCTGATCTGTCGCAGATCGTGAAGGCGTACGACGTGCGCGGAGTCGTCCCCGACCAGTGGGACGAGTCCCTCGCCGAGCTCTTCGGCGCCGCCTTCGTCCGGGTGACCGGCGCGACCGCCGTCGTCACCGGTCACGACATGCGGCCGTCGTCCCCCGGCCTCTCCGGCGCCTTCGCGCGCGGAGCGGCGGACCAGGGTGCCGACGTCACCGAGATCGGCCTGTGCTCCACGGACCAGCTCTACTACGCCTCGGGCGCCCTGGACCTCCCCGGCGCGATGTTCACCGCGTCCCACAACCCCGCGCGGTACAACGGCATCAAGCTGTGCCGCGCGGGTGCCGCCCCCGTCGGCCAGGACACCGGTCTGGCCGACATCCGTGAACTCGTCGAGCGGTGGAACGCCTCGGGCACCCCGCAGCCGACGGCCGGCCCCCGGGGAACGATCACCCGGCGCGACACGTTGGACGACTACGCGGCACACCTGCGCTCACTCGTCGACCTGACCTCGGTCCGCCCCCTGAAGGTCGTCGTCGACGCGGGCAACGGCATGGGCGGGCACACCGTCCCGACGGTCTTCGCCGGCCTGCCGCTCACCCTCGTCCCGATGTACTTCGAACTCGACGGCACCTTCCCCAACCACGAGGCCAACCCCCTCGATCCGGCCAACCTCGTCGACCTGCGCAAGCGGGTCCGCGAGGAGGGCGCCGACCTCGGCCTCGCCTTCGACGGCGACGCCGACCGTTGCTTCGTCGTCGACGAGCGGGGCGAGCCGGTCTCCCCGTCCGCGATCACCGCCCTGGTCGCCTCCCGCGAGCTGGCCCGCAACGGCGGCAAGGGCAAGGTCATCCACAACCTGATCACGTCCTGGTCGGTCCCCGAGGTCGTACGGGAGAACGGCGGCACCCCCGAGCGCACCCGCGTGGGCCACTCCTTCATCAAGGCCGAGATGGCCAGGACCGGCGCGATCTTCGGCGGCGAGCACTCCGCGCACTACTACTTCCGCGACTTCTGGAACGCCGACACGGGCATGCTGGCCGCCCTGCACGTCCTCGCCGCCCTCGGCGGCCAGCAGGGCACTCTGTCGGCCCTGGTCGCCCAGTACGACCGCTACGCCGGCTCCGGCGAGATCAACTCCACGGTCGACGACCAGACCGCCCGCCTCGCCGCGATCAGGGCCGCGTACGAGGGCCGCGACGGCATCACCCTCGACGACCTGGACGGCCTCACCGTCACCGCTGCCGACTGGTGGTTCAACGTCCGCCCCTCCAACACCGAGCCCCTCCTCCGCCTGAACGCGGAGGCCCGGGACGAGACGACGATGACCAAAATCCGCGACGAGGCCCTGGCCATCATCAGGTCATAACCCCCACCACAAAAACAACTGCCCGAGCCCCGCGGACGGCTATACCGCCGCCTCCACCGCTCCCGCGGGCGGTCGCGTGCCGCGTCTACCGCGGGCAGTCGTGCCTCCCCCAGTGCCTCAAGGGCCTGGGAGGTACCCCCGGGGCGGCACGGGTGGGCGGTGGGGGTACCTCCCGCTCGAGCGCAGCCGAGAGTGGGGGAGGCACCCCGCGAGCGCCGGGCCGCGCAACCCCACCCCCGCCCGCCCGGCCCCAACGCCCCGCACCCCTACCAGCGGTACCCTGACCAGCACATCCACCCACCGAAGGAAACGCCCATGCCACTCGAAGCCGGCCTCCTGGAAATCCTCGCCTGCCCCGCCTGCCACTCCCCCCTCAAAGAGCAGGACACGGAACTGATCTGCACGGGCCAGAGCTGCGGCCTGGCCTACCCCGTCCGCGACGGCATCCCCGTACTCCTCGTGGACGAGGCCCGCCGCCCCGCGTAACCGGTACAAGGCACAAGGCGCAACCACAAGGCGCAACCACAAGGCACAACACCCACCGCACCGCACCGACGACGCACCGACGACGCCCCGCCGATCGGAGATCGGAGCCCGCCGCCCATGCTCGACGAATCGCTGCTCGACTCACCGGAAGGCCTCGCCGAGGCCGACCGCCGCGGCCTGCTCCGCGGTGCCGCCGAAGCCGGCGCCCGCGTCCGCACCGCCGCACGGCACGCCGCCGAGGCCGGCATCAACGGCCTCAAACCCGACGGCCGCCCCCGCGCCGTCCTCATCGCGGGCCCCGGCGCCGCCGCCACCCAGACCGCCGACCTCCTCGGTACCCTGGCCGGCGCCGGCAGCCCCGTCACCCGTCTCGCACCCACCGGCGTCGCCCCCGCAGCAGGCGCCCTGCGCTGGGAACTGCCCGGCTGGGCCGGCTCCGTGGACCTGCTCCTCATCGCCACCCCCGACGGCACCGAACCGGGTCTGGCCCTGCTCGCCGAGCAGGCGTACCGCCGAGGCTGCACCGTCGTCGCCGTGGCTCCCGCCCGTACCCCGCTCGCCGAGACGGTGAACGGCTCCGTCGGCCTGTTCGTCCCCATGGCCACCGCGCCCTACGACCAGGACGAGCCCCTCGCCGCCTCCGCCCCCGGCGTCCTGTGGGCGCTGCTCACCCCGCTGCTCGCGCTCCTGGACCGCACCGGCCTGCTCACCGCCCCGCCCGAGGCCCTGGAGAAGATCGCCGACCGCCTCGACGGCATCGCCGAACGCTGCGGTCCGGCCATCGCGACGTACAGCAACCCCGCCAAGACCCTGGCCGCCGAACTCGCCGAAGCGCTGCCCGTCGTATGGACCGAGGGCGTCTCGGCGGGCCCGGCCGGCCGCCGGTTCGCCGCCGCGCTCGCCGAACTGTCCGGCACCCCCGCCGTCGTAGCCGAACTGCCCGAGGCGCTCGCCGCGCACAGTGCCCTGCTGGCCGGCCGGCTCGCCGCCGGCGCGGATCCGGACGACTTCTTCCGCGACCGCGTGGAGGAAGCACCCGCCCTGCACGCGCGCGTGGTGCTGCTCCGCGACCGCCCCATCGGCGGCCTCACCGCCGCCCCCGCCGCCCGTGACCTGGCGCTCACCCACGACACGCCGATCAGCGAGCTGGAACCGGAGGCGGGCGGCGAACTGGAGACCCTCGCGGAACTGATCGCCGTCACGGATTTCGCCGCCGTTTACCTGGCGCTCGCCTCGGGAGCCTGATCATGCCCGGGACCCCCTGAGACCCTCTCACCGCGCGGACGCACGACACGTACGACCCGCACGACACCGCGCGCCCGCACGAGAACCGGCAGAAGGAACGCAGAGAACCCCATGGACCGCCTCGACAACACCATCCGCCCCTACGCCTGGGGTTCCACCACCGCCCTCCCGCGACTGCTCGGCACCGAACCGACCGGCGAGCCGCAGGCGGAGATGTGGATGGGCGCCCACCCCGGCGCACCCTCGCGCACCGGCCGGGGCACGCTCGTCGAGGTCATCGACGCCGACCCGGAGCGGGAACTCGGCCCGGAATCGGTCGCCAAGTTCGGCCCCCGCCTGCCCTTCCTGCTCAAACTCCTCGCCGCCGGGGCCCCGCTCTCCCTCCAGGTCCACCCCGACCTGACCCAGGCGAAGGAGGGCCACGCGGACGAGGAGCGCCGCGGCGTCCCCGTGACCGCCCCGCACCGCAACTACAAGGACGCCAACCACAAGCCCGAACTGATCTGCGCCCTCACCGAGTTCGACGGCCTGTGCGGCTTCCGCGACCCGCGGCGCGCCGCCGAGCTCCTCGACGGCCTCGGCGTCGACTCCCTCAAGCCGTACGTCGACCTGCTGCACGCCCACCCCGAAGAAGCGGCCCTGCGCGAGGTCCTCACCGCGATCCTCACCGCCGACCCCGAGGCGATGGCCCGCACGGTCGCCGAGACCGCCGCCGCCTGCGACCGCCTCGGCGGCGCCTACGCCCCGTACGCCGACATCGCCCACCACTACCCGGGCGACCCCGGCGTCATCGCCGCGATGCTCCTCAACCACGTCCGGCTCCAGCCCGGCGAGGCGCTCTTCCTCGGCGCCGGCGTCCCGCACGCCTACCTCGACGGCCTCGGCGTCGAGATCATGGCCAACTCGGACAACGTCCTGCGCTGCGGCCTGACCCCCAAGCACGTCGACGTCCCCGAACTCCTGCGCATCGTCCGCTTCGAGGCCGGCGACCCCGGCGTGCTGCGCCCGGAGGCAGGCCCGGACGGCGAGGAGGTCTACGAGACCCCCATCGACGAGTTCCGCCTCTCCCGCTACGTCCTCCCCGCGGGCGGCGCCACCCACGACCTCACGCTGACCACCCCGCAGATCCTGCTCTGCACCGCCGGCTCCGTACGAGCGGGCGAGCACGAACTGACGCCCGGCACCTCCGTGTTCGTCCCTTCGGGTGAAAAGGCCGAAGTGTCGGGTACCGGAACCCTGTTCAGGGCCACCGTCGTCGCCTGATCACCCCGTGACGGCGACCTGACAGGCCGTCGCCGAACCGGGCTGCAACAATGGCCCACCGTCAAAGGACGGGCAAAGTTCCGGGCAGGCGTGCACCCACGCCCGCCCGGGCCCCACACGGAGTACGAAGGGACAACGCGAACACATGAGCGCGTCAGGCGGCACCAAGGCGATCGTGGCGGCACTCGCCGCCAATCTCGCGATCGCGGTAGCGAAGTTCGTGGCGTTCCTCTTCAGCGGCTCGTCATCGATGCTCGCTGAGTCCGTCCACTCGCTCGCCGACTCCGGCAACCAGGCCCTGCTGCTGGTCGGCGGCAAGAAGGCGCAACGCAAGGCCACCCCGCAGCACCCCTTCGGCTACGGCCGCGAGCGCTACATCTACGCCTTCCTCGTCTCCATCGTGCTGTTCTCGGTCGGTGGCATGTTCGCCCTCTACGAGGGCTACGAGAAGATCAAGCATCCGCACGAGCTGTCGCACTGGTACTGGCCGGTCGGCGTCCTCGTCTTCGCGATCATCGCCGAGTCCTTCTCCTTCCGCACCGCCATCAAGGAGTCCAACGTCCTGCGCGGCCAGCGCTCCTGGAAGGAGTTCGTCCGCCACGCCAAGGCGCCCGAGCTGCCGGTCGTCCTCCTGGAGGACCTCGGCGCGCTCGTCGGCCTGATCCTCGCCCTCGGCGGTGTCGGCATGGCCCTGGCCACCGGCGACAGCGTCTGGGACGGCATCGGCACCCTCTGCATCGGCGTCCTGCTCATCCTGATCGCCCTGGTCCTCGCCGCCGAGACGAAGTCGCTGCTGCTCGGTGAGGCCGCGGGCGCCGAGGAGACCCGGAAGATCGAGGCCGCCGTCGTCGACGGCGACACCGTCACCCGCATCATCCACATGCGCACCCTCCACATCGGTCCCGAGGAGCTGCTGGTCGCCGCGAAGATCGGCGTCCGGCACGACGGCACGGCCACCGAGATCGCCTCCGCCATCGACGCCGCCGAGTCCCGCATCCGCGACGCCGTCCCGATCGCCCGCGTGATCTACCTGGAGCCCGACATCTACAGCGAGACCGAAGCCGCCAAGGGCGCCGACCCCGAGGCGACCCCCGGCGGCCCCACCCCCCACGACACCGGTCACTGAGCCCGGCCCCACCGGAACCCGCAGGACCTCATGACGGAGGGGCCCGCCGCATCACGACGGCGGGCCCCTCCGTCGTCCGGGGCGGCCCCGCGCCTCAGAAGTGCGCGGGCCACAGCTCCGTGTCGAACTCCGCCGGCCGGTGCCTCCTGGTCCGCCCCGCGAGCACACAGATCAGGCCCGCGATCGCCAGCAGCAGCCCGAGCAGCGTGGCCCCGGCGAGCAGCACCACACCCAGGCGGTCCTCCGTCACCCGGCCCCGCACCGCCTCCACGGGCACCGTGCCGCCGTGGTCGTCGGCGAAGAAGCGGGAGTCCCGCGAGTTCAGACGGTGGTCGCCCAGCAGGAACAGCCGCCCCTGCGGCACCCGGACGTCGTACCGTTGCGGAAAGGGGCCGTTGGCGTTCCCGTCCTTGACGTACGGTTCCTCGAACGCCCTGCCGTTCACCGTGAGCCGCCGCGCGGACCCCTCGCCCTCGCAGCACGCGATCCGGTCACCGCCCACCCCGATGACCCGCTGCACGACGAGCCCGCCTCCCGGATAACGGTCGGGCGCCGAGAACAGCACCACGTCACCGCGCCGCACCTCGTCCCCGTCCACGCGCGCGTAGAAGACGTCGTCACCGATCCGGTACGTCGGCGCCATGCTCCCGCCCCGCACATCGGCCGTCCCGTAGTTCAGCCGCAACGCCCCCAGGGACGCCACCACCGACAGCAGTCCCGCCGCGAGCATCACCCACCCCGTGACCAGCATTCCCCGTCCCGTGTCCACGCCCGAACCCCTCCCCGCGCGGACCATCCGCGAGGGGTGAGGCTAGCGGCCCGCCCGGCGACGGCCGCCGGGGGACCGGGACGGGGCACCCGCCAGATCGGCCTGATGTGTACGCGGTCGGACTGGGGTCGGCCGGGCCCGGCGGTGTAGCTTGGGACGGAGCCAGACGTCGCTGCTGATGGCGGTCGGGCGGTCCCACAGGGGACCGGCCGAGGGAGAGAGGGCCTCCGACGGACTGCGCTGCGCGCACGCGGGCATGCCTGTGTCCTCCTCAGGGCACCCCTGTGTCCGCCGCCGCGCAGACCAGCCGTACCCACCTCGACCCACACCCCGAGGAGCAGCTCGCAATGACGACTGTCGACAACCGACAGGACTTCAAGGTCGCCGATCTCTCCCTGGCCGAGTTCGGCCGCAAGGAGATCACCCTCGCCGAGCACGAGATGCCCGGCCTGATGGCGATCCGCAAGGAGTACGCCGACGCCCAGCCCCTGGCCGGCGCCCGCGTCACCGGCTCCCTGCACATGACCGTGCAGACCGCCGTCCTCATCGAGACCCTGGTCGCCCTCGGCGCCCGGGTCCGCTGGGCGTCCTGCAACATCTTCTCCACCCAGGACCACGCCGCGGCCGCCATCGCCGTCGGCCCGGACGGCACGCCCGACAACCCGCGGGGCGTCCCCGTCTTCGCCTGGAAGGGCGAGACCCTGGAGGAGTACTGGTGGTGCACGGAGCAGGCGCTGACCTGGCCGGACAGCCCCACCGGCGGCCCCAACATGATCCTCGACGACGGCGGTGACGCCACCCTCCTCGTCCACAAGGGCGTCGAGTACGAGAAGGACGGCAAGGCCCCCTCGCCCGACACCGCCGAGTCCGACGAGCACCGCGTCATCCTCGAACTGCTCAACCGCACCCTGAGCGAGAGCCCGCAGAAGTGGACCCAGCTCGCCTCCGAGATCCGCGGTGTCACCGAGGAGACCACGACCGGCGTCCACCGCCTGTACGAGATGCAGCGCGACGGCACCCTCCTGTTCCCGGCGATCAACGTCAACGACGCTGTCACCAAGTCGAAGTTCGACAACAAGTACGGCTGCCGCCACTCCCTGGTCGACGGCATCAACCGCGCCACCGACACCCTGATCGGCGGCAAGACCGCGGTCGTGTTCGGCTACGGCGACGTGGGCAAGGGCTGCGCGGAGTCCCTGCGCGGCCAGGGTGCCCGCGTGATCGTCACCGAGATCGACCCGATCTGCGCCCTGCAGGCCGCGATGGACGGTTACCAGGTCACGACGCTCGACGAGGTCGTCGACAAGGCCGACATCTTCGTCACCACGACCGGCAACAAGGACATCATCATGGCCTCGGACATGGCCAAGATGAAGCACCAGGCCATCGTCGGCAACATCGGCCACTTCGACAACGAGATCGACATGGCCGGCCTCGCCAAGGTCCCCGGCATCGTCAAGGACGAGATCAAGCCGCAGGTCCACACCTGGACCTTCCCCGACGGCAAGAAGATCATCGTTCTCTCCGAGGGCCGCCTGCTGAACCTGGGCAACGCCACCGGCCACCCGTCGTTCGTGATGTCCAACTCCTTCGCGGACCAGACGCTGGCCCAGATCGAGCTGTTCACCAAGCCCGACGAGTACCCGACCGGCGTCTACGTGCTGCCCAAGCACCTCGACGAGAAGGTCGCCCGCCTCCACCTCGACGCACTCGGCGTCAAGCTGACCACGCTCCGCCCGGAGCAGGCCGAATACATCGGCGTGCAGGTCGAGGGCCCGTTCAAGTCGGACCACTACCGCTACTGAGCCCACGCTCCCGCCGCGGTGAGCGCGTCCGCGCACCGGACGCGCTCACCGGCGGCAGGTCCTCCGAGGCAGGCCCCCGCACCCCCGTGCCGGGGGCCTGCCCCTTTGGCGGACCGGCGACCGGCCCAGCTCGTCACGACCCAGGACCCCCATGCCCCGCGGCCGCTATTCGCTCCACGATCCGCACGATCACACCCCCCTCGCGGAAGAACACTTCCACTGCGCCCCCGGCCCCTCCGGCTGGCGCTACGTCTCCCAGCTCACCGCCCCAGCAGGCGGTCACCTGGGCTCGGTCGACCTCGCCCTCGACGAACTCGGCCGCCCCATCCGCCTCGAACTCCACGCCGCGAGCTGGCAGGTCCGCGGCGCCGCCCTCGACGGCGTCACCTGGGTCCGCACCGACCCCACCGGGGCCCACGCCACCGAAGGCAATGTGCGCGCCCACGCCTTCACCGGCTCGTCCCCCGCCTTCCTCGTCGCCACCGCCCGCCTCCTGCGCCTCACCCCCTCGGCATCAGCCACCCGCGTACGCCTCGTCGCCTTCACGGACCCGGTCCTCGCCCCACGCACCCTGGACCAGTCCTGGGCGCTGGTGGAAAGAGAAACACACGCCACTGACAACGGCCCCCTGACCGTGGACGAATACCAGGTCACAGCCCTGGACACAGGGGAGCAGCACTCCGTGCACCTTGCCGGGGACGTGGTCCTCGCGGCCCCCGGCATCGAACTGGAGGACCTCGAATCACCACCGTCGGTCCTCGACTGACCAGCGCTTCCCGAAGGCACCTACGCCGGCGGGGCGAACCCCGTCGAGGGCCGGTCGGCCGACGATCCCTCCCGCGGCGGGGCGACCCGCTCCCCACGCACCGCGGCTCCCGGATCCGCCGACGGATGCACAGTCGGCCGCACATCCGGCGCGACGGCCGCAGCGGGGTACACCGGCGGGGCATAGGCACCCGCGGAACCGGCCGTACCCACAGGCCCGCCGCCCCCGGCCGGTCCCTGTCCGAACGCCCGCCGGGCCTCCCGGGCCTGCCGCTCCTGCACCACCGCCGCGAGATACGCCGCGGGCGGCACCCCCGGCGGCACCGGCGCCCCCGTGCGCCCGGCCAGGTCCGAGGCCAGCCGCTCCGCCATCGACCAGCCGACCTGTGGATCGAGCTGCCCCATCCGCGTCAGGTACTGCCGGACGGCAAGCCACAGGCCATCGGGCACCGCCGACAGATCGAGCCCCGAGAAACGCCCGGCCAGCCACGGCGGAGGCGGCGGCACGAATCCCGCCCGCCCCACCGGCACCCGCTCCCGCACGACCAGAGTCCCCGCGAACACATCCCCGAGCCGCCGCCCCCGCGCCGAAACCAGGGATGCGACACAGGCCACGACCCCGAGCGTCATCAGAATCTCGATCACACCGATCAGACCCCGCACCAACGAGTGCCGGAACCGGATCGGTCCCCCGTCGTCCCGCACCACCCGCAGTCCGCAGGCCAGCTTCCCGAGCGACCGCCCGTGGCTGAGCGTCTCGACCAGGATCGGCCCGCCGACCAGCACGAGGACGAACAAGGCGATCGAGATCGCGGTCTGCGCCGCCTCGTCCAACGAGGCCGTGGCAGCCACCAGAGCGATCGTCACCACGACATAGACGGCCACGGCCGCCATCAGATCGAGCAGCACGGCCAGCGCCCTGCTGGGCAGTCTCGCGGGGCGCAGCTCCAACGCCACCGCCTCACCCGTCACCAGCTCACTCACGCCCGCCGCCCTTCCCTGGCCTGCCCCGAACACCGCCAGTCTGCCAAGCTGATGGCACATCGCACCGCAGTACGACCAGCAGACCGAGCCGATCACCGTTCCACCGGTCCGGCCGACCGCCGACGAACAGCCGAGGAGCAGGCACACCGATGGACCTCGACGTCTTCGTCTCCGCCCACCGCGCGGAGTGGGACCGCCTCGACGCCCTGCTCCGGCGCCAGCGCCGCCTCACCGGCGCGGAGGCCGACGAACTCGTCGTCCTCTACCAGCGCACGGCCACTCATCTCTCCCTGATCCAGTCGGCCGCCCCCGACCCGCAGCTGACCGGCCGGCTCAGCCAACTGGTGGCACGCGCGCGCAGTGCGGTGACCGGCGCCCGCCGTGCTTCCTGGCGGGACGTCACGCGCTTCCTGTCCCACAGCTTCCCGGCGGCCGTCTACACGTCACGCCACTGGTGGGTGCCCACAGCACTCCTCTCCACAGCCGTCGCGGCACTCCTCGGCTGGTGGATAGGCACCCATCCCGAAGTACAGGCGTCCATAGCGGCCCCCGACGAGCTGCGCGAGCTCACCCGCCCCGGTGGCCAGTACGAGACGTACTACTCGAGCCACCCCGCGGCCTCCTTCGCCGCCCAGGTCTGGACGAACAACGCGTGGGCCGCGGCCCTCTGCCTGATCCTGGGTGTCTTCCTGGGCCTGCCGGTCCTCTGGATCCTCTTCCAGAACATGCTCAACCTGGGCGTCGGCTTCGGTCTGATGTCCTCCGCCGGCCGTCTCGACACCTTCCTCGGCCTGGTCCTGCCGCACGGCCTCCTGGAACTCACCGCGGTCTTCGTCGCGGCCGGAACCGGCCTCCGCCTCGGCTGGACCGTCATCGATCCGGGTCCCCGCACCCGACGTGCCGCCTTGGCGGCGGAAGGCCGGGCGGCCCTGGCCATGGCGATCGGCCTCGCCCTGGTCCTCTTCGTCTCCGGTGCCATCGAAGGCTTCGTCACCCCATCGGGCCTGCCCACCTGGGCGCGCATCACCATCGGGGTCATCGCCGAGCTGGCCTTCCTGGCCTACGTCTATGTCCTGGGCGGACGCGCGGCGCGCGCCGGCGAGACCGGCGACCTGGAGGCATTCGAACGCAGCGCCGACGTGCCCACGGCCGCCTGATGTGCGCGAGCCCCCGCTGAGCTGCTAGTCTCCTCTTCGCCCCGCAGGAACCGTTGACACGGAGCAGGCGGGGAGGTAGATTCAAACAGTTGCCTGGAGATGGGGTCTGACCCCGAGGGCGACAGTGAGCATCTATCAGCTTCTCATCGAAACGTTGATTTCGAAGAAGCACTTCCCGATGAATCGGAAAACAAGGGCCGGTAAGTCCGCCCCGAAACTTCTGATAAAGTCGGAACCGCCGGAAAGGGAAACGCGGAAGCGGAACCCCGGAAAGCACCGAGGAAATCGGATCGGAAAGGTCTGATAGAGTCGGAAACGCAAG